>NZ_ML014809.1 GCF_003675895.1 Parashewanella curva
TGACTAAATATTTGGTCAGCATGACATACTGGGAAGATCGGTCAAATGATCATTGAGGATCAAGTAAAATGGTGACTCAACCGTTGCTATTTTAAGCAGATTGAGTCAGATGGGCTGAATAGTTACAAATTTTGATATTTTGAATTCGAGATTTATTATGTCTATGACTTAATCCCCTTAGCTCACACAGCTAAACCTCTCCGTGAGAAAGTGTTTTTAGCAAAGGAGCTCTATGCATCAACTCTCTTTAGTTAGCCAGAGCTCTATCAAGCGAACAATCAAGATGTATAATTGTTTATCTTGCAGGACGTAAGGATTTCTATCGTGCCTTAATGATAAAATGACTTGATCAAGCTCATCTATGTAATTTTTCCAAGTTAACATTTTTGATTCAAACTTATGTTTTAATATTACCCCAGCAAGTAAGCATCCCGTCCTATCAATTCCTATATCACAATGTACTACAAGTTTTTTTGTTCTCCACCCGTATACCGTATCAACTAGCTCACTTAATTCCTCAAGGGTACAGCTCTCCTCTCTTTTCCATTTAAAAAAGTGCAACCTTCGCACATCACAATTTATTTTATTTTCCGAAGAATGACCTTTTAACTGATAATGATAAAGTTTGCCTCCTGCAACCTCAGTATATTCAGTCGTTTTTTTAACACAAAAACTGCAATATTTTTTAACTAATTCCCTAGATGTTGGGTAATACATATCTCGAGTAAGAGCTCTATCTCCGAAAGTTAAGTCCACTATTAAATCAATCTCATGCTTTATTATCATCAACCAGAAGGCATGGTGAAAACCACTCGCTGGTTGAGGTCTACAACAAGCGATGATTAAGTTAAAGCCTTCTGCGGTTATTGTATTAGCACTTAACAAATCATGCAGAGTTTTATTTTTATCATTTAAAAAGCTAACTCTTGTCGTTTTCCTCGAGAGGTTAAAAACATGCGCAGCATTACCAAAGTCTAGTGTTGAGCCATAATCCTCCATATTCTTCAAGTATTCTTTTGCTGACCTAATATTTAGTGCTTTTTGACGCGTAATTAACTCTGTTTGATCAGCGCTACTATCAATTGATTGAAGGCTGAGCCTTAGCTCATCAAGTTGAAAGGAGGGACGTATATGAAGTGGAGGAGCCTGAGAAAAATCCTCAACACTTGCCTTTATTGTAATTTGCACCGTGCTTAGAGTATAACTTCTATTGCCGTGTTCCCCCTCTACCTTGTATTGTTCAGCTTTAGAAGACTCTTCTTTTTGCATAGAGGGCTTTACAATGGTGTCAACATGTATGCATGAACTTGTCATAATCAAACCTTTATGGATACAAGTCTACTTATAAGCTATCTGCTATTACTTAATGAATGCTGAACAATAAGACACAAAACCATAAAAAATCCAAAAACACTCAAAATAAACTCTTGTCGAACAAAACTATAGACTAATAACTCTAACCAGATTCGGGGCAAAAATAAGCTATAGCTGCTACTCCAAATAACCTTGAAGGCTATGATGATTCCCCTTCGAAGCTGTTGAGGGGATTATTGAATGCAAAATGCTGTAAGCCTGACATGGACGTCAGGCTAGTCTCTGGGGTACATGGTCGTTCTCGCACATCCATGTGCTTCACGACATTCAGGCGTCCTGCCTATCAGATGTACCATCAGAGACGTTAGGCATTTATTCAATAATTACCGAAACGCTTAGCTTCGTTGGGGCGGCTCAGGGGATTCAAAAGGGGAAGCAGCTGGAGGCTTCCCCTTTTGGCGGTCTGGTGTGCAGCACCACGACTTTCTAGAGTTTCGAAGAAACTCTAATAGCTTTCAACAGTTTGATATGCAATATAAAGACTTGACTAGATTTTCCTAATATATTTGCCAAATTTCAGGCATACAAAAGCACACGCTAAGTGTGCGTTGAGCGCCCGTTTTGTAGGGCGACCGAAGGGCATAAAAAAAGAGGCTTTGAAAGCCTCTTTTTTATCAAGATTAAAATCTAAAAGTCGAAATTAACGACGTAGACCTAGTTTCTTGATTAGTGCGTTGTAACGCTCAACGTCAGTCTTCTTCAGGTAAGCAGTTAGCTTACGACGAGTAGCAACCATACGTAATAGACCACGACGAGAGTGGTGATCGTGGATGTGCTGCTTGAAGTGACCTTGTAGGTGGTTGATTTGAGCAGTAAGTAGTGCTACTTGAACTTCAGTAGAACCCGTATCGTTTTCACCGCGGCCGAATTCAGCTACGATTTTTGCTTTTGCTTCTGCACTTAGTGACATGAAACTTCTCCAAAAAATAATCAATTAATAAACTTGAACCGATCACTAATCCAGTCCAAGGGTTGCGAATTCTACAGGCATTCCATGCCATAAGCAATGAATATTCAAATAAAATTATTAATAACTCAAGCTATGTAGTCGAATAACCTACAGAAAACTTTAATTAATAAAACATTAATATCAATTAATAACTTACTGTTTTAATTGACTTTACAACCTAACAACTTAGTCTATTCCAAAATTTGTACATAGAAGGTATCTACCATGGCACCACCTAGAGTTTCTAATCAACTGCCACCTTATGCTCTTAGTAGCACTCATCAATCTCAGCTACTTGATAATGCTAATATGATGAAGTTTTTAAGAGATAACCCAGCAGTGTTAAGTCGGATCCTTTCTAAAAATGTGACTGACTGGTTTACGCTTGGTTCATATTTAGGCATTGACCGTAGTGTTCTTAGAAATATAGAAGTCACGTACCAGATACAAGGTATAGATAAACAAATGCTTGAAATGGTAACTAAATTTTTAGAACTGCCACAACCAACCCTACAAAAAGTCATTAGAGCATTGAATCAGTGTAATCAATACACCTTATCTTTACAGCTCTCTCAGCTTGTGCAAAACGAATTTGAAGCGCACCAAACCCTTTTTAGTTCTGAAGCCCCCATGCAACCCCATTCAACCAATGTCGAAATGCAGCAACTCATGCAGGGGCAAATTGATGAAAAAATCAACGGATTAGAAACTGAAAATAGGGAATTGAAAGAGCAACTTCAACAAGCACAGCGGGATTATAAAACTTTACAAAATCATGCTTCAGCTCTTCAGAGACAACAAGATTCGCTTCTGCAGCGAGATGAAATAAGTGATCAAGAAATTGAAGAATTAACCGCACAACTTGCACAAGAAAAACGAGAAAAGCAACAATTGCAAACTCAACTCAAAAATACAATAGCTCAATTAAGAAGGGCAGAAAGTTTCATACAACATTCGGATTCAGAACCCGTCGATGATTCAATGGACTGTGGTTCTCCTGCTTCTACACAATCATTGCAGCCAGCAAGAACAAGAACAAGAACAAGAACACCTTACTATAAAAGCCAGCTTGATCATGGCTTAAATAAAGTTGCCGCCTATACAACGTATGAAATATTAGATGTATTAAACCCTGTTGCCAACAAGTGGCACGAAATCGGAAGTGCATTCGGTATTCCAAAAGCTGATTTGGATGGATATCAAAAAACTCACCCTTTCGATGCACCATCTAGGCTTGCCTGTGAGGTAGCAGGTAGAATGGTAGGAGGCTTTATTACTAAAACGCTTTCCGACCTTGAACAAGCGCTTAATAAACATGCAATAGATCAAGGCGATAAATATCACGAAGCTATGGAGATATTAATTAAACTAGCAAAATCGCCAAGAGCCACTAAATATTAAAATGATAAAATACCATCATAGAAGGCTTTGAGCTTAGGAACAGCTCAAAGCCTTCTATATTATGGTTGTAATACCACTAAGCGTTTTGGTTGTAGTTTACCATCTTTGCTCATCTCACCAATACCGACAAAGAACTTGTTTTCATCTTCACCCATATTGATACGGAACAGTTGATCAGGCTTTAATCCAGCGACTTGTACCGCTTGCCCACGCATTACATACTCAAGCATCGCCAGTGGCACGTTTACCTCAGGGTAACGCATAACCGCAGTATCCATTGGCAATAAAAGTTTATCGAGGGCTTCGAATTTATCTGTGCCCTCTTCTTCCGCTTTATCAGCAATGGCTTGGATTTCTTCTACGGTAACAATGCGCTCATAAGGATAATCCGCAACATGAGTTCGGCGCAGCATGATCACATGGGCACCACAACCTAACAGCTCACCTAAATCATCGGTGATGGTACGAATGTAAGTGCCTTTAGAGCAATGAATGTCTAAGGTCAATTCATCGCCTTCAAGGGAGATAAACTTAAGATCGTACACGGTAATTTTACGTGCTTCACGAGGTACCGTTTTACCTTCACGAGCGTATTTATATAATGGCTGACCTTGATACTTAAGCGCAGAAAACATCGACGGGACTTGCTCGATATCACCACGGAAGGTATCTAGCGCATCCATCAATTGCTGCTCAGTAAAATCGACAGGACGAGTCTGCACAACTTCACCGTCAGAATCACTAGTATCAGTTCGAACACCAAGTTTAGCCGTGACTAAATAACGCTTATCGGAATCCAATAAGTGTTGAGAGAACTTAGTGGCTTCGCCTAGGCAGACGGGTAACATGCCTGTTGCTAATGGATCAAGCGCACCAGTATGTCCTGCTTTTTGCGCATTGAACAAACGCTTTACACGCTGTAGCGCATGGTTCGAACTCATGCCCGTTGCTTTATCAAGTAATACAATGCCGTTAACTGCACGACCTTTTGAACGACGAGCCATTACTGCTCATCCTCAGGTCTATCGGCTTCTGCGGCTCTTTTTTTGTCTTTAGTTACGACTTCGGTGACTAGATTCGACATGCGCATACCTTCAACCAATGAGCTATCGTATTCGAATTTAAGCTCAGGCATGACTCGAAGCTTCATACGGCCTGCAATTAAGGTACGAACGTAAGGCGCAGCACCTTGTAGCGCTTCTAGCTTTTGCTTAATTTGCTCTTTATCTTCGTCAAAGAAAGTGACAAAAACACGTGCGAAGCTTAAGTCTCTTGAGACTTCTACGTCATTTACGGTGACGAAACCGACTCGTGGATCTTTCATCTCACGTTGTAATACCATCGCCAATTCTTGTTGGAGCTGTTGTCCAATACGGCGAGTACGACTGAATTCTTTAGCCATGATTATTTCCTACCGAACTTAGAAACCTATAACACTCAAGGTCGTTATTTTTACAAGGCTGCACAAGGTTTCTTATATTCAAACTGATGAACTTGCACAGGTGAAGATGAGCAATAAGCTGAATGTCCGATGCATGGATGCCGAGGCCAAGCGCCCATGGATGGGCTTGCAGCGTTTCAGCGTTTGTTTATCTTTACCTTTATTGAGATTTGTTAGCACGAATACATAGCTTTAATGGTTCACTTGGAATTAAAGCTTTTTATTCCTATCGATACAGGAAGGACAGTTTGCTTTCAAAGCTCTTAACTAAAAGGGCGGCTAATGCCGCCCTTTGTTATTCGATATTAAAGTGTTCTTTTCACTTCGACGGTTTCGAATACTTCAATTTGGTCACCGACTTTAACATCGTTGTAGTTCTTAACGCCGATACCACATTCCATGCCGTTACGAACTTCTTGTACGTCGTCTTTAAAGCGACGTAGTGACTCAAGTTCACCTTCGTAGATAACTACGTTTTCACGAAGTACACGGATTGGAGCGCTACGCTTAACGATGCCTTCAGTAACCATACAACCTGCAATTGCGCCAAGTTTAGGAGACTTAAATACATCACGTACTTCAGCAAGACCGATGATTTCTTGTTTGAATTCAGGCGCAAGCATACCGCTCATGGCTGCTTTCACTTCATCAATCAAGTTATAGATAACGCTGTAGTAACGTAGGTCAACGCTCTCTGCTTCGATAGTCTTACGCGCCTGAGCATCAGCACGAACGTTAAAGCCAACCATAATCGCGTTAGACGCTGCTGCAAGCGTTGCATCAGTTTCAGTCAATGCACCTACACCACGACCGATGATGTTCACTTTCACTTCATCAGTAGACAGCTTGGTTAGTGAGTCTGCAATCGCTTCTAGAGAACCTTGTACGTCTGCTTTTAGGATGATGTTAAGTTCAGAAACTTCACCTTCAGCCATGTTAGCAAACATGTTTTCAAGCTTCGCTTTTTGCTGACGAGCCAGCTTAACGTCACGGAACTTACCTTGACGATACAGTGCTACTTCACGTGCTTTACGCTCATCTTTAACAACAGTCGCTTCGTCACCCGCTTGAGGTACGCCAGAAAGACCTAAAATCTCAACAGGGATAGATGGACCGGCTTCAGTGATTGCTTTACCGTTCTCATCTTTCATCGCACGGATCTTACCGTACTCAAGACCGCATAGAACGATATCACCTTGCTTCAAGGTACCTTCTTGTACAAGAACTGTTGCTACTGGACCGCGACCTTTATCAAGCTTAGATTCAATCACAACACCCGCAGCCATGCCTTCGCGAACTGCCGTTAGTTCAAGAACTTCAGATTGAAGTAGGATGCCTTCAAGCAACTCATCAATACCAGTACCCGCTTTAGCCGATACGTGTACGAACATGTGCTCACCGCCCCAATCTTCTGGCACTACGCCATGTTGTGACAGTTCGTTTTTAACGCGATCTGGATCCGCTTCAGGCTTATCAATCTTGTTCACAGCAATGATTAGCGGCACTTCTGCAGCTTTTGCGTGCTGAATTGCTTCTATGGTTTGTGGCATTACACCGTCATCAGCTGCAACTACTAGCACTACGATATCCGTTGCTTTCGCACCACGAGCACGCATAGAGGTAAACGCGGCGTGACCAGGAGTATCTAAGAAAGTGATCATGCCATTGTCAGTTTCAACATGGTATGCACCGATGTGCTGAGTAATACCACCCGCTTCGCCTGAAGCAACTTTCGCACGACGAATGTAGTCAAGTAGCGAGGTTTTACCATGGTCAACGTGACCCATGATGGTTACTACTGGAGCACGAGGCTCAACCGCTTGATCTTCGCCACGGTCCGCCAGTACTTGATGCTCTAGCTCGTTTTCACGAGTCAGGATTACTTTGTGACCCATTTCTTCTGCTACTAGTTGTGCAGTTTCTTGGTCAAGTACTTGGTTGATAGTAACCATTGAGCCCATCTTCATCATTTGCTTGATGATTTCAGTAGCTTTAATCGCCATCTTCTGTGCAAGTTCTGCTACAGAAATGGTTTCACCAATCTTAACGTCACGGGTTACCGCTGCCGCTGGCTTGTTGAAGCCATGCGCCATAGATTCTGGTGCTGCCGCAGCGCCACGCTTATTATTGCGTCTGTCGTTACGATTATCACGCTTGTTACCGCCTTTCGCTTTCTTGTTGCGACGACGACCACGACGTTCTTCTTCCATATCAGACTTATCTTCAGCAGCACGAGCTACTTGAGAAGTTGTAATATGGTGATCTGATTTACTTTCCGCTTCTTTACGCTTGCGCTCTTCTTCTTCCCAACGCTTAGCATTTTCTTCAGCAAGCTTACGCGCTTTTTCAGCTGCTTGAGCCTCTTCTTCAAGTTGCTTCTTACGTGCAGCTTCTTCTTGAGCGGCTTTTAGACGCTCTTCTTCTTTTCTCGCTTCTTCAGCTTCTTTAGGATCGATCTTAGGTTCCTCAGCGGCTTTTGCTTCTGCAGCCGCTTTAGCTTTGGCTTCTTTTTCTGCTTTCGCTTTTGCGTCAGCTTCGGCTTTTGCCTTAGCTGCTTCGTCTGCTTTAGCTTTCGCTTCTGCGTCCGCTTTGGCCTTGGCTTCAGCTTCTGCTTTAGCTTGTGCTTCTGCTTCCGCTTTTGCTTTCGCTTCTTCTTCCGCTTGCTTCGCTAACTCAGCTGGATCACGTTTAACGAAAGTACGCTTTTTGCGAACTTCAACTTGAACGTCTTTTGACTTACCTGAGCTACCAGATACACTTAGCGTTGACTTTTGCTTGCGTTGAAGCGTCATGGTTTGTGGTTTTTCATCACCACCATGTTGCTTTTTCAAATGCTCCAATAACTGCGCTTTTTCTTCTTCAGTTACTTTGTCATTTTTCGATTTTTTCATACCAGCTTGTGCGAACTGTTCGATCAGACGATCAACATTGTTATCACTACGCACTTCTGCGGCTAGTTTTTCTACTGTAGTTTCTGCCATCAGTTATACTCCCCCTGTTGATCGACTTATGCTTCTTCATCGCCAAACCAACAGATGTTACGGGCAGCCATGATCAGCTCACCAGCACGTTCTTCTGTTAATTCTTCAATTTCGATCAAATCATCTACGCCTTGTTCGGCTAAATCTTCTAACGTCACTACGCCTTTACTTGCTAGAACAAAGGCTAGGTGTCTTTCTAATCCTTCTAGTGCTAGCAAGTCTTCACTTGGCTCTGCACCATCTAAGGCTTCTTCTGAGGCTAGTGCTAGAGTGGCAATCGCTGATTTAGCGCGCTCACGCAATGCCTCGACGATATCTTCGTCTAATCCATCAATTTCAAGTAATTCTGAAACTGGAACGTAGGCTATTTCTTCCAGTGAAGTAAAACCTTCTTCTGCTAATAACTGAGCAAAGTCATCATCAATATCAAGTGAATTAACGAACAAGTCGATAATCTTAGCACTTTCTGCTTGATGCTTTTCTGTCATGTCAGCAACAGTCATTACGTTCAGTTCCCAACCGGTAAGTTGAGTCGCTAAACGTACGTTTTGTCCGTTACGGCCAATGGCTTGTGCTAGGCTGCTTTCTTCAACCGCAATGTCCATTGAGTGGTTATCTTCATCAACAACGATTGAAGCAACATCTGCAGGCGCCATCGCATTGATCACGTATTGTGCAGGGTTATCATCCCATAACACTACGTCGATACGCTCACCGTTCAGCTCATCGGTTACAGCCGATACACGTGCACCACGCATACCTACACAAGCACCAATTGGGTCGATACGCTTGTCGTTAGACTTAACCGCGATTTTAGCGCGAGACCCCGGATCACGAGCCGCACTCATAATTTCAATCATTTCGTCTTGAATTTCTGGTACTTCAACACGGAATAGCTCAATGAGCATGTCCGGCTTAGTACGAGTCAAGAATAACTGTGCGCCACGAGCTTCAGGGCGAACAGAGTAAAGCAATGAACGAACACGGTCACCTGGGCGGAAGGTTTCACGGCCAATGATGTCGTCTTTAAACAATACACCATCAGCGTTGTTGCCTAAATCGATCACTACGGTGTCACGGTTGCTCTTTTTAACAAGACCAGTGATTAGTTCGCCTTCTTTATCGGCAAATTGCTCAACCACTTGTGCACGCTCAGCTTCACGTACTTTTTGTACGATAACTTGCTTAGCGGTTTGAGTGGTAATGCGATCGAATTTTATCGAGTCGATTTGCTCTTCAACGTAGTCGCCTACTTGAAGTTCAGCATCATCATACTGCGCTGCTTCCAAAGTGATTTCGCGGAATGGATTTTCCAGTAATTCACCTTCTTCAGGTTGAACGACCATCCAACGACGGAACGTATCGTATTCACCTGTTTTGCGATCAATCGCAACACGAACGTCGATATCACCTTCGTATTTTTTCTTGGTTGCTGTTGCTAGTGCAAACTCTAGCGCTTCAAAAATCTTCTCACGAGGAACCGCTTTCTCATTCGAAACCGCCTCCGCAACAAGTAGAATCTCTTTATTCATCGTCTTGCCTCGTTCACCTTGAACCTAAAAAAAGCAGTTAGATGCTCCTAGCTGAAATAACTGCCTAAATTTTTTAAACAAAGAAAAAGCATCATTTGTTCATAAAAATGAACGCTGAACGCCTATAAACTTGCCAAAATTGTCGCTAACTGCGTTTTAGATTTTGTAGTTAGAATGACTAACTACTTCAATCCAAGCCTTGCTAACAACAATTTTTTCTGCGTTTATTGACGTTTCCAACTGCTCTTTCTAGGTTGAAACCATCAAAACTTCGCTATTAAATTGCCTTTACGGATATTATCCAAAGCAATTAGCGTGTCATTGCCATCAACATCAAGCGAAAGCATTTGTCCTTCTACTTTTGTTACGGCGCCTTTCAATTTACGACTGCCATTAACTGGCATGTTCAGTAATAATTTTACTTCTTCACCAAGATATGTAGCGTATTGTTCTGCACTAAACAGCGGTCTGTCTACCCCTGGTGAAGATACCTCTAAGGTATATTCGTTGCTAATGGGATCTTCTACATCCATTACAGCACTGATCTGACGGCTGGCTTCCACGCAGTCATCAATTGATACCCCCTTGTCACTGTCGATATAAACACGAACGGTGGAATGTTTACCTGCCTGAACATAATCGATGCCCCACAAGCGATATCCCAACGCTTCAACCGGAGCAGTGAGCATGTCTGCCAGTTTGGATTCTAATCTCGCCAAAACGACCCCCAGAAAAACAAAAAAAGGGCTGAACAGCCCCATTGCACCTTTACTCTGAGTAAAGTATTTTGCAGAGTCCATATAACAAAAAACCCCGTAAGATACGAGGTCTAATACAATGAACCTGTGACACTATAATGAACGCTTACGACATTCAAAATAGGGAGCTGGTTGCGGGGGCCGGATTTGAACCGACGACCTTCGGGTTATGAGCCCGACGAGCTACCAAGCTGCTCCACCCCGCGTCAACTGCGGCAAGTATAGTGATTCTCATCTTTACTTGCAATAACTAAGTTGAATTTGTTCATGATTCCGCTTAGTTATTTACCACTGAAATTAAATATTAGTTTAATTTCAGTGAATTTTGGTGCCGAAGGCGGGACTTGAACCCGCACGTCCATAGGACACCACCCCCTCAAGATGGCGTGTCTACCAATTCCACCACTTCGGCAAATTCTTTCTTAGTCTGGAATTTTATTTTCAGACTTTTCTTCTTTTTTGGTATCAGTCTTTGCTGGTGCAGCTGGTTGTTCAGTTGCAGTCGCTGGAGCTGAAAGGTTGTTCCAAGACTCATCTTGCTTAGTGTGATTAGCACTCATGCGGCCAATAGTTAAGCTTAAGATGAAAAAGCCAATTGCCAAAATCGCTGTTCCACGAGTTAAGGCATTACCTGCACCACTTGAACCAAATAAGGTTCCTGATGCGCCAGCGCCAAAAGATGCGCCCATATCAGCACCTTTGCCCTGCTGGATCAAAATCAATCCAATTAAGGCAATAGCCACTAATAAATAAACTACTAATAATACTTCGTACATGTCTTATGAACTCATCGCTATGCTACAAAGGCTCAAAAATTCGGTAGAGTTCAAACTTGCCCCGCCAATTAACCCGCCATCAACATCAGGCTGAGAAAATAAATCTGCGGCGTTACTTGGGGTAACACTACCACCGTATAAAATTCTTATCTTTTCACCAATAAAGGGTGAAACTTCTGACAGACGACTGCGAATAAACGCATGAACTTCTTGCGCCTGCTCTGGTGTTGCACTTTTACCAGTTCCTACAGCCCATAATGGCTCGTAAGCAATAATTGCATTATCAAAAGCTAATGTGCCGTTTTTCTCGATCACTACATCTAGCTCTTCCGCAATCACTTCAAAGGTACGTCTTGCTTCACGTGCTGGACCAGATTCACCAACACACAAGATTGGAGTCAATCCAGCTTTTTGAGCAGCTGCAAACTTATCTGCAACAATCGCACTGGTTTCACCGTACATACGGCGACGTTCGGAATGACCAACAATCACATACTGACAACCGGCATCATTCAACATTTTAGCTGAAATTTCACCAGTATACGCACCAAAGTTATGCTGACTAACGTTTTGAGCGCCCATTCTAACCAAAGCACCATTTAACTGCGCTTTGTTGGCTTCAAGTTGCTGCCTTACGCTTTCAATGTAAATGCTTGGTGGACATAAAACCACTTCTGCTGAATCATTTTCTAGCTTCGCGGTAAACTTTTTGAAGAGTTCCTTGGCTAGCTCAGCGCTACCATTCATCTTCCAGTTTCCGGCGATCATAGGACGTCTCAGTGCCATTATCGTCTCCTTTAAAGCGGGCTGAATAATAACGAACACATGAATAACTTACAATACCCGCTTATAGATTTTTTATCTAGAGTTGTGGGATTGCATAGTTTTTAAACTTTATTTAAATTAAGTCATTAAACTTTATTCGTCTTTCTTCCGTAATACATTACCTTAGTGATTGGTTAAAACAGGAATTATCATGCTTAAACTTTGTTCAAAACTGATGGCTATTTTGCCAGCTCTATCTCTCATATTAATGAGTTTTTCCAGCCAAGCCACGAACTTAACAGTTGGCGATTTCGCGCCTAATTTCAAACTTCAAGCCACGAACGGTAAGTTTTATCAGTTGAGTGACTTTAAAGGCAAACAAGCTGTCGTTTTGGCTTGGTATCCAAAAGCCAACACTTACGGTTGTACCATCGAGTGTAAATCATTAACTGAAGATGGACATTTGATCCGTGAATTCAACGTTAGTTATGTGATGGCAAGCGTTGATGAACTATTGGATAATAAAAAATTTGCTGAAGAACAAAAAGCCGATTTTCCAATGCTAAGTGATCCAACTAAGCAAGCTGCGAAGGCCTATGATGTGCTTAATTGGATGGGCGTGGCAAGTCGCGTGACGTTTGTGATTGGTAAAGATGGAAAAATTTTATATGTCAATGAAAAAGTAAAACCAGCAACAGCCGCTCAAGATATTGCTAATACGTTGAAAAAACTGGGTATTGAAAAGGCTATGTAGCAATAAAATTCATACAAATAAAGGTTCCTTTAATTTGGGAACCTTTTCTTAAAATAAATTCACTTACTTTTAGCTTATATCTGATACTGCACCTTTTTTACATTCAAAAATAGCTTGGAATTCTTTTTGCCAAGCACCATCTCTGAATACTTGCTTAGTCGTATAAACTCTCGAAGTACGGTCCAACCTAATCATTAGCGCATCAATAGAACGGTGTAACTCCATATTGTCTTCATACCAATATTGAGTTCGGTTTGTTGATAAATACTCAGTATCTTCCTGCTGATTATCAGAGAGTATGGCAAATCCCTCACTTCGATAAAAACCAAGTTGATCTACGGTACTTGGATCATCCATTTGTTGGTACTTTGTCGTTGTTTTACAATCGTGTAAATCAACTAACCAGCCATTCATATTTGTAGGTAGAAATTCAGAGATTGATTTTGTTTCAGTCGCCAACGCTTGAGTTACTACGAGTAAGCACGACCCCAAAATTAAAGTCTTAACTTTTAAACTGCACATATTCACCTCAAAGATACTTCTGGAATTTAAGGATTAAACAGGGAGTTTAATAGAGCGCCTTTGAACTGGGTAATACAAAATGCAAATATAATATGCCCGCACTCATAGTCCCGACTAGTGACTGCAATCAGTGCGGAGGTGTAATTGGTATTATTCTTGGCAAACATCAACAACAGTCAACACATCTACTGTTTCTGCCACATCATGCACACGAATGATATGTGCGCCTTTCTGCGCTGAAATCATAGCACCAGCTAAGCTGCCAGCTAAGCGCTCTTCAACGTCTCTATTAAGTAAATGCTTAAACATACTTTTTCTAGATAAGCCAATCAAAACAGGTAAATCAAAACGATGAAACGCTTTTTGATTCTTGAGAATAGTAAGATTGTGTTCCAGTGTTTTACCAAAGCCAAACCCCGGGTCAAGTATGATATGCTCGCGTTTTATTCCTGCATCAATACAAGCCTTAATTCTCTGCTCAAAAAACACGGCTATATCTTCAATCACATCTTGATATTTTGGCGCTGTTTGCATGGTTCTTGGGGTGCCTTGCATATGCATTAAGCAAACGGGAACATTAAGACTAGCCGCAACTTCTAATGCGCCAGGCTCTTGCAAAGCACGAACGTCGTTAATCAAGTGTGCACCAGCTTCAACAGCTTGTTTCATCACTTCTGGCTTACTGGTGTCGATTGATATCCACACGTCTTTTTTACTGACATGCTCAATTACAGGGATCACACGCGCTAACTCTTCTTCTAAAGAAACATCTGGAGCACCGGGACGAGTAGACTCACCACCAATATCGATAATTTGGGCACCGTGCGCGATCATTTCATCCGCGTGCTGACATGCCGTTTCATAGGTATTGAACTGACCACCATCAGAAAAAGAATCTGGCGTGGCATTGAGAATGCCCATTATGATTGGCTTGGATAACTCTAGGCTTTTATTTTTGCTTTTTAATACATAAGTCATAATTGCTTCCACAGACAGCAAAAAGCCCCTATTCAGGGGCTTTTTCAACATCAATAAACTTTACTTAGCAGGATTACCTTCAGCGTCATCTACTTTAGGGTCTTCCTTACTCTCAGCATCCACATCCACTTTTTCTTCTTTAGTCTCTGCTTCAACTTTCGATCCTGAGTCATCGCCTTTGTCAGCATCTGAGCTGTCTTCTTGCCAATCTTCAGGAGGACGGACTTCACGACGGTTCATCAAATCATCAATTTGCTCAGCACCAATGGTTTCGTACTTCATCAATGCATCTTTCATTGCATGAAGAATGTCTTCATTGTCTTTAAGCAATTGTTCTGCACGATCGTAGTTACCATCAATAATGACTTTCACTTCAGAATCAATGATGGCCTGAGTTTCATCAGACATATGGCTTGATTTCGCCATGCTACGTCCTAAGAATACTTCACCTTCTTCTTCCGCGTACAATAGCGGACCAAGTTTTTCAGAGAAGCCCCATTGAGTCACCATGTTACGAGCAATTTGAGTCGCATACTTAATGTCTTGTGAAGCACCTGTTGATACCTTTTCGGCACCGTAAATCATTTCTTCCGCTAGACGACCACCGTAAGCTACAGAGATTTGACTCTCAAGCTTCTGACGGCTTTGACTAATGGCATCGGCTTCTGGTAGGAAGAAGGTCACACCCAATGCACGACCGCGAGGAATGATAGTCACCTTATGAACAGGGTCGTGATCCGGCACTAAACAGCCCACAATCGCGTGACCCGCTTCGTGGTATGCCGTCATTTCTTTTTCTTCTTCCGACATCACCATAGAGCGACGTTCTGCGCCCATCATGATCTTGTCTTTGGCTTTTTCAAACTCATCCATACCAACGGTACGTTTGTTTGAACGAGCAGCAAATAAAGCGGCTTCGTTAACAAGGTTTGCTAAGTCTGCGCCAGAGAAACCCGGTGTACCACGAGCAATGATGCTGGCTTTAATATTGTCAGCCAATGGTACTTTACGCATGTGAACTTTAAGGATTTGCTCACGGCCTTTCACGTCAGGCAAGCCCACAACCACTTGACGGTCAAAACGACCTGGACGCAATAATGCTTGGTCTAATACGTCAGGGCGGTTAGTTGCAGCAATAACAATAATACCTTCGTTACCTTCAAAGCCATCCATTTCAACCAGCATTTGGTTCAAGGTTTGCTCACGCTCATCGTGACCACCACCAAGACCTGCACCACGTTGACGGCCTACAGCATCTATTTCGTCGATAAAGATGATACAAGGCGCTGACTTTTTCGCTTGTTCAAACATATCACGAACACGCGAGGCACCCACACCCACGAACATTTCAACAAAATCAGAACCAGATATTGTGAAGAATGGTACTTTGGATTCGCCCGCAATAGCTTTAGCTAAAAGGGTTTTACCAGTACCAGGAGGGCCTACCATCAATACACCAGTAGGAATACGACCACCCAACTTTTGGAATTTGGTTGGATCTTTAAGGTAATCCACCAACTCAGTCACTTCTTCTTTGGCTTCGTCACAACCCGCTACGTCAGCAAACGTAGTATTGATTTGGTCTTCACTCATGAGCTTGGCTTTGCTCTTACCAAATGACATGGCGCCTTTACCGCCACCACCTTGCATTTGGCGCATAAAGAAGATCCAAACACCAATCAGCAGGATCATTGGGAACCAAGAAATAAAGATTTGAGTGAGGAAACTGGTTTGTTCGGCTTGTTCACCCTTAATTTTTACGCCTTTCGCAATCAGATCATTGATAAGATCTTTGTCGTACATTGGCATAATTGTGGTGAATTTCTCACCTGAGCGAGTCTGACCGGTAATGGTTCTCTGATCACTTTTAATTTCAACTTCTGGAATGTTGCGTTTCTCAACATTTTGTACAAATGTCGTATAGTCCATCTTCTGACTCGAAGAAGAAGAAGGAGAATATCCCTGAAATATGGTCATCAGCACCACGGCAATGACGACCCAGAGAATTAAATTTTTAGCCATATCACTCAAGTTATTCGACCTCAAAGGTGATTTTTTAAAATTTAACGATTAGGTTACTACAACTTGTAACCCGTCGCCACTATATAGACCTCACGAGAGCGTGCTCGTGATGAATCAGGTTTGCGGGTTTTCACCACTTTAAATGCTTGCCTTACGGCTTTCATGTATTCATCAAAGCCTTCGCCTTGGAATACTTTAACAGCAAAGCTGCCGTTTGGGGCTAAAACTTGATGGCACATATCTAATGCTAGCTCAACTAAATACATTGCACGAGGCTGGTCTACCACTCCAGCACCACTCATGTTTGGTGCCATATCGGAGAGTACAACATCTACTTTATCACTGCCAACACGATTTAATAGTGCATCTAATACTGCATCCTCACGGAAATCACCTTGCAGAAAATCCACTCCAACGATGGGATCCATTGGTAAAATATCACAAGCAATTACTTTTCCTGATTCACCAGTCAATTTCACCGCGACTTGAGACCAACCACCGGGTGCCGCACCTAAATCTACGACAGTCATGCCCTTTTTGATCAAATTATCTTTGTTCTGCAGCTCTTCTAATTTGAATGCGGCTCGTGAGCGCAAGCCTCTTTTTTGCGCCTCTTTGACATAGTGATCATCAAAATGTTCTTGCATCCACCTTGTGGAACTTGCGCTTCTTTTTTTCGCTGTCATCAATAAACCACAACAAATAGGTATAATATGAATGGTATATAAGGGTAGAATAACGGGTTTTCAATAGAAATTTTGTAACTTTGGTTGTCTAACCAAAAAAGAAGTAGGTTATATGAACTTAACTACCAAACAAAAACAGCACCTTAAAGGCTTAGCTCATGACTTGAAGCCTGTTGTACTTCTTGGTGCTAATGGTTTAACTGAAGGTGTGTTAGCCGAAATCGACAATGCGCTTGAGCATCACGAATTGATTAAGGTAAAAGTGCCATCAACGGATCGTGAAATGAAAGCAGCCGTGATTGGCGCAATCGTTCGTGAAACAAACGCTGTAAAACTACAGCAAATCGGTCACATCGTTGTGCTTTTCCGTCAATCAGAAGAAAAGAAAGTCGCAATACCTAAAGCGCGTTAATTTATCGCTTTAATCATTTATAAAAAGCCGCTCGATATTTAGCGGCTTTTTTATGGCAAAAATACATCAGCTAGGGATGATCAGAAATAATTTTTGGTTTGTAATGCTCTGGTTTTAATCCTAAATATTCTGGTAAAGACGTCCCTACCGAAATTGAAGACCAAGTACCTGTTAGCACTCCGATAAACATAGCTATTGAAAACCCTCTAAGCGCGTCGCCACCCATGATCCACAATGCCACAATCGTCATCAATGTTGTGCCAGATGTCACCATGGTTCTTGAGAATGTTGCCCCTACAGCGTCATTGTTTAACTGGGTGATATTGCCCTTGGGTTTGGCAACTAAGAGTTCTCTGATCCTATCGGCAATAATGATGGAGTCATTTAATGAATAACCCAAAATCGCCAAAATTGCCGCTAATACCGTCAGGTTAAACTCCATTTGGCTGAAAGCAAAAAATGCCAACACAAATACCACATCATGAGCGAGTGCAAACAATGCTCCTGACGCTAAGCGCCATTCAAATCGGAAACTGAGATAACCAAGAATACACAATACAGAAATAAGTAATGCTAAGCCTCCTTGGTTAGCTAATTCTGCACCAACTTGTGGACCAACAATACTGGTATTAAGTACATCGACCTCTTTGCTGATAGGTGTTAAGACCTGCTTCAAATCTGGATGGTCTTTAGCATTAGCAGGTACATCACTGTATCGCAGTACCCAACGCCCCGGTTCACTCGCAGAGATGACTTCTACCTTTTGATGGTACGCTTTATTCAATACTGGGTGCATTTGATCAGGGGTAACATTCTTATCAATTTGAACTTCAGATACTACGCCACCGGTAAAGTCTAAGCCCCAGTTAAGGCCATTCATTGCAATAACAGTTATCGAAGCTATCATCGCAACCACGGAAATCACGCTGGTCATGTAGCGTAAACGTGTCGCGTGCTTTTTAATAAATTCTCTCATCTTTACACCCTCACTTCGCGACTAGTATTACGTCCATATACCAAATTGATTATGGCTCTTGAGGCAAAAATGCCTGTATACATACTGGTGATCAAACCTAAGCCTAAGGTCAATGCGAACCCTTGTATGGGGCCATTACCTATGGCGTATAGCACCACTGCTGTGATTAACGTTGTGAAGTTGGCATCAAAGATAGTCGAAAATGCACTGTCAAAGCCTGTATCTATAGCACCTGCAAAGCTGCGACCCTCTTTCATCTTATCTCTGATCCGTTCAAAGATAAGCACGTTAGTATCAACAGCCATACCGACAGTAAGCACTAACCCTGCGATACCAGGGAGCGTCAATACAGCCCCAGGCAATAGTGAGATCAAGCCAAATAAGATGATCATATTGCAGATAAGTGCAATGTTGGCGACCCAGCCCAGGCGACGATACCAGAGAGCCATGAATACCAAGGTAACCCCAAGGCCAAGTGCTAAGGCCTTTATACCATTATCGATATTTTCTGCGCCTAAGCTTGGACCTATCGTTCGCTCTTCCACTATAGTGACTGGAGCAGTCATAGAGCCAGCTCTCAATAACAGAGCTAACTGTTGGGCTTCTTGCATCGTGCCGACACCAGTGATCTCAAAGCGAGAACCAAGCTGGCTCTGGATGGTAGCAATACTGATAATGTGGGTATTCTTTTTGGCTTTACCATTATCACCGCGACTATATTCACTAAAAGACGTCGCCATTGGTTTGCCAATATTGTCACGAGAAAAATGTGACATTAAGGTACCACCCGCACCATCCAGAGTGATATTCACTTTCGCCAATCCCATTTTGCTTACGGCGGCTCTAGCATCAACAATGTGGTCACCACCAAGAACTGGTCGACGCGCGACATATACAGGACGGCCATTCTGATTTGGGATCATCTGCGCATTAACATCACCTTGCTCTTTCACGCCATAGAAAGCCAAACTTGCTGTCGCACCGATGACTTTTTTAGCAGATGCAGGATCTTGCACACCTGGTAATTCAATACGAATGCGGTGATCGCCCTGACGTTGCACAAGTGCCTCGGTGATCCCTAACTGCTCAATACGGCTTCGCATAATTTGTAGGTTTTGCTGCACCGTCATATTACGTAAATTCACTTTCTCTTTATCTTTCAAAAATAAACGAACCCCACCATCGGTACTTGCCACCTGCCATGTAGGTTCTGTTGTTGAGATAAATTTACGTATTGCCGTAAGTGCCTCATCTGATGAGCTCAGAGCTTTGACTTGCTCACCCTGACCTTGATGAAAGCTAACTCCACGAACATGCTTTTCTCTCAAGGCTTGGCGCAACTCATCGATAATTTGCGCACCGTGAGCGTGATACACAACATCTACATCTACATCGAGTAAGAATTGCACTCCGCCACGTAGATCTAAGCCTAGCTTTATTGGTGAAAACCCGGATTCCAGCAACCATTTCGGTGCAGCTGGTGATAATGCTAAGGTAACGGCTTCAGGGTGTTTTAAATGTTTGGCTAATAAGTCTTTCGCATCGGTTTGCTGCTGTTGGCTTTTTAATACCACAACACGTCCTTTGGCATTGTCGTCTATACGTTTAGGGATGATGCCTGCGTCTTTTAAAATTTGCTGGGTTTGCTGTAATGACATTTCATCTACCGCTTTTTTGCCCAACTGCACTGCGCCATCTTCGCCATACCATGACGGGATAGAGCTCAATAGCATCACCAATACTGATGCAATAAAAACGATATACTTCCAGCGCGCTGTATAATTCAGCGTCTTACCTGTTCGAGCATTTCTCATGTTTACTCTCTTTCAATTGTGTATGTCGATCACCGACTCATTGAGGCGACCGCTCAATTAATAATAGTTAAATTATGAAAATTTCTAGAAAGAGAGACTCAGGCTTGCTGAATAAAACGATAAATAAGATTGGACTCTTTCCAACTGTTTAAGCGTGTTGGATGAGCTTGATGTGTTAAAAGCCAGTCAAGTTGCTGATTGAATTGAGATTGATAGCCTTTACTAAGAAGAGGCGCAGGTGGCAAATCCACTTCCGATAACAATTGGTATTCAGGGTGAATATTATCGTGACTAAATTGAACTAATGAAAGATAACGAAGCGAGTTTGTATAGATAAATTGCGTAGGATTACTGTCATGAAGCAGTTGTTCCAACTCAATCTGGTGAACTTTCACCATTGAAGTAGGTAGATGAGATTGAGCACTAGCACTTTTAGGATAAAATTGGTTGATTTCATGTGAAGAAGGAGAAACTACAGAAGTATTTTCTCCAATTCCATGACTCGAAATCTGACTCAACTGCACTGCTCCAATAACAACAAAAAGTGTCATTAGACAAATAAATACAGTGGATTTTATGGATTGAGTCAAATTCAAATACGCCCCCTTAGGAGCTCGTAATTTAATCGATTTTCAGCATAAAATGCAAATATATCTAATGAATTTAGATATATTGCACTTCTACGATTTCGTAATCTGTTAGGCCACCAGGGGTATTAATTCCCACTTCATCGCCTTCCATTTTGCCAATTAAGCCACGTGCAATAGGTGAATTCACCGAAATCAGGTTCTCTTTAATGTTGGCTTCATCATCACCAACGATTCGATACGTTACTTCTTCGTCAGTATCAAGATTTAAAATGGTTACTGTAGTACCGAAGATGATTTTTCCGGTGTTTTCCATTTTAGTCACATCGATGATTTGAGCGTTTGACAGCTTACCTTCAATATCACGAACTCGTGCTTCACAAATACCTTGTTCTTCACGCGCCGCATGATATTCAGCATTCTCTTTAAGATCACCCAACTCTCTTGCTTCAGCAATGGCTTCTGAAATTTGTGGACGGCGCTCAAACTTAAGGTGGTCTAATTCCTTGCGAAGTTGTTCTGCACCGACAACCGTCATTGGAACCTTATTCATAATGATTCTCTCTCCTTAAAGCAAAAGAAGCCCGTGCTGAACTTGGTCTGCACAGGGGAAAGTTAATGTCATAGAAAAAGCGGGAGAAAATAGGTTTAAACCATACCGCCCCATAAGTGAGATGTAACAATCCTGCTCTTTCGTACTAATGTTCAGTAAATTTCTGAACGTCTTGATTTATATTATAGCAGCTTACCCCAAGCAGGAGTATTGTTGCCAGCCTAATCTTATTTTCGACTATGATTCCGTAAGCTAGCCAACGCATCTTCTGCTCGCAGCTGCGCCATCGCCACATAAGCCACAGGAACAACGAATAGCGAAAACAAAGTACCAGCAATCAATCCGCCCACTAGCACTAATCCAATATTGGCAAGCCCTAATGAGCCTGGTCCTGTTGCCAATGCCAGTGGAATCGCACTTAAAATCATGGTTAATGATGTCATCAAAATCGGACGTAACCTTGACTGCGCACTCAAAATTGCCGCATCAAGTGCTTTAACACCTTTATCTTGCTGCTTGTTGGCAAACTCAACTAATAAAATTCCGTGTTTAGTCACTAATCCAACTAGAGTTAGCAAACCTATTTGCGAATATATGTTGAGGCTTTGACCGAATATATACAGAGTCAGTAAAGCACCTACCAAGCATAACGGCACTGTCAGCAGGATAATTAAGGGATCTACAAAGCTTTCAAATTGCGCCGCTAAGATTAAGTAAATGAACACTAATGCCAAGAAAAATAACGAAGCAGTACCTCGTTGAGAATCCATTAACTCTTTAATTACTCCGTTGTATACAAAGTCTTGAGATGAGGTTAACTGCTTTGGCACATTCTCATCGATGTAATCTTTAATTTGGCTGGTTGAGTATCCCGGAGCAATATCTGCGGTAATTTGTGCGCTGTCCATACCTCCAAAGGTTTTAATACTCGACTCTGCGGTAGCCTCTTTAATGGTCACAAACTGAGACAATGGCAAAGATTGCCCAGAAGCAGAAGTGACATAGAGTTTATTTAGGACATTGAAGTCACCCAAATCCTTTTGGTTCACCTGCACTAGAATCGAATAGGTCTGATCATCTTTGGCGTGTAAGTCAGCCGCTTTTACCGACCCTAAAAATACTGAAAGAGCATTGGTTACGTCAGAATAACTGACACCAGAAAGTGTAATGGCATTTGGATCGATACTGAGATCATACCTGAGCTGATCCCTCACCAATGAGTTATTAACATTTGCCAGTCCAGGGTAGTTTTTCAAAAGTTGCGTCACCTTTTTAGCCGATTGGCTTAAGGCCTCTTTTCCTCGCCGCAGGGCAGTAATTTCGAGTACAACATTTTTACTAATATTTAAATTGTCAGCATTATAAATGCTAAACGAAACCCCATAAGCCGAAACGGTCTTTTTCGCTTTTTCCATTAAATCACTGATCACATCATTGATGTCTTGCTTTCGTTCATCCCACGGCTTAAGCAGAATAAAGTTTGTAAGCTGGCTTTCAATGAATGATAAATTAGTACGAACCGCAGGCTCTCCTTTCGATAAATCGTTAATTTGGTTTATATGTTCTAAATGATAGCTACGTCCTACTCCAACAGGCGCTTTCGATACCAATTGAATAAAACCAGAGTCCTCTTGAGGTAGTAATATCTTCGGTAACTGCCAGTACGCAATGCTTGCCAAAACAACCAATATCGCACCGATACCAAATAAGTGCCCTTTTTTAGTCAAAGAGCGCTTTAATAACCGAGTATAAGTATCATTTAACTCATGTAGAAATCGATTTACTCTTCTAAACCAGACAGCATAATCAGATGCGGGCTTCAATAAATACGCACTCATCATAGGCGATAGCGTCAATGCAACCATACCCGAAATGATCACTGCAGCGGCTAGAGTAAACGAAAATTGCTTAAACAAATCTACGGTTAAGCCCGACATTAACCCTATTGGCAGGTATACGGCAGCCAAAGTTAATGTCATTGAAATAACTGGGAAAATAATTTCTTTACAGCCTTTGAGGGCGGCATCAAAAGGGGCATCCCCTTGCTCAATATGTCGATAGCAGTTTTCAACCACAACAATGGCATCATCCACCACCAGACCGATGGCTAAAATAATCGCTAAGATGGTTAACACATTGATGCTAAAGCCAAGGTATGACATCACGGCAAACACACCAATAACACAGACTGGAATAGTAATAATGGGGACTGAGGCCGCTCGCAAGCTTCCTAAAAAAATCAGGACCACGATAGAGACAAGCACAATCGCTTCCATTAATGCAGAAAAGCCCTCATGAATTGAAGCGTTAATAAAGTCGGCTTGATTGTACACCAGCTGCATTTGAATGCTTTGTGGTAAGCGCTTTTGCATGCGCTCGATTTCTTTGACGATTAATGCCGATACTTGAACCGGATTGGCATTCCTTAGCGGTCGAACTTGAATCGCTAACCCTGGCTTTTCATCAATGGATAACTGCGATGGGTTTAAGCTTCTTTCTCCCATTTCTACATCGGCAACATCCGACATACGAATAATGCGATTGTTATCATCTTGCCTGATAACTAATTGTTTAACATCGTCAACGGACTGAACTTGAGTAACAGGGTTTAAAGAAAAGTTTCGTGCTTTACCCACAATAGACCCTGCTGTAAAGCTTGAATTATAAGCATCAAGCACTGTTACCACATCAGCAGTACTGACTTTTAATTCTTTCATTTGATCGGGGTTAAGCCAAACTCTTACAGCTCTGTGTGAACCACCATAAGGCCCCCAAACGGCTCCAACACCATTAATATGTTTAAACTGGGGGACTAATTGCTGCACGATATAATCGTACATTTGTTGTTGAGTCATTCCGCCAGTATTTACAAAGGTAATGATATTGCTACTGCTGGAACCTCCGGCCGAAATGTCATCCGTCACCGTCGGCTTGTTCACCATAGCACTGGGGAAGTCATCAATCGCTTCGATGCTGGAACGTAATTTATTCATCAAATTAGTGTATTCGATGTCATTCGTATCATCGGTAAATTTGATATTTAACGAGCAACTTCCAATATTACAATTGGTCGTCATAGTTTCGACTTTATCTAGTCCACCTACGGCAGCAATTAATTTATCAGCAACATTGCTAGACATAAAATCGGCACTGGCACCAGGAACAGATGCGCTTACTGAAGCTGTATGTTTGGTATGCTCTGGAAAGTATTGAATTTCGAGTTTTTGGAAAGCGATGATCCCAAATAGCACTGCCATAATACTTAATATTGAAGCAAATATTGGATGACGAATACAGACTTCTGGCAATTGCATCAGTGAGATACTCCATTATCAGTATGAGGTGCGTCAGAAGAGGTTTTATCTGGTTTATCTTGCTTAGGTTCTAGAATATGAATTGTCGAACTAGAAGTAAGATTTTGCATGCCTGTTTTCACTACCAACTCATCTTGCTTTAAACCTTGAGTAACGGCTACATAACCGTTGTTGGTATTTTTTCCTAGTTGTACATCACGCTTTTGAACTCGATTTTTTGTAACCACCCACACATAACGTTCTTCATTATTGGCTTGCACTGAGTTTTGTGGCACTAGTAGCTGAGTTTCACGATGACCAAAGTAATGCTTAATTTTGGCAAACATTCCTGGAGCTAAGGCATAGTCAGGGTTATCCAATTTTGCTCTAATGGTTACTCGACCCGAATTAGGATCAATGGCTGGTGCTACATAGCTGACCTGACCATAAAAGGTGCGATCTTTATACGCATCAACGGTAACACTGACACGTTGACCTTTGTTCGCTTTACCAAAGTCTTTTTGGCTAACGGCGTAATCAACCTCAACTGGAGTTAATTGATACAAGGTAACTAAAGCCGTGTCTGCAGCAATGTGACTACCTACGGATTGGGTAAAACTGGTTAACTGACCATCGAAAGGCGCGATGATTTGATAATCTTTCATCGCTGCGAGTTTTTGTTGGTAATCCGCTTTAGCTAAATCTAATTTTTCTTTAACTTCATCAACATTTTGTTTTGATAACGCGTAAGGTTCACGTTGCAGTAAGTCATTAACCCTATCAACATTAGTTTGAGCCAATGCTAAGGTACTTTTGGACTTGTCTAGGTCAGCTTTCGCTTCGGTGTTATCGAGCTGAGCGATCAAATCACCTTTTCGGACTTTATCGCCGTTATTAAAATAAATCTTGGTGATTTTATTAGCCGCAGTGAAACTTAAGTCTGAGGAAGCAACAGCTCGCAGCTTGCCAACTTCTTGAACAAGATCATAAAAATACCCTTGCTTTACAGGCTCGACCGTAACCGCAACGGGCTGAGGTGTCTGTTGTTTTTTGTCCTTAGCAAAACTGGATAATGGTGAAAGCAAAAATAGAATACAAGCACCTAGCGATGCCATAAATACCCATTTTTTAGAAAAATTGGGAAGTGCAATCCCCATGTGTTCAACTCCTCTGACAAACCAAAGGTTTAAGTGGGAGCATTGAGAATGTGTAATGATTTATGATCACTGATACGATTCAAATATATAACATTCATTAAAAAAGCGAGCCTATTTTGGCTCACCTTTCCCACTCAAAACTACAGAAACCAAACATTAAGCTATGCCAATGTAGAATTAGCCTGTTACTTAGACTGATTCAAGCGCTAATTGGTTCAAACTTAAGTTAAATTCAATCTTATTAATGAATAAGCTGACCTATGTAGCTAGTATGATACTTAATTGGAGTTTTTGCAGAAAAAAATCGAGTAGGAGGGAGCCTCACGGCTCCCGTCCTCTCACACCGTACAAGCGATGTTGCATACGGCGGTTCCAATTATACTGCTAACTTCTTGTACCCTTCTAACAACGAGTACAGTCCCATCTCTTTAAACCTCTGATTTGGTAAAGCTTGATTCAGTTGTGGCGTTTTCGAGAGTTTCCACC
>NZ_ML014810.1 GCF_003675895.1 Parashewanella curva
TGTGCAAACAAATCCATTTTTATCGTCAGTTGAAGGGAATTTGCAGATCTGATCGCCACTTTTTCAAACAGTTCCATGAAAAAGTTTAATTGCTTAGAAAGTGATCACATTGTGTAGATACCTATGGATATAAGAGTTAATTTATTTTTTTCTTATCAAAAGAAGGTGCAGATGTAGTTTCGCCTACTACTTTCCATTCACAAGGTGATTAACTGTATTCGTAGAGTTATGTTATAGATTGAAACTGTGAAAATACCACAGGTCATAATAGTCGAAAATGAGCAAATTTCTGTAAATTTTGGGTTTGGATTTTCTTATTTAATTTTCTTCAAGCTATCTAACTTTGGAGTACTATCGGAAGCGATAAAAGATGGTACAACCGAGTGGATTCGAACCACCGACCCCTACCATGTCAAGGTAGTGCTCTAACCAACTGAGCTACGGTTGTATTTTGAATTGCTGCGCTGCAATCAGCGCCATTAATAGTAAGTCTAGTTATTTCTAACCGCAAGCATAAATTACATGAAACGTGTTTATTTGCTTGTTTTACAATCAGTTTGAGCGATTTTGATAATTATCACCCTGGTATGCCGTTCTGATGTGATCTAAATCAATAAATGCTACAGGCATGACTTGGTATTATTGTACTATTGACTAATCCCAGCAGTAGTTTAAAAGCACAAAAGGAGTATCAGTGGAAGCTTTTCGAAAGCTATTAACTTCGCTTATTGGCAGTGTAAGGGATCTTATACCTATCATTCTAGTTGTAACCTTTTTCGAGGTATTTGTGTTAAAACAAACACCTGACGATATGATGACCATATTGGTCGGATTAGGTTTCATTGTATTTGGGTTAACGTTTTTTATATTCGGTCTTGAGTTGGGACTATTTCCTATTGGAGAGTCCTTGGCGCAGGCTTTAGCGAAAAAAGGCAGTACCTTTTGGTTAGTGATTTTTTCATTTGCACTAGGCTTTGGCACCACTATTGCGGAGCCAGCATTAACCGCAGTAGCCAGTGAAGCCGCGGATGTTGCCGCAAAAGCAAGCGCAATTGCCAATACGGAAGCGGCTAAAGCCAGTTATGCTTTAGGATTAAGAATTACAGTTGCAGTGTCAGTTGGTATTGCAATATTAGTCGGTGTGATTCGTATATTAAAAGGATGGCCAATTCACTATTTAATCATCGGTGGGTACATTCTAGTAATGTTGTTGACCAGTGTTGCACCTGAAAGCATTATCGGTATTGCTTATGATAGCGGCGGCGTAACGACTTCAACAATTACCGTACCTCTTGTAACTGCGCTTGGTGTTGGTCTAGCTAGTGTCATTAAGGGAAGAAACCCCATGTTAGACGGCTTTGGTTTAATAGCATTTGCCAGTTTAACACCAATGATCTTTGTTCTTTGTTATGGGATGGTGGTGTTATGACCCAGATATTGTTACCACTTTGGGATACCTTTTTGTTAACTTTGCGTGATGTTGTACCTATAGCAGCGATTTTATTTGGGTTTCAATTAGGGGTTCTCAGACGTCCGATTGTTAACCCAATGAAAGTTGTTGCTGGCTTTGGCTATGTTATTGTTGGTCTATCCTTGTTTCTTGTAGGTTTAGAAAAAGCTTTATTCCCAATTGGCGATATGATGGCAACGCAACTGACCTCTAAAGAATTTATTGGTGCAGTCGACCATAATGTGATTGTGTGGTCAGATTACTATTGGGTTTACATTTTTGCTTTTGCAATAGGTTTTAGTACTACTGTCGCTGAACCTTCTCTAATTGCTGTTGCGATAAAAGCAAATGAAGTCTCTGGCGGTGCCATTGGCGTTCAAGGGCTTAGGTTTTCTGTAGCATTAGGTGTGGCAATCGGTATAAGTTTAGGTTGCTATCGAATTGTAGTAGGTGACCCTATTCAATACTACATTCTCGCAGGGTATGTCATCGTTGTTATTCAAACTTTCTTCGCACCAAAGATGATCGTGCCTTTGGCGTACGATTCTGGTGGTGTAACTACTTCAACTGTGACGGTACCTTTAGTTGCGGCGTTAGGCTTGGGGTTAGCGACTAATGTTCCTGGCCGAGATCCATTGATTGATGGTTTCGGTTTAATTGCGTTTGCCAGTTTGTTTCCAATGATCAGTGTAATGAGTTATGCGCAGATTGTGGAATATTTGAATTCAAAGAAAATCAAAAAGGAGTCACTCGATGCGCTTTAAATTAATCATTGCATTCGTTGATGATCATTGTACAGATTCTATCATGGATGCTGCTCGTGAAGCTGGAGCTACTGGTGCGACAGTTATTAATCATGCTAGAGGCGAAGGGCTTGTTCAAAAGAAAACCTTTATGGGTTTGACCTTAGAAGTTCAACGAGACGTTTTACTTTTTTTAGTAGAAGAGCACAGAAGTAGACATATTCTAGAAACAATAAACAAAGTGGGTAAGTTCGATACTGACTCCGGTCAAGGCATTGCTATACAAATTGATGTCGAAGATGCAGTTGGTGTTGCTCATCAGGTCGAAGAGCTTACCAAGGAATTAGGAGATGAATTAGTATGAGTAGCCCAGTTGTAACCAATAAATCTGTAATGACTCAAAACTTTGCAATGGTTGACGGGTTAAAAACTGTCTCTGAAGCCATTGAGATTGCAATGGCCAATAAAGTCGAAGTGTTGTTCGTTAATAAACGCCATGAAAACGATGAATATGGCATGTTGTTAATGAGTGATATTGCAAGCAAAGTGGTTGCACAAGATAAAGCCGCAGATCGAGTTAATGTGTACGAGATTATGACGAAACCAGTTGTTTTTGTTAGACCTGACATGGACATCAGATATACCGCTCGTTTATTTGATAGCCTTGGAATTACACGATCTCCGGTAATCGAAAATCAAGATATTTTAGGCTTAATCACTTATAACGATATTGTTTTTAAAGGCATGCTCAATAAAAGTTAGTTGTAATGCAGGTGATCAGAGCCTTGTCTTTGATCATCCTTTTTGTTTGCAGCAGGTTCCACGACTACCCACCCTGTAGATAAACTATACGTACTCAGGATCGATTTAATGTCCTGTTGTGAAGAATTGACTAGATAGCTTTGTGGCTTTTTCCCCAAAACATCTCTAATTTCTAGATTACTACCAGCATGAATTAAAGCTTCAACTGCCGTTTTGTCATTAAAATTAACGGCATAATGTAGAGGTGTTTGGGATAATTTATCTTTACTGTTAACGTCAATTTTCAATTCACTTGTAAGATAGCCAATAACCTTTTCACCATCTGGCCTTGTTCTTCCAACTGCAAAATGAATCAAGGTCCGCTCCAAATTATCTCGACAAAAAACATTAGCCCCACATAACACAAGTAGCTTAATCAAATTTAAATCTGCGTGAAAGCATGCGATTTGAATAGGTGTTAAATTACTGCCACTATCAGATAAGCCTTTAAAATTCACATCTGCACCATTATTTAGAAGAAGCTTCGCTGCTTCATACTGATTATGAGTGCATAAGTACTGAAGGGGGGTTAGATGAATGACTGAATTCGCAATAATCATAACCTCGGTACTATGTCCCGCATGTAAAAACTCTTTCAGACCTTGTAAGTTATTGGGAGAATAGCCACATACAGGTAGTTCTATATCACTATCTACATGTAATTCTTGTAAAAAATCCCAAATTAATTTGCTTGTGTTAACCTTGCTAAGAATATAGTTACAGACTCTCTTATGTTCGGCTGGTTCTGGCTTGAAATTAGAGTTTCGAAAAAATGGGATTAACGCATCTCCTGGCAAAGTAAACTTCCAATGAGTGTGATATTTCTCATCACTTTGAAAATTATAGGTATAAGTTTGCTCTGACTTTCCGTTCAGTAGAGTGATTGAAACTGTTGCCTCTTTGGCTCTTGTAAGTTGTGATATTTGTGCACAAGTTAAGGTTACGGGAATTTCAGAATCCACGTATTGGTAGCAGAGCAGCAAATGTGGTTTTACATTAGTCGCCATTTTATCGTGAAAAGTCTTTGAAATATTGAGTCAGACTAATCTAATCAAACAAACTCAAAAAGGTTTCTAAATGGAATTTAATGTTTGCTTTTTCTGAATTGGTAATAAAAAGCACCTCAAAGTGAGGTGCTTTTTACTATGTTTTGCCGAATTAAGCTGCATAGTTATCTTTTGACTTAGTTTCGATAGCTTGTGCTTTTAGCTCTGCTGGCTCGAAATCATCAACATTTATACTCCGTAATCGGCCTTTTTCTGCTTGCCTTAATAATTTAACTTCATCTTCATTTAACACTTCATGTTCTATGCCCAGTTCTGCCACTTTATCAAGCTGCATGAATGGTAATTTTCTGCCAACAGCATCACATACTTTTTTGTGAAGTGGCTCGGCTTTTAAAATAAGTGACAAGGCTTGTTCTTGCATGCCGATAGGATTATTGTCGTTTGCTTGGAAATATTGATAAGTTCCTAAACGCTCACGAGTTGCTGATGGTGTTTGCATTATTCGAGCGACTTTATGGTCAAGCTGATCACTCGGACGTTTTATGCAGCGACCGAATGGGAAGATCACTAATCTTAAAAGCTTACCTAATCCTTTTGGGAAGTTATCCAATAACTCATCTAAAGATATTTGAAGTTTATGAAGAGAATCTTCGATAGCCCACTGCGCTAGCGGTAAATCATCAGTTAAGCGGCCATCATCGTTATAGCGTTTCAATGTTGCTGAAGTGAGGTATAGCTGGCTTAGTAAATCCCCAAGTCTTGCAGAGATACGCTCTTTGCGTTTTAGCTCGCCACCTAAAGTTGCCATAGCAATATCCGAAAGCAATGCTAAATTAGCACTAAAGCGATTCATATGTTGGTAATATCGTTTTGTTTTATCTTTGTATGGACTATTGGAAAGTCTCGCCCCAGTAATTCCCAACCAAAGGCTTCTAAAGAAATTGCTCATGGCAAATCCAATGTGCCCAAATACTGCACTATCAAATTCTTTTAATGCTTTGGCAGGATTGTCATTAAATGCCGATTGCATTTCAGCTAAAACGTAAGGGTGGCAGCGAATGGCACCTTGTCCATAAATAATCATTGAACGAGTTAAAATGTTTGCCCCTTCTACGGTGACTGCAATAGGTGCTGCTTGATAGCCTCTACCGAGATAATTATTTGGACCTAGGCATATTCCTTTGCCGCCGTGAATATCCATGGCATCAACTACACATTTTTGCATTCTGTCAGTTAAGTGATATTTAACGATGGCAGAAATAACGGAAGGCTTCTCACCTAAATCGATCCCTGTTGTTGTTAGGGAAGTTACAGCTTCCATTAAATAAGCGTTACCACCAATACGAGCCATAGGTTCTTCAATACCTTCAAGCTTGCCAATTGGAAGCTTAAATTGGCGACGAATCCTGGCATAAGCGCCTGTTGCAATCGCAGCTGTTTTAACACCACCAGCAGCATTGGAAGGTAAGGTGATTCCGCGACCAACTGACAAACACTCAACCAACATTCGCCAGCCTTGACCTGCCATCTCTTTTCCGCCAATAATGAAATCAAGAGGTACGAATACTTCATTTCCTTGAGTTGGTCCATTTTGAAACATACAATTCAGTGGAAAATGTCGTCTTCCGATGATGACACCTTGAGTATCGGTAGGAATAAGTGCGCATGTAATGCCTAACTCTTCTTTATCGCCCAGTAATTGTTCAGGGTCTCTTAATTTGAATGCCAACCCCAGTACAGTTGCAATTGGCGCAAGGGTTATATAACGCTTATTCCAAGTGAGTTTCATGCCCAAAACTTCTTTACCTTGCCAGAAACCCTTACAAACAACACCGTAATCAGGAATAGAGCCAGCGTCACTACCAGCTTCAGGGCTGGTTAAAGCGAAGCAAGGGATCTCTAATCCTTTTGCTAATCGGGGTAGGTAATGATCTTTTTGAGTTTCAGTTCCATAATGTTGTAATAACTCACCTGGGCCAAGAGAATTGGGTACACCAACTGTACTGGCTAATTCACTACTTACACCAGCTAGTTTTTGTAATACACGTGTTTGTGCATATGCTGAAAACTCCATACCGCCATACTTTTTCTTAATAATCATTGAGAAAAAGCCATTATCTTTTAGGTATTGCCAAACATTTTCAGGTAAATCAGCAAGTTCGTGTGAAACCATATGCTGATTTACTAGACCGCAGACTTCTTCAACTGGTCCATCGAGAAAAGCTTGCTCTTCAGGTGTTAAGCGTACACTTGAGTAGTTATGGAGTTTTTTCCAGTTTGGTGCACCTGAGAATAAATCTGCTTCCCACCAAGTCGTCCCAGCTTCTAGTGCTTCTTTTTCTGTAGAAGACATCTCGGGCATGATCTTTTTATAAAGGGCTAGCATGGGTTTAGAAAATAGCTGCCGACGTATAGCTGAAACGTTTAATGGAATAGAAATTACTAAGAACAAGATTACTAAAGCAGGGTGGTTAAAGTTGAAATAGCTCATCGCACAAATGAACAGGCCTGTGAGTAATGTGGTCATCATTAAAGAAACTCGTAAATATGAGCAAGCCCCAATGAGGACTATTAGGCCAACTATCCAAGTTAGAGTTAACACAATGATTCTCCTTATTCTATGTACTGAATTGATATAAGGTCTGGCTTATTAAATTATATTATAGTGCGTGGTCAGACCTCTGCCCTGGTTAAACGTTAACCGTTGCTAGAAATTAATACAAGCATTTTTCAAACGATTGTTTGAATTTAAATTGAATTTAATGTAAGAAATATCTGATTAGAATGCAGTAATCACAATATTCTCGAGCTGAGATAATTGTTAGTATAGCTCTAAGATAATTTTTAATATCTAGGCTGAATATTCGTCTAGAGCCAAAGTTGTATTGTTGAGAGAGTTATGTGTGAACTACTGGCTATGAGTGCCAACGTACCAACAGACATCGTTTTTAGCTTCACTGGGCTAGTTGAACGTGGTGGAGTAACTGGGCCTCATGTGGATGGCTGGGGCATTGCCTTTTATGAGGGGAAAGGTAATCGAATTTTTAAAGATGTTAAGCCTAGCTGTGATTCGCATATTGCTGGGTTGATTAAATCCTATCCAATTAAAAGTGTTTCAGTTATAAGTCATATCAGGCAAGCGAATAGAGGTGAAGTCTCTCTAGAGAATACCCATCCTTTCAATCGCGTATTGTGGGGCAAAAACTGGACTTATGCCCATAACGGTCAGTTGACAGGGTATGAAGATCAATTAAATCCACAATATTTTATTCCAGTTGGTGAAACAGACAGTGAGTTAGCGTTTTGTTGGATAATGGAAAAGGTAACAGAGCGTTTTGGTGATAAGGAGCCTGAAGATCTAATTCCTGTTTTTAATTATATCGCTGAACTCGCAAATGAATTGCGAAGGTTTGGTGTATTTAATATGATCCTGACAGATGGCAAGTTCTTAATGGCATATTGCAGTAATCATTTAAGTCATATTACTCGTAGAGCTCCCTTTGGTAAGGCGATACTTAAAGATACTGACATGACGGTGGATTTTGATAAAGAAACAACACCTAATGATGTGGTGACAGTTATCGCCACTCGCCCACTGACCACCAACGAAGAGTGGACCGTTCTTAAGGAAGGTCAATGGCGATTATTTGAGTTAGGTGAGCAGCGGATTTAACCTTTAGGTTTTGCAGTGTTCGGGATAGTTACAATAGGGCTTTCTCCTAAATATTGAGCGGATTTCAAAAATAGCTGGAATTGATTACTGCCTTTTTTCACGTGCTGAACCTTTATTGGGAGGAAGCCATATTTTGGTGCAACCCATACGTACGTTTGTCGTTTTTTACGCTTTTCAGCATCACGAACGATTTCTAGCTTAATGGTATCAAAAGTTTTACTGCCAACCGTGAGTTTTTCACCGCCAAGGGTGGCTAGTTCTATGTCATCTTCTTTGTTGCTACGCACGACATCATATTTTAAGATTTGTTTTTTCTTTGCTAGATCTAATCTCAACTGCATTTGAACTGATAAAACATCCCAAATATCTTTTGTATACTGAAATTTCTTCTTTTTGTCCTTATAGCGGCTGACAATGCTTTTTTGCTCTGGTAGGAATACAATTTGTTCTTGGAAGTCTGGACCAAAACCCTTGCGATTATGAAAGAAGCGAGTTGGGTGAATTTTGCCATCTTGGACATTAAACTCGCTGACGGCGTGTCTAACATCGGTGAGCACTAATAATGACAGTGCACTATCGAATATGTACTGGTATTGTTGAGCAGATTTTTCCAATTGAAAGCGTGCTTTTCCTAAATCGACATCACCATACTTAACCTGATACTCAACAGTTTGGGGAGTCAGTGGCGTAATTACGCTTTCAGAAAATGCAAAACTTGAAAGTAAAAGTGAAGCGGCTCCACACAGAACAACACTAATTTTCAACATATCGATCCTTAAAAAGGTAAGTCCATAACCAAAGTAGCAATACAGGGTTGCCACTTATAATCTGACAATCGTACTTTACCTTGGTTCACTTCAATATTTTCGCAACGTAGTAATTCAATTTGGGTTCGATATCCATGAGAGTCTTTTGGTAACGAAATTTTACCTTGACTGTTAATTACCCTATGCCAAGGAGTATTGCGCGAGGGCGGCGAAGATTTTAACGCTTTTGATACTAAACGTGCTCGTTTAGGTAAACCTGCGAGATCAGCAACTTGACCATAGGTGGTTACTTTTCCCTCTGGAATCATATCTACAACCATTAAGATTCTTTGAATGGGTGTAAGTTGCTGTTCATTGTCGCAGTGCATCGCCGTCAAATATCTCTGAATTTTTAACCACTAGTATGTGTGATAAAGCTTGGCTAGAAAAGCGCATTTTTCTAATTTGAGTAAAATTAAACCGCTTTGCAATTGTTGTAGACCACTGCTAGTGCGCTCAGGATTCTCGTTCGTGTAATAATCCCTGTAACTCGACCATTTTCATCAACTACAGGGTAGTTTTTAGGTTTATCACCAAGCATTTGCTCAGCAAGTGTTATTACTGATGTGTCCTCACTAACAGAAAGAGGTTCTCCTCGCATTAAATCGGCGACTGTCATACCTGAATCGCAGTGGTAGCTAGCGTGTAGCATTGGTTTTAGTAATTCATGCTCAGATAGGTAAGCCAACAGCCTTTTATTGCTATCTACAACTGGTGCTCCTATCAAGTTAAATGAATTTAGAAGGTCAATAGCAAGGCTTATCTCCGTTTCTGGGTGAATAATTGGAAATTGCGCCTGCATGTGTTCTTTTACTGACATCTCGTTCATGACTAAACTCCTTATCGAAAAACTAATTATGAGTATTAACTAGATGGAATCTAGGGTAAATCAGTTAAAATAAATTATGGCAATCGCTTTAATTGATGAAAGTAATACAAAAAATCTTTATAAGCGATTGAAATACATAATGTGGCCTTTAAAGTCTGACAGCTGTGATTGCTTAGGTTGTTCAATGGCACACTCAAATCCCGCTTGTTCAATCTGTTTGCAGAGCCGTGACTTCCTTCCTCGGCCAGGATCAACAAGAATCATTTCTCCTTGAGGTTTTGTATGTTTTAGCAAGAACTGGCTTAGTGTTTTTACCTGGTGATCTTCGTATAGTAAGTCGCTGCCAATAATAAGATCAAATTGACCTAAACCTTCGTGATCATTTTCCCAGTTTATTCGCTCAAATTTTATTGGAGTATGGTGATTGAGCTTATTATTACGTTCTATGAAAGTTTGCGCTGCCGGATGGTAATCACTTGCCGTAATGTTGGCATTGAGTTTATTCAACAAAAGGCTGCTCACACCGATTCCGCAACCCACTTCTAATATTCGTTTATTTTCAAAATCAAAATCTTGAACATATTCGGCAAGAATGATTCCAGATGGCCATAACACACCAAACAGAGGCCATAGGGCTGGTGATATGCCAGCAGCTTCTGCTATTCCATCAGGATCAGAGTATTGATTGCTGTCTCGAAGAGAGCAAATATGAAGGTCCGTTACAGCAAATTCTAATGTTTGGTAGCGCAAGCGTACATTTCCCATACTTATAGTTATAGCAGACAATTTTACAGCTTTCTGATAAGCAACTATTTTTAAGGAAAATATCAAGGAGTGATGAAATGAAGAGTGTAATTTTTGCGCTAGGGTTACTTGGGAGTTTTTTTTACAGTACTAATTTGAACGCAAGTGAGACTCCATTATTTAATGATCGACCGATCGTGTGTATGGACATTTCACAAGTATCGAATCAACACAGTCCAAATGTCTTGTTTCATTCACTAAGGGATTGCTTAAAAAAACGTGATTTTTGGAAAGCAGCCAAATTAAACTTTGCAGCCAATTTATACGGCAATTACGATGCCTTAAGAGTAGATGGAGAGCCAGAAAATATTGCATTTAACAAGCTGCGCTTAAAAGCCGTTAAAGACATCCCAATTCATGATTACAGTACATTTCAGCAAACCTCTGAAGCCTTATTGCGTGACAAGAAAAAGAAGAATGATCTTTGTAAGCTCATGACAGTGATTGGAAAGCCTGATTACCATCCAAATTATATTTTTAAACATGCTGAGCAATATACAAAACTCGTACCTTCAATCAATTCAGACAAACAAGACAGTCGATTTTGGAAAAAAGTTCTTTTAAACGACGGTCATTGTATGCAGTAGATAATTCATTTCAAATGTGATTTCATGTAGCTAGATAATAACAAGGACTTAGCTACATGGATTACCTGGCAATAAATCGAGAAACTTGGAATAAGCGTACAGAGATTCACGTTGAATCTGATTTCTATGATATTGATGGTTTTTTGAGCGGTAATTGTACCCTCAATGATATAGAGCTTTCAGCTTTAGGTGATGTTACAAATAAGACGCTTTTACATCTACAATGTCATTTTGGCTTAGATACATTAAGTTGGGCACGACGAGGTGCAAAAGTTACTGGAGTTGACCTTTCAAATACGGCGATAGATAAAGCGACAAAATTCTCAAATCAAACCCAACTTGATGCAAATTTCATTTGCAGTGATGTCTATTCTTTCGATGATATCAATAATCAACAATTCGATATTGTATTTACTTCTTATGGAACCATTTGTTGGTTACCTTGTTTAAAGCAATGGGCAAAAGTGATTGTCAATAGCTTAAAGAAAGGTGGGACTTTCTACATTGCAGAATTTCACCCTTGTTACGATCTTATTTCGGGCTACTCCTATTTCGACAAAAATCAGCCGGATATCGAAGAAGAGGCGACGTACTCTGAAAATGCAGGGGATGAAACGTCAAAAGTTGTCTTATGGCCTCACGCCATATCAAGCGTCATCAATGCTCTGATTGATGAGGGACTTGTTATTGAGCATGTCAATGAGTTTCCATATAGCCCCTATAACTGTTTTGAAGGACTTACCGAAATTGAAAATGGCAAGTTCGCACTTTTACATAAAGAACATAACATTCCGTTAGTATTTTCAATAAAAGCTACAAAACCAAAATAAGGAATAATGATGAAAAGGATAGCAACATTAATTTTGGGCACGGTCTTTAGCCTTGCTATAAGTGCCAGTGACTTTGATGCGGAAAAGTTTGCAAAAGACTACTATCAAGCCTTGATTAATACTCAGGCGCCCAATGCCACCGATAAAGACATTGAACATTATCTTAGTTTTCTTAAAGACGATGTTGGTAATCAACACATTCCATATCAACCGGATGACACTCGAGCAAAAGGCGCAATTGAAAGATTCCGAAAGGGTATGACTTATTATTTGGGATCACATACTTCATATGAAGCAAAATTGATCGAGACCAATGTAGGTGATGGCTTTATTATTTTAAAATTCTATAACAAAGCTAGTGGAATTCATCCTCAAACAAAGCAAAAGAATTCGTACGCTGAGAATGTTATGGAAGTCCTCGAATTAGAGGAAGGTAAAGTTGCTCGAATTAGAAGGTACACCTATTAATTATGGTTGATTTAGAAAGTAAACGTCGTTGGCAGGTTTATATTTTGTTACTGCTTGTCACGACCATTGCAAGAACAGTTGAGCGTCTACTTACTGATACTGGAGGGATGATCAGTAATAGTCTGCCCCTTTTACTTGCGTTATGGGTGGCTTTGGGTATCAATGCTTGTAGTAACCGTAATATTTTATTTAATCAGTACGTTTGGCGCTTAACAAGTTGGATATTATTGATTGCAGCAGCAATTGGCGTTGTTTTCGGTGGCTATCTATTGTTCAGTTCTGGAAACATAAATCGAAGTGGATTGATCCTTGTTACTTACTCATTATTATTGATCCCGGCGTTTTATAAAACTTGGCAATACGGATATCGCTCAGCTGCTATCTGGCATTAATGTGATAAAATGGCAAAAATGATATCAAGTGAAGAAGCTTGCATTGAATAACCGTTTTCAACAACTCGTAGACCAGTATTTCGCTGATATAGGGTACTTAGCACAATCAATTAGAGGCTATCGATTCAGGGAAGGTCAAAAGTATATGGCTGAGCTGGTGGCTCAGACCATTATTAACAATGACAACGCAGTTATTGAAGCTGGAACAGGTATTGGTAAAAGTTTTGGTTACCTTATTCCGGCTCTCTTATCTAATAAAAAAGTTGTTATTAGCACTGCAACTAAAAACTTACAGCAACAACTCTACGATAAAGATCTTCCTGCCATCGTTACAATGGTTAACCCCAAGCTGAAAGTTTCGATTCTAAAAGGTGTGGCAAATTATCTTTGTAAGCTCAAACTTCAATACCAATTGAATCACGCCGTTTCTCATGATCAGGTTTTCTTAGCTGAATTATTAAGAATTAATCAATGGCAGATGGTGAGCAAAGATGGAGATTTAAATAAACTCAATACTGTTTCTGAAAAAGCGGATTCTGTGCAATCGGTAAGAACTGACTATACCTCATGTACCGGTAAGGCTTGCGAGTTTTATGCCGATTGTTTTTTTAAAAGGGCGGCATCGCATGCAAACCAAGCAGACGTAGCCATTTTAAATCATCATATTCTGGCTAAAGAAGTTCAAAACTATACACAATGTGATTCAAAAATTTTGAACGATGAAGCTGTTTTAATTGTCGATGAAGCTCATTCATTCCCTGATGTCATTGCCGAAACTTGTGGTGTAAATATTTCCTTCTATCAAGTTATTCGAACGATTGATGCTTTTTTTCAAGCTTATAAATTAGAAGCAGGAGACATTCCAGCGCTGGAGAGAAGCCATCAGACATTCTTAAAAACCAGTGAGACGCTAAGACTATTAATAAAAACAAAAGAACAATTTAGGATTAATTTTGATCTCTTATTAAAAGAGAGAAACAGTGCTCATGTTTGGTGGCAATGGCTTATCGCAATCAAAGAGATGAAAAATTTATTATCATTGCTTGAAGGGCGCTTGTCTGAATTACCACTATATGATGCTCAACTAGAAGATATAACCAAGCAGCTCGATGGACTTTCTCAGCATCAAACCATTGGTACATATGTAGTGATTGAATCTCATCTACACTACATTCGGTTTAAAGAAGTTTTAATTAATTCATCTTCGAAAATGAAAGCAATTGTTGATTCTTCGATTACATGTATTTTTACTTCGGCCACCATGCAAATAGATGGAACACTCAGCTATATTAAGGAACAATTGGGTTTAAAAAGTTGTATTGAAGCGATTATAGCTACCCCTTTTTTGTACCAACAGCATGCAATGCTTTATGTTCCACAATATACAAATTTAGATGACATTCGAGTTTGTATTGATTTAATTGATAAGAACAAGGGTAGAACCTTTATTTTGTGTTCAAGTATTGAAGCGATTAACAGGTTTGCGAATGGGCTGGTGGGGAAAATAGATCATCCATTATTAATTCAAGGCCAGTCAGGGCGAGAAGCATTAATTCAAAAATATCGAGTATTAGGTAATGCAGTTCTTATTGGCAGTTTCAGTTTTTGGGAAGGGGTTGATATTAAAGGTCGTTTACTGAGTAATGTAATAATAGATAAATTGCCTTTTGCTTCACCTGATGATGCACTTATTGATGCAAAGCTTAAGGTAGCTGAGTTAGATAATATCAATGGATTTGAACAGGTATTATTGCCCAAAGCGGTGTTGAGGTTTAAGCAGGGAGTAGGGCGTTTGTTAAGACATGAAACTGATAAAGGTTTAATTACATTATTAGATGACAGAATAATCAATAAGTCATATGGTAAAACCTTTATAGATTCAGTTCCACCTATTCGTAAAACTAGAAAACATGCAACAGCAATGGCTTTTCTTGAAAAACTTCAATAAAAAATGCCAGCACTTAGCTGGCATTTTAAAGGAACAAAAATTTAAATTTTTATTCTTGAGCATCAAGGAAGCGTTCTGCATCGAGGGCTGACATACAACCAGCACCAGCAGAAGTGATGGCTTGACGGTAATGTTGATCCATTACGTCACCACAAGCAAATACGCCTTCAACAGAAGTCTGTGTTGCGTTACCTTGTAGGCCAGATTCAACTTTGATATAGCCGTTATTCATTTCTAACTGACCTTTAAAGATTTGGGTATTAGGTTTATGTCCAATAGCCACAAATACGCCTGCAACTTCTAGATCTGTAATGCTTTCATCTTTAGTGCTCTTTAACTTAAGTCCAGTAACACCCATATCATCGCCAACCACTTCGTTCATGGTTTGATCAAGGTGAAGAATGATATTGCCTTCTTCCACTTTCTTCATCAAGCGGTCTGTAAGAATTTTTTCAGAGCGGAAAGTATCGCGACGATGTACTAGATGCACTTCAGAAGCGATATTGCTTAGATATAATGCTTCCTCAACAGCTGTATTACCACCACCGATAACAGCAACTTTTTGATTACGATAAAAGAAACCGTCACAAGTAGCACAAGCTGAAACACCTTTACCCATAAATGCTTGCTCAGATTCAAGGCCTAAGTACATAGCAGATGCGCCCGTAGCAATGATTAAGGCATCACAAGTGTACTCACCAGAGTCACCTTTTAGACGGAAAGGGCGCTCAGAAAGGTCTGTTTCATGAATGTGGTCGAAGATGATCTCAGTGTTAAACTTTTCAGCATGCTTCTGCATACGATCCATAAGTGCTGGACCAGTTAAGTCGTCTGCGTCACCAGGCCAATTTTCAACTTCAGTCGTAGTAGTTAGCTGACCACCTTGTTGCATGCCAGTGATCATCACAGGTTGTAGATTGGCACGTGCAGCATAAACAGCAGCAGTATAACCAGCAGGTCCTGATCCTAAGATCAATAACTTACAATGACGAGCTTCAGTCATTTGATTCTCCCAAATTATTCGAACGGCTTGGATTGTAGGTAAATCGTAGTTGAAATTAAAGATAAATATTTCGATTACTTAAATCGACTTTATAAAAAAGGGAGCAAAATGCTCCCTTTGTACAGTCTAAAGTTGGATTAGATCAGAGATTCAGCTGCAACATATTCCATGCCATGTGCTTCAGCAACTTCTTGAATAGTCACTTTGCCATGCATCACGTTTAAACCATTCAATAAATGTTTATCATTTTTAAGAGCTGATTTATAGCCTTTATCCGCGAGTTTAATGATATAAGGCAATGTGGCATTGTTTAATGCGAAAGTAGAAGTTCGAGCTACTGCGCCAGGCATATTAGCAACACAGTAATGAACTACGTCATCAATAATATAAGTAGGATCTTGATGGGTCGTCGCTTTTGCTGTTTCAGCACAACCGCCTTGGTCGATAGCAACATCTACAATTGCAGAACCTTTTTTCATGCGGCTGATGTGATCGCGAGTTATCAATTTAGGAGCAGCTGCACCAGGTATTAATACACCACCAATAACAAGATCTGCCTCTAATACATGACGCTCAATTGAGTCAGCGGTAGAATATACAGCTTTAACACGAGAACCGAATTGAACATTCAGGCGACGTAAAGTGTCAATGCTTCGATCTAGAATCGTGACATCTGCTCCCATACCAATAGCCATTTGAGCAGCGTTGCTTCCAACCATACCACCACCGATTATTACAACCTTAGCTGGCTCAACGCCTGGAACGCCACCTAGTAACATACCACGCCCGCCTTTTGACTTCTCAAGAGCCATAGCACCGGCTTGAATTGACATACGACCAGCTACTTCGGACATAGGCGCGAGAAGCGGTAAACCACCACGGTCATCAGTTACTGTTTCGTAAGCGATACACACAGCGCCACTTTCAACTAATTCTTGAGTTTGAGGAAGATCTGGTGCTAAGTGTAAATAGGTGAATAAGATTTGATCATGGCGAAGCATTGCTCGTTCTACCGCCTGAGGCTCTTTAACCTTAACGATCATCTCTGCTTGAGCAAATATTTCAGCTGCAGTGTCTAAAATTTCTGCACCTGCATTGATGTAATCATCATTTGTAAAACCAATACCTTCACCAGCATGTGTCTCAACATATACTTTGTGACCTTTTTGGGTAAGTTCACGAACGCTTGATGGAACCATACCTACACGATATTCGTGATTTTTTATTTCTTTGGGTACACCAATAATCATTTTAAAAGCCTCAAGTTTTTTCACCGTTTTTAAAACGGTGTGTTTATATATTTATCATACAAAAGATGTATATCTCAGTGTTATTTAGTATATTATTCCTATTGCAGTTTATGTTACTAAACTTCAAGAACAAGCAGCATAAAACACTTTAAATAATAGATTTTGTGGTTAATAAAATGTCATATAATAAAAAGAGTCCTATAAAAGACTTAGATCGTATAGATAAAAACATACTAAATGAACTTCAAATAGACGGTCGAATCTCAAATGTAGAACTCTCGAAACGAGTTGGTCTTAGTCCCACGCCTTGTTTAGAACGAGTTAAACGCCTAGAGAAGCAAGGTTATATAAATGGCTATACAGCTCTAGTTAACCCTCATTTTCTTGGTGCAACTCTTCTCGTTTTTGCTGAAATAACTCTTAGAAAAGATAAACCTGAAGTATTCGAAAGCTTTAACCGCGCAGTTCAATTATTAGATGACATTCAGGAATGCCATCTAGTCTCTGGCGATTTTGATTATCTACTAAAAACACGTGTTGCAGATATGTCGGCATATCGTAGGCTATTAGGTGAAACTTTACTTAAACTGCCTTCTGTTTCAGATACTCGAACATATGTTGTAATGGAAGAAGTAAAACAAACCAACAAAATTCCAATTAATCATTTTGCTGACAGTTAGTAATTTTTATATTCAAAGGGGAGCTACGGCTCCCTTTTTTGACTCTTAAATGCTAGTATTCTCTCAAGATATTTATTATTTCAATTTCTAGTTTAATAAAAGACAGTAAGGCTTGTTAATTTGTCACAGGGAAAAAAAGTAACCAAATTAAGCGGTGTGCAACGGCTTTTTGAAGGTGCCTTAATCATTTTTTGTATGATTGCCACTTTTATACTTATTGCTTTAGCCAGTTTCAATCCTTTAGATGCAGGATGGAGTCAATCGAGTTTTCAAGGAAAGGTGACTAATTTGGCCGGCTCAGTTGGGGCTTGGGTTGCCGATATACTCTTATATTTCTTTGGCTATGTTGCGTTTTTTATTCCTATTATCATAGCGTCTGCTGGGTGGCTTCTTTTTAAGCGAGCTTACAAATTAACTGAAATAGATTATTTTACTGTAGGTCTACGCCTTATTGGTTTCTTCATGATGTTGCTGAGTTTAGCAACTCTTGCCAGTCTTAACGCCAATGATATATACACATTCTCAGCAGGTGGTCTTACAGGTAATATCATTGGACACATTATGGTTGAGTATTTCAACCATATTGGTACCACATTGTTATTGTTATGTTTTTTAATCGCTGGATTCACGCTGTTAACAGGCATAAGCATCGTCAGCTTAGTTGAATACATTGGTAAATACACCATTATCTTTATTCAATTATTATTCTCACTACCTAAGCGCTTTAATAAAAAAAATGAGGATGACGAACTAGAAGATCACTCATCATCTAGCTTCAGTTCTTTAGTTTCAAAAGTTAAACAATTACGTGATAAAAAGCCTCAAGTAGAAGATGAAAAGACGAGCCCTGAATTTGTTGAACTAAATTCAGAACTCCCAGAGAAAGTTGAACCGACTTTAAGTAATGACGTTGTAATCGAAGACAATGCTATTTTAGATACCATTTTTGAACCTGAATCCAAATCAAAGCCAGAAGCCAAAGAACAAAAGGCAAAAGTGGTTGATGGCATTGTAGTTATTCCAGGTCAGGAAAATAAAGTCGCTAAAAAAGACTTACCGCCACTTCCAAGTATCTCATTATTGGATGTTCCTGATAGAAAGGCTAACCCAATCAGTCAAGAAGAATTAGATCAAGTTGCCAGACTGGTTGAAGCAAAATTAGCTGATTTTAATATCTCAGCCAAAGTGGTTGAGGTTTCTCCAGGTCCAGTAATTACCCGTTTTGAACTTGAATTAGCACCAGGTATCAAGGCTTCAAAGATTTCGAATTTATCGAAAGATTTAGCTCGTTCGTTATTGTCAGAAAGTGTACGTGTCGTAGAGGTTATCCCTGGAAAGCCTTACGTAGGTCTTGAATTACCAAACAAATTCCGTGAAACCGTGTTTATGCGTGATGTGCTGGACTGCAAAGCCTTCGATGACAGTAAATCACAGCTTTCTATGGTACTAGGACAAGATATTTCTGGTGAACCTGTTGTCGTGGATTTAGGAAAAATGCCACATTTATTAGTGGCAGGTACAACAGGCTCAGGTAAATCTGTTGGTGTAAACGTCATGATCACCAGCCTTCTTTATAAGTCTGGCCCTGAAGATGTTCGTTTTATCATGATAGATCCTAAAATGTTGGAACTCTCTGTTTATGAGGGCATTCCTCATTTGCTTTGTGATGTTGTTACTGACATGAAAGAAGCCGCTAATGCATTGCGTTGGTGTGTTGGTGAAATGGAGCGACGCTACAAACTCATGTCTGCACTCGGTGTTCGAAATCTTAAAGGTTACAATGCCAAAATTGCGGCAGCAAAAGCCAGTGGTGCACCAATATGTGACCCACTGTGGAAGCCTAATGACAGTCTTGATGACTCAGCGCCTGAGCTGGATAAACTCCCATCCATCGTTGTTGTGGTGGATGAATTTGCTGATATGATCATGATTGTTGGTAAGAAAGTTGAGGAGCTGATCGCCCGCATCGCACAAAAAGCGCGTGCAGCTGGTATTCATTTAATTCTTGCTACGCAACGCCCATCTGTTGATGTCATTACCGGATTGATTAAGGCTAACGTACCAACCCGAATGGCATTCCAAGTTTCTTCTCGTGTAGATTCAAGGACCATCATTGATCAACAAGGTGCAGAAACCTTATTAGGAATGGGGGATATGTTATATCTCCCACCAGGTACATCGGTACCAATGAGGGTTCATGGTGCTTTTATTGATGATCATGAGGTTCATAAAGTGGTAGCGGATTGGAAAGAGCGTGGGGAACCAGAATATATTGATGAAATTCTTAACGGCTCAAGTGAAGGTTCAGAGGTGTTATTACCTGGTGAGTCCTCTGACTCAGATGAAGAGCAAGATGCCCTCTATGATGAAGCTGTAGCCTTTGTTACTGAAACTCGCCGAGGCTCAATTTCTAGCGTTCAACGAAAATTTAAAATCGGTTATAACCGTGCAGCTCGCATAATAGAATCAATGGAAGCTCAGGGGGTTGTCAGTTCTCCAGGCCATAATGGAAACCGTGAAGTTCTAGCTCCTCCACCGCCAAAAAATGATTATTAGGTACTTTTAATAATGAAAAACAGAATAAGTACATCCATTTTGACTACAGCATGTTTGATTGCAGTGCCAAGCTTTGCATCAGATGCAGACCAATTAAGACAAAAGCTTATTTCAATTAAGTCTCTGCATGCTCAATTTGAGCAGAAAGTCACTGACATCAACGGTAAAACCATTCAGAATGGCTCTGGTATATTTGCATTATCCAATCCTAGTAAACTTTATTGGAACCTTATTGATCCTGATGAATCTTTAATTGTTGCAAATAAGGATACAGTTTGGGTCTATAACCCATTTGCTGAAGAAGTAACGCTCTTTAGCTTAGATCAAGCCGTTGCTTCGTCACCAATGACGTTACTTATTCATAGAGATAACACAACTTGGTCTAAGTATTTGGTTGTAAAAAAAGATCAATGTTATGGAATAACCCCTAAAATCGCCGAGGGGAATGTCACCAAAGTTACTGCTTGTTTTAAAGGGAAAGAAATAGCCTCGTTTTCTATAAATGACTCTCAAGGTAATGTAAGTTTATTTACTTTATCTGAGCAACGCGAACTGAGCCCAGAAGAAAGGAGCTTGTTTGATTTTGTTCCACCAAAAGACGTTGATATCGACGACCAGCGACCACAATATTAGCAAGAGGGCGAAGTGGGCAGTTTGACATTAGATTTTTCACCCGATTTTCGTCCTTTAGCAGCGAGAATGCGGCCGCAAACATTTGCTGAGTATCTTGGCCAAGATCATATCTTAGGCGTTGATAAACCCTTAAGGAAATCATTAGAGAATGGTCGAGCCCATTCGATGTTATTTTGGGGACCTCCAGGGACTGGAAAAACTACTTTAGCAGAGTTAATCGCTCATTATACCAATGCTCATGTTGAGCGTATTTCTGCAGTTTCCTCAGGTGTTAAAGATATACGTGCAGCTATAGAGCAAGCCAAATCTGTTGCTCAATCCCGTAGCCAGCAAACTTTACTGTTTGTCGATGAAGTCCACCGTTTTAATAAAAGCCAGCAAGATGCTTTTTTGCCATACATAGAAGATGGCACAGTTATTTTCATCGGTGCAACAACAGAAAATCCAAGTTTTGAAGTTAATAAGGCACTACTTTCTCGGGCTAGAGTTTATCTCATCAAGAGTTTACAAGATTCAGATGTTGTCGAACTTTGTCAAAGAGCTATTAATGACAAGGAGCGTGGGCTAGGTGAAAAGCAACTCACTCTCCCTCAAGATGTCGCAGAAAAATTAGCACATCATTGTGACGGTGATGGTCGTCGTGCGTTGAATCTTTTAGAACTGATGTCGGACATGGCAGATAATGGTGCTACGTTAACTATCGAAACACTTAATCAAGTCGCCGGACATCAGGTGGCCAATTACGATAAAAAAGGGGATCAATTCTACGACCTTATTTCAGCTGTTCATAAATCCGTGCGTGGTTCAGCTCCTGATGCGGCTTTGTATTGGTACTGTAGAATTTTAGAAAGTGGTGGTGAACCTCTTTATGTCGCCAGAAGGTTGTTAGCGATTGCATCAGAAGATATTGGAAACGCAGACCCTAATGCTATGAATGTTGCGATGAATGCTTGGGATTGTTTTCACCGTGTCGGTCCATCAGAAGGTGAAAGAGCGATTGCTCAGGCTGTTATTTATCTTGCTTGTGCCCCTAAAAGTAACTCAGTGTATACGGCCTTTAAGCAAGCCAGAGCCTTAGCAAGGGAAACGGGTGATCTTGATGTACCACTCCACTTGAGAAATGCCCCTACGTCATTGATGAAAGAACTTGGTTATGGTGCGGATTATCGCTATGCTCATGATGAACCAAATCATTATGCGGCTGGTGAAAATTATTTCCCTGAAATAATAAAAAGTTCTGCTTTTTATTATCCTACTGAGCATGGATTAGAAAAACGGATCAAGCAAAAACTGCACGATTTAAAGGAAATAGATCTGCACAGTCCGGTAAAGCGATATGAATAACATCCTATTTGTTGCTTTAGGTGGAGCCGCAGGGGCTTGTTTACGATATTTGATTTCATTATTTATGATTCAGCTATTTGGAACAGGATTTCCTTTTGGTACACTTGCAGTTAATATCATAGGTTCGTTTTTGATGGGTGTTTTTTTTGCCGTTGGTGAGGTGTCACATCTCTCGCATGAATTAAAAGCATTGATTGCTGTTGGTTTATTAGGTGCATTAACTACATTCTCAACTTTTTCGAACGAAACCCTGCTGTTAATACAGGAGGGTAAGATTATACAAGCTCTAATGAACGTGTTGCTAAATGTCTGCTTATGCCTATTGATGGTATATGCTGGCCAGCAACTCATTTTGTCTCGTGTTTAAACAATAAGAATTGAATAATGTTAGATCCTAAATACCTTCGTAATGAAGTTGAAGCAACAGCTGAAAAGCTTGCTTCTCGCGGTTTTATCTTAGATGTAGCTCGTATCACCAAACTTGAAGAAGTTCGCAAGTCCCTACAAGTTGAAACAGAAGAACTTCAAGCGAAGCGTAATTCGATCTCCAAGTCCATCGGTCAGGCAAAAGCTAAAGGCGAAGATATTCAACCTATTCTTGCTCAAGTTGGTGATCTGGGTGAACAACTGGATGCCAAAAAAGCTGAACTAGCTGAATTACTGGAAGAGCTCAATGCTATAGCACTTACTCTACCTAATTTACCTGATGAATCAGTGCCAGTTGGTAATGATGAAGATGAGAACGTTGAAGTTCTACGTTGGGGCACACCTCGTGAATTTAATTTTGATGTAAAAGATCATGTTGATCTTGGTGAAGAAATAGGTGGCTTAGATTTTAAAAATGCGGTAAAAATTACAGGTTCACGTTTTATCGTGATGAAAGGCCAGATTGCTCGAATGCATCGTGCATTGACTCAGTTTATGCTTGATACTCATACAAGTGAGCATGGTTATACTGAAGCCTATGTTCCTTATCTTGTAAACAGCGATAGTCTTCTTGGTACAGGGCAACTCCCCAAATTTGGTGAAGACCTATTTCATACCAAACCAGCGACAGAAGAAGGCCAAGGGCTTAGCCTGATCCCGACTGCTGAAGTTCCGCTTACCAATTTAGTTCGTGATTCTATTATTGATGAAGATGAACTCCCAATTAAATTGACTGCTCATACACCTTGTTTCCGTAGTGAAGCCGGATCTTATGGTCGAGATACTCGTGGCCTTATACGACAACACCAATTCGATAAAGTCGAATTAGTGCAGGTTGTTAAGCCAGAAAACTCTATGCAAGCCCTTGAAGAGTTAACTGGACATGCAGAGAAAATTTTGCAGCTGTTAAATTTACCTTACAGAAAGGTTGTTTTATGTACAGGCGATATGGGGAACGGAGCAAGTAAAACCTATGATCTAGAAGTATGGTTACCAGCTCAAAATACCTATCGTGAAATTTCTTCTTGCTCAAACATGAAAGACTTTCAAGCTCGTCGTATGCAAGCGCGCTTTAAAGGAAAAACAGAGAAGAAAACTGAGCTTCTTCACACTCTGAATGGTTCTGGTTTAGCAGTAGGTCGTACCCTAGTTGCTATTCTTGAAAACTATCAAAATGAAGATGGTTCAATTACAGTACCAGAAGCACTTCGTACCTATATGGGTGGCCTAGAAAAAATTGGTTAATGTTTATAGACATTAAATGAAAGAGCCTCAACAGAGGCTCTTTTTCTTAAAAGGTTGCATTACCACTTTTATATACACTTAGCAGGTTTCGGTAACCCCGCGATTTTAGTGGCTTGTTTAGCTGGGCCAAGGGGAAATAGTTTATACAGGTATTTTGAATTTCCTTTTTCTTCACCTAACTTAATACCTATCGCTTTAACTAACGCTCTAATCGCAGGGCTAGTTTTATATTCAAGATAAAATTCTCTTACGAACCTTACAACCTCCCAATGAGCGTCGGTAAGCATAATGTTTTCGCTCTTGGCAATGATGGGAGCTAAAGATTCTGTCCACTGAGTAAAATCAGTAAGATAACCTTGTTTATCTGTTTCGATGATTTTATTGTCAATTTCTAGTTGATTCACCAAGTTACTACCTTATTACATATTAAACTTAATTCAATAAACTGTTTATAACTAATTACTTCATAATTTTTTAATTGTGTTTTCAAACCTGATGCTTCTAGATCACTGTCCAAAATGAACACCTGTCGTTCTGAAACAGACAGTGGGTCACGTAGTAGATGATATAAATGGTTGCTGGTAATAACTAACGGATCACCTTGATTGGTATAGCTAAGGCATAAAGATAGTGCATCAGTCTGTTTTTGAATTATATGTAGATTCATATTAAGTCCTAATACACCAATACTTCGTCTGCGGTATCGATCAAATTAGCGATATCACTTTTATTTAAGTTTGCCACATCCATTATCAAATCATCTGATGAGAGCCCTAATTCAGACAGGGAATCAGAACAAACAAAAATATCTTCTACATCATATAGGGGTAAAGCTTTGAATGTAGAGATATAGTCTTTGCCACCATTAGCTTCAGGTTGTTGATGTTTAAGTAAGTTGAAGACACCTTGCGCAACAAAGATGACTGTGACATTTTGATCAAAGCTGGCACTCAGCATGGTCAAGTCCAATCCTTCACGGCCATCAGCATTATTAGCAGGATTTGAACTAAAAATAACGGTTAACTTTTTCATTAAAAGGTGATCACTCTGTCGGCTGTTTTAATTCCAGTGATGAGTTCGCCAAGGCCTGCCATGGTAAAAGGTAGCATTGCATTAAACCCAATTAAGCCCTCTTCGTTTGCTTCTTGTTCAGCAACAACTCCGCGACGCAAAGCTGCTGATACACAGCAAATCAAAGGAATATCATACTGTGCTGCGAGTTGTTTCCATCGTAAATAGATATTAAATTCATCAGATGCAGGGCAAAGCAGAGCATTTGCGTGGGAAACACCATCACGATAAAAAAATATTTTGGTTAACTCATGTCCTGAATCAATGACCGCTTTTGCTGCTGCTAAAGCTCTGTATGAAGCTGAGTCACCATAAGCACTACAAGTTACCTGAATTATAAATTTACTCATATTGAACTAAAAAAATGGCCCGCATAAGCGAGCCATTTTATCCTAATCTGGATCAGACTTTTAGTCTCTATTTGCACCTAGTAAATTTAATAGTGCGATAAATAGGTTAAGGAAGTCTAAATATAATGAAATTGTGGCTCGAACATAGTTTGTTTCACCGCCATTAACGATGCGACTAGTATCGAACAAAATAAAACCGGTCATCAATAATGCAATACCTGCATTGGTGACCATAAATAACATACTGTTACCTAGGAAGATATTTACTATACCTGCCACCAGCATCACAATTAGGCCTGCAAATAAGAATCCCTTAAGGAAGGAAAAGTCTTTCTTAGTCGTTAAGGCGTAAAAGGATAAGCTAACAAAAATGGCTGAAGTCAGGCCAAATGCTTGCATTATTAACGATGAACCATTTTCGAAAGCTAGATAGTGATTAAGGATGTATCCCAGAGAAGCACCTTGCATTCCTGTGAAAGCGAAAATCCAAAAAACACCTGATGCTCCTTCAGCTTTTTTAAGAGTAACAAAAAGTAGAACTAGGCTACCGATTGAAAGTCCTAATGATGCAAAACGGCCAATACCTACAAATGTAGAGATAAAGGCACATAGAGCCGAAAATGCTAATGTCATAGACAATAACATGTAAGTGTTTTTAAGCATGTTATTGACTTCTAGCGTTGAAGCTCGGCTAGAGTAGACAGTCTGTTGGTTCATTTCATTCTCCTTGATAACGAAACGAGTTATTCTCTTATTTTAGATGGTTATTACCATAAAGAGTTCAAATATAGGTAAACTTTACCATTTTAATCCCTACAAGTCTCTCAACACAGATGAAGTTTCCGTTAAACAATAGAAAGCTTGTAGGGTGCCTAACTAAAATATATTTACAAAAAAATATTAACTCAAGTTTCGGAGTTCAAATCCAACAATAAAAATCGTTTATCATGTTGATATTTAAAGAAAAGGTAAGGGTTTGCGTGTTATAATCTTGTTGCTTAGACAAAAACTAAAACACACAAACCCT
>NZ_ML014811.1 GCF_003675895.1 Parashewanella curva
CTCGTGAGGCTTAACCATACAACCCTAATGGGTTTTACTGAAATTGTTCCAGACAATTTCTAGCACTTCCTCCATCCATGGAGGTCGTACAGTAACAAGCTGAACCTTAGTAAGAATACAAAGCGCTTAATAAAGCGAGAACATTGAGAAATCACTTTCCAGATTATAAAAAGATTGGTTAAAGACGCAGGAAATTGTTTGGCTGACAAAGCCGTGACGAGCGAAGCGCGGAGTGTACTTTAAGTACATGAGCACTAGAGCGAGGAAACAATGCCGTCAGACGGACAATTAACCAGTCTAATATACAGAATTTGTCTGGTGACAATAGAGCTGTGGCCCCACCTGAATCCATCCCGAACTCAGAAGTGAAACGCAGCCTCGCCGATGGTAGTGTGGGGTTTCCCCATGTGAGAGTAGGTCATTGCCAGACGCCAAATTTATCTAGTTGTGCTTGCAACTTTTGATATTTGCGATGCTCATGTACTAGCGTACACTGTGCTTCTCAATTCAAAATTTCCTTCCACAACCGATAAATCTACGAAAGTAGATGAGAGTTTGGAGCGGTAGTTCAGTTGGTTAGAATACCGGCCTGTCACGCCGGGGGTCGCGGGTTCGAGTCCCGTCCGCTCCGCCAATACAACGAAGCCTCGTCAGAAATGACGGGGCTTTTTTGTGCCTGTAAGAAAAGCAAGAAAAGCATTGGAGCGGTAGTTCAGTTGGTTAGACTCTTTATTAGAGAAAGCGGCCTGTCTCGCGTGCCGAAGGCACACGGGTTTCGAGTCCCGTCCGCTCCGCCAATACAACGAAGCTTCGTCAGAAATGACGGGGCTTTTTTGTGTTTATAATACCGTTCGTACCAATAAACTATGCCTTAGATAAAGCCTTAGCTTTGCAACTACGTCGTTGCACTTCCACATCATAGCTAAGGCTATGATTCGTCATTGAGCCTTGTATTTCCTTCGCTAATGCTTCCCTACAACACAGTTAATTGATGTGAACGGTATAGGAAAAGCATTGGAGCGGTAGTTCAATTGGTTAGACTCTTTAATAGACTTTCTGTTTAAAATCAGGCGGCCTGTCACGCCGGGGGCGCGGGTTCTTCTTTTAGCAAAGAGCAAGTTCGCTTCGCCAACACAAAGAAGCCTCGTCAGAATTGAAGGGGCTTTCTTGTGCATAAAAGGAAAGAACTAGAGCGAGAGTTTACAAATCCTATTTCCATGGCGTACAACTATTACTGTCACAAATCAGTCCGACCATGTTAGTTATTAGGCCAGTATAAATTGTCTGTCCAGTTACTGTGTTGGTTACAGAAGTGTAAAAAGACGTACTGCTGTGTACTTGATCAAATGCACCGAAAATTGTAAATGGAGCGACGCCAATATGGTCATTACCTAGTATTGCTACATTTATATATCCGTCACCATTTTTATTAAATATCGGCATACAAGTGTTTACATATACTTTATTTTCTCTTGCATTTAAACAATAATCTCGTCCAGTATTGAAATTTGAAAAATTGCTTTCTGTCATGTTGGAGTTTTTGTTGTCAAAAGCTTGAGCGCTACAGAAATTCGAAATAAGAAGTGCAGCCAATAGTAAATGCTTGTAATTGAGCATAATTTAATCTCCAGTTCAGAATAAGTAACTATATTTTATTCCCATGGTACACAATAACTGCCATTGCACTTTAAGCCCTGCATGTTGAGGGATTTCCCTGAATAAATAATTTTGTGGCTTTGAAGGTTTGAGATAGTTACAGTAATAGAGTCCATAGCTTGAGCCTCATAAAATCCATAACTTTGGTTAGTATTTACTGTTATGGGCACACTTCCTCCTTTCTCTAATGCACTGATTTGAAAATTATTATCGAAATTTAATATCGGCATACAGGCCTGTATTGATGGTTTATCTTTCATTGCTATTTGGCAAAACTCTTTTCCTGAGTGGATTTGATTAAAATTTGTTTCGGGTGCAAGTGGTTGAATTGTGACAGCGTAAGAGCAAAACATGGGTAAACAAAAAACTAGGGTACATAGAGATTTTGTATTCATTTGCTTAATTCTCAGAGAGTTAGACATCAAGCCAACGTATTACTTTTGAGCGTTTTTTACAAAGAATGTTATTTTCTAAACTATTCAATTTTGTTTCTTTAGATACGAACATTATTTGTGTTTGGTATAACCATCGCCATTGTGATAACTTCACGCCCTATTTTTATTAAGGCATGAAATTAGAGTTGCAGTATGAATAAATCAGAGCTCGTAAAAGTTATGGCTGAGTTTTCTCAGTCTTCTCAGAAAGTGTCTAAATCAGTGTTGGATGCGATACTGTTTCAAATAACGAAAGCGTTATCAGAAGGTGAGAAAGTATATTTGCCTCAATTTGGTACTTTCGAGCTTCGTTATCATTTACCTAAGCAAGGCCGAAACCCTAAGACGGGGGAAACGATCGAAATTGAGGGGTTTAACCAGCCGAGTTTGAAGTTCTCGGCTAATATCAAAACGCAGCTCAATTCTGCTGAATAATCTTTTCTAAAATGGGTTGGTTTGCTTCTGGAAATTGATAATCAGTTAAATCTTCACGGCAGACCCATTTGACTTCTTGACCCTCAACGCCTTGTACTGCGCCAGTGAACTGCGTTACTTTGTGTATATCTAAAAAGACCTGCTTATCAGGATAATCAAAGCTCAGCTCCATAAAAGGTGTCGTTTCTGAGGTGTTTAAATTGACTTCTTCTTTAAGCTCTCTGATCAGTGCTTCAGAGGTGGTTTCATCTTCTTCGACTTTACCTCCGGGGAATTCCCACTTTCCGCCTTGATGTAGATGTTCATGACGTTTAGCAATGAGAATTTGATTTTGTGAGTTAATGATAACACCAACAGCAACATGGATTCGCTTCATTAGTTCTCCTTAAAGAAATCAGGCTCATCGTAACCAATTTCGTCAAGAAGTTGGATGTCTAATTCAGGTTCTACAGGAATGGCGTGTTTTTCTGCTGCCCAATCACCGAGATCAATCATCTTACATCGTTCACTACAGAAGGGCTTAAATTGTTGTTGAGGTGACCATTCAACCTCAGTTTGACAAGTAGGGCATTGCACCTTTAACGGCATATTGCACTCTTCAATTAATAAATAAAGGCGATAGTAACCCAAAATTGAAAGTGGTGTTGTGATTTTTTAGCGACAAGCTGCCAGTTCGAACTTTACATTGCCATGAAAATGTTTTTGTGGCCCAAAATCCATAAAGTGAATAGCAAATCGATTGCGATTGCCACTGATTGTCGGGTAGCTTGAAGGGTTAGCTTCTAGACGAACTCGAACTAATGACAAATTATCGCCATTACCTTGGTAAAATCCACTTTCTGCGGTTTGTGATTCAAATTCAGTGGAATTTCGTGTCAATTCTAATAACAGTTTTACACTTTCAAGTAGAGGCATGAAATGAGCAATCCAAACTCGATATTGCTGTTGCCTTTCAGTCCAGGGTTTGGCTAGCCAAAAATGAAGCTGTGGTAAATCAAAATTGCAACTCGCCCCCGGCATGCTGAATCGTTGTCTGATGGTCGTCAGAAAACGGTCATTTTTTAGGGGTTCACACAATCTGAACAATTGTGAAATATCGTTACGTTTTTCTGTTACTCGCTCAATTAAGGTGTTGATATGCTTATGATTGGCGTCAGGTAATTGATGCCATTTTTGGAGTTGATTGAGATGTTTGTCGAGTTCTTTTATAACATCGTTGCGATAATCACAGCGTTCACACAGTTCCCAAAGTGAAAACAATGGGTAAAAGCAAGCGTGTTGATGGTCGTTTTTAAGATTGAACTCAAGTTGCTCAGCTAAATATTCTAAGCGTAAAAAAGAGCGAATCTTTTCGTTGAGAGGCTGTTCATATATGAGTTCATTCATAAGTCGTTGTTAGCTTTTTTCAGATAAAGTTAAGTATTTTCTGTGCAGAGCTATAACTGCTTGCTCTAGTTGTTGCCTTTCTCCTTGATTACTAATAACGTCATCTGCTTTGGATAACCTGTCATCCCGTGACATTTGGCTTTTTATTATATTTTTTATTATCTCGGTACTACTGTTGTCTCTATGTGCTGTTCGGTTAACTTGCTGTTCTTCTGTAATATCAATTACTAAAGTTCGATCTACTAAACTATCCAAACCATTCTCAAATAGCAAGGGGACAACTAATAAAGTGTATATACTAGAGGATTTTTTGACCAACTCTATCATCCGTTGGCGAATTTTGGGGTGTAGACACTGATTTAACCACTGCCGCTCTTCTGGGTTACGAAATATTTTCTCTCTTAATGCTTGGCGATCAAGTCCCCCTTTGTCGAGAAGTACCTCAGTACCAAAGTGATTAACGATTTCATTAAGGCCTTCGCTGCTCGGCGCTACGACTTCTCTAGCAATAATGTCAGCATCAATTATGTCGATGCCTTGCGCCGCAAACAAATTAGCGACAGTGGTTTTGCCACTGCCAATACCACCCGTTAAGCCTACGATAAACTGACTCATACAAAGTTCACCAAATACCAGTCTACAATGTTTTGCCCCCAAATTAATGCTATCCAACCCGCAAGAGCAATGTATGGCCCGAAAGGAATAGGATTATTTGCATGAAGCTTTTTGGTTACGATCATGGTAATGCCTACCACAGCACCGACAGCGGAAGAGAGGAGAATAACCAAAGGCAACATTTGCCAACCAAGCCATGCCCCAAATACGGCCATCAGTTTAAAATCACCATAGCCCATGCCTTCTTTCCCTGTCAGCAATTTAAACAGCCAGAAAACAGACCATAAGCTGAGGTAGCCAGCCGCAGCACCAATCAGTGAGCTGTTTAAATCAATAAAAACATCATTGAGATTAAGAAGTAGGCCTAACCACAGTAGAGGCAAAGTGATTTGATCGGGCAAAAGCATTTCATCTAAATCGATACCTGTTAATGCGACTAAACCAAAAGTGAGCAGTGCGGCCATTGCAAATTGGATGCTTGGTCCAAAATGCCATGCTAATGTAGCAATTAAACTTGCAGTCAAAAATTCAACCACGGGATAACGGCCTGAAATAGGGTTAGCACAAGTGGCACATTTTCCTTTAAGCATTAACCAACCAATGATGGGTAGGTTATGCCATGGCTTTATTTTGCCGTTGCATTTTGGGCAAGCTGAAGTTGGCACGACTAAATTATAAGTTTCAGGAAAGCTATCAATAGGCTTGTTAAGCGTCTGCTCTCCTACTTTTTTTACTATCTCTGGTTGGTATTCATTAAGGTATTGATTGCACTCTTGCTGCCATTCGCGTTTCATCATCACGGGTAAGCGATGGATCACCACATTTAAAAAGCTGCCAATTAAGGCAGAAAAAACAAAAGCCAGCCCGATGAATAAGGCTGGCTGGTTATCTAATACTTGAATGAATTCGGTCATAATTTTTTATTTTTTCTTAGGTTTTTTATAGAACTCTTAACCCACAACTTGGCCCATTTGGAAGATAGGTAAGTACATGGCAACAATTAAGGCGCCAACAATACCACCAATAACAACCATAAGGATAGGCTCAATCAAACTGGATAAGCCATCGACGGCATCGTCCACTTGCATCTCGTAAATATTGGCGAGTTTATTCAGCATATCATCTAAGGCGCCAGATTCTTCACCAATCATCACCATTTGCACTAACATATCGGGGAAGAGTTTTGTGGTTCTTAGTGCCATGTTCATTTGCATTCCGGTCATCACTTCTTGTCTTACTTTCAATAAGGCTTTGCGATAGACAGCGTTACCAGAAGCGCCTGCGGCTGATTCTAAACCTTCAATTAAAGGGACTCCCGCAGCAAAGGTTGTGGCTAAGGTACGAGCAAAACGTGCCATGGCACCTTTGTGAAGAATTTCACCAATAAGTGGGATTTTGAGTAAATAGGCATCAATTTGATCACGGAATTTTTGTGATTTTCGATGCGCATTTACAAACGCAATAATGCCAGCGATGATCCCGATAGCGAACACCCACCACCATTCTTGCAGCCAACGGGAAATGCCTAATACCATTTGAGTAAAGGCGGGTAGCTCAGCACCAAAGCCTCGGAAAATCTCTTCAAATTGAGGCACAACAAACAGCAACAAGCCGATGGTTACTGCGATGGCAACAATGATCACCGCAATTGGGTAAAACATGGCTTTTTTGATTTTGGACTTTAGGGCTTCGGATTTTTCGCGGTAAGTGGCAATGCGGTCAAATACGGTATCAAGTGCACCTGAGTGTTCACCTGCCGCCACTAAGTCCACATACAAATCATCAAAATAGCGACTGTGTGGGCGTAGGGCATCTGATAGCGGCACACCGGATTGTAGCTCATTTAAAATCGTGCCGAGCAAGGTGCGCATTTTGGGTTTTTCATGGCCTTTAGCCAGCATTTCAATGGTGGTCACTAAGGGAACACCCGCTGATAGCATCGTCGCTATCTGGCGGGTGATCATGGCGATATCCATCGGTTTTATGGGCTTGTCACCACTGAATACTGATTTGGACTTTTTACGAACGCCTTTAACCATTACCCCTTGATTACGAAGCTGCACTCGAACATCGGCTACGCTAGAAGCCTGAAGTTCCCCCTGAGTTTTATGACCCTCACGGTTAGTGCCTTTCCATTCAAAGGTAAATACCTTAGGCTCTTTCGCCTTAGCTTTTTTCTTTTTTGACTTTTTAGAAGAAACCATTGCCGTTGCCATGTGTTAGTCCTAGTTGTGTTAAAAGCTAGTCACTCGATTGATTTCATTAATACTGCTAATGCCTTGCACCACTTTACTTAACCCAGAGGATCGTAAGGTATCCATACCCTCTTTTTTGGCAATTTCAAGTAGTTCGAGTGAGTTACCACCTTCCATAATGCATTTGGCTAATTCAGCGGACATTTTCATCACTTCATAAATACCGACACGGCCTTTAAAGCCAGCTGTGCATTTTTCGCAGCCCACGGGTTTATATACCGTGAAGTTACTGTCGATGTCTTGCTCGCTAAACCCTAAGCGTTGCAACTCTGCTAAAGGCACGTCTTCAGCTTGTTTACAATGTTCGCATAAACGTCTTGCTAGACGCTGGGCAATAATTAACGTAACTGAACTGGCAATGTTATAGCCTGCCACCCCCATGTTTGATAAACGAGTTAGGGTTTCAGCGGCTGAGTTGGTGTGTAAGGTCGATAATACTAAGTGTCCCGTTTGCGCCGCTTTAATGGCAATTTCGGCGGTTTCTAAGTCACGGATTTCCCCCACCATCACAATATCGGGATCTTGACGTAAGAATGAGCGCAGTGCCGAAGCGAAAGTTAAGCCCGCCTTTGTATTAATGTGAACTTGGTTGACGCCCTCTAAGTTAATTTCCACAGGATCTTCGGCGGTGGAGATATTGCGCTCTTCGGTGTTAAGAATATTAAGGCCAGTATATAAAGAAACGGTTTTACCTGAGCCCGTTGGCCCTGTCACCAAAATCATACCTTGCGGTTGCGCTAAGGCATCGGTATACATTTTTTGTTGTGTCGGCTCGTAGCCGAGTTTTTCGATGCCAAGTTGCGCCGATTCTGAGTCCAAAATACGCATTACGATTTTTTCGCCCCAGATAGTAGGCAGGGTGCTGACACGAAAATCGGTGGATTTCTTGCGGCTGACGCGTAATTTAATTCGACCATCTTGTGGTACGCGTCGCTCAGCAATATCCAGCTTGGACATCACTTTTAAACGGGCGGCAATACGGCTGGCGAGGGAAATCGGGGGCTCTGAGATTTGCTGGAGTACGCCATCAATACGAAAACGAATGCGGTAACGTTTTTCGTACGGTTCAAAGTGTAAATCTGATGCGCCTCTTCTAATGGCATCGGTCAAAATCTTATTGATGTAGATAACAATCGGGGCATCGTCTTTGCCATCAGTATCATTATCATCTTTACGCTCTGTTTCAGCGACTTCAACCCCCGCCAGTGCTTCTTCATCCATTTCGGATAAGTCGAGGCTGGATAAATCATCTTCTAGCACTTTATCGAGCGCGTCGCTGAGTTTATCGTCTTCTACCAATATCGCTTCGGTGTGCATGCCAAGGTTAAATTGAAAGTCCTCAAGAGCCCGAAAATAAGTGGGATCGGAGGTGGCAATATACAGGCGGTTATTTTTTTCAAATAGCGGCAGACAGCGGTGTCGTTCGATTAGCTTTAGGTTTAAATACTGCTCAGGAATGCTGGTTAAATCAAACTCCGCCAAGTTCATTTTTGGGGTATGGTATTCCTGATGCCCAAGCTCAAAAATTTGATTGGCGCTCAGAATATTGTCGTGAATGAGTGCTTGAATAAAAGTGAGTTTATTTTTTTTGGCCAGCTTAACCAAGTGTTCCAGCTTGGTGGGATCGATAAGTTGTTTACGCAGGAGTAACGTAGAAAAAGCAATATGAAGACCGGATTGAGGCATAAGTAACGCGGTCCTTTAATTTGGTGTATTTGTTTTTATTATGGGGAAAAATGGCATTAAGTAAATCAGTCCTTTGATCGTGTTTTTTATCTTGTTAAGGAAAAGAAGGCAGCGGAGCTGCCTTCCAAGCTATAAAACTAGCTTGCTGGTGTCAGATTTGCACCTTCTTGGCACTGTGCCAAGGTTGCAGAACTATCTGCAGAAACGGCTATAGCGTATGAAATGGCTCCAGTAGCACTAAAGCTGGCAGTAAGAGTACAATCATCACCAGCATACACAAGCGTAGTAGCAGTATCTTTTGCTGCAGGTGTTGAAATTGAAAGCTCGACAACATTTCCAATTTCCGCACCGATAGTATTACAAGCAACACCTGTTTGGATACAAGTTGCCACTTTTTGTGCGTATGAGCTAGTTGCTTTCATACCAGCACTTGCTTCAGCTTGTGTTACATAATCACGATAAGCAGGCAACGCCACTGCTGCCAAAATACCAATAATCGCCACAACGATCATTAATTCGATTAGGGTAAAACCCTTAGTACCTTTCATGGACTTCATACCTTTCATGGTTACTCTCCGTTTTGTCAAATTTGTTTAGGTCTAAGGGCTTTGCACTTAAAACCTGATGCTAATGTTACTTTATAGAGTTTAGAGCCTTAGCTCACTCTTGAGATTAATTTTTAACACTCATGTTAATTTGAGTATTAAATTATGTTGCTGCACGCGTTCCCAGTTGCGTTATTCTTCCTTATATAGCCATTGCCATGCAGTCAACAGCGATTGTATCAGAAATAGTTTTATTACAAAAATGTTACTGTTTTCGATAACTTGCTTCAACGCTGCACTTCATATCAGCTCAGTAAAAAGTATTATAAAATCGTATAAATTGGAATATTAATTTTTCTACTTTGTATGAATTCTGTGTTTCTTTACACTTTATTTTGTCACAAAGTGATGCGTCTCGATAAATTTGCGGTGTTATAAATCGATGAAGCAACAAAAGATTGACGATTTAATGTACATGTCGCCATTTTGACACAGCCTAAATAAAACTTAATCTAACTTGGCACGATGAAACGGTATGATCCCTCAACCCGTTCTTATTGTGAGCACAAACGATGAGTTTTGATTTAAGTGAATTGAGAGCGAATCTTCCAACTCTTCACATTCAGGCAGAGGCACCATTTTCCGAGCTACATACTGCCGCGCAAAGCCTTCCTTCTGGCGATGTTATTTTGCAGCTAAACCCCACCAACACGACCAATACAAACTATGCAGAACCTCTCGAATATCAATTGATGAATACGGAGAACTTTCGGTCACAAGCTCGTGAGAATTTAATAAGGTTTCACCATACACAAGCAGAAGCAGAAGCAGAAGCAGAAGCAGAAGCAGAAGCGACTGAACCCAATAGACAAATTAGGTCAGCCCGTGTTCCAGAGTTTGTTGAAATTAAAGAAGCAAGGGAAATGGATGACTTTTTAAAAGTAACCTATGCCTTATTGAGGGCGTGCGTTAAACAAATAGATAGAGAGTATGGCAGGGATCATCAAAAGAGTGTGCAGGCTCATAAGGTGTATCACGCCTATTTTCAAGTGAGTCCTCATGTTGATTATGAGATATATGATGACTGTTTTAGGCGAAACTTTATTGAACTTATGAAGTGCAGCAATAATGAAAGAATAAAAACTTTGGTTGAAAGCATTAATGACCAATTATTGGCTGGAGCAAAAGGTAATGAGCGGATTGATTATAAGACATTGAAAGTATGATTGTCTGTAAAGGTATATTGCTTAGTAATATGCCTTTTATGAATTAAGTTTCATTGATTGATCGGTCTTGGCTTCATCTTATGGCGTTACACTTACTTTACAGTATGTCGTATGTCGTATGTCGTATGTCGGAGGAGTTGTGGCCAAATCTCAAGTTCAAGTCCAAATTGGTGATCATGTAAAAGCTATTTATCAAGAACTCACCCAGCAGGTGATGGAATCTCGTCTGACTCCTTATCCTACAAAGAATGATGATAATTTTAAAGTTACTTTGAATAATAAAACGTTTACTGTTCGTCAGATACGGCATCCTTATGGGCCATATGATGAAGCCGGCAAGCAATCTTTATATTGTACAGACTATGTGGTAAAGCCTGACTCTAATTATGACGATCCATCTGAATTTCCGGAGCGTCATCTTATTCAAGGTTTCTTTGCAGAGCTTAGAGAATATAGTGACAGTGTTGCTTATTACGATGAAGCTGGCATAAGAAGATATTTGAATCAGGGGTTACCCGCTGACTTTAAGGTACCTGGTGTATATTCTCCTTTTCAAGAAGCCATGTCGCTCCCACCAGAGCAGGCAACCGCTATAGTGGCTATGATGTTTAGTGGTAATTTTACTCCACAGTCACGTCATCTTTGTTTTGCAGTGAAACATCGCCAAATACAGGTGATTGATCAATTGCTCGCTAAAAATGTTGACATTAATGCTCGTTATAAGGGTTGGTCTCCAATATTGCATGCGATAAAAAGTGATGAATACACAGCATGCAGCAAGGGGAGGCGTGAGGATGTGGCACTGCACTTAATTGAAAAAGGCGCCAATACTCGAATCATTATGGAAGGCAACGTGGCTTTGGTGCATCTTGCTGCAATGTATAATATGTCAAAACTGATGGCCAAAGTACTGGAATTACATCCACATGATGCCCATAGGGCGAAAGCAAACGGAGATACCCCGTTGCATATGGCATTAGCGTATGGCAGTGACTTGGCAATTGTTAATCAATTAATTGCTCATCATGCTAATGTTAATCTGCCTAACAGTAAAGATCAGTTACCTTTGAGCTTGGCAATTAAAAGTCGTCGTACCGATATTGTATTGGTTTTATTACAAGCAGGTGCAAGGGTCGATTTAGAGGATACGATTTCACCAGCAAAGCAAGGGAAACATCCCAAGTTATCAAAAGTGTTACGAGAGACTTTCCCTAAGTCACAGTACCCAGCGCTGCATCAACTTGTGGCGGACAAGGAGAGAGAAAGACTTGAGGAAGACTTCGAAAGTGATTGCGTATTAGTCAATGAAACCAGTTTTGGGGCCATTGGCTGTGAGGAAATAGAAGAAGTTCTAGGTGAACATGAGGCTTTAAAGCAATCTTTTGTTGATCCTGTTACAAAAAAGCAAGTGGCACCAGAGTCGAAGAAAAAAACACAGCAAAAAGCAGGTGATAAGGAAGCATTAAAACCTTCTAAAATCATATAGGTGAACATCTAAAAACAAGGGGCAAAGCTAATAGCCCCTAAGATATGCTGTTTTTATTTCAACCTTAGCGACAAATCTAACGCTTTAACGTGTTTGGTTAAGGCACCCACTGAAATAAAATCAACGCCTGTTTCAGCAAATTTACCTATGGTATCTAAGGTAACGTCTCCTGAAACTTCCAACTTAGCACCACCACCTTGAGCTTGATAGTCTTTATTGATTTGCACGGCGTCGAGCATCATGGTGACATCAAAATTATCCAGCATGATGATATCGGCATTAGCATCGAGGGCTTGTTTGAGCTCGTCAAGGGACTCCACTTCAACTTCTACGGTTTTATCTTGATGCATATTGCGAGCGGTTGCTACGGCTTGTGCAATACCTCCACAAGCTAAAATGTGGTTTTCTTTAATCAAAAACGCATCAAATAAGCCAATACGATGGTTGTGACCGCCGCCGCAGGTTACCGCATATTTTTGGGCTAGGCGCATACCTGGCAATGTTTTACGAGTATCCAATAGTTTGGTGTGGGTGCCAGCTAATTGGTCTACGTATAATTTTGTTAAGGTTGCAACGCCAGAGAGGGTTTGAATAAAGTTCATGGCTGTGCGTTCACCAGTTAAAATGACATGAGCTGGACCTGAAAATTCACACAGCACTTGGTTGGGCACCACTAAGTCACCATCATCCACATGCCAATGCAATGCCACTTCGCCACCTAATTGATTAAATACCTGCTCAGCCCACGCTTTACCACAAAAGACTCCCTCTTCTCGGGTGATTAAATGCCCTTGTGCTTGTTTGTCTGCGGGAATGAGGGATGCTGTAATGTCAGCTTGAAGTAGTTGCTGTGAGCGCTGTTGGGCGTTATCTGTTGCGGCAGGTGTAAGGCCAAGATCTTCATTTAAGGCCGACGTTACAGAGAGTCGAATGTCATTTTCGAGCATGAGTGGAAATCCTTGCAAAACCAAAATAGAACAGCACAATCCTGTTGGATAGCATCAATAGCGCAAGGGTATCACACTGATGCTTAAGCATGAAGAAGGTTTAAATAAGGAGTAAATCTGGGTTGGCTGTGTAGACTGCGAATAGATAAACAAAATTTCACGACATTAAGACGATAAATTTCCGATAATTTAAATTAAGTTCTATTAAATTAATATGTTAAACGAATTGTGGCGGTATCTACCTTACAGTTAGACATGACGAATTCACTCTCTCATGAGCTAGCATCACGCATACCCAGTGAACAACACCAATTGATATTGACGGCTGAGTCCTACTTGTACTTGAATTCAACTGCTGATAAGCACTCATTAATTACTGGGTTCTTTCGTAGTCTTGTTGATTGTCGCTCAGAGGCTAGTCATCAACTTCTTGTCTGTCTCATCAATAATAATTTGAGTCCAGTCACTCAGTATCAATTGCGCCTGTGCCCAGAACAGAGTGGATATAAAGTGTGGTTGTGCAATATTACATATATTCCAGTAGTAACGGCTTTTAATGAACAAGGTTATACAGCTGTTTCAACGCCATGTAGCCCTGTTCCTAAAGTTGAATTTCGTAATTTGGTAGCGAGTGCTCAGATTTCAGCTGTTCTAACTCGAAAGCGTTACAGTGAGACGCCAGCTCAATTACCTTCCAAAATTGCTAAACAAGACATAACAGAACCAATGAAGCCAGTAGAGCGAGGTCAACAACAGCAGACGAAACAAGCGGAGACCTCGGTGTTTAGTGAAGCACTATTGGAGCGGATAAAAAGTAAAGTACCTCAGCAATACCAAACAAAATTCGTGGCTAGCAGAGAACAACAAAGAAAACAGTATATTCATTCAGGTATTAAAACATTGTTTGCTCTAGTTACAAAACAAGTCGAAGATTGTGAGGTGGATTGGTATCGCAAGTGTAATTGGCTGCCTAACTATACTGTGGCCAGTGATGGCTTAAAAATAGGACTGTTTAATGAATTTAAACTTGCGATTGAATTCGAGATGGAACCCTTAGCACTAACAATGCAAAACAAAAAAAACAGCGATGAAGGTAGGAGAAAAGTCGAGCGGCTGAAACAATATCTTTCTCTGGTGAATGCCATTATTGAATCTTTCCCCGCCCAGCCCAGAGGGCTGGCATTCGGAGAAATCACTCGCAAGAATGCCCCTAATAGTGAAATGAAAAAAGAGATTAAAAAAACAGTCGCTTATCAAAAGCGAATTAGAGGATGCCAAAGCAAGAGTGAGCGTTGCGATTATGAAGATTGAAACTTGGAAAAAGAGTACTTCTGAGGCACAAAAATTTAGAGAACGCTCTCGTTGGTTACGAACTCTGCATGAATGGTACTTTAATGAGTCTGTTTAACTCACCCAACCAAAAATAGTCAGTAACGACAGTAAGGTCACCAACAAAATAAAGGTGCGCTTAGTCAGAGTCAGTAGCGATAAGGTTGACTGAATACACACTGGTTCGTCTGACTTTTCAGGTAATATCTCGGCCGCTAAGGCCGTTTTGGTAATGATGTCTCTAGCGTTGGCCGTTGGATTACTGACCTGAGACAGCCAGGTGCTGAGAGCGGAAGAAAAATGGCCGCTCAGTAGATATCCAAAAGCGAAAATACGACTTGGGAGCAAATCTACAATGAAAAAGATACTGGCTAAAATCGGTAACTCCCATTGCTCTTTTACCGCTTTATCGGCATAAAAGCGAATGGTACTGTAGAAGATGATCCCAACAGGGCCGAGTAACACCAAATAAATCGCCACGGCACCATAATGGCGGTAATTTAACCATGCCACACTTTGCCCAACTTTTTTACCTAATTCGCTTTCACCGCCGGCATCCAGCTTTTGATGACAATCAAGTTGATCGGCAAACCGAAAACAGGCTTGCACATCACCATGATTTGCCGCTTTCATAAATTGTTTGAAGACTTGGCGAAGCTCTGTGTGACTAAAACAAATAGAAGCTGTTAGCACCCAAAGCAATAGACTTAAGCCACCCCAGAGTATGCCTTGAGCTAACCAAAGCAGTACCGCCATAACAATGGTGGGAAGAGTTAAGCCCAAGAGTAAAAATAATGGGGAGGTTAGCGAATTGTCACCGATGAACAGTCGATGAAATCGTTCGAGTAGTGCATCAATTTGAAACGACGTTGACACCCATTTCATACGTTCTACAAATATTGCGATCAAAAGTGAAAATAAAGCCATTTTCGTCCACCCAAACTGAGTTTGTCCTTTCCGTTAGGATAAATGAGATAAATAATAATTCCAATCAAAATAGGGGCCTGGATCGGTTTTTCTGTTCGGGGCAATGTCACTATGACCAGTGATGCGTTGAGGGGTGATTTGGGGATAGGTTTGCATGATATCTTGAGTCAATGAAATTAAGCTCTGATACTGCGGTTCAGTAAATGGCTGGTGGTCGCTGCCTTCAAGTTCGATGCCGATGGCAAAGTCATTGCAGTTTTCACGACCTTCAAATTCAGATACACCAGCATGCCATGCTCTGTCATCGCAGCTTACATATTGGTGTAAGCTACCATCACGAAAAATAACGAAATGGGCCGATACGCGTAGGCCTTTAAGATCTTTAAAACTATTATGAGCTTGGCAATCCAAACAGCCCATAAATAAGTCATTAATGTAGGGTGTACCAAACTGCTCAGCAGGTAAACTGATATTGTGGATCACTAATAGGCTGACTTCATGGGTCGGTCGCTCATTAAAGTGAGAAGAATGTCGATGTGTAGCGTTTTGGTGCCAGCCATCGCGAAAAGTATGTACCATTGAAATTTTTATTGCCGATTTTTAAAAACTATAGCAAAGTCTATGGCGTAATAAACAGCCCCTTTTAATCTTATTTACTCAAAAATTCAGCTACTTCTAGCTTCTTAGGCCCTAAATTTTGCTTTTGGGCGGCTTGATCCCAAAACCTTTTGGCTTTAGCCAGATCTGAACCTTCGCTTTGAGGCTTGGTATTGTCTTGTAAAAAACGGTTAAAGTCAGTAGCTAAAGTTTCAAACCCTGATTGTTTTAGAAAGATGATAACACGTGTGATTCTCTGGAAATTGTGATCATAATTTTCTTGGTTATTTACCCTTTTTCCGAATTTAGAGACATGAAATGCATCAGTTAGATCTTCTTCAAACCTTTCATCGGTCAGTTTGATCCCCCAGTGATTTAGCATGGCGTTAAACTGCTTGAATATTTCACGTTGCAGTCGTTTGTCATGTTGGATGTCTAATACCATTTCTTGGGTTAACAAAGGGGCTTTAGGGTTGTAGCGGCTGCATTCTGTAGAGGGAAATACCAATTGAATAAAATTGTGTTGGTTTTCTCTTTCTCTTTCCGTAAAGGCGTTAATTTGTGGCAATGTCCAATTGGATTTGGGAAGAGGAACATCATAGAGCATCCATTTTCTCCAGCGTACACTCATCATTTGCTTTTGACTGTGACTGCGCTCATAATCATCGGCTAACCAAGGCCAAGAGATGTCAGGCGTTCTCGTTTTGGCGCTGCTTTCTTGCTGTATATGGTCATTCTTCCCGTCATTGCCAAGGCCTGATAAATTTAGTGATTGAGTCACCACCCACTCTTTCGGTAATACCAGTACATCTTCTTCTGCGCGGCGAGTACAGGTGCCACTGTGTTTTACGATTAATTTAATGCCTGTTTTGATGTGACCATTTTCTAAAGAAGGAGCGAATACGAGTTCGTTTTCACTGGCGAGAAGGTCTTGTAATGTGGCAAAGTGGGGAGCCATTTCTCTGCCACTGCCGGCATGAGTTAAGTGAAATAATGCTACTACAGCATTCGCTTTATTAGAACCTTGAGAAAAATTGTACACTCTCGAGAAAACACTAGTGTAACCAGAAAGTTCTTCTATGCTTGCCGCGACTTTTATAGCCTCAACCTCTGATCCTGTGAGGTATTCATTAGTATATGAAGTTTTTAGCTGGATGCTTGGCGATCTGGTTGGAATGGCTGAAGCCATAAGGTAAACCTCTTGGATATAGGTTAATACTATTTTTGAGTGTTATTTTCCCAAAAGCGAAGAACAGAAACGGTGTGAGCATGCTCAGCTGGGCAACTGGTTATGAAGTACAATGTCACAAAACAGCTTTACGGCATCAGGAAACTCAATGATTACTTGTTTTACTTGCTGATGCTCTGATTCGGCTTCTTGCATAATCTCTGCGACCCCTGAAAGTAATGTTGTTACAAAAGGGTCATCAGCGGGAAGGCCTTTTCCTTCATCTTTCTGTTTGTTCATTTCAACGGATAGCTTACCCAGCAGACCTTCTAAAGCAGTCATTGAACTTTCTTGAGTGCCTATTATTTGATTGCTGCCTTCAATTGCGGTCTCTTTTAGAGGGTTTAGCTTAGCTTTTTGGGTTTGGGCAAATTGAGTCAGCTTATCTTGATGCTCAAGGGGGACACATTGGAGAATAGCGGAAGCAATTCGAGTAAAATTCTCACCTTCAGGTCTCTCTGCTGTGTTTAGTAAATTAAGCTGTTTTAACAGTTCATCTATATTTTCTTCTGGTACTGCACCTAGAAGCATGTTAGCGGTTTGCTTTAACATTGGGGAAAGGTCGTTATATTTTGGTTTTGATTGCATTTGAGTTTGAAGGCTCTGGTAATCTTCTAAGTGCTGCTGTGGTTTTGTAGAAACTGAAATAGCGGCCATGATGATAACCCTGTGAAAGCTTAATGATTTACCTAGATTGTATCGATTCGTGAATTGAACAAAAGTGAATTATTTTTCATGGGATGTAGAGCGTGCTCTAATTGGTCAGACCCCTCTGATAAATCCCCTCTAATTCACACCGTAAAAGGATTTGAGCCGTGGATCACACCCCACGTTTTTTCCATTGTGTAGACTTTAACATTTCCATTTGCTAAAGTGCTGCAACTCAAAAAAATTGGTAAGACCAATTTACATATTAACAGCTATGCTTATATGTACGGATAACTAATCCATATAAATAGGAAGGACAACGTGGCATACAGCAAGGTCAGCCAGCCGAAAATTTCTGATGTCATCATGGGTCAATTGGAACAAATGATCCTTGAAGGCAGTTTACAGCCGGGGCAAAAGCTACCGCCTGAGCGTGAGCTTGCGGCGCAGTTTGACGTGTCTCGTCCGTCATTGCGTGAAGCTATTCAGAAATTAGAGGTCAAAGGATTACTGAGCCGTCGCCAAGGTGGTGGCACTTTTGTTAAAGCCCAGCTTTGGCAGAGTATGGCAGATCCTATTGTTGAGCTGATGCAAAGCGATCCAGAAAGTCAGTACGACCTCTTGGAGTTTCGTCATGCCACTGAAGGTATGATGGCGTATTTTGCCGCCCTTCGCGGTACCGATGCCGATTTGCAGTCCATCAAACGCTGCATTGTCGAAGTAGAGCAAGCGACAGAGATTGAGCAAAAGGCTACGGCGATTGTGAATTTCTATCGCTCCATTGCCGAAGCTTCCCACAATGTCGCCATGTTGCATTTGGTACTAAGCTTAGAACCTGTTTTACATAAAAACGTAGCTGAAAATTTAGTGTTACTGCATCGTCGCCCTGAAGCCGCCCAAATGGCTAATGACCACAGACGTGGACTGCTGGCAGCGATTGTAGAGCGAAACCCCCATGCGGCGCGCGAAGCTTCCAATAAGCACCTTAGCTATATTGAAGAAGTGATGTTGTCGACACGGGAAGAAGACAGCAGATTGCAACGCAGTCTGCGCCGTTTAAAGAGCAATGACTAAGCGCGGGCTTTGTCGTCGTAATCAAAATAGAAAGAAGGACAGTGTCATGTCTGAAGATTTACTACAAGACGTAGATCCATTAGAAACTCAGGAATGGCTTGAAGCCATGCAAGCAGTTTTGGAGCAAGAAGGTCCAGAGCGTGCGCATTACTTACTAGAAAAAATGATCGACAAGGCGCGTCGTAACGGAACTTACCTACCTTACAAGTCTACTACTGCTTATTTAAATACCATCCCAGCAGGCCAAGAGCCACAGATGCCGGGTAACCAAGAAATGGAACACCGCATTCGCGCGTTAGTTCGTTGGAATGCATTGGCAATGGTATTGCGTGGATCGGCAAAAGATCTCGAACTTGGTGGTCACATTTCAAGTTTCGCTTCTAGTGCTACGATTTATGATGTGTGCTTTAACCACTTCTTCCGTGGTCCAAACGAAAAAGATGGCGGTGACCTAGTTTACTTCCAAGGTCACATCGCTCCGGGGATTTACTCTCGCTCTTTCCTTGAAGGTCGTTTAACGGAAGATCAGCTCGCCAACTTCCGTCAAGAAGTGGATGGTGAAGGTCTATCTTCATACCCACACCCGAAATTAATGGGTGATTACTGGCAGTTCCCAACGGTATCTATGGGTTTGGGTCCTATCCAAGCGATTTACCAAGCGCGTTTCCTTAAATATTTGACTGACCGTGGTATCAAAGATTGTTCAGAGCAAACCGTATATTGCTTCTTAGGTGACGGTGAGTGTGATGAACCAGAGGCATTAGGTGCGATTGGTCTTGCGGCGCGTGAAGAGCTAGACAACCTAGTGTTCATCATCAACTGTAACCTACAACGTCTAGATGGTCCTGTGCGTGGTAACGGTAAGATCATCCAAGAGCTTGAAGGCACGTTTGCGGGCGCTGGCTGGCAAGTGGTTAAGCTAATTTGGGGTCGTTACTGGGATCCACTATTAGCATCAGACACCAGTGGTAAGCTATTACAATTGATGGAAGAAACCGTCGACGGTGAATACCAAAACTGTAAAGCTAAAGGTGGCGCTTATACGCGTGAACACTTTTTTGGTAAGTACCCAGAAACCGCAGCTATGGTTGCGAATATGTCTGATGATGACATCTGGCGTCTAAACCGTGGTGGTCACGATCCTGTTAAGATTTACGCAGCCCTTGATAAAGCCAAGAAGACCAAAGGTCGCCCAACGGTGATCCTTGCCAAAACCGTTAAAGGTTATGGTCTAGGTGATGCGGGTGAAGGTAAAAACATCGCTCACAACGTGAAGAAGATGGCGGTGGATTCAATCCGTGAATTCCGTGATCGCTTCAATATCCCAGTACCGGATGACAAGCTAGAAGAGATTCCATTCTATCACCCAGGAATGGACTCGCCAGAAGTGAAGTACATGCTTGAGCGTCGTCAAGCACTGCATGGTTTTGTACCGCAGCGTTTAGAGCAGTTCACAGAAGAAATGGAAGTACCGTCTCTAAGCACCTTTGATAATGTGCTGAAAGGCTCAAACGGTCGTGAAATTTCATCGACCATGGCATTCGGTCGTATCCTAACTTCACTGCTAAAAGACAAGAAGATCGGTAAGAACATCGTTCCTATCATTCCTGATGAAGCACGTACTTTCGGTATGGAAGGTCTATTCCGTCAAGTGGGTATTTACGCTCACGAAGGTCAAAAGTACGTTCCACAAGATAAAGATCAAGTGGCGTACTACCGTGAAGATAAGAAAGGTCAGGTACTGCAAGAAGGCATTAACGAGCTAGGTGCGATGTCATCTTGGGTTTCAGCGGCAACCAGTTACTCAGTTAACGATAAGCCAATGATCCCATTCTACATCTATTACTCAATGTTTGGTTTCCAACGTATTGGTGACTTAGCGTGGGCAGCCGGTGATATGAAAGCCCGTGGTTTCCTAGTGGGTGGTACCTCAGGTCGTACAACCCTAAACGGTGAAGGCTTGCAGCACCAAGATGGTCACAGCCACATTTTGGCGAACACCATTCCAAACTGTGTGACTTACGATCCGACTTACGGTTATGAGATTGCGGTCATCGTTCAAGACGGTATTCGTCGTATGTATGGCGATCAAGAAGACATCTTCTATTACATTACCACTATGAACGAAAACTACGTTCAGCCTGCCATGCCAGAAGGTGCGGAAGAAGGGATTAAGAAAGGTATCTACAAGCTAGAAACCCTTGAAGGTTCTGGTAAAGGCAAAGTACAGCTGATGGGCTCAGGTACAATCCTTGAGCAAGTTCGCAAAGCGGCTGAAGCACTATCGAAAGATTTCGGTATCACTGCAGATGTATTCTCAGTAACCAGCTTCAACGAGTTAACTCGTGATGGTCAAGACGTTGAGCGTTACAACATGCTTAACCCAACGGCTACACCGAAGAAGCCTTACATCAGCGAAGTGATCTCTGCAGACAGCCCTGCTATTGCAGCGACTGACTACATGAAGATCTACGGTGAGCAGCTACGTAACTACATGCCAACTGACTACAAAGTACTAGGTACTGATGGTTTCGGTCGTTCTGACAGCCGCGCGAACCTACGTCATCACTTCGAAGTTGACGCTAAGTTCATCGTTGTGGCTGCGCTTAAGAGTCTCGTTGACCGTGGCGAGCTACCAGTAGACGTATTGACTGACACCATCAAGCAATACGGCATCGACACTGACAAAGTTAACCCACAGCACGCGTAAGAGGGATTAAGACATGGCTGAATTAAAAGACGTTCTTGTTCCTGATATCGGTGGGGACGAAGTACAAGTTATCGAAATTTGTGCCGCAATCGGTGACAGCTTAGGTGAAGATGATGCGATCCTAACGGTTGAAAGCGATAAAGCGACCATGGACATTCCAGCACCTTTCGCTGGTGTACTTAAAGAGTTAACTGTTGCCGTTGGCGACAGCATCTCTGAAGGAGCTCTTATTGCTAAGCTTGAGTCTGTTGACGCTACGGCGGCTCTAGCTCCAGCCACTGAAGCGCCAGCGCCTGTAGTTGAGGCACCAAAGGTTGAAGAAGCACCAGCTCCTGTGGTTGAAGTGGCTCCAGCAGCACCTGCTGCATCGGAAGTGATCAACGTAACCGTACCAGACATTGGTGGCGATACTGACGTACCCGTGATTGAAATTCTGGTGAGCGTTGGTGACGAGATTGACGTGGATGCGGGTCTTGTGACCCTTGAAACGGACAAAGCCACCATGGACGTACCATCGCCAAAAGCGGGTATCGTTAAGTCGGTTGAGCTAAAAGAGGGTGACAAGGTATCTGAAGGTACTTTGGTGATCACCCTTGAGACTCAAGGTGAAGCACCTGCTGCGGCTTCTGCTCCAGCTGCAAAAGCCGAAGCGCCAAAACCAGTAGAAGCGCCAAAAGCGGCACCAACTCCTGCTCCTAAACCACCAGTACCACATCACCCTAGTGCCAATGCTCCAGCGGTAAGCGGTAAAGTGGTTCACGCATCACCAGCGGTTCGTCGTCTTGCGCGTGAGTTTGGCGTTGATCTGACTCAAGTGACAGGTACGGGTCGTAAAGGTCGTATCGTAAAAGAAGACGTACAAGCTTACGTGAAGTATGAGCTTTCACGTCCTAAGGCAACCGCAGCACCAAGTGCTGGTGGCGAAGGTGGCTTGCATGTGATTGCTGCACCTAAGGTGGACTTTGCGAAATTTGGTGAAGTGGAAGAAGTGCCGTTAAGCCGTATTCAAAAGATCTCTGGTCCAAACTTGCACCGTAACTGGGTGACAATCCCACACGTAACGCAGTTTGATGAAGCTGATATCACTGAGCTAGAAGCCTTCCGTAAGCAGCAAAACGAGCTGTTAGCGAAGCAAAAGCTGGGCGTTAAGATCACCCCACTGGTGTTTATGATGAAAGCAGCGGCGAATGCATTACTGCAATTCCCTGTGTTTAATTCAAGCTTAAGCCCAGACGGTGAGTCACTGATCCAGAAGAAGTACGTTCACATCGGTATCGCGGTTGATACGCCAAACGGTCTAGTGGTTCCGGTTATCCGTGACGTTGACCAAAAAGGTGTCATTGAGCTATCGAAAGAGCTAACAGAGGTTTCTGTTAAAGCTCGTGAAGGCAAACTAAAAGCCGCAGATATGCAAGGTAGCTGTTTCACCATCTCAAGCCTTGGCGGTATTGGTGGTACGGCGTTTACTCCAATTGTGAACTACCCAGATGTGGCGATCCTCGGTGTGTCTAAGTCTGAAATGAAGCCTAAGTGGAACGGTAAAGACTTTGAGCCTCGCCTAATGTTGCCATTGTCGTTATCTTACGACCACCGTGTGATTGATGGTGCAATGGCCGCACGCTTTGCGGTAACGCTATCGGGTGTATTGTCAGATATACGCAAGTTAGTTCTGTAATTGAACAAAAGGCTGCCTAAAGGGCAGCCTTTTTATTGGTATTAATCACATTCTCAAGCTAAAATGCGAACCAATGATGTTGACTCCATTAATGAAAGTTGACGTCGCTCCTGCAATCGCGGGAATGACATAACTGGTTGTTTGGGTTCAAAAGTGCATTACCCCTACGGGAATGAATGATAATAATTGAGGAAGACATGAGCGAAATCAAAACTCAGGTTGTCGTATTAGGTGCTGGCCCTGCTGGTTATTCTGCGGCATTCCGCGCAGCGGATTTAGGTTTAGAAACCGTTATCGTTGAGCGTTACAACACTCTTGGGGGTGTTTGTCTTAACGTAGGTTGTATCCCTTCAAAAGCGCTACTTCACGTTGCTAAAGTGATTGAAGAAGCTAAAACGGTAAGCAACCACGGTGTTGTATTTGGCGAGCCACAAATCGATCTTGATAAGCTACGTAGCTACAAAGAAGAAGTGATCGGTAAGCTAACTGGCGGTCTAGGCGGCATGTCTAAGATGCGTAAAGTTAAAGTGGTTAATGGTCTAGGTAAATTCACTGGCCCTAACTCGATTGAAGTTGAAGGCGAAGACGGCAAAACCGTTGTTAACTTCGACAACGCGATCATCGCTGCGGGTTCTCGCCCAATCGAACTGCCATTTATTCCTCATGAAGATCCACGTATTTGGGATTCTACTGATGCGCTAGAGCTTAAAGAAGTTCCTGGTAAGCTGCTTGTTATGGGTGGCGGTATCATTGGTCTTGAAATGGGTACGGTTTACTCATCACTAGGCAGTGAAATCGACGTGGTTGAAATGTTTGACCAAGTGATTCCGGCTGCGGATAAAGATGTCGCTAAAGTATTCACCAAGCAAATCAAGAAGAAGTTCAACTTGATGCTTGAAACCAAAGTGACGGCGGTTGAAGCCAAAGAAGACGGCATTTATGTAACTATGGAAGGCAAGAAAGCTCCGGCTGAGCCTACGCGTTACGATGCAGTATTGGTTGCTATTGGTCGTACGCCAAATGGCAAGCTAATCGACGCTGACAAAGCGGGTGTGAACATCGACGAGCGTGGTTTCATCAACGTAGACAAGCAACTGCGTACTAACGTACCAAACATCTTCGCTATCGGCGACATCGTTGGTCAACCAATGTTGGCTCATAAAGGTGTGCATGAAGGTCACGTAGCAGCAGAAGTCATTTCTGGCATGAAGCACTACTTCGACCCTAAAGTGATCCCTTCAATTGCTTACACTGATCCAGAAGTAGCATGGGTTGGTCTAACTGAAAAAGAAGCCAAAGAGCAAGGTATTGCTTACGAAACGGCAACTTTCCCATGGGCAGCAAGTGGTCGTGCGATTGCTTCTGATTGTTCAGAAGGTATGACCAAGCTTATCTTTGATAAAGAGACTCACCGTGTGATAGGTGGTGCTATAGTGGGTGTGAACGGTGGTGAATTACTGGGTGAAATCGGTCTAGCAATCGAAATGGGTTGTGATGCAGAAGATATCGCGCTAACCATTCATGCTCACCCAACGCTGCATGAGTCAGTGGGGCTAGCGGCTGAAATCTATGAAGGTTCAATTACTGATCTGCCAAACCCAAAGGCAAAGAAAAAGTAAGCTGATTAATTCATAGAAGAATTTAGAAAACCTCGGCAAATGCTGAGGTTTTTTATTGTTTTTTTGAAGGTAATTCAACAACACCCATTGCTTCATCTTTCTTCATCGTTTGTAATATATGTGTTTTTAACTCTTGTTCTATTGCCCTATACCCTCTGGATTCAGCAAGTTGTACAGCTGTTTGTCTTCTCCAACCTTCAGTTCTTTCTTGTAACCTTGAGTCTGGCCAGACTGAAAGTAAGGCTTGTGCTGTGGGTAAAGAGCCGGATTGGACAGCCAAGTGCAAAGCATTATCTTTGGAGTGATTACCTACATTTAAATCTGGTTTAAATTGTAATAGGTATGTCATTAACTCTTTATCTCCTTTTGAAGCCGCTATATTCAGTGCGTTGATGTGAGACTGAAGCGTTGGGTTTATTATGTGTGGGCAGCTATGCAGCAGTATTTTAAGCTCGGAAATGACACTGTGCCTTTCAAGTTCAGTGATCATTTCGATAAGGGTTTTATCATAATTTTTTTCTTGCGCAATCAGTTGTTCTGTGGGGAAGGGATCGTGTTTCATCAGTGTGCGTAATGACCAATAGCTTTTCTTATGAGCTGCTTTCAGTATGGCTGTAGCTAATGCTTGGCGCGATACGCCTTTTTCAAGGATCCTATCTATAATGCCTGAATGGCCTCTATTTACCGCTTCTATAACAAACAGGCTTCGAGCATATAGCCCTACCGTGTCGAATTTGGCTACAGGAAGGCGAAAGTGATAATCAATAGGGTTAAGCCCTGTTTTAGCGTCATTAATCGTCTTTAATAGATCGGCATTATCCAATTTTTGATGTCTGGCCCATTGGGATAATGATAAAACTGAAGAGAGTGATAAAAAATGGCAAAAAGGAATAGAGAGTAAAAAATTGAGCATAGAATTTTGATTGGACTTAATGGCTAGTTGAGCCAACGTTTCTCGCTGTTTACCGAGTTTCATTTTGCTAATGTCGGCAGCATAGAAATCCAGTAATGTCTTTAATACCCTAATATGCCCCTCTCTTACGGCAAGTGAAAATGCGTTGTCTCCTGATGATGTTTGATACAACAGCATGGTTTGTAAACTCTCATTATCGCAAGAAGAGCATAGACTGAAAACGAGATCCTCATTACCTGAAATGCAAGCAGTATGAAGTGGAGGTAATTGGTGAACAAAAAGACTCTGTTTAACACAGTATTTAAAACTAGGTACAAGTCTTTGAGTTCTGAGCAGCTTAACAACAACAGTGTGTGCTTGATGTTTACAGGCTCTAGTCAGTAATTGGTTGTAATGTTCTAGTAACTATTCAGCCCATCTGACTCAATCTGCTTAAAATAGCAACGGTTGAGTCACCATTTTACTTGATCCTCAATGATCATTTGACCGATCTTCCCAGTATGTCATGCTGACCAAAT
>NZ_ML014812.1 GCF_003675895.1 Parashewanella curva
ATATGACAATAAAATTCGCCTAGACGGTTTTGATGAGTTAAGGGAAAAGATAGTAAGGCTAATAGGAGGTCACACGTTAACATTCTATAAAATCAAAAAAGTGACCTAGGGGTCTGATCAATGTCTGTACTATGTTTTTTCTTTCGTTTATAGAACAACTTATCACACAATACATTTTTAGGTTAAATGAGGACGACATGACTACAGCAAGTGTATCGACCAGTGTGTGGGATGGTGTATTGACCAGTGCAGCTACTGGGGCGGGTTTCGGCTTACTAGGAGGTCCAGTGGCATCTGCCACAGGTGCGCTTACAGGAGGAGGAGGCCACTTGTTTGCTAATGTCATTAATCAATATGTATGTGAACGGATTAACCGACAATACCACCCCTTGGCTGAGTTTATGACTAGAACAGGTGTTAGCACATTAGCCATGACAGCCTCTGGGCAGCTCTTACGGCCAGCCATTGGGGTGGTTGGGAATTTAGTCACTGCAAGTGCTTCAAAACTAGGAGGGGTGATAGCCACTAAAGCGGGGGCATCTGCTTGTAATTATTTTAGAGTGGAAAAGAGTAGTTGGGTGAGAACAGGTGTCAATATGGGTTGTGGCTTTATTGGTGGTAACCTAGGCGCTAAAGTCGCAGGTGCTGCAATCGGAGAGACTATTACTCCAGAAGAGGGGAAAGATAATGCAGATGCCCCCCAAGCATCTAGCCAAGCCTTTCAAGAGCCTGAAGTAGCGGATTGTGTAGACGATATTGGATGTCTATATATGGAGGGAGACCCTATTCCTTATACGGTAATACCAGAGCAAAAAGGTGGGAATGCCACTTTGGTAGAGCGGAATGACGAATTTGGTGGGCAGTGTCTACCGATAGTAGAGTGTGATCATTCACAACACACCAACGCCATGAAAGAAGGAGATATCTGCTTTGCGCTGAAATATCGAGTTGTTGATTGCAGTGAAAGGACTTTTCCTGATCAGAAAGGGATAATATTAGATCTCGATGCCCCTGAAGGCTCGTGGGGGGCACCAGTGTGCAAAAGTCCAATTTTTGAGTGTCAGCGATCATCTGATTCAGACACAATCTATTCAGATGATCCCCAAGAAGCCTTAATTTCACTTATAAGCGAAGCAAGCGAAGAAAGCGAAGAAAGCCAAGAATCAACTTAGCAGCACTATAAACAAAATGGCTAACTCTGTATTTAAAACTGAAATGTTCTTGATTTTTCGATACAGAATTTAAATTCAGTAATATCACATACCAATTCCGACTATGACTTTTCTTTGTTGATATAGCCGCTTAGTACACAATGACCTTTCAAATATTACTGGTTGGAGGGTTTTATGGCTACTGCAAATGTATCGACAAGTGTGTGGGATGGTGTATTTACTAGTGCGGCCACAGGTGCAGGTTTTGGCATGTTAGGTGGTCCTGTTGGCTCTTTTGCTGGAGCCGTAACAGGTGGTGGTGGTCACCTTTTAACGAATGTTCTACATAAATATGCGTGCGAGCAGGTGAACCCCAAATATCAACCAGCGGCTAAGTTTGTAACTGGTACAGTAGTGAGTACCGCATTCATGGCGGGTTCTGGACAATACTTTAGACCAGCTGTTGGAGTTATTGGTAACTTGGCCTCTGCCGGTGCTTCCAAAGCTGGTTCAGCGATAATGACCAAGGTGGGTGATTATGGTTGTAATTATCTTAAAATGGATAAAAACAGTTGGGGAAGGACTGGGGTCAATTTAGTGTGTAGCATGGCTGGTGGTTACGCAGGGGCTAAGGTCGCAGGATGGGCAATGGGAGAGCCAACGGCTCCAAAAGGAAAACAAAGTACCAGAGAAGCCCCAGAGGGCTCTGGTGAGCAAGAAACATCTTCTACTAGTGAGTCCAGTGCGACAGAGCAGCAACAAATGACTCAGAATTCATCTTCCAATGAGAATTTAGAACCCACCACAACCGAACCCGTGATTGAGCCGACTCCCACAACCTCGGAAGTACCGACGAGTCCAACGACGGAATCCCCACAACCTTCAGTTTCGCCTACTTCAACGCCAGAGCCAGAATTTTATGATTGTGTTGATAATATTTACACAATTAATGGTGATTCATTTGTCCCTGAGCAGCCTGAGGGGATAGCCACTGCGGTTCGACAAGCCCAATGTGTACCATTGGTGGAAGCTGGGCATTCACAATTTACCGAACCATTGAACAGTGATAGCGAATTTGCACGGGGTTATCGAATCGTTAATTGTTCAGCTAGTACTTGTCCCGAGCATCAAGGGATTATTCTGGATAATACTTTACCCCGAATCCCCTTTGCAATTGATGATCTTTCTGTGCCGCTTTGCGATAGGCCCGTTACTGGTTGTATGCCAAAGCTTGAATCTGTGACTTCAGCTTCCTCCCAATCCCAAACAGCCTCGGCTTCAGCTAGTGTTTCTGTACCTCTTGAAAGTCCTGCAGCGGATACGAGTTCACAAGCACCACAGCCTCCAGTTACACCAACACCTGAACCAGAGTTTTATGATTGTCTTGATAATATGGTGTGTAAGTTTGCGCCAGGTGATGAAACAGCATATCAAGTTGTGCCAAAGCAACAAGAGGGAGTGGCGACACTTATTGAATCGAAACCATGCTTTCCTTTCGTCGAGTGTGCACGTATACCGCCAGATCGTCAGCAAAGGATAGGGCAGACAGACTTCTGTTTCTATGAACAAACCCGATATGTGGACTGCTCTCAAAATACTTTCCCTGGCAAGCAGGGAATTTTGGAGGATTCCAATTCAACTTTATTACCTGATGGGTCTGATTGTCAAAGCCCTAATCTGGAATGTGTGGCACCACCAGATCCAACTAGCTCATTTAAATCTGCCAGTGATACACCAACACCTAAATCGCAGACTAATAACGTACCTCTGGAAAGTCCTGATCTGACGACAGTCGACCCAACGAACACAGATCCAGGCAGTGCTTCACAAACAGATGATGCTCAAGATTCAGCAACTGATTCAGTACCACCTGAAAGCCCAGTGCCACCTGCTCAAGCTACTAGTTCAGATAAGTCTAATGTCGATTCCACAACAGCACAATCTAAAACCGCCTCACAAACGCCACCCATTCAAAGTGAAAGCCCTATACCACCTGTTAATTCAGAATCACCAAAACCCGACCCAACAACGGGGCAACCCACAGCATCTTCTCAATTGCCATCAATGGAAACTGAAAGCCAAATCCCACTTGATAGCACAGATGCACAGAAACCCAGTTCGGGCAAATTTGCTGTAGACTCTACGACTGGACAGCCAAGCGTTAAACCGACATTTCAACTTGATTTCCCTGAAGGCTTACAAGCGCAACACTACATTATTATTGGTGCTAGTGCTGTAGCAGTCCTTATTGTGGGTGTAGTAACCGTTGTAACTATAGGGACTATTTGCATCATCAAAAAAAGAAATAAGGATGGGTCTGTAGACATCACGGCTGGTCGACAAAAGCCAGGAACTAACGAAATCATTGAATTAACACCAACGGAAATGGAAGACTCCGATGTTCAAGCGACGTTGCAACGATATCGAACAATGGAAGAACTGCCTGAGCCTCAAACTCAATCTAAGCCAACCGCATTAGGACACCGAAGAACGCCATCACAGGCAGCGCCAACTCAATCGGCTTCTTTGGCAAAGCCGCAAAATAGAGCGGGTGAACGACGAACTGATTATCCCGTTGCTGCAAGTACTCAGCCTAAACCAGCCACTCTATCAGTACCAGAAACTAAACCCTCAGCTGCGGCAGGTGTTTTACCTCAACCCAGTCAGCTACCATCAACGGGGCAGAGTCATCAACCCGTTAAGGCTCTTGTGACTGCTCCAAAGACAGAATATCCGATCGGTGCAAGTGCTAGGCCGAAGCCAGCTTCAGCTGCTGGCATACAACGAGGATCGAATTCGTCTCTTCTCAAAGAATATGATTTAGTTGACCCATCTGAGACTGAAGTTTGAACCCTTAGAGTTTATTTTCCGTCTATCAAGGCGAAATGATGTTTCTATGACTGTTAAGGTACGAACAAGTAAGGAACATTTAAAAAGCAGGCGTTAAAAAATAGATGATTTTTACTCCAAATATCTGTATAATATGCCGCCTGCCCACGTTACTTCGCACGTAAGGTGCGGATTTTGATAGCCATTTCGTTTGCTCGAAGGGGCAAGTGAAGGCAAATTTTACGTTACTTATCACTTGATAGGTAATTTGTGAAACAACGTAATTAACTTTGGGTTTTTGTAATAATGAAGACTTTTACTGCTAAGCCAGAAACTGTAACTCGTGACTGGTATGTTGTTGACGCTGAAGGTAAAACTTTAGGTCGCATCGCAACTGAAATCGCAGCTCGCCTACGTGGCAAGCACAAGCCAGAATACACTCCTCACGTTGATACTGGTGATTACATCATCGTAGTTAACGCTGAAAAAGTGACTGTAACTGGTAACAAAGCGAAAGGCAAAACATACTACTCGCATTCAGGCTTCCCAGGCGGAATTAAGCAAATCAGCTTTGAAAAGCTGCAAGCTTGTAAGCCAGAAATGATCATCGAGAAAGCGGTTAAGGGTATGTTACCAAAAGGTCCTTTGGGCCGCGCTATGTTCCGTAAACTTAAAGTTTACACAGGCGCAGAACATAACCACGCTGCACAACAACCTCAAGTTCTTGATATCTAAACGGGATTAAGCAAATGGCTGCAACTCAGTACTACGGCACTGGCCGTCGCAAAACTTCAACCGCTCGTGTATTCGCGAAAACTGGTAGCGGTAACATCGTAGTGAACAAGCGTCCATTGGACGAGTATTTCGGTCGTGAAACTGCTCGCATGGTAGTTCGTCAACCACTAGAATTGGTTGAGATGCTAGAAAAGCTAGACCTAAACATCACTGTTAAAGGTGGTGGTACAACTGGTCAAGCTGGTGCAATCCGTCACGGTATCACTCGTGCATTGATGCAACTTGATGAAGCTCTACGTCCTACTCTACGTGCTGCTGGTTTCGTTACCCGTGATGCTCGTGAAGTTGAACGTAAGAAAGTTGGCTTCCGTAAAGCACGTCGTAAGAGACAATTCTCTAAGCGTTAATTTTCTGCTCGGTATCGAGAATCAGAAAAGCAACGTTTCGACGCTTTACCAAAAAACCCAGCCTTGGCTGGGTTTTTTTATGGGCGTTGGGAAAATAGCTAAAGAGTAATAATGTGAACAACACCAGAAGCGCACATCTGATAGGCAGGAAGCCTAAATGCTATGAAGCACAAGGATGTGCGAGAATGGCCATGTGCTGACGACCGTGACATCCTGTCACGGACGGTTGTTTTATCACACTATTACTCTTACATCTGGATTTGTATGACGAGGTACATTTTTCAAGCCAAAAAAAATCCTCCCGAAGGAGGACTTTAAGCAGTTTAATCAGAGTTTAGATTAAACGGCTGATTGGAAGATCACTTCACCCGCTTTCTTAGTGTAACTTTCGATTTGGTCGAAGTTTAAGTAACGGTAAGTATCGGCTGCAGTTGCATCAATTTCTTTAGCATACTCTTGATACTCAGCAGGAGATGGTAAACGACCTAGGATAGCCGCTACTGCCGCTAGCTCAGCCGAAGCTAGGTAAACATTTGCACCAGTACCAAGACGGTTCGGGAAGTTACGAGTAGAAGTCGATACTACCGTAGACTTCTCTGCAACACGTGCTTGGTTACCCATACACAGTGAACACCCTGGAGTTTCGATACGTGCACCTACACGACCAAAGATACCGTAGTAACCTTCTTCAGTCAGCTGATCACGATCCATCTTAGTTGGTGGCGCAACCCATAGGCGAGTAGGTAGTGCAGTTGCGAACTTGTCTAGCATCTTACCAGTGGCACGGAAGTGACCGATGTTAGTCATACATGAACCTACGAATACTTCGTCGATCTTAGTTTCCGCAACTTCAGAAAGCAGTACCGCATCATCAGGATCGTTTGGCGCACAAAGGATTGGCTCTTTGATGTCGTTTAGATCGATTTCGATGATTTCAGCGTATTCTGCATCAGCGTCTGCTTCCATTAGCTCAGGGTTCGCTAGCCACTCTTCCATCGCCTTAATACGACGCTCGATGGTACGACGGTCGCCGTAACCTTCAGAGATCATCCACTTAAGCATCACGATGTTTGAGTTCAAGTACTCAATGATTGGCTCTTTATCTAGCTTGATGGTACAACCTGCTGCACTACGCTCAGCGGATGCATCAGAAAGTTCGAACGCTTGCTCAACTTTCAGGTGCTCAAGACCTTCAATCTCTAATACACGACCAGAGAAGGCATTGATCTTACCCGCTTTCTCAACAGTCAAAAGACCCATTTGGATCGCTTTGTGTGGGATTGCATGTACTAGATCACGAAGGGTGATACCCGGCTGCATTTCACCTTTAAAGCGAACCAAGATTGATTCAGGCATATCCAGTGGCATAACGCCCGTCGCAGCAGCAAATGCAACCAAACCAGAACCCGCTGGGAATGAAATACCTAATGGGAAACGAGTATGCGAGTCACCACCAGTACCTACAGTATCAGGCAGAAGCATACGGTTTAACCAAGAGTGAATCACACCATCACCTGGACGAAGTGATACACCGCCACGGTTCATGATGAAATCAGGTAGAGTGTGGTGAGTGTTCACATCAACTGGCTTAGGATAAGCCGAAGTGTGACAAAATGACTGCATGGTTAGGTCTGCACTGAAACCTAGACATGCTAAGTCTTTTAGCTCATCACGAGTCATAGGACCTGTGGTGTCTTGAGAACCAACAGAAGTCATCTTAGGTTCACAGTACTGACCAGGACGAACACCAGTAACGCCACAGGCTTTACCAACCATTTTCTGTGCTAGGGTGAAGCCTTTGCCTGTATCAGCCACGTCTTGTGGACGAACAAATACGTCAGAAGCGTCAAGACCTAAGGTTTCACGAGCACGGTCAGTTAGACCACGACCGATGATTAATGGAATACGGCCGCCAGCGCGAACTTCGTCCATCAGTACGTCAGTTTTTAGTGCGAATTCAGAGATCACTTCTTCTGAATCGTGGCGACGAACTTTGCCTTCGTATGGGTAAACGTCAATTACATCACCCATGTGCATTTGGCTAACGTCTAGCTCGATAGGTAGAGCGCCTGCATCTTCCATGGTGTTGAAGAAGATAGGAGCAATTTTACCACCGAAGCAGAAACCGCCAGCACGCTTGTTTGGAACGTTAGGGATATCATCACCCATGAACCAAAGTACTGAGTTAGTCGCAGATTTACGAGAAGAACCCGTACCGACTACGTCACCAACGTATACCAGTGGGAAACCTTCTTGTTTCATGGCTTCAATCTTTTTGATTGGACCCATTACGCCAACTTCATCAGGCTCGATACCTTCACGGGCGTTTTTCAGCATCGCGAGTGCGTGTAGTGGAATGTCAGGGCGAGACCATGCATCTGGCGCTGGCGATAAGTCATCAGTGTTGGTTTCACCGAGTACTTTAAATACGCGTAGGCTGATTTTTTCAGCTAGCTTTGGCTTAGAGGTAAACCATTCAGCATTAGCCCAAGACTCAACCACTTGTTTAGCGAAAGCATTACCTGCTTCCATTTTCTCTACCACATCGTGGTAAGCATCAAACATCAGCAAGGTGTGAGAAAGTGCCTTAACTGCCAATGGTGCTAACGCTTCATTGTCTAGTTGAGCAATCAATGGCTCGATGTTGTAACCACCTTGCATTGTGCCAAGCAATTTAACTGCATGCTCAGAAGAAATAAGTGGAGAAGTGGCTTCGCCTTTGGCTAGTGCATCTAAGAAACCTGCTTTTACATAGGCGGCTTCATCTACACCAGGCGGGATGCGGTTTTCAAACAGATCCAGAATGATCTCTTCTTCACCTGCTGGTGGATTTTTTAGTAATTCGATTAAATCAGCGACTTGTTGAGCGTCAAGGGGTTTTGGTACAACTCCTTCTGCTGCACGCTCTTCAACGTGTTTGCGATAAGCTTCTAGCACGGCAACATTCCTCTATTGATTACACTATTAAAGTGCTTGGACAACAGTATGGCTTGAATTACGTCTGCATAAACAACAGAGAATAAGCTCAAGTACTGCTTTTATTTTTTGGGGGGATATTATACACCAGCTTTAAAAAAGTATGAATCAAGTCACATAATTATTGGACAATCTTAACGCTAAATTAACCGAATTTTTGTCAATAAATCGTTATACTTGAGCTGAATTTTAGATTTTTGAGTAAGCAAATGTCATTGAATGAAGCACAAGCTGTTATTTTTGATATGGATGGCGTATTAATTAATTCTGAGCCGGTATGGCAACAGGCAGAATTAGAGGTATTACCGAAATATGGTGTGCCACTGACTTATGAAGACACTCTAATGACCACGGGAATGAGAGTCGATCTATTGGTCGATTATTGGCATCAACGTTATCCGTGGACGAATTATGATAATAATCAAGTAAGTCAGCAATTAGTCACAGCTGTGGTTGATTTTATTCACCGTGACGGTCAGCCGATGAATGGCGTAATTGACGCTCTTAGTTTTTGTCAGCGGCAAGGGTTTAAAATTGGCCTAGCGACATCATCGCCTATGGTATTGGTGGATGCTGTTTTGGATACCTTAAATATTCGCCATTATTTTGAAGCCATCAAATCGGCTGAAAAGCTGGCCTATGGCAAGCCTCACCCAGAAGTGTATTTAAATTGTGCGAGTGAGCTGGGTGTTGACCCAAGTCGATGTGTAGCTATTGAAGATTCATTTAACGGACTGATTGCAGCAAGAGCGGCATCAATGCAAACTATTGCGATTCCGGCTAAAGAACAACAGCAGCAGAGTCGTTGGGTTATAGCTCATGAACAACTTGAAGATTTGACTCAACTGGCATCTGTATTCATGGCTGGGGCAGTGACAATTGAGTGATTTTTGTGCCCTTACCCTGTTCAAGAATGAGGCTGCGTAAAGATTCGTTATGAAACATAGGGTGATCAACGTGATCATTTACGGTTATTCGACCGTCTTCGTGGTGGCGTAGTCCAATTAATAATGTATCTTCTGCGGTTATTGCGTCAGGCAATAGTGCAAAATGACTTGCTTCAGGTTCCTCAATAACGACACAACGCATTCTTGAATGATGTTCGGCTGATGCTTGATTTATTTGAATACTGGCTTGGATTGCTTGCTCATACGTTTACGCTCTTTTGTGTTCATCTGTTCTTGGCGTAAGGGTTTATTTTCTTTTTCAAGTAATTGGTATGCTTGAATCCTTAGATCTGTAAGCTGTCGAAAATCATAAACTGGCCGCCATTCAGCTCGTCTAACGCCCTCCATTGTAGTGGAGTCACTGATGTTAGGAACATTGAGCTGATGAATAGGGGTGGAATGTCCTCTCCCTTTTTCTGAATTGAAGTAATAAGCGTATGTGCTTTCTTGAACTCCCACTACTTGTTGTACGCTAAAAGGGTTGTGATTTGGGCCGCATAATTCATTAAGTTGGTTCATTGCCTCGTTGGCTTTCTCTGTGCTGTCAGACAATAATAGCTGTTTCAAATGCAAAGCCACTTCTTGGGAATTGGTTCCACTAATAAAGTCTTTGAGCTTATTGAGTATTGAACTGAATTTTTTTTAATTTGCTCGGGTGTCGATTCTTTGATGAGTTGTAATTCTGATTCAGAAAATTTACGAGGAATGGGTATGATTCCTTGCCCTTGTATTGAAATTCCAGACATGTGCTTTAGCCTATTTATGAAACATAACATAAATATAGACGATTCATACAAATAGGCGTTTAGGACTTTAATTCTTCGAACATAAAAAAGCCGAGTAGAAGTGTTCCACTCGGCTTTCATTTAAACGGTAGAAAAATTACCAGATCTTCACACGCTTATCTTCTGGCAGGTACATCTTATCTGTGTCTTTAACCTCAAAGGCTTTATAAAACTCAGGGATATTACGTGGCGTACCCATAGCACGGAAGTGGCTTGGAGAGTGAGAATCGGTCAATAGACGTTTTGCTAGCTCTTCATCGCGGTAGTTACGACGCCATACTTGTGACCAACCGATGAATACACGTTGCTCACCAGTAAAGCCATCAATAACAGGTGATGGTTTGCCATTTAGGCTCATTAGATAAGAGCGGTAAGCTACGGTCAAACCACCTAAGTCACCGATATTTTCACCCAGCGTTAAGTCACCGTTAACGAATTTACCCGGTAGTGCTTCGTACTTAGAGTATTGCTCAGATAGTGCCTTACCACGTTTTTGGAACTCTTCTTTATCTTTGGCTGTCCACCAGTCACGTAGGTTACCGTCACCATCGTATTTAGCACCTTGGTCGTCAAAACCATGGCTTATCTCATGACCAATAACTGCACCGATACCACCGTAGTTTACAGCGTCGTCTGCTTCCATGTTAAAGAATGGAGGCTGCAAGATAGCCGCAGGGAATACGATTTCGTTCATTACTGGGTTGTAATAAGCGTTCACGGTTTGTGGTGTCATAAACCATTGAGTTTTATCGATAGGTTGACCAAGCTTGCCTAACATATCTTTGTACTCAAACTGAGTGTAACGTAGGTAGTTACCCACTAAGTCGTCACCTTTGATGGTTAAGCCTGTGTAATCTTTCCACTTATCTGGGTAACCAATCTTATAAGTAAATTTAGACAGTTTCTCTTGAGCTGCTTTCTTGGTTTCAGGCGTCATCCACTCAAGTTCGTTGATGCTGACTTCAAAGCCTTTGATCAAGTTTTTGATCAAACCTTCCATGCGCTCTTTAGCTTCTGGCTTAAAGTGCTCTTTAACGTACTGTTGACCAACTAGTTCACCAATGACATTGTTCGCCGCATCAACCGCTTGCTTCCAACGTGGCTTTTGCTCTTGAATGCCTTGTAGAGCTTTATCGTGGAACTCAAAGCTTAAGTTAGCAAACTCAGGAGTGAGCAATTCAGCATAATTATCAACAAGGTGGAAGCTTAGGTAGTCTTTCCATGCATCTACAGAGAATTTGTCGAACTGTTTGCCTAATGCTTCGAAGTACGATGGCTGGCTTACAATCACTTCTTTAACATTGCTGCCAATACCGACGTTTTTAGCGAAGGCTTCAAAATCAACATTACCGAATAGGCTGTTTAGTTGCTTGCGATCCATCTTGTTGTAACGAGCATTGGCGTCACGAGATTGAACGCGGCTCCACTGATTTTTTGCAATGAAGGTTTCCATTTTCATTACGTTTTCAGCCGCTTTATCCGCGTCTTTAACGCCAGCTTGAGTTAACAAGTCTGTGATGTATTGCTGCATTTGCTTACGGTTGTTAGCAAACTTTTCATCATCTTTTAGGTAATAATCTCTATCAGGTAGAGTTAAACCAGATTGATAGAAATAAACTGCGTATTGATCGGACTTTTTAGCGTCGTTATTAACATAAAAGCCAAATGGAATACCACCACCGTTGATCATCAGCTTACCCATTACCGCAGCAATGTCTTTATGAGTCTTGGCTGAATTGATTTCAGATAACAGACCATTAAGCGGGGTAATGCCCAGCTCTTTGATTTTGTCAGTATTCATGTAACTGGCATAAAAATCACCGACTTTTTGCGCGCTTGAGCCATCAACTTTGTTCGGCTGTTTTGCGGTTTCTTCAATGATTTTCTTCAGCGCGTCTTGGCTTTTCTCGTATAACACAGAGAAAGCACCGTAGTTTGACTTATCACCTGGAATTGGAGTGTTCTTAAGCCAGTGACCGTTTACGCTGTAGTAAAAGTCGTCTTGGAAACGAACGTGAGTATCAAAGTTTTCTTTTTCAATACCGGATTGAACCACAGGTTTTGGAGCTTCAGTTTTTACAGTTGTTTGTTGTGCTTCTTGTTTACCACAACCTGCAAGACCTAGGCTGATGGCAACACTAAGTGCCAGAGCGCTGACTTTTTTCATTTTTATTCCTTTGTTCTGAGAGAGAACTGAAAAGGCAACTGGAAATGCTCACTCAAGCTTGAGTGTTATGCTTTCCAGTGGCCTTTTCCAATTATTTTTCAACGGCTCAACATAACAAAAGCAAGGGTAAAGGAACAGAGAGAGATGTAACAAGATGTAAAAAAATACCGCTCATAGTGAGCGGTATTCAATATTAATATGCAAAAAACTGTCTTAGTTAAATGGGTTAACTAAGATCATAGTTTCGTTGCGATCTGGACCCGTAGAGATAATATCTACTGGTGTTTCAAGCAGTTCTTCAATACGTTTAATGTAATTGATCGCCGCTTGTGGCAGTTGTTCGATAGAAGTTGCACCAAAAGTGGTTTCTTCCCAACCTGGCATAGTTTCTAGAACTGGGGTTACGTTTTCATAACCTTCAGCGGCTAGTGGCGTTTGGTGAGAAATACTGCCATCAGGCATTTGATAGCCTACACACAATTTCACTTCTTTTAGACCGTCTAATACGTCTAATTTAGTTAGGCAGAAACCGCTGATAGAATTAATTTGTACCGCACGCTTCATGGCTACGATATCTAACCAGCCCGGACGACGTTTACGGCCGGTAGTTGCACCAAACTCGTGACCTTTTACCCCTAAGTGATCGCCAATTTCACACTCAAGCTCAGTCGGGAAAGGACCTGCACCTACACGAGTGGTGTAAGCTTTGATGATACCTAGAACATAGTCTAAGTGACGTGGACCAAAACCACTGCCCGTTGCTACGCCGCCAGCGGTAGTGTTAGATGAGGTAACAAACGGATAAGTACCGTGGTCGATATCAAGAAGGGTGCCTTGAGCACCTTCAAAAAGGATAGGTTGACCGTTCTTACGAGCTTGATCAAGCAGCTCGGTTACGTCAACACACATTGACTTCAAGTAGTCCGCAAGCTCAAGCGTATCTGCTAAGGTTTTATCGAAATCAACCGCTTCAACTTTGTAGTATTCCGTTAGCATGAAGTTATGGTAATCCATCACTTCTTTTAGCTTTTTCGCGAATAGCTCTTTATCGAATAAGTCACCTACGCGTAAACCACGGCGAGAAACTTTATCTTCATAAGCTGGGCCAATACCACGACCAGTCGTACCAATGGCGTTGTTGCCACGTGCTTTTTCACGTGCCATATCTAAAGCGCAGTGAATTGGTAAGATAAGTGGACAAGCTTCAGAGATCATCAGACGCTCTTCAACTGGAATGCCACGCTCTTTAAGCATGTGGATTTCTTTCATTAGCGCATCAGGTGCAAGAACAACACCGTTACCGATAATGCATTTCACATTGTCGCGTAAGATACCTGATGGAATAAGATGAAGTACGGTTTTTTCACCGTCAATGACTAAGGTGTGACCAGCGTTATGTCCGCCTTGATAACGCACTACATAACTTGCCTGTTCTGTCAGAAGGTCGACAATCTTACCTTTTCCCTCGTCACCCCATTGAGTGCCGAGAACAACAACATTTTTACCCATTTTTCGCAGTCGGTTGTGGTTAAAACGGGATTTTAACAGATTTTCGCATTAAAACTAGCCACTTTACGTTTGCGTTACAGAAAAATGAATATCAAAACACAGCCAGCTGTTACAAGTGCACCGCCAAGGCGTTGCAAAGACTGAGGTGTTTGTTCTGAAATAGAAGCTAATACTTGCTTCCACTTATTTGGGGTTAATAATGGGCCTAACCCCTCAAAAACTAATACAACCCCTAAAGCGAGCATGATGGTGGCGAATGTCATTTTTCTCTCGTCAATTATCTCTATTAAGCTATTCTTGATTTTACATATGTGCAGTGATTTGTGAATATACCCGTGATACCTCAAGATGCAACTTTTCAGTGCCTCTCAGCACATCATTATTCGAGGCGTGAAGTGAAGGACTAGGGGTCTAATGCAAACTTTCACAACAAAGAAGAATGTTCGCTGAGAGTCACACGCAGTGCGAGTTTAATTGCCATTTATGCTTCGTTATTTATCCTTGAAATAGAACCACTATTACTTCAGATAAATGCCTTGCCTAAATGGCAATTAATTCTCGCTGAAAGAGTGCATCTTGAAGTACCACGGGTATATATCAGACAGAGTTAAGATGCAGTATGCAAATGTCCATGAAACTTCGTCTTCAAAAAAACTGGGTATAAAAATACTCAACGAGCATAATCCTCTACCATATTCTTGAATTTTATGTGTCGATATTCTGCGCAACTATCTGGTTTTTCCCCAAATTTACTTGAAGGTACAGCAGTGAGTCGCTATAGTTCCAATCAGTGTCGGAATGTAGCGCAGCCCGGTAGCGCACTGTCATGGGGTGTCAGGGGTCGGAGGTTCGAATCCTCTCATTCCGACCATTTTTCTTCTTGTTTTATATAGCTTTTTTCTCTTTTACCGCATCCTAAAACATTAAAGTGCGCAAAACTGGCGCAAAATTCGCGCAAAACCTCAGATGATTTACAGGTTTTTTTCGATTACTCATTTCTGTAGCGGCACGGACGGTTGCGGAAATGAGTTCGGCTAATTTTGGAAATTGATTTGAAGGGTTAAACTTAGTTTAAACTATCTTTAAAGCTTATTCGTGAAGGGTGCTTAACTGCCTTGGCCACCAAAGCAATAGTGTCGTGAATGATTACACTGCCAAGGCAATTAAGCTAAACGGTTACGCTTCTATGATAACCAAGGGCTTACCAATACTTCAACTATCTTGTAGTTAGGGTTACTCTCACCATTAGCTAGATACTCCCTTTGGAATAGCTCCATAGCTTTCTGTCGATACGCTGGCGGTACTACAATCAAGTTTGGTCTAATGCGAAGTGGTCTTCCATTGTCGGCTTTAGTCGCAAACATAGCGTCGTATACTTCTGCAAAGTTTTCCTCTGTTAATCCTTTAGAAGAGCAGGCTGCTAACTGCCACAAAGTATACCCAGCATTACCACGAGCACGGACACCATATTTATACTCATCAAGCATGAATACGCTATCATCAATATTCTGACCATTTGCGTTTACGCTCTCTAACTGAGGCTTTACTCGTTCTTGCCAGATTAGAGGCTTAAGTGCTCTGGTTGTATCGAGCAGATAAAACTTAGGCTTTTCGTCTGCTTGATCACTTGGCTTAAACAGATTTGATATGGTTTCGCCGTTCGCTTGATGGTCAGTATCAAAGAAGTTTTGACCGTCATAGCATAGCTGAGTTGTACCCTTTTTCAGTAAGTCATATATATACTCGTCTGGGTATTCGGCTCCGTTACGTCCCATTTCTTCAAACAGCGGTGAATACTTCCCATAGTCGTTATCTTCGAAATCTGTTCGTTTCACTTTGATTGAAGCTTGAAACAGTTTATTAGTCACGCTGTAGTCGTGGTCTGCTAGAGTTTGTACGTTACGCTCTCCAATCCATTCACTTAACATTGGGAATTCACCAAGGAAACCATAACCAGTTGATGCAGAGGAAGACTGAACAACGGTTGAAAGTTTTAGGTAGTCAGGTGTAAAACCTTCCATCCCTGATTTGAATTTAGCGGTAAACGCAGTACTTGCATGATGTATTACATTAGGGTCTGGCATGATAAATCCTTATTCTTTATCCTGTTTTGATTTTGCAAATTCTTCTGGTGAAACACCTGTTTTTCGGCAGACTTCAAGTTCTTCAGGTGTTAAGTTGTGTTTGTTTTGGTTGCCGCCAAGCTTTATTCCTTGGGCGCTCAGGGCTTCTGTTTGTGTGATTTTTCCCAAATATGGAATACCAAAACCAGCGACCGATAGTTTTTCTGTTAGTTCTTTGAATGAATCACGGCCTAGAGTCTGCCGAACTGTCAGTAATTCATCTTCACTAGCCTTTGGAAAACCGAATTCTCTAACTGCTGTTTCAACATCAAGATTGCAAAGCTCTGTTTCTCTATTTTCTTGTTGTTGTCTTAGTTCTGCGAGAATCTCAACGGGATTTGTGCCGTTTAGGTTTAACAGCTGTCCTATTTGAGATAGTGCGGATAGTTGTTCATTTTCATGAATGCTTTGACCTGAACTTAGTAGAGCTGCCATTTCTAAGGCTGGCTGATTGGTCAAAGCAATGTTATTGATACCAAGAATGGTTTTTTGCTTCTTATCAGTCTTTTCGATTTTCAAAGATGGTGAAATATAGCGGTACTTTTTTTCTTCAATCAGTTTCTTGGCTTCGTCTGTCCACTCTACATGAGCAAATATACCTTCTTCTCTGACCTCAAGAGCCTTAACCCACCCCGCAGCCTTTTTACTTTGTGATAGTGCGTTTTCGAAAGAGTGATCAAAGTTAACGTGCATCTCAACCAATTCACGTTTTGAGTTATTCACGACTTGCTCACTGTCGTTTAAAATAAACTCTCTACCGTCAACAGCTTTAATAAATTGCTCATTGGGTAAAACCTTAATCCATTCAGGAGCCGATTTGTTATCCAGCTCTATGGCTGTATTTATTTTGGCTGGTTCTTGTTTCATGATATTGCCTTAATAGCTCGTTCTGCTTCAATAGCTTTAGCTGGGTTAGCGGTAGCACTTCGCCATTCTTTTAAAAACTCTCGGTGATCTTTAAGAATTTGATGGATAGTTCTTTCTGTTAAATCATACTTTTCAGCAAGTTCTAGGGAGTTTTTGCCATTAAACTCATCATAAATTCTTAGATCGCGAATTATTTTTTGTAACCGTTTAGATTGGGGTAAGTAGATATGGCGACCTCCTAGAAAGATAGAAATTTCTACGATTAACCTATCTGCTAACCCATCTTTATGAACACCCTCTTGCTTTAAGCGTTTATCAAACAGCTCCATGATGGCTATTAGATCGGCTGGATATCTGTTTCGAATTAAGTTTCGGGTGAATGCAACTTTTTCATTATGTTTCTCTGATTTTCCTGACATCACTTTTCCTTCATGAACCGTTCTAACTCATAGCTTAGATATTGTGTAAAATTGTTGGTAAAGAGATGTCTCGGTAAACATAGAAAGTAATCGGGAATAAACAAGAAAGAGCAAAAAAGGCTTGAATAACAAGAAAGTGCTACAACAACGAGGTGGAGTCCCCTATAAAAACTGAAAGTCGCACTTTGCTTTCGATTTTTTTGTTTAATTTGTGTCAAAGGAATGGCAACGCTTGCGATCTCATTTCAAATTAGTGTTTAACACCTGTTTAAATCGCTCATAAATCGAAAAATGAACTCTTTTGATATGGTTATCACTTAGATAATTGAAATTAGGCTTAAATTGAACCTGATAAGATTTTTTATTACTTGCCAACTTGGAAAGGAAAGAGCTTTTGTAGGTTTTGATCCCACATACCGACACCACGTCTCAAAATTGGGGCGTAACGTCCAGTATTGAACACTCTTTTCAAGCGCAATTGATCACGACCTGAAAACTTGCGCTGACGGTTATTAATGTTCTTATCTGCTCTGAGCCTGACAAGATACCCAGCAAGCTCCAATGCTCTGAGATAACAATTAATCGTTTTAAGATTAGCTTTCGGTATTGTTTGCAGCATTAAAGCGGTATCCACTCTTTCATGTATGCGAATGGTATTCCAAATGCTTTGTTGAACTTTTGTTGCTTGGTGCTTTATTTGACTGTAGTTGCCTTTCCCTACTCTAGGGTTATTTGTCGGATCAATTTGGTAGATGAAAGGGCGAGTATGAACACCAATGCCGCCCACTTTTAAAACTGAGCCTTGCTTTACCATCTTATTAATAAAGGTTCGGCACTGCTCCAAGGGCATGGCAACCTGATCCGCTATTTCAGATACGGTAAACGTATCCTTTGCGGTCATGGCTTGCCATGCTTGGAGAGTCTTGGCGGTTGGTTTGCTCATTTGCTTTGGTTTATCTGTATCTATCGAGCATTAGACACTAGAGCTTGTGACTTGGCTGTTGAAACATCTTTAGCCATTAGTAAGGCCAAATGTAGAGCTTTGCGCTCGTTCTCACCTAAGTCTTTAAAGCTCTGAGTATCATTAAACAGATAGAGCATACTGGATAGGTTGCTCTCCAGTTCTGCCAGTTTGTAGGCTGAATCATGGAAAAAGATCGCCTTGATTGCAGCTAAGCCGATTGCACAATCCATTTGCTCGGTGATTGGCTCAGGTTTAAGCATAGTAACCTCCTCTCAAGCTGTTCGTATTGCGAACGATTCAAATATACGCAACACGTATAACTAATGGGTGTTACTAGCTAGGGCTAAGGCTTTGGCTGTAGCAGTGTCTTTTGCTAAATTCAGAGCAAAAATTAACGCTCGTGATTCTTGGGGCGTTAGTTCTTTAATATGCTCAGATAATGATTCAAGCAAGCTAGAAATATCTTGATTTAACTCTTTAAGGTCTGGAAGTTTGTCTAACTGGAAAGCATTTACAGCGACTTGAGCTACAGCACATTTAACAGGGCATACTTCGGCTAGGTGAGTTACATTTTCTTGGTTTTTCATGGTGAATCCTTAACTTTTTTGAGAGAAATCACCTTTATTGAGGGTGACGGGACTCACTCTCGGCAAGTTAAGATGCCGCCGCCGATATTCCCCAAGGGGTTTTGTATTTTCGGCTGTCATCCCGTCATAGACTGACATTTTGCACCTGAATACAGGCACAAAAAAACCGCATTAACTGACGGGTGCGGATACCGCTTAACTTTTTTTGAGAGGATTTCAGTATGAACCTTAGCTTTATTTCTTGTCAAGAAAAACAACAAAAAAAATGTACTTATGGTTGATATTATAAGTAGGTTGTTTACACACAAAATTAATATCAGAGCCGTTGTTAGCTTTGGTTCATCGCTAGAAAATGATCCGTTTTGATAAAATATTAACTTGGTTTATTTTTGTTCAAGTAGAAAATTAACTTTCTCTTTGGATTAACGTCTTTTTCTAGTGTGTGCGTATTGCGTACATATAGCGAACAAAACGTTGATTTAGCGAGGTGTGGCAGAAAGGGACGTTAATATATTGAAAAGGACTATACGTCTTATTTTATCTCGTTCTAAAAGACGCTATATAGAGAAGCGGATCATGTTTCTCTATAACGGATCTATGATCCTTTTCATGTCATTTAAAAAGGGTCTTTAAAATACATAATTAAGTAGTGAAAAAACTAGATTCTGGGGGAGGTTTACTTGCTTTTTATAAATTTAAAATTTGATTTTTAAACTTGGTTTAACTGCTTGTTAATAATGGTTTTTCAAGAAAAGAAAGCGTATTTAATAGAAAGAAAGTCACTTTCTTTAAACATGTTTGTTAAACCAAGTAGACTCTTAACAGTTGAACCTATTCTCTATCAAATGAGTCATAGTAAACCCCATAAATATAAGGAGGTTAACCAATATGCTTACTGAATTTTTAAAGATTGGATAATTCCATGACTGCCCGATCTAAAAAATGAAAACCAGAGTATTTTCCAAAACTAGCCGAACTCGGCAAATCCGAATTTTCAAGTTTAAAATTTGACTATAACCCTTGTTAGCTCTGAATTTTCCCGCCAAATTTTATCTATTCTCGTTTATTCCCACATTTCCAAGACTAAGTGATCGGTTACAATTTCTTAAAATCTTCAGAAAATAATGGAATATTATAAGTTGATCGGCTTGAGACAATATTGCTAATAATGAAAATATTGGGTTAAATTTAATCCCTTTAATTTTAAAGTAATTTTTTCTGTTTTTTAGGGTTGAAGTAAATGAAAAATTCGATTCTCAATATAGTATTAATTGCTCTAGTCGCATTCTTACTAGTTTTCGGTATTTACGCTGTCAATTTCCCAAATGGGTTATCTGATCAAAACGTTGATTGGGGAAACTTCGGTTCTTTTTTTGGCGGAGTGCTAAGTCCATTACTGAGCTTTATTAGCATTATATATGTAGTTAAAGCTACTCAAGCGCAAATTAAAGCAGCAAGTGACTCAACTCGTGAACAAATAAATACTGCAAACAAAAACCTCAGACTAGAACTTATCGAAATAAAAAAAGAAAACCTTAAATCAGACATACTTAAAATGCTTGAAAAAGCTGTAGATAATGCACTCAAAGCTAAATCTACAAATAAAATGCTTGTCGCATTACAGAGCGTGTATTTCGAAGATATTGAATTCCCAGCTCAAGAGGGAATCGACTTTTATGTTCTAAGATACAAAAAAAATAAAATCGAAGCCCTTATTCCAACAAAACTTGATGTAGTACAGATGATTTCGACATATACATCATTAGTCCAGAATATTTATGAATATCGGAATGAGGCAATAACAGAGCAAGAGGCAAATAAGATTGCTTATCAACATTTGTACATAGAAGATAAAGGTTTTATATCAAAAGATTTAAGCGAGTTTACAAGACAATCGAATGAAATAACTCTGTTACTTTTTGACTTAATTGGTAATGGTTATAGTTTTGCGAGAGCACAGTACTATGCAAGGGCGATATACCCTCATATTGAAAAGCTTTCTAAATTTAGTATTTTTGATAAATTCGCTTTAGGTAATTTATCTTTAATATATACAGCACCAACTGAGACAAATCTTGATTTTATAGGTGCTTACAAAGACTTATTGGTAAGAGAGCTAAATTTTTCATTAAAAGTTTCACTAGAAAGTGAAGATATGAGTATTATTCAGCAACAAGACATAATTGAAACTCATACTGGTTCAATTCGCTGGTATCAAGTTTTAAAAAATACAAAATCTAACACATCATATATCAGAACACCTGATGGTATATGGGGAGAAGCAGGGTAACACTTGTTTGAACTCAATCTCATTTCTGTCGAAAAAGACAAAACTCTAGCTCAAACCTCAATCTCCGCAAAGGGAACCTCGACCCACTCGACATGGTTCTCTTTGTAGATTTTGGTACTTTTAGCATCGGTATGTGCCATGCGTGATTGAGGATCAACACCACTCACGTCAAATAGATGAGCGGCTAAAGCTCGTATTTCATGAAAGGTTGGTCGCTGTGATGGTTCTAGATGTTCGCAGCAGCCTACTTTATCTCTGACTTTTGAAAAAGTGCGGCTGATATAGTCGGGTGATACTTGGGTTAAATGCACAACGTCTTTGCTCAAAGCCCTTGGCGCTTTTTCTGGCAGACGATGCACCACAAAGGCGCTTACAGTTCTGTCTCGGCTGCGGTCAATAATGGCTTTGAGCTTATCACCAATTGGGATGGCAACATGGGCTGCTTCTTTATCGGCTACTTTCTGCCTATGAATATAAAGAGTGCCATACACCTTACCGATAGCCGATACCTTTGGTTTATCGAACCAACAGCAACCACATTGATGTTTGCTTGGCTCTTTTATGTTGTATTGAATACGAGAGATTTCCAATCGAGCATGAGTGGTTTGCAGTGACAAATCCATTGCTGTCTGAAGCCATAGTGGTGAAGCAGCGTGAATGATCCTATACCAATCAGACTTTAAGCGTTGCCTTTGTTTTTTCTCTACTCGCTTTTTCTTTTTCAGCACAGCAGGGTTGGACTCCATAATGCTTTCGTCCATTGCGTATGAAAATAGCTTTTTCAGCCACGCCACTTTGCGGTTTTGAACATTGGCGCTGGCATCTGGATGGTATTCATCTAAATAGGTATTAACGTGTTTTAAGGTGATATGGCTACTGGGTATGTTGTTGAAAAATTCTTTAGTGCGTTCAGCATCCATTTGCATGGTTTTTAAAAAGTCTTCTGATGGTTCTTCTTCTCTGATGATCCGCTCTAGAAGTGCATCAACGTGATCAGCAAAACAAGCCTCACCATACTTATAAGTATCTGTAAGCAGAGCTTCAACCGTAAGCGCAACCTCTGGCCTTGCGACTCGGTTATATTCTTTGGCTACGGCAATGGCAATTTCTCTTTCTTTACCGATAGCTTTAAAGCGGCCATCAACAAGCCGCAGCCTGTAAGAGCCTCTTCTTGGGTCGAAATATAAATGCTCAGGCAAGTGCTTTGATGCTTTAGAGCGTGGTCGAGCTGCCATTACAACCTCATTAAATCATCAACAATTTTGGTTACTTGCGAATCAATTCCAGCGCACTGATCATCAAATACATAAGCACACCCATTGATCATACGACCAGCTATGACACCATTTTGAATCCACTTTCTTATCGTGACGTGTGAAGGTGCCGAACCTTTGGAAAATTCTCGCTGTACCCATAGGGATGCTCTCATTAGTTTTGGTTGCATAACAAACTCCTACTTTGTAGAGGTAGATTGGAAAACCCAGCATTTCACTGTTGAAGGTTTACCAAGGTTAGGGTGTAATTTATTGAGTCGGTTATTTACAGCGCTATTTACAGGCTTGCGGCCAATGAACTTATGGAGCTTGCTGTCTTTTAATAGCACTTTTAGCTCGTTCAATAAAGGGAGCTTTTGTTTTCGAACTGTTGCTTCTTCCGAAAACTGATTGAGATTGATGGCGATGAATTTAGGATCTCTGGAGTGGTTAACAACACAACCATTTTCTCCTTCCAAGAAATCATACACTTCCCAAAATTCTTGTAACATAGGATGATCGGTACCGCAGGTGTGGGTACGTTCTATCGCCATTGCTTTTAATTGTTCATGAGCTTGAGCGATTTGTGTGGGAGTAATATCGACAACAAACCTCAGTGCTTCAACTAAGGCACACAAAAGCCCATGATTGAGGCTTATGCGATCATTGTTGATGATAGGATCTTCTCTTAACCATTTTTCAAGCTCAGGTTGGCGTTTCTCAATAAGTGTTAGAATTTCCGATTCTTTTAATACTGCTTTGATGATAAACCCAGACAATTCTTCAATTGGCCAACGCTTGAGTGTGTCTGAGGCCGCTCGGCTTTCTGTAGTGAAGTTAGTGCGATCAGTAAAGATGTGGATGATACGTTCTAAAATCGCTTTCGATGCACAAATAGGAGCGTTTTGGCTTATAACCAAAGCCCCTTTGAAAAGCGGTTCATTGGTATCATTTTGATGATTTTTGTTCCCTGTCGAACGAACTGCTCGGCCATTATATGCGGTTTTAAATTGATCCCAATTAAAGTTACTACCAGCCCCTGCGTTGGAATCTCCCCAATCGGCTTCAATCAATACCACCGGTAAGTTAGCGACCTGAGCTAAGTTACGACTAAGCCCTGCTTTACTCGACTTTAACGGATCAACACCTTCATGTTTGTTTCTGCCTGAAAGCTTCCACATTAACTCTATCAAGGTTGATTTACCTGTGCCGGGTTCACCAACCAATTCCAAAAAAGGATAAGCACCAAACATATCTCGGCACTGCTCTGCAAAGTAGCTTCCTAGCCAGAAAGCGAGAATGATGATGCCTTGAGCGGAGTAAGCCTGATAAAGATAATGAAAAAAATCTGGCCGCAGTTGGGTTAAGTCGTAATTAGGAGCAACGGGGATTGGATTTAAGCTCTTTAAGCAGATGCGTTTGATCACAAAGTAATCCTCTTCATTAATGGGGTAGAGCACACCGTCTTGTACCGCTACATTGCCAAATACATAAGATTTATGTTCGTGGCTGTAGCCAATAAAGTCGATAACTTTAACTTGCTTGATTTGATACAAATGATCTCGAAACCAGCGATTCAGTTGTAAAGTACTGCCCTCAAATATTGCACCACCTGCAACGCTGGATAATCGTCGTTTGAACTCTCCGCTTGAACTGATTTGAGCGCCAGTAAAGGTTTTTTTAACCGTTAATCCATAAGGAAAGTCAATTTGGAAGTAATACCAACTTTCATCAGAGTGGGGATTTTCTTGGAAGTACAAGGCTTGTGGGTGGCAGAGGCACAGTAGTTGAATGTTTGAAGCGTCTTTTAGGGCGGCCAATGGCTCTTCATCACTCTCGCTGGATTTATTGTATTTTTCAGCATTAAACTTAAACCAATACATGCACTTCTTAAATTCAAACGGAAACTCATATTCCCCCGTTTTTTGATACATCAATATGCCTTTGCTTTTGGCATCGGGCGCAATCAGCAGCTGTCCATAGTGTCGGTATTCAGATAAACGTTCTTGAGTTAACCGTTCTCGTTGGAGCAGATCATTCCAATCTAATGGCACTTTAGCTTCGGGTGGTAGTGCAGCAGTGACTTGCCAACCAAGCAGCCTAGCTCGCTTAACAAATTTCAATATAAAGGATTCGCCTGCTTTGCCTCTATCAAAGGCAAAAACCAAAGTAGGAAGTGGTTGATTCGAGAGCTTGGCTTTTAATCTGGCTAAGTCATGTTCAGGGAAGTTATTGCAGCTCATGACACTGACGGCTGGAATATCTATTTGCAGTAAGGAGAGGGCATCGAATATGCCTTCTGTGATCCACAGTTCGTTAGAATCTTCAAATGAGGCGAAATCAAAGTCAGGTGGTTGCCACCAATGGCCTTGATAGCTTCCTGAGAAATAGGCTTTCATCTTCCCAAAACGTTCTGGCTGATCAATAAAGCGTTCCCAAGTGGTACCATTGGATAAAGTGAACTTTACGGTAGCCGTACCAATTTGACGCTTACCACAATAGTAAGAGCTTTGCTGATACCAACCTTTGATCTGAGAAATTTTAATCCCTCGCCCCATTTGAAGATAAGCATCTGCGGCTGCATTAGGATTAGAAATCACGCCTGTATTGAGGTTTTGCTCACTGGGGAAACGCTCACTCCAAGAATTAAATAAGTCTGGATAGACCTCTTTGATATGCAGTTCATGAGCGCATCTGTTTAATCGCCCACAACGTAAAATCCAAGGGTTTTGTTTGTGGGTATACAGCTCTGACTCACCACAGCTCGGACAAATTCCTTTTTGTAAGTAGCAATCGTTTTGCGACTGAAACTTAAAATCTCTTGGCAATCTTGAAAGGATCTCTGAACGCAGTGTTGAGTACATAGCCAGTCCTCAAAAAGAGTCTAAAGACGTTGATCTAAAAATCGCTGTACTTTACGAATATCGTATCGAGGTCGACCAAGATGTTGATTTTCAGGTTGAGGAAAATTCCTGTGATAGCGCCATCTAAGAATGGTGGTTTTATTTACCCCAAAGTAACGGCATAAATCGGCGCAGCTATACCAGACTTGTTCAATCGATCTTTTGCTTGAAGAACTCATTACATATCCATAGGTATCTACATGGTTTGTCCAAAAAACGAACTAGCCAACTCTCTAAATGCTTCAATCTCCTCAATGGTATAGTTAGAAAGAACTTCGTTGAGCTGTAAAAAGACCCATAAGCCAGCTAATAA
>NZ_ML014813.1 GCF_003675895.1 Parashewanella curva
GATTGATTCATCAGCACCAGTGAGTAATCCGTCAGTACTCACTTTCTTTCTTGCCGTATCGAGTCCCTGACTGACAATATTAAGCAGATAGTTTTGCTGTTGAATCAAAGGTGATGTTTGTTGATTAGTTGCATTATGCAGTACTTGTTGCATGGCGAGCATGATGAGTAATTTTGCTTTTGTCTGTGGCAGTGCTGTAATACTCACTAATAACGCCGATAAATGATTGACGAAATCACAAAGTGGTAGGCCTTGTTGGCGCTGATAAATAAGTGCTAAAAACTCAACGGTGAAGTTGTTTTTATGTATATCAACAATATCAGTGTTGTTTGAGGCGGCAGAAATCTGAGGTTGCTGCACAAGCAATTGCTGACAGCTTGCTAATAAATCAAGGTACATCTTTGAAAGAGGTAAAGCATTAGCGTAATCACGTTCTTGTAACTTCGTATCCAGAGTATTGACTTGTGTATCAATGATTGAAGACACCTCTGTGAGATGAGCAGCTTCTCGTCGTTCCTTGATTTGTTGTTGGTTAACCACCGAAGTCACTTTTTTAGGTTGTTGTACGCTTTTTCGACTCCTTAGTGCTGCTACATTAATCGATCCTGAAGCAGGTTGGGGAGGGAGTAGAGGTTGTGCTACGGGGTATTGAGGCTGTGGCATACCATATTGGGAATGTACAGGGGCATATTGAAATTGTTGACCATATTGGGAGGGGGCAGGGTACTGAGACTGTTGGCTATATGGTGCTTGAGGCGCAATGTGAGGAGGTTGAGAGCCAAGAGGTTGAGGTTGCTGAGGATATGGTGATTGAGACGCAGCATAAGTAGGTTGTGTGCTGGGTTGTGGAGCTACACCGTATGGCTGTTGTGTGAAAGCAGGCTGTTGTGGCCTTACCGCTGTACCATGTGGAGCATGTGTAGGCGCGTATGGTGTTGCTGCATTACTTGGAGGTTGTTGGACTCCATATGATTGTGCAGGAAAATGAGCTTGAAGAGGTGGTCTAATTACAGGGGGTTGTGGCTGCTGCGAGCTAATAGGTTGGTGTGGAACTCCAGCTGGTGTTCCTACAGGGGGTCTTGCTTGTGCCTGTGTATAAACAGGTTGAGGTTGTTGCAGAGCCCCCCCTGTGTGAGTGTAATCGGCTTGTTGGCTTGTACCCATAGCAGTAGCGGTACGTGGTGGCTGAGTAAAAGCTTGTTGCTGATGTTGCATAGGTGTCATACCAGCGTTTGTCGCCTGATAAGGTGACTCAGAGCTTACAGCTTGGGGAGTATAATTATTTTGTGTTTGTGGGTTAAAATACTGCGCCACCGGCTGAGCATGTGCAACTGACGTTTGAGGAGGGTGCTGGATGCCATATTCTGCTCCTGTTGAGGTTATTACAGGAGTTTGTGGTTCGTAAGGGGGAGGATTACCTCTTGGGTCTTGGCTCTGAAGATTAAGAGCCTCGATACCTCCGATAGCATTATCCATATCAGACTTTTCTGGAGCAGGAGGTTGTTGATACTCTCCTGATTCCGGCTGAGGTTGAAAGGGAAATGTTTCTTGTGCACCAGTGGGGGGAAAAGCCATAAGCCACCTTTACTTCTGTTAATTTAGTTTAATTAAAATGTGAACTTCATTAAATACAACGAATAGAAGTCATGCGTGTCAGGTAAGTCATTAAGCCTTGATAGGCTATTTCAAATAGAAAAAACGAAACTGATTAGTACCTGCAATTAATTTTATTTGCCTGATTTTGCAAAATAAACGGGAAAGTTTGAAATTAAAACTGATTAAATTTTGTTCATGTGTTTGAGTGGGGTTAGAGGGCTTTTTTGTGAAGAGGGTATATTTATACTGTAAAACAGAGTTTGTACCTGATTATTTCGAGGCAATCACCTTAACCCCAAATTCTTTTCTGATTTCAGCCAGTGGTTTATCCAAATAAGGTTCTGGATTAAACCAATCCCACTCTTTGTTCATCCGCCAGCCTCGAATCATGGGCTTGATACAAGTCGGAATTAAGCCTATCAATGCCAAATACACTCGCCACTTGCTGCCGTAGGTTTTAACATAACTGTTCAGTACCACACCGTAATCAACAAATTGGAAGAATTTAAAGTAGTTTTTCAGCGTCATATCCGTGCCAAATAACGTCCATACATCATTGATACTTTCGCCTTTTATTTCAAAAGGAATAGTTCCGAATAACACATGCGTGCAGTCATGACAGAAAAACCAGCGGCTTTCTTCCGATGCACCATCGTTCTTATTTAGATGGCTATACCCTGCGGTGTATTCTTCGACCCCCTGTCTTAAAGTGAGTTGGCAATCTTGTTGAAGGTATTGAAAACTCTTTGGCATGATGTTCATCTAAACATTGATTTCCATTGAGTATAGATGATGAACCCCGCACCGTAATTTTACAATTATTCGGGCATGCTTTAGGCTATTGGTAGCTTAGGGTTAGCTCCCCATTCTGCCCAAGAACCGTCGTACAGTGAGGTATCTTCGTAGCCAGCAATCTTCGCGGCTAATAAAATAATGCATGCGGTGATGCCAGAGCCGCAAGAAAAGACTAATTGCTGGTTTGCATTAATGATTTCTGAAAATAGGGTTTTTAGCTCGGATTCTGATTTATAAACATCACCATCAAGTACTTGAGGAAAAGGTAAATTGATGGAGTTAGGAATATGCCCTGCTCGCATTCCCGCTCTAGGTTCTGGTGTTTCACCGAAGAAGCGAGCTTTACCGCGAGCATCTAACACTTGGATACTTGAGTTCTCGATATTGTCGAGTACTTGTTGATCATCACATACCAAGTTTGATTGAAACTGTGCTTTAAATGTTCCTGAATGTCTTGGAGTCGTCGATTTATCAACAGTTGGGCGACGTTCTGCTAACCATTTTGGCAGACCACCATCTAGCACGACAACATTCTCAACCCCCATGCTTTTAAAGACCCACCATGCGCGTGGTGCGGAGTAAATGCCTTGGTTATCGTAAAGCACGACTAAGCTATCTGAATTAATCCCTTGCTTTCGGCACATTTGGGTAAATTGCGATTCAGTCGGAAAAGCATTTGGAGTATCGGCATCAAGATTACAAAGTTGTACTTCAAGCTCTAAATCTTGTGCGTTTGGAAGGTAGATTTTTTCGTCATATTCAATTGGTGTTTTCCCTACTACCTTGTTCATACTGGCATCAAGTAATACCAAATTTTCTTGCTTTAGGTTTTCTGCTAACCATTGGGTAGACACTAATATTTCCGACATTATTCCCTCAATCTCACTTAGCTTGATACGGTTTTCATCAATGTAATTAAAAATGAAGAGTAGAGTAAAGCCTTATTTTTTGCTTTGTTGACGGTAATTTCTCGTTGGAAAGTTAGCGCAATATTTGGTGAAGTTATAATGGCGTGACGTTATACTTGCCAGAATTGATAATAATTCGCTTATAGAAAGCGGTTCTTTTGAACATATGTAGCAGTGTTTTTCACTCAGCTTTGATTCAAAAATTTTAGGATAGCGACTACAAGAAAGATAATTATGACATCGAATATTAAACCACCAATACAAAAAAATTCATGGTTTAACCGATTCTTATCAGCGGTTGAATTTTTAGGGAATCTTCTCCCACATCCAGTCACTCTTTTTGCAATGTTGTGTTTGTTTATCATTGTATTCAGTGGCATAGCTGACTTCTTCGGGCTGAGTGCTGTTGATCCTAGACCTGTTGGCTCTGCTGGACGTGCCCCTGATGGCGTTATTCACGTAGTGAGTTTATTGTCGGCTGAAGGGTTACAGCGTATCTTCCAAGGCTTAGTGACTAACTTCACCAACTTTGCTCCATTAGGCACAGTATTAGTGGCCTTGTTGGGTGTGAGTGTGGCCGAACATTCAGGTATGTTATCTGCGGCGTTGCGCGGCATGGTGATGGGGGCTTCTAAGCGTTTAGTTACCTTTACCGTTGTGTTTGCGGCAATCCTTTCCAACACGGCTTCAGAGCTTGGTTATGTTGTACTCATCCCTCTAGCTGCAATGATTTTCCATAGCCTTGGTCGCCACCCTTTAGCTGGTCTAGCTGCGGCATTTGCGGGTGTTTCAGGCGGTTATAGTGCCAACTTATTCTTAGGAACTATTGATCCATTACTTTCAGGTATTACAACTGCTGCGGCTCAGTTGATTGACCCAACGTATGAAGTTGGCCCTGAAGCGAACTGGTTCTTTATGATTGCATCTACTTTCTTAATTGCTGGCTTAGGTACCATTATTACTGAGAAAGTCGTCGAGCCAAGATTGGGTAAATACGATGAGTCAGAAGCCAGTGAAAAAGTTGAAACCAACATTGAACATTTGACTGCTCTAGAAGTTAAAGGCCTTAAATGGGCTGGTGTAGCTATTCTAGCTATTGCTTCACTATTGGCACTCACTATCATTCCTGAAAACGGTATCTTACGTCACCCTGAAACTGGCGCGATTGCAGGTTCTCCTTTCCTAAAAGGGATTGTGGTGATGATCTTTATCGTGTTTGCTATCCCAGGTTTTGTATACGGTAAAGTGGTAGGTACCATGAAGCGCGATACTGATGTGATCAATGCCATGAGCAAGAGCATGGGGTCATTGAGCTTATACATCGTATTAGTATTCTTCGCTGCTCAGTTTGTGGCGTTTTTCAAATGGACTAACTTAGGTACTATTTTAGCGATTAACGGTGCAGAACTGCTTCAAGCACTACACATGACTGGCCCAGAAGTATTTGTATTATTCATCCTAATGTGTGCGTTTATTAACCTATGTCTAGGTTCAGCTTCGGCACAATGGGCAGCAACAGCACCGATTTTTGTTCCAATGCTGATGTTGATTGGTTATGCGCCAGAAACTATTCAAGCGGCTTACCGTATTGGTGATTCAGTCACTAACTTGATCACCCCAATGATGAGTTACTTTGGTTTGATTTTGGCGGTTGCCACCAAATATAAGAAAGATATGGGTATTGGTACCTTGATTGCCACTATGCTGCCGTACAGCATGACTTTCTTAGTGGGTTGGATCGCACTCTTCTACGTTTGGGTATTCGCATTTGGTTTGCCTGTTGGTCCAGAGTCACCAACTTTCTATACGCCATAAGTAGATTGGATGGAACGGTAAAAGCGAACTTTCGAGTTCGCTTTTTTATTGCCTGAAAATTTTTTTCAAATTTTTTCGTCTTTTTCAAACGACCACCGTCTTATAGGTGAAGCAATCAAACTTAATAAGAGGGTCGTAATGATCAAAATCGTAAGCTTTAAAATCTGTCCATTCGTTCAACGTGTCACAGCTGCGCTTGAAGTAAAAAACATTCCGTATGAAATTGAATACATTAATTTGAAAGATAAACCACAATGGTTTTTAGATATTTCTCCTAATGGTCAAGTGCCTGTGTTGATCACTGAAAACCAAACAACTCTATTTGAATCTGATGCCATCATTGAATATATCGAAGATGAATATGGCCCACTTGAAACGGGCGTTACTAACGAGCAACGTGCGCTAGAACGAGCGTGGAGCTATTTAGGTTCAAAACACTATTTGACTCAATGCAGCACCATGAGCAGTAAAGACGAAGAAACCTTTGAGCAGAGGAATGCTAAATTGTACAAAGCTTTTCAAAAAGCAGAAGCACAGCTTTCAGGTAACACTCAATTTTTCAAATCAGATGAATTAAGTAACGTCGATGTTGCATGGCTACCTCTATTGCATCGAGCTGATATTGTTAAGCAGCATACAGGCTTCGATTTACTGTGTGGTTTACCTAAAGTTCAAGCTTGGCAAAGTGCGCTTATGCAAATCGGGATTGCTGAAAAAACGGTAGCTAATGATTTTGAGGAAAAGTTTGCCGATTTTTATCTGACGAATACTTTTTTAGGAAGTAATGAGGGAACTACATGTAATACCAGTGGCAGCTCTTCAAGGGATTGCTGTTAAAAGCATTGCTTATTTTTCGTAATAATTAGTATATCAATTACTGAAAATTTATCGTTTAGTAAAATATTTACTAAAATTTAGTTTTTGGTTAAAATTAATACGAATTTTTAAGAATAAAGGGTAAGCACTATGAACTGGCATTTTCCACGCACCGATTATGCTGAGCATATTCTTAATGCCATGCATGGTGGCTTACTCTCAAGAGTAACCATTTTCGCGCCTAGAAAGCGTGGTAAGACTCAATTTATTCAACGTGATGTCATGCCGCTTTGCGAGAGCAAGGGTATCTTCGTTGTCTATGTCGACTTTTGGCAAGACAAAGACAATCCAGAAGCGGTGTTTATCCAATCCGTTATTCGTGCCATTGAAGAACGAAAAAGCTGGTTATCTAAAGTTACCGATATTTTTAAGCCAAATAAGATTGGCGTGAGCTTATCTAAGGCAAGTGTCGATATTGGGCTTGAAGCTAAGCAAGAACAAAATCCATATCAATTGTTTGATGCCTTTGAACTACTCAACAAATTAAATATGCCAACCTTGCTGTGTCTTGACGAAGTTCAGCACTTAGCCACTCGAAAAGAGTTTGAGAATTTCACAGCCGCTTTGAGATCGTTCATGGTTAATCGCGGTGATGACTTAGTAAAAGGCATTTTTACAGGCTCTAGCCGAGAGGGATTAGAAAAGCTGTTTCGACATACTAAGGCGCCATTCTATAACTCCGCACAATCCTTGGATTTTCCAGCTTTAGATGAAAAGTTTGTGGAGTTTGAATTAGGTGTTGTAAAGAAGATAACCAATGGTGTTGAACTTAATAAAGAAGATGCGCTTAACACCTTAATCGAACAACACCGTGAGCCTGCTCGGTTTGTTGAGCTATTACAACAAATGGTGCTGAATCAAGTCGTTGATTTTTCAGAAGCCATGAAACGCTTTGACTTGGTAGTTCAATCCCATCCACAAGAGTTTCAAGATTTATTCGAACAACTCCCTGCACTTGATAAAGCGGTATTACTTCTCATCGCTAGAGGCAATGGCAAGAACTTTTATACCGATAAAGGGATCAGAAACGTCAAACTTATGCTGCTGGATGACAGTGTTAACGTTACTAAAAGCAGCATCAATAATGCGCTTCGCAGGCTCAAATCTGAAAACCTGATTTTCAATATCAAACGTGGTGTGATGGGAATAGAAAACCCTGAACTAGAAAAATATTTGATTGCTGTAGCAAGTTGATATCATTGACAAGTAACAATTAAATCAGCACATTAAAAACAGTTTCTTCAGCATGGATGCTATCAATGAAATCTCAACCCAAAACCTTTTTCTATTTTGTTTTTGCTCAAGTCTTTTTCTTACTTTTTAGCTCTCTTGTATCAGCTAAAGAGCTTCAGCTTGCCAGTAAATTCAAGTTGACCGAACCTGTCTCTGAATATCTTGTGAGTGAAAAATATGATGGCGTCAGAGGTCGGTGGGATGGTTACAAAATGTGGACTCGGGCTGGTAATCTGATCAATTTACCACCAGCATTTACACAAGACTTTCCTAAAGAACCGTTAGACGGTGAGTTGTGGATCGCGAGAGAGAAATTCGAGCAAATTTCAGCTTTAGTTAGAACGAAAGTTACCTCAGTTGAAGATTGGAAAAATGTGCGATTTATGGTGTTCGATGTACCTACACATAAGGGCACATTTGAAGAAAGATACCAGTACGCCGTAAGCCAGCTATCAGATCTAAGCCCTTATTTAATCGTCATTGAACAAACATCATTTGAAACCAAAGCGCAACTGGATGATGCTTTAAATGCTTTAGTTAGTCATGGTGCAGAAGGACTGATGCTCCACAAAAAGGCAAGCTTATATCAAAATGGGCGCAACCCTGATTTGATGAAATTAAAACTGTATTCTGATGCCGAAGCTAAAGTGATTGCTCATATAGAAGGAAAGGGAAAGTTCAAAGGCATGATGGGAGCAATTTTAGTTGAAATGCCGAATGGTAAGCGCTTCAAAATTGGCTCTGGCTTTTCAAATCAGCAGCGGAAAAATCCACCTAAAATCGGTTCAATTATTACTTACAAGTATTATGGGTTTACCCAAAAACGAACACCAAGATTCGCAAGCTTTTTAAGAGAAAGATAAAGTCTGATATCAAAACACTGTGACTATTGTAAAAATTTACAAGCCAGATAATATTGTTACATCATAATAACAAGGTGAAATGATGGCATCTTCATATTCATGCATTTTGGTGGACGATCACCCTCTATTTAGGCAAGCATTGTCTGCTGTGTTGGTGCAAAAACTCAGTGATGAGCAATCTGATATTGCTGTCCATGAAGCAGAATCAATTGCAGAGCTATCTATTAAACTCAAAACCTCACAACCCGATTTAATTCTCCTCGATCTTAACCTACCAGATAGCCAAGGCTTTGAAACTTTGATTAGTCTGAAGTTTGATTATCCAGCCATTGCCGTTGTGGTGATTTCAGGGCAAGAGGATGCATCTACAGTAAAACAAGCGGTTCAATTAGGGGCATCTGGTTTTTTGCCCAAATCGACCAGTGTTGAGCAAATGGTTCTCGCTCTTAAAGATGTACTTAATGGAAAAATATGGCTGCCTGAGCAGTATCAATCACCTGAGCCATGCGCGAGTAAGCTTACCAATCTAACCCCAAGACAACATAAGATCTTAGCTATGTTTGCAAAGGGGATGCTTAATAAGCAAGTAGCGTTTGAGTTAGGGCTTTCTGAGGCGACAGTAAAAGCTCATGCCACCGCTATTTATCAAAAACTAGGGGTGAACACCCGTACTCAAGCTGTCATCATTATGCAAAATGAGCTAGGAATAACGGCTTAATTCTAATAACGATCAATTTCGGCATAGGCTTTCGCTAATCTTTGTGTGATCATGGTATTGATCATCGTCTGTAACTGTAATGGTCTAAGTGCTTTAGTGAGAAAGCCAAAGCCATGTGTTCGGGCTAATGCATCTAAATCTTTATCTAAGGTTGCGGTAATGAGCACTCCGGGTATTTGCGCTTGTTGCTGTATTTTACTCATTAATTCTATTCCATTGATATTGGATTCTAATTGGTAGTCCACCAGCATAATGTCGATAAAATCTCGATGTGTTTCAACTTGAGATAACGCTTGTTTAGGCGTGTTTGCTACATACACTTTACATCCCCAACTTTTCAGAAGTTCGCTCATGCCATTGGTAAGCTCGATTTCGTTATCTACACATAATACGTGCAATCCTGCTAAGTTCATTGCGGGTGAAAAAATCGGTGTAGAATCTAGTTGCTCAATCGCTCTTGGGACAAGAATACTAAAGTTAGCTCCCTTACCAACTTCTGATGCTAACGTCAGTGGGTGCTGTAACAAGTGAGCAAGATTTCGGGCGATATTGAGTCCTAAGCCTAATCCTTTTGATGATGTGGTGTTGGTTTTTAGTTGGGTAAACTGTTGAAAAATTAGCTCTTGCTTGTCACTCGGGATCCCTGAGCCTGTATCAATGACTTGAATTGATACTTGGTTACTTTGGTGTCTACATCCAAGCAACAATCGAGAGTGTGGTGCATAGCGGCAAGCATTACTTAAAAAGTTTTGTAAGATACGTCGTAGCAGCTTTTTATCTGAATTTATCCAGAGTTGAGATGGCACAATTCGAAAGTAGATATTGGCTTGTTGGCACAAAAGTTCAAACTCTGTGAATAATTCATCAAACAGTGTTTGAATGGCGAAGGGGGCTTTTTCTGGAATTATTCCACCAGATTCAATCAAGGTTACTTCGTTAAGATCTTTGATTAGATCGTTCGCGTGCTCTAATGATGCGTCAATGTGTTCAATGGTTTGTTGTTGAGTTGAGCTGAGGTTTTGCTGATTGTGTAAGCTAGCACAAAAGAGTTTTGCAGCCGCAATAGGTTGCAATAAGTCATGACTACAGGCTTTTAAAAACTGGCTTTTTTGTAGGTGCGAATGATGAATTTTTTCATTAGCTTTTGCCAATTCGGTGTTGGATTGAGCTAAGGCCTGATTTGATGCTTCAAGCTCGCCAGTTCTGGCAATGATTCTGGATTGTAGGTCTTGTTTTTCTTCACGTAACAGAGCTTCGGCTTCTCGATATAAGGTGACATCGGTAAAGGACATGACAAAGCCACCACCGGGAATAACATTGCCTCGGATGCGAATTGTTTTACCATTATTTAGGGTGCGTTCGGTATTATGCATCGAGCCTTGTTTGATAAAATTAAGCCGCTTTTCAACTTGTTTATCGACTTCACTGGCGGGGATTTCGCTTTGGTGGAGCAAGTTATAGCGTACCAGTTCTGATACTGGGCTGCCTATGTACAAAAGCTCATTGGGATAGTTAAAAAGATCAACATAGGCTTTATTCCAAGCCACCAGTTCAAGACGTTTGTTTATCACTGATATTCCATCATTGGCATTATCAATGGCAGCTTGAAGCACATTTTGGCTGAACTGTTGCTGTTGATCTGATGCTTGTTGAACGTACTCGGCAACTTCAGAGAAATTTAAATGTCGGTCTTGAAGCATGAGTGTCAACACTAACTTAGCAGAACTGGACCCCATAACACTGGCAAGCAGCGTTTCTGTTAACTCAATATAAGCTTGGTTTAATTTTTGTTTTTCCTTTATCTGGCTTGCTAGAATTTGAAATTCAAGCTCTGATTGTTTGCGTTTTTCATCACCCACAAATTGATTAATCAATGCGAGTAATTCGCTCAGGTCAACTTTTTTAATTTGAGATTCATTGTTACTACTTTCAACTGGACTAGCGAAGAAGTGATCAAGCTGGATTTGCTCTTGAATGGAATGCCTTGTGAAATAAGACAACGCAATCATAACCATGATATTAGCGCTTAAGGCAACCAAAGTTGCAATGGTCGTTTGATTGTAAGCAAGCTCAGTAAAGGCATGTTGGTAGACACCAAGGGCAGGCAAGAAGTTTAAGATAAGCCAAATAGAAAAGCCTGTTGCCATGCCATAAAGTGCGCCATTAAGGTTACCTCTACGCCAAAAAAAAGTTGCATAAAAGGCTGGGCCAATTTGCGCAATGGCACCAAATGACACTTCACCTAATACAGATAAAGTGTCTGGTGGAGCGATACAAAACATCCAAAACGTTAACCCAAAGATAGCGATTACAATCAGTTTTCTTACCCGTAAGAAAGTATCTTTAAATTGGCTAACGTTAGTTTCTTTTAACCCTTTTCGTGTGAACAAGCTCGGGAAAATGATTTCATTGCTTAACATAGTGCTGATGGCGATTGAGGTAATGATCACCATCGCACTAGCGGCAGAAATAGAACCTAAAAATCCAAATAAACTGAGCCAGTCATGCCCCAATAATGCAGGAAGAAACAGCACATAAGCGTCAGAGCTTAAAGAATCACTAAATAGCAATTTTCCGGCTTGTCCGAGAGGTATGGCGAACAATGCGAACATTAAAATGTAGAGTGGGAATAGCCATCGTGCATACCGTGTGGTTTTAATGTCTCTCACTTCGACAATCATGGTTTGAAATTGGCGTGGTAAACATAGAAAAGCCGAAAAAGTAATGAGCATTAAACCTAGAAAGTTTAACGATTCAAAATCGGTTGAGCTGGGCTGATTTTGCTCTGCGAGCTGCCATAACTGGATTGGAGAGTCATACAAATAGAAACTAACGAATAAGCCAATCAACAAGAAAGCGAACAGTTTTAATAATGATTCAAACGCAATTGCAATGATCAAACCTATGTGGCGCTCATTAATATCGATATTTCGCACACCAAAAGTGATACTAAAGGCCGCTAGAATGATGGTGACAATGAACCCAATAAGACCGACGGGTAAAATAGTGTCTTGTCTGAGTAAGGTGTATGAGCTGACAATAGCTTTAATCTGTAATGCCATGTATGGCATGGTGCCAACTAAGACCATCAGGGTGACAAGAATCGCTAAATTTCGGGATTTCCCGAAACGGTTGGCGAGCAAATCCGCGATAGAAGTGACGTTAAGTTTCAGGCTAATAGCAATGATTTTTTGGATAAAAGGCCAACCAAACAAAATAAGTAAGAATGGCGCGATATAGACAGGCAAAAAAGAGTAGGCATTTTCAGAAGCTTGGCCTGCTGTTCCTAAAAAGCCCCAAGAGGTGCAATAAACACCAATTGATAAGGTGTAAATTAATCTTTGATGGAAGCTGGTTAGTTTATGCTTGTATCGGTATCCCATAAATGCGAAAGCGCAGAGTAGACCAGCATAGCAGGCACAAACGAAAATTAATAACCCGTTTGGAAACATCCTTTTTCTTCCGATACATTCTTATACTTTTCAATACCATATCATTTTATTTCTGTTATCTGAAACAAAGATAAAACCACAGTTGTACTCCTTACGACTAAAGTCGTACGACTTATTGTTAATTGTTTGTTACTTTGAAATTCCTCAATGTATGGACAGCTAAGTAAACCTAGAAAAAGCAGTTAAAAACGCTTTTAGGCGAAGAAAAATTGCAGATAGCAAGGTTTGAAGTGAAGTAGCTAGTAATCTAACTACGAATTTCATAACGCAGCTAGCCGTGATTTTGGCAAGTATATAAGCGTTTAGCATCTCTAATCGGTGTCTAGATAGTTAACGCTTTTTCTAAGTTACATTTCGCAGTGATAGCAAAATTTGCGTTTAACTGCTTTTTTTAGGTTAGAGGAAGACCATAAAATGAAAACCTTAAAACTCGCCTTACTATCGGCATCTATTTTGGCAGCTGGAACCGCCAATGCCGCATACAAAATTGATATCAACGATAAAAGTAGTATCTCGTTTGGTGGTTATATCAAGGTCGATGGACGTTTGGTAAGTGGTGATATCGCTTATCGAGACTTTTGGATTGGAACGGGGCAAGTTTTGCCTAAATCACAAAGCCAATTCAAAATTTTTGCTAATGAAACTCGTTTTAATACTAAATATGTTCATGGCGATGTTACAGGTTTTGTCGAAATGGACTTCTTAGGTGGGGGCGGTAACCAAATCATCTCTAATTCTGCACACCCTCGAATTCGTCACGCATTCATTAAGTATAAAGATTTTACGGTTGGTCAAACATGGTCAACGTTTATGAATACCTCTGCCATTCCGGAAACTGCTGACTTTGCTGGTGCGACTGTGGGGCTAGCCTTTATTCGTCAAGGTCAAATTCGTTATAGCATGGGCGGATTCAAAGTAGCGCTAGAAAACCCTGAAACTTTTGGTGGTGGTAACGAAGATGAAACCATGCCAGATGTTGTTGGTCGCTATGACTTTAAAGGTGATTGGGGTACGGTTTCTGTTTCTGCACTTGGACGCCAGCTAGTTTCACAAACAGGTCAAAAGCATAGCGCCTTTGGTGCATCTGTCGCTGGTAAAATTAATGTGTCTGATAAAGATGACATTAAGTTTCAAGTTCATCATGGTGAGCTAGGACGTTACATTGGTGTTGCCGCTGCTCAAGATATGGTGGGTGAAGAAGTCGAAGAAGTGACTTCTTATCTTGTGTCGTATCGCCACTTCTGGAATGACAAAGTAAGAAGTTCTGTATTTTACGGAAATATCCAAACTGAAGTGACTGATGTCGAACGAAGTCAGTGGGGCGTTAACGTCTTTAAAGATCTGACTAAAAATCTTGCTGTAGGTTTTGAGGTTGGTCAATTCATCATGGACCAGAAAAATACTTCAGATGCTGATTCATTCTACAGCCAACTTTCCCTCCGCTACATGTTGTAACTTTTTCAGTGGCACAGCCAGTTCTTCTCGGCTGTCGCCACTGCTTTTTTGATTTGAAAAAGGTGTTCCTATGTCCGAATCAATATTAAAAGTCGAAAATATCTCTCTTGCTTTTGGCGGTGTTAAGGCACTAACCGATGTCAGCTTTGATGTGCCCAAAGGTTCTGTTTTTTCGATTATCGGCCCAAATGGGGCGGGTAAAACATCCATGCTCAATTGTATTTCTGGTCGTTATCAGCCAAACGAAGGGGAAATTCATTTTGATGGCAAGCGTGTTACTCATTTAAAACCTAATGATCGTGCAGACTTAGGCATAGGTCGAACATTCCAAAACCTCGCTTTGTTTGGTCACATGACGGTACTGGATAACATTATGGTGGGCAGACACCACCTCATGAACAATAACTGGTTTACGGGCCCTTTGTACTGGGCATCAAAGGCGCAAAAAGAAGAACTAGAACACCGTAAAGAAGTTGAACGAATTATCGATTTTCTTGAAATTACCCATGTGCGTAAATCCATTGCTGGAACGCTTTCTTATGGGCTGCGTAAGCGTGTAGAGCTTGCTCGTGCAATGGCATTGAACCCTAAACTTATTCTTCTTGATGAGCCAATGGCAGGCATGAACCTTGAAGAAAAAGAAGATATGGCACGCTATATCCTCGACCTCAACGAAGAATTTGGCGTCACCATTGTAATGATCGAGCATGACATGGGGGTGGTAATGGACATTTCCCACCAAGTCATGGTGCTGGATTTTGGTAAAAAGCTCATTTGTGATTTACCTGATGCAGTGATGGACGATCCTCATGTTAAGCAAGCCTACCTTGGTATTGAAGATGAATTAGAGGAGGCGAGCTAATGTTGACCGAACATAATAAATTCATCAGCACATTAAATACTTTTCCAAAGATCCTTCGCTATAACGCCGTGCATTGGCCGAATGATATTGCCATGCGTGAAAAAGAGTTTGGTATTTGGAATGAATTCACATGGCTGGATTATCAGCATCGAGTTCAATGGATGACTTTAGGTCTAACTCACCTTGGTGTTGGCAAGGATGAAACCATTGCATTACTTGGTGAAAACCGCCCTGAATGGGTGTGGGGCGAAGTAGCCGCTCATGCACTGAGTGGTCATTCATTGGGAATTTACCAAGATTCTATGCATGAAGAAGTGGCTTACTTACTCAATTTAAGTAAAGCAAAAGTGGTTATCGCGGAAGATGAAGAACAGTGCGATAAGTTACTTGAACTTGGCGATGAGATCCCAAGTGTTGAGTTTATCGTGTATTGCGACCCCAAAGGGATGCGTAAATATGATGATAAACGCCTAATTGATGTTGAAGATCTTTATCGAATGGGGCGTGAATACGAATCTATGCACCATGAGGTTTACGATCAAATGGTTGATGCAACCTATCCACTCGATGCTTCTATCTACTGCACGACTTCAGGCACAACCTCTAAACCCAAAATCGTATTACTCAACAGCGGTCGCTTTATCGAGCATTGTTGTTCTTATCTTCGTGCCGATCCTCGCCAGCCAGGTGATAACTATGTTTCTGTGTTGCCAATGCCGTGGATCATGGAGCAGGTGTATGCGGTTGGTCAGTCATTGATTTCTCGTCAAATCGTCAACTTTGTTGAAGAACAAGAAACCATGATGGCCGATTTACGTGAAATTGGTCCTAGCTTTGTGCTTCTTGCACCACGAGTGTGGGAAGGCATCTTGGCGGATGTTCAAGCACGAATGATGGACTCGACACCACTTAAACGATGGTTATTTGACTTTGCTTTAAAGCTTTCAGGTAAAGCGCTCGATCAAGGTAAAAAGTCATTTTGGGCTGAGCTTATTCTGAATAAAGCGTTACGCGACAGACTTGGATTCAGTTTCTTAACTTCCGCAGCGACTGGTGGTGCGGCAATGGGACCAGATACCTTCCGCTTTTTCCAGTCTATCGGTGTACCTTTGAGACAGTTGTACGGGCAAACGGAAATGGCTGGGGCATACACTATCCACAGTGGTAGTGATGTGGATTATGACTCGGTTGGGGTGGCATTTGATACCGCCAAAGTCAAAGTGATAAATGCAGATGAGCAAGGTCTAGGTGAAGTGATTTCTCAAACCGTGGGCATGTTCTCAGGCTACCTAGAGAATCAAGAAGCGTTTGAAGAAGATGTCAAAGATGGCTGGATGCACACAGGTGATGCTGGTTACTTTAAACCTAATGGTCATTTAGTGGTTATAGATCGCATTAAAGACTTAGCCAAAACCAGTCATGGCTTGCAGTTTTCACCGCAATATATTGAGAACAAACTTAAGTTTTCATCCTTTATCGGTGAAGCGGTGATCCTCGGTAAGGATCGTCCTTATCTATCAGCCATTTTGTGCATCCGTTACAGCATCGTTTCTAAATGGGCTGAGCAGCAAGGTTATGCATTCACTAACTACACCAACCTTTCGACTCTGCCTGAAGTGTACGAAAAGCTTCAGCAAGAAGTTGAAAAGGTGAATGAGTCGCTGCCAGAAGCGCAGAAGATCTGCAAATTTGTGCTGCTTTATAAAGAGCTTGATGCCGATGATGGTGAGCTGACTCGTACTCGAAAAGTCCGTCGTGGCGTCGTTGCAGAGAAATATCATGACATCATTGAGTCGATTTATGGTGGTGCTGAGTATGTGGATGTCGACACCATGATCACCTTCCAAGATGGCAGCAAAACTCGTGTCCAAACTCAGCTTAAAGTGGCTGATGTGGTCAATGTGGTTGAGCAACCTATTGTCACAGACAGTGATGAAGTAACGAGGAAAGCATCATGAATACAGATTTATTACTTCAACTGATCACAAACGGATTAATCGTTGGTTTGCTTTATGGTGTGGTCGGCATGTGTTTTGTGCTGGTATACAAATCAACTCAAATTGTGAACTTTGCTCAAGGTGAGTTCCTATTGTTAGGGGCTTGGGTATGTTGGGCATTCTTAGTCTATATGCAGATCCCATTTTTCTTGGGCTTTATCTTTACCATGATATTCATGGCGATATTCGGTGTGCTGCTACAGCTCATTGTTTTAAGACCTATGATTGGTGAACCAATTATCTCAGTGATCATGGTCACCATCGGTCTGTCGATTTTCTTCCAAGCGCTTACGAAATGGATATTCGGTGTTGCCCCTCAAAGTTACCCAAAAGTATTCGAAGCTGATTCCGTCAACATTCTCGGTATGAGTATTGAGCCTGCTTATCTCATGAGTATGGTGATTGCGGTGCTTATCATGATTGGCTTCTACCTGTTCTTTAAACACTCAAAGCATGGCTTGGCGATGCGAGCAACAGCGTTTGATCAGCAAGCCGCACAAAGTTTAGGAATTTCAGTCAAGCAAGTGTTTGCTATGAGCTGGGGGATTGCGGCTACGGTATCGGCAACTGCTGGTGTGGTGATGGGCATGGTAAATGGTGTTTCTGACTCACTGTCAGTGATGGGAATTAAAGTGTTCCCTGCCGTCATTCTAGGTGGGTTAGATTCGATTGTTGGCGCGATTGTCGGTGGCTTGACCATCGGTGTGTTGGAAAACTTAGCTGAGTTTTTCGATAGCCAGTTCTTACACATAGGCAATATGTATGACATTGCCCCATTTTATGTACTGCTGATCATCCTTTGGTTTAAACCATATGGCCTATTTGGCACTAAAGACATTGAAAGGATTTAAGGAGAATTACTATGTCAACAAGTGTAACTATGCGCCCGTGTGGTGACTTCAGAACCAGTTATAAACAAGACACAACCATATTTGAAACCAAAACCATACGTTGGTTTGCGATTTTAGCGATTGCCTTTGCTTGCTTTGCACCCTTTATTTTGGATGCTTATTATCTCACTCTGTTTATTCAGGTGTCTTATTTGGGTATTGCCGCATTAGGTTTAAACATTCTGGTTGGTTTTACTGGGCAAATCTCGTTGGGACACGGTGCATTCTTCGGTTTCGGTGCCTTTGCCTCGGCTTGGTTAAACACGCAGTTCAATATTCCTGTGGTGTTTTGTATTCCGCTAGCCGGCTTTTTAACCATGGCTGTAGGCATGATGTTTGGTATGCCAGCAGCGAGAATTAAAGGCTTGTACTTAGCCATCGCAACCCTTGCAGCACAATTTATCATTGAAGACTTCTTTGGACGTGCAGAGTGGTTCTCTGGCGGCTCAGCGGGTTCATTGGCTGAACCCATTAACATCTTTGGTTTTACTTTCGATACAGACGAAAGCTTTTATTACGTAGCCTTATTCGCACTCGTGTTCATGTTCATTTGGGGTTGTAACCTCATGAGAACGCGTGACGGTCGTGCGTTTGTTGCGGTGCGTGACCATTACCTAAGTGCCGAAATTATGGGGGTGAAGCTTAACAAGTATCGTCTGCTTTCATTTGGTATTTCGTCATTCTACGCAGGGATTGGTGGTGCGTTATACGCTCACTATCTTGGCTATGTGTCTGCCGAAGGTTTTACCATTTTCATGTCGATTCAGTTCCTAGCTATGGTCATTATTGGTGGTCTCGGTTCGATTAAAGGCACTTTGATGGGCGTGGTGTTTATGGTGCTATTGCCTGAGGCTATGGAAGCCAGTGTGTCGCTAGTAAAAGAGACGTCAATTGGTGCTCATCCTATGCTGGTGGATGGCTTGGCTTACATCAAAGAAATGGCAATTGGTCTGGTGATCATTCTGTTCCTTATCTTTGAACCAGAAGGGCTAGCGCACCGTTGGAACCAAATTAAAAACTATTGGAAGAGTTACCCATTCGCATATTGATATCAACAAAAAATGTGTGAATTGATTATATGAATAGGAACGAGCAATAGTGCGCACGGTAACAGAAGCGCACGTCCATGTGCTGACGACCGATACATCCTGTATCGGACGGCTACCTTACCGCACTATTGCTCTTATCTGGGTTCATTAGCAATTTTGAAGTTCACACCCTAAATAAATAAAAGGGAATTAACTATGAAATTATCAAAACTAACATTAGCGACACTATCTGCGGTTACGATGATGGCCGCAAACTCCGCCGCAGCGAAAGAAGATAAAGTATTTGTTGGCCATCTTGCGGATATGTCGGGCCCAACGGCATTCGTAGGTAAAGAATATGCCGATGGTGTTAGAGATGCGATGGCCTATATCAATGCCAACGGTGGTATTAAGGGAACTGGACTAGATTTTGAAACTGTTGATTATGCTTACAAAGTTCCTCAAGCGATTGCTTCATACAAAAAGTGGAAGAGTCGTAAGAAGATGGTCGCTATGCAAGGTTGGGGAACGGCAGATACTGAAGCACTAATCTCATTTGTGGCACGCGATAAAATTCCGGTTTATTCAGCATCGTATTCCGGTCACTTAACCGATCCTAAAGGTAAGAACCCTCACACTAAAAAGCCAGCGCCATACAATTTCTTCTATGGAGCTTCATACTCAGACTCTTGCCGTGCGCTTGTGCAATGGGCTGCAAAAGACTGGAAAGATAAAGGAAGTAAAGGAAAGCCTAAGTTTACTCACATTGGTGCTAACCATCCTTTCCCTAATGCACCAAAAGCCGCCTGTGCTGAATACGCAACTGAGTTAGGTTTTGATGTGCAGCCATCAGTGGTTATTTCAATGAAGCCGGGTGACTTTAAAGCACAGTGTTTGAGTCTTAAGAGTTCAGGCACTCATTATGGCTACATCGGTAACTTAGGTGGCTCAGTAATGTCATTAATCAAGTCTTGTAATACTGTCGGCACTGATATTCAGTTTATGTCGAATATCTGGGGCGGTGACCGCAAGATTTTTGAAGCGATTGGTGAGGGCGTGAAAGATTACATTTTCCCAACCATGACACCATTTTGGGATTCAAATGTATCTGGCATGAAGCTGGTTAAAAACATTTCTAAGATGTCGGATTCAAGCGGTACTAAATCACGTCCGCATCACTACATTCGCGGCGTTTGCTCAGCTTACTATATGAAAGAAGCCATGGAGTGGGCAAAAGACAATGGTGGCATTACAGGTGCGAATGTGAAGAAGGGCATGTACGCGACTCAAAACTGGGTACCCAAAGGGCTTGAAGGCGTATGTTTACCTGCGACTTGGAAAGACGATGATCACCGTGGTATTGCTGAAGTAAATATCTACAAAGGCAATTTTGACAAAGACAATGTATCAATCGAGCAAGTCGATACCGTAAGCCTTGAGCGTCGCGCGGATTGGTTAGGGTATTAATATACGCGCCAAATTAAGTCATGGTTAGTGTGTCTTTCGTCACTCCTGCGAAGGCAGGAGTCTAGTGTCTTATTAGATGTTAGTTAAAGTCACTGGATACCCGTCTTCGCGGGTATGGCAATGGATAAAGATTCATTAGCCAGCTAATTAACTTCCAAATTTTTCGTATTAAAGGTGAGTTATGAGTAATGCTGCTGAAGTGATCAATCCTGAAGAGGTTGTCCTGTCCATCAATAACATTGAAGTGGTGTATGACGATGTGATTCAGGTATTAAGAGGAGTAAGTATTGATGTGCCTAAAGGCAGCATCGTTACCTTACTCGGTCCCAATGGTGCGGGAAAATCGACAACGCTGAAATCCATTTCTGGTTTATTGAAAACGGAAAATGGTGAAGTGACCAAAGGCGATATCAGTTTTTTAGGTAAGCGCATTGATAATGCCAATGCCGCTGAAATCGTAAGCTCTGGCCTGTTTCAGGTGATGGAAGGTCGACGCATTATTGAAGATATGACTGTGGTAGAAAACCTTAGATTAGGTGCCTATACCCGCAGTGATAATCAAATCAATCAAGATATTGATATGGTGTTTAGCTATTTTCCAAGACTAAAAGAAAGAACGGGGTTAGCTGGATATCTTTCTGGTGGTGAACAGCAAATGTTGGCGATTGGTCGTGCATTAATGGCACGTCCGAAAATGATCTGCCTTGATGAGCCATCAATGGGTTTATCGCCATTATTAGTAAAAGAAGTATTCGGCATTATTGAAAAAATCAACCGTGAGCAGGGTATTACTATGTTGCTGGTTGAGCAAAACGCCAACTATGCTTTAAAAGCAGCTCATTATGGTTACATCATGGAATCAGGAAAAATCGTACTCGATGGAACACGTGAGCAGCTACTTAATAATGAAGACGTAAAAGAGTTCTACCTAGGTGGTGGAAACGAAGAACGTAAAAGCTTTAAAAATCTGAAGTCATACAAACGCCGTAAGCGTTGGTTGTAGGAGGTTAGCATGTCAGAATCAGAATCGAACATAGATAGTAGTGTACTTCCTACTTTAGAAAAAGAATCGTTACCACAAGATAAGCGTGAGCAGTTGTTATTAAAGCGTTTGAATGATTTGCTCGTAACTTTGAAGCAAGACTCAGACTATTATCAACAAGCTTTGGCCGGAACTAAGACTGACACGACTATTACACGTGATAATTTATCTTTTTTGCCAATCCTAAGAAAGTCCTCTATATCCCAGCTTCAAGCTGAAAATCCACCGTTAGGAGGTTTGGCTATTGGTAGTTCGGTAGTTGATAGAATTTTCCAATCGCCGGGCAATATTTACGAAGGTGCCATGGACAGTGGAGATTGGTGGCGTATGTCTCATGCATTTCATGCGGCAGGATTTAGAAAGGGCGATATGGTTCTGAACTGCTTGTCTTATCACATGACACCCGGTGGCTTCATAATGGATTCAGGTGCTCGTGCTTGCGGTTGCAGTGTGATACCTGCTGGTCCCGGGCAAACTGAACAGCAGTTACATATTATTTCGCAATTACAACCTACGGGATACAGCGGTACTCCCAGCTTTTTGAATATTCTTATAGATAAAGCTAAGGAAAAAGGTGTTGAGTGGAGCATCACAAAAGCGTTAGTTTCTGGTGAAGCATTATCAGAAGAGTTAAGAACTAAATTCTTAGAACATGGCATTAAGGTTTACCAAGCTTATGCAACCGCCGATGTTGGCTTAATAGCTTATGAGGCAAACTATGGCGAAGGTTGGGTGATAGCTGAAGACATTATTGTTGAAATCGTTAAACCGGGAACATCGCAACCTGTCACAGAGCCAAATGAGGTGGGTGAATTAGTCGTAACCGTTCTTAATGATAAGTACCCATTGATACGATTTGCGACAGGTGATTTAAGTGCGTTTTATACCGGGGCAACTTCATGCGGCAGAAGCAATGTGCGCATCAAAGGTTGGATGGGCAGAGCAGATCAAACCGTTAAAGTGAAAGGCTTATTTGTGCACCCAAGCCAAGTACAAGCGATCATTTCAGAGTTTCCTGAAATAACCAAAGCCAGGTTGATCATAGAATCTGAAAACCACAATGATGTTATGTCGTTACACTGCGAATATAGCGGAAGTGCACCGGAGCCAACGTATATAGCTGAGTCTATAAAGCGGATAACCAAGCTCACAGGTGATATACAGTTCTTCCCACCCAATTCACTTAATAATGATGGTATTGTTATTGAGGATTTGAGGTAGTGCCTTTGTTATTGTAATTAATAAAAGTGAACCTGAATTAATGGATTTTTCAGGTTCGCTTGATGAGAAGCGTATAGTTAAATTCACAGGATGAAGGAAAATTAACTGTAATTAAATTAGTAGGTAAGGAATAATTTCTCGTACCAATTCCTAATGTTTTATCTTTATGTGTTGCATACCTTGTCGTCAATCTTTAGTAGAAGCTTCTTTTGCAGAATATTTGAGAAACTGTCAATTCCAAAGTGGGCAATCAATCTCATTGGGTGGTGATGATTACGTTGTTACTCAAACAGAAGATACAAGAAGGCCTTTTCTCGCTGTGAAGGCCTGTTTGCCTAAAGGTTATAGTGATAACTCCACAGTTCATAATGCAATACTGTATCCAGTACAATATTGGCGGACATATCGTGTAAATCACGCTATCAACTCAGAAAGAATTCGGTCTGAATTTGGTTTTATGAAAGTTAAAACACAGATTCATACGCGCTCAGCTAGACATTATAATAGAGCTTCAAAAACATTTAGTAATGCTCAAAATGAAAGAGCAACTTCGTTTAGCCCTAATCATTTCATTAAAGAAAAGCCTACACCTTGTATCCTGAAGCTTTTTAAAAATCTCAGTCACACTTTTGATCCTGTGACAATGAAAAGTGTCCGTTGTGATGCAGAGCATATTGACGTCCCTGTTAAGCAAGTGAAAGAGGGAGAAATACATCAGCAAAGCAGAGAATTTGAAGAGTATGCAAATTTTAGTGGTCTAAATAATTTATTAAGGCTTAAAATGGGGCGTAGTTTGGTGTTTGGTAACTTACTTATATTAACAACAAGCTCACCTGAAACTGAAGAGAGCAGAAAGTCTCAGAAAGCATGTGAGCAAATTTATCAATTGGTTACAGAGTATCCAGAAAAGCTTCTGGCTGAATTTGAAACTTATGATGAATCGCAAAAACAAGAAATCACAAGAGTTTTTCCACTGCCCTTTAAGACATTTGAAATTCAGGTTAAAGCTAATTTATATCGAAAAAGAAATGGACTACCGATCTTATAGCATTTATGGCATTGAAAGTAGGTAGGATAATACCGCTGCCAATTTTAAATGCATTTCTAGTAAGCGTTGGCTGAGTTGTGAGTTAATGTCAAAAAAATATTGACTTACGCAATATATACTCGTGATACCTGAAGATGCAACTTTCAGGGCTTTTTCAGCGTTGCATTATTCGAGGCGTGAAAGTGAAGAACTAGCGGGCTAATTTAAGCTTTCACAACAAAGAAGAATCAACGCTGAAAAGCCCACTCCGTGTGAGTTTAATTGACATTTATGCCGCGTTACTTACCCTTGAAATAGAAACGAAGTAACGACAGTTTTGTTTGTCGGTAATAACTACACTTCACATTTTCCGCCTTGTTTAACCTAAAAAAATTAACAGCAGCCAATGCAATAACGACTGCTTTGTATGTCAGTCAATCAAAAATCTAATTGGGAACGGCCTCCAGGTACATACATAATTTAGTACGAGTTATTTATTAACTCAAGTTTCGGAGTTCAAATCCAACAATAAAAATCGTTTATCATGTTGATATTTAAAGAAAAGGTAAGGGTTTGCGTGTTATAATCTTGTTGCTTAGACAAAAACTAAAACACACAAACC
>NZ_ML014814.1 GCF_003675895.1 Parashewanella curva
AATGGGTTTTATAACTTGCTAAACCTTAGTAAGAATACGACGTACTTAGTAAAGTCGAGAACAAGATTAACTCAGCTTTCTGAATTAAGAAGATTGGTTAAAAGACGCAGGAAATTGTTTGGCTGACAAAGCCGTGACGAGCGAAGCGCGGAGTGTACTTTAAGTACATGAGCACTAGAGCGAGGAAACAATGCCGTCAGACGGACAATTAACCAGTCCAATATACAGAATTTGTCTGGTGACAATAGAGCTGTGGCCCCACCTGAATCCATCCCGAACTCAGAAGTGAAACGCAGCCTCGCCGATGGTAGTGTGGGGTTTCCCCATGTGAGAGTAGGTCATTGCCAGACGCCAAATTTATCTAGTTGTGCTTGCAACTTTTGATATTTGCGATGCTCATGTACTAGCGTACACTGCGCTTCTCAATTCAAAATTTCCTTCCACAACCGATAAATCTACGACAGTAGATGAGAGTTTGGAGCGGTAGTTCAGTTGGTTAGAATACCGGCCTGTCACGCCGGGGGTCGCGGGTTCGAGTCCCGTCCGCTCCGCCAATACAACGAAGCCTCGTCAGAAATGACGGGGCTTTTTTGTGCCTGTAAGAAAAGCAAGAAAAGCAGAGGATCGGTAGTTCAGTTGGTTAGACTCTTTATTAGACCTCTGTTTAACAAGAGTCGGCCTGTCACGCCGGGGAGCGCGGGTTCGTTGTGTTGGCAAGCTAAGCATTATATTAAAAATTATTTATTTGCGGCTTCTAGACTCTAGCAACAAAATATATCAACTCTCACTATTTTGTTGTTATCAAATTGCTCGTAAAGTCTCACTGTCAATTACCGCTTAATTCACCTGAAGTCATTAGTGGGTATTCACTACTCAAAGTTACATTGACTAATGGGTGGTGGGATTATTGCTATTTAGTCAGAATAAAGGATGGTAATCCAACCACAATAACTCCATCACCAGATAATCATTGGTTCAAAGATATATTTGCGAATAAACATGCCGAGTCTTCTCATTTAGCAATACGCCAATATTTAGTCATTTTTTTTCCTCGTATGCGAGGAGATACTCAATGTTTAAGTAAACAGATTGGGTCATATATATATTTTATTTAGAGTCGAAACAACAGAAAGTTCAGGCTGAAATCAGTACACCGTCTGAACAAACTCCTCCTGCTTTCCCGCAATTTGAACAGATGGAGTTAAAGGGTTGCTTTTTACTTGATTTGAATAAGTATCCGGAAAAATTTCAGTTAACGAGATTTAAGCTTACCCCAAGTGTAAGTATCAACTCGTTTGATGTACCACCTAAATTATGCCAAAAAAAATGGCACACCGTGGTTCAGAAGAATAAAGTATGTTTATACCATGATAGAGCGATAAATCGAGTCTTTTCAAGTTGTCAAATCAGGGTAGATATTCCTGTCGATTCTTACTTCGAGTTAGTAAGTCTTCTCACACCGCTTTTATTTTCAAAGCATACCCCATTTACAAAATGGGAGTTAACTGAATTACCTAGGTTTTCAACTACTCATTATATTAATTTACCCATAATGCTTGATAAGAAAAGCTCAAAGATTAGTTGGTACACATTTAATAATATTGTCTGCTTTTTATGTCAAATCATTGAGGTTCTACTAGCTAGAGGTGTCAGGCCTTCTTCAGCTATTCGTGGAATTCAAAATCAAAAATTACCTTTTGTAGCTATGGTGCCGAAAGAAGGTGACAGAAATATAGCGTCTGAGTTTTTAGATACGATGATAGCTGCAATCAAACCTTATAATGCATCAGTTTTTTTGTTTTTTAACCCAGCAGACATACATCATAGGTATTGCTTGTCTTCTTTTTCTTTGAATTATTGTGCTGATCACTTAAACCGTTTGACACTCTCAATATGTCGGGCACAGGCTGATTTAAAGCAACATAAAGCTGATATTATCTCACTTGTTCATTATCTTCCTTCTAAACACTCTCGTGTTGTCATCGTTTATAATTTCATGATCCAACAACAGTCAGATAGAGAGTTCAATGGTTGGGTTATCTCAGGTACTTCTCATACTGGTAATTTTATTTATTGTAAAAACTTACGGATTGCGGAGGAACCATATGACGCTAGGTTAAGAATTGGCGATAAAATTAGAATTAGTGTCGCCCCCGAGGAAATAAACACTGCTTTATCACATCTATCATCGTTGCTGCTTTCAAGTGAGATTGCTATTCGATCATGGAAGGTGAGTATCATTGAAAAAGGGGAACCTGAAGATAGATAAAATCAATTAGGGCAAATAACTCTTTATATTAGTTTACGTGCCGCAACAGAGTCTTGGAAAACAGATTTTTCTACGCTTTGCACCTTTATATTGTCGATATTGAACAAACAGTTAAAGCTGCAAATTTTAAATCGGTTAAAGAACCTGTTACCGATGTGAGGCCTAAACACTGGGGCTGGGTATCATATCGTAATGATCGCTGTTCCAGCCGTAGTTCTGTAAATAATAGCTATTTATCAGATATGCCTTGTTCTCAAATCCTAGAGGCTGGAACTATGAAAATAATGGAAATGAAATCATAGCGGTTTTGTATTTACGGTATCTTTTCGTATCGGACTTCCAGTACAATGCTCATATGGAAATACAAGACTCCCTGATTGATTTACATTGCCATTCAACAGCTTCTGACGGACAACTAACTCCGCCTGAACTCATTTCAAGAGCAGTTGCGAATCAAGTTAATATCATTGCAATTACAGACCATGATACTGTCGCTGGCTTACCGATGGCTCATGGATATATTGCTGCACAGAATTTACCCATTAAACTAATAAATGGTGTAGAAATCTCAACTAACTGGAAGAATCATGACATTCATATTGTCGGGTTGAATATTGATCCAACATGCCCAGAACTCGAAAACTTTTTAAGTACACAGCGAGAGTTGAGAAATGAGCGCGCTGCAGAGATAGGTCGTAGACTTGAAAAAGCCGGTGTCTTAGGGGCTTATGATGGTGCCAAGTCATACGCTGGAGGCGCAGCATTGAGTCGTGGTCATTATGCGAGATGGCTTGCGGATAATGGCTATGCAAAATGTGTGGGCAGTGTTTTTAAAAAGTATATGTCAAAAGGGAAGACTGGTTATGTTCCTAATAATTGGCAGAGTATCGAAAAAGCTATATCAATAATTCACCTAGCGGGTGGGCAAGCTGTGTTGGCACACCCAAGTGGTTATAAATTTTCTGCAAAATGGTTACGGCGTTTAGTTAGAGAGTTTAAAGAAGCCGGTGGTGATGCTATTGAAGTGGTATTAGGTCAACAGTCTCTAAACGATAGAGCAAATTTAATTGCGTTGAGTCATCAAAATGAATTGATGGGCTCTCTTGGTAGTGATTTTCATTTCCCCGGTGGCTGGTTAGATCTTGGAAAAAACATGTATCAGCCCAAGGGTGTTAATTGGATTTGGGAATCGGAAAAGTGGAAGAGCAACATAGCATGAGTCAATTTTTTTATATACACGATGAAAACCCCCAGCCCCGCTTAATTAGTCAAGCTGTGCATATTATTCAACAGGGTGGGGTGATTGTTTACCCAACCGATTCGGGGTATGCCTTAGGTTGCATGATAGGTAATAAAGATGCCATGAGCCGCATTACTCGAATTCGCCAAATTGAGCACGATCATCATTTTTCATTAATGGTTCGTGATTTGTCAGAGCTTGCTACTTATGCAAGGGTGGGTAATCAGGCATATCGTTTGATAAAGTCTTGTACGCCAGGGCCATATACCTTTATTTTTAAAGCAACCAAAGAAGTGCCAAGACGTCTGCAATCGGCTAGAAAGAAGACTATTGGGCTTCGTGTTCCACAAAATGTAATTGCATTAGCTTTACTTGAAGCACTCGATGCACCGCTGATGTCGACCAGTTTAGTTATGCCAAATGAAGACTATACCGAATCTGATCCAGAAAATATCAGGGATATGCTGGAGCATCAGGTTGATTGTATTATTCATGGTGGATATTTAGCTGAAAACCCGACTACAGTTGTTGATATGTCAGAGGATAATTATCAAGTAGTACGACAAGGTGCAGGAGATTCAAGTATTTTTGAATAGTATCTTGATACTACACTCACAAGGTGAGTGTAGTTAATGCAATTTATTAGCAAACCTCAACAGCACAACCTCTTATGCAATTTTAACCTTTGCCTTTAACCCAAGGTACACACTTATTGTAGCCACATTTCAATCCAAGTTTGTCTTCGGCTGCTCCGTCATATATAGCTTTATTCGTTTCTAGATTTGTCACAGTTACATTAATCACTGTGTCTTTATCAAAAGTGTAATACACATACATACCTTGATGAGACACTGTTATATTTGGAGTCACTTTTTTACCATCAATTTTTACTTCTAAATCAGCTGTTTTATTTGGATTTGATATGGGTATGCAGGACACGAAAGTACCTTTATGTTGCTTAGCATACTTACAAAACGCTCTTGCAGATTTGAAGTTTACAAAGTTGCTAGATGGTGTCGCAATCTCTTGGGCGCTGGTTGCTGCAACTTGATAAAAAGGGCTGAGTAGAATAAACAGAGCACTCGGAATTAATTTGTTGATCATGATATTTACTCCCGTATTGATGTATTGAAAGACGGTCGTATTGCTTTGATCTTTCCGTGCAATGAGTAGCAATATCCTATTGTGTAGCTTTGTGCCTCTTGTTTGCGATATTGTTGAACATTGCTTCTTGCACAAAGAGTTAGAAGTAGGACTCATCTTATTATTCAATATGTGCAAAGAATTCAATAATCGATTTCATTGGTTGTTCAGTGGTAGTTAAGATAAACCTTTTAAGGAATACTTTCTGTCTTGAGGTTCGGTTTAGCATATTGCAATAAACATCAATCATGAGATAACTCCACATCTAAGTATTTTCCGATAGATAACCTAGCTCTATATGGATATAATCAAAGCCTATATGGATGTAGCTATTGTCTAATTGAGGAAAACAAATGCAGGTATCTCAACAGAGTTTGCCCTTGGCTATCGTTCGAGGTAAAAATTTTGATGAAATACCAGCCGATTTATTTATTCCTCCCGAAGCTCTTGAGGTATTTTTAGAAGCTTTTGAAGGGCCTTTAGATTTACTTTTGTATTTAATTCGAAAACAAAAACTTGATATTGTTGATCTGCCGATAAATGAGATCACCTCTCAATATCTTGAGTATATAGAATTACTCACAGATGCTCGCATAGAATTAGCCGCTGATTATTTAGTAATGGCTGCTACACTCGCTGAGATAAAGTCTAGATTGCTTTTACCTAAACCAGAGCTTGACGACGATGATGACGAAGACCCAAGGGCTGAGCTTATCCGTCAGTTAAAAGCTTATGAGGCTATTAAGCAAGCATCGAGTGAGATTGATAATTTACCTAGGCTAGAACGAGATTTCTTTATTTCCAGTATTGAGCCTGCCAATGATGTTGAAGTCAAACAGGTTCCACCGGAGGTATCGTTAACTGAGCTTGCCAGAGCATTTGCTGATGTTTTAAAGCGTATCGAAGCCAATGAACATCATCATGTGCAAAAAGAAGTATTATCTACTCGGGAACGCATGGTTGAAATTCTGGGTAAGCTGAGTACAGAGCGTTACACTCAGTTCCAAGAGTTGTTTGATATTGAAGAGGGACGTGCAGGAGTTGTTGTTAGTTTCCTAGCCATTATGGAGCTAGTGAAAGAGTTGTTAGTCGAGCTGGTCCAAACAGAGCCGCTATCCACCATTTATGTTAAAGCTTACTAGGTGAGAACAATAAATGAAGATCAATGAGATACAACTCAAACAACTTATTGAAGCCAGCCTTTTTGTGAGTTCAAAACCACAAACAGTGACTCAATTGAAAGACAGCGTATTAGCTGACTTTATAGTGTCACGAGATAGGATCAAAACCGCTGTTGATGAATTGCAGCAAGAGTACCAAGAGCGTGGCGTACAGCTTGTTAAAGTGGCGGGTGGTTTTAGGTTTCAAACGGCTGAGTTTCTTAGTCCTTTGTTACAAAAGGTTTTGGAACAGAAATCACCGAAATATTCCAAAGCAACAATGGAAACAATCGCGGTAATAGCTTACCAACAACCAGTCACCCGTGGAGACATAGAAAAGGTTAGGGGCGTTGCAGTCAATAGCCATATAATGAAAACACTAATGGATAGAAAGTGGGTAAAAACGATAGGACACAGAGAGGTGCCAGGGCGTCCAGCTCTGTATGCAACTACAACTGAGTTTCTATCTTATTTTGGGCTTAACAGCCTGACTGAATTACCACAGTTATCCGATCCAGAATCATTACAGGCATTATTTAATTCAGAAGTAAATGTGCCTGAAACAATAGAAGAGTCAACTAATGAGTGAAAAATTGCAGAAAGTCTTGGCCCGTGCAGGCCATGGCTCCCGTCGTGAGATGGAGGCATGGATTGCTGCAGGTCGAGTTAGTATTGACGGAGAAATTGCGACTATCGGCGACAGAGTGGAAGCTGATGCCAAAGTAAGAATTGATGGCCGTGTCGTTTCGATTAAATCATCAGAAGAAGTGATTTGTCGTGTTCTGGCGTATCATAAACCAGAAGGCGAAATTTGTAGCCGTAAAGATCCTGAAGGGCGTACAACTGTTTTTGAACGCTTACCAAGAGTGCGAGATGGTCGTTGGGTCGCGGTTGGCCGTTTGGATATAAACACTTCAGGTTTGTTGCTGTTTACATCTGATGGAGAACTGGCGAATCGGTTAATGCATCCATCTCACGAAATTGAGCGTGAATACGCAGTGAGAACCTTTGGTGAAGTGACTGATGCTAATGTGCAGCGCCTTCGTATGGGCGTAACGCTAGAAGATGGCCCAGCACATTTTGATAGAGTGAAAGCTGCTGGTGGTGAAGGGATTAACCAATGGTGGCATGTAACCCTGAAAGAAGGTCGAAACCGAGAGGTTAGACGTTTATGGGAGTCACAAGAAGTTCAGGTTAGTCGTTTGATACGAGTGCGCTATGGTATGATAGAGCTACCTAAAAGCTTGCCGCGTGGTGGATGGGTAGAGTTACCGCTTGAGCAAGTGAATTATTTAAGGCAAATGGCTGGGTTAGAACCAGAAAATCGAACTTTTTTAGGTACTGACAAACATAGCACGGATAGAGCTAAAAAAGTAAAAAGTGCTAAAATCCGTCGAGCGGTAAGAAAACACAGTACTGTTTCAAACGCTAGAAAAAAACCGTCAAGACAACGTAGTTAAATTCCGGTTAAATTGATTTTACATTAACGGGAAATTAAAAATACTTAATTAAAAAGGAGCTAAATGGCTCCTTTTTTATTGTCTGAAAAGATTACTGAGCGTTTAACTCTTGACCGTTGATCTCTTTCGAATCGTCTGCCATTAAGTATAAATACGTCGGCATAATTTCTTCTGGTGTTTTAAGAGTGAGCGGATCTTCACCTGGATAAGCTTTAGCTCTCATTTCTGTTCGAGTTGCGCCAGGGTTAATTGAGTTTACACGTACTACAGAATTCTCACATTCATCTGCCAATACCTGCATCATCCCTTCTGTCGCAAATTTAGAAATAGCATAAGGCCCCCAATATGCACGGCCTTTACGACCAACACCACTTGAAGTAAATACAATCGAAGCAGAGTCAGATTTACGCATAACAGGTAACAAGGATTTTGTAACCATGATTTGAGAAGTCACATTGATTTTGAAAATATCTTCAGCTGTTGGGATATCTATGTGCTCAAAAGGGCCTAAAGCGCCAACAATACTGGCGTTGTGAAGTAATCCGTCTAGCTTACCGAATTGTTCTTCAATGGTATCCGCCATGTCTTTATAATTTTGTTCTGTTGCACCTTTTAAATCTAGCGGAATGATTGCTGGTTGTGGGTAACCGGCTTGCTCAATCTCATCATAAACGTGCTCAAGTTTTTTTACTGTTCGACCCAATAAAATTACAGTCGCACCATACTGGGCATACTTTATTGCCGCTGCTCTGCCGATGCCAGATCCTGCGCCTGTAACCAGAATTACTTTCCCTGAAAGTGAATTTTGTTCTGCTTGGTATTCTAACATTTAATACTGCCTCCAATTATAAAGAATGCCCGCCTGTTAAACGTTTGACGGAAGAGTCTAGTTCTGTTTTAAACAGGTGTCTTGTTTTTTTAACGTAATTAGATTCAGCCAAATTGACAAAATTATGGCTAAGCTATTAATTTTGGGTTAACTTGATCCACTAAAGAACAAAAAAATGCCCATTTGAATCACGATGTTACTATTGTGACTTTTTTTTGGGAAAAACAAAATTCGTTCTCTTAATTTTTGAGGAAAAAAGATGAAAAAACTATTACTTGGCACAGTAATAGCGTCAGCATTAGGCCTTACTGCGTGTGGTGAGGGAAGTATTGACGATATTGCAAAGAATCCTACTCCACTGATCCCACAAGCCACAGTAGTATTTAATCCTACGAGTTCTTCTGTCCCGCTCCCAAATGATTTACTGTTTAATGGCAGTACTGATGGCACTTTAAACATGCCAGGAGAAGGGCCTGGAAAATATACCAATCCACAGGTTGCTTTGGGAGCGCTTGATGGTTGGTCAACAACGCAACCTATTAACATTAAAGTTAACCTTCCTACTAAAAACAAAAAAGGTGAAGCTGTTACATTAGGTATCTCTGAAGCGTCTGTTAAGCAAGCTGGTGCTGTTCGAGTGTTTGAAGCAACCGTAGGCGGTGTTTTATCTTCTGATCAAAGCTGTAAAACTAAGCCATCTCTTTCAGCGTGTAAGGTAGGGGCTGAATTACAGTATGGCACGGACTTTACAACAGTTGTGTCAGGCAACCAAATATCGGTAGTGCCACTCAAGCCTCTTAAAGCTAATCAATCTTATCTATATGTTGTAACTGATAAAATTGAAGATACTGAAGGCCGCGCCATTGGCTCATCTAGCACTTACAATGCATTAAAGCTTGATGTGGAGACAAATCCATTAGGCACAGATCAGCAGCGTGCTCTACAAGCTGTAGTTAACAGTTATGAGAAAGGTGTATCAAAGGAAGTTGAATCAAACTCCATCATCTACTCTGGCTTATACACGACTCAATCTATCGCTAACGTGTTTGAAACAGCCAAGGCAAAAATGGCAGCTGATTTTCGAAGCTATAACCAAGAGCTATTGGATTATGCACAAGACTTTGAGCCCACTCCTGCATTCTTAGCATCTTTAAGAAAGAAATACCCATATGCTCCGACCGTCGTACCAGGCAGCGTTAAGCAAGTATTGAATGATGACGATACTCCTTCAACTGCCGCTGATAGATTGCAAATAACTAATTTAGCTGAGAAAAACATATTAGATAATGCAATGGTGTACACGGCTAAACTTCAATTGCCTATTTATAGCGAGTGTTCATCTGTTGAGTGTAAGGAGCTTGATGCAGCTAAAAATCCAACAGGGTTCTGGAAGGCTGCCGGCGATAGCCCTCTAGCTGTGTTATCTGCATTGAAGGCTGGTACGCTTTCTCGAAATAATTTCGCTGCACAAGCTGAGAAGCAAGGCCTAACCGCTGAGCAAGTGACTCAAGTTCAAACGAATCCATCTCTTCTTGTGGGTAGAACGTTCAAACTTGATAATGGCAAAGCTGTTGATGAAGTGCAAATGCTGACCAAGTTCAACCCATTACCTGCAATTCGTAAAGATGATAAAGGTAACTTGGAATATGAAACAGTAGATGTGCAAATAACCATTCCTAAAGAAAGTGCTGATATGAAGATCCCTGCTAAGGGCTTCCCTGTAACAATTGCATTGCACGGGATTTCTGCGGTAAAAGAAATGGCATTAGTGTACTCAGGTACTTATGCTGCACAAGGCGTTGCTACAATCGCGATTGACTTACCATTACACGGCGGTCGTTCATATCGTGACGGTGACTCTGGTCCGTATACTGTGAGTGCAACGGCAAAAGATAGTGTTAGGAAGCTGCTACCTGATACTTTTGATAATTTTAACGGCTCTGCAACTACCTTTGTAAATATTGGTAGCCCTTTGACCATTCGTGATAATTTCCGTCAAGGAATCATGGATGAGTTGGCATTACGTTTAGCGTTGCCTGTTATTTCGAAGCAGCTTAAACACGCCAATAGTGCATGGGCAACCAATGATGCCGTTAAAACAGTATTGGATGTTGATGGTGTAACTGCTCAAGGCTTGAGTTTAGGTGCTATGATTGCTGCGGATTTCAGTGTGTATGCTAATTCTGGTATCGTAAACCCTGCTACAGGTAAGAAGCTTGAAACAAACCCGTACACTACAAGTGCAGTATCTTTAGTTGCACCAAGTGGTGGATTAGCTGCAAGTTTTGCTGGTTCAAACTCCTTTGGCCCAGTTTTGTATAAAGCACTTCAGTCTAACCCTCAATTCACTAAGTTAGTTACTGATGCAGCTAAAGCTAAGAATATCTCTAAAGATGATAACCCTCAAGCTTATGAAGCATTACAACGTCAAGTGTATGTAGGCTTTATTCCACAATTTGGTTTTGCCGTACAAACCATCATCGATTCGATAGACCCCATCAACTATGGTGCGGCTCTAAAGAGTTTCCCAACTCATTTAATTGAAATTGTGGGTAATGGTAATGACAATCCTGCTGATCAGGTATTACCTAACCGTTTCAATGGTTTACCAATCGATAAAGATGTTGTTTTGCCGCTTAAAGGATTCCCTCTAGCTGGAACAGAACCATTGATCAGCGCTATTGGCTTGAAGTGTGTAAGCAAGAAAGGGACTGATGAGGATGGGCCTGTAAGAGTCGACGGTAGCGGTGCAGTGCGTTTTGTTAAAGGCGCGCACAGCACGTTAGTTAATCCATCAAGCCCATTTAACTCAACTCAGCCTAATCTTGATTTCTTCCCTGTTGCGGTAGAGATGCAAACTCAAGTAATTAGCTTCGCTAAAAGTGCTCATGCAGGTAAGCCACAGATCGTTATTAACAGTGGCGATGATGTGATTAAGCCTTGTGAGTAAATCTTAAATTAAATATTTATAAGCCCAGCAGATGCTGGGCTTTTTTTGTTACAATCGAAATTAAAATTTTTGACTCTTGGAGCTATCTTTGGAATTTCTATACGAATACGGATTATTTCTCGCTAAGGCTGTGACTTTAGTGGTGGCAATTGTTGCAGTTATTTTGGTTGTCGTTGCTTCATCGACTAGACATAAAGCTGAAAAAGGTGAACTTAAGATCACCAATGTTACAGCCAAATTAGAAGAGCTTGTGCACGGCTTAAAAGAAGAGCTCCTTGATAAAAAGGCTTACAAAGCTTATGAAAAAGAGCTTAAAAAACAAGAAAAAGCAAAGTCAAAGCAAGAGGGTGAACCAAAACCTAAAAGCTTTGTTATCGACTTTAAAGGTAGTATTGATGCCCATGAAGTGGAGTCTCTAAGAAAAGAGGTTAGTGCGGTTCTTGCTATAGCCACAAAAGAAGATGAAGTAATTGTCAATGTCGAAAGTGGCGGTGGCATGGTTCACGGTTATGGCTTAGCTTCAAGTCAGTTGGACAGAATTCGCCAAGCGGAAATTCCATTAACTGTTTGTGTGGATAAAGTAGCTGTCAGTGGCGGCTATATGATGGCTTGCGTGGCTAACAAGATTTATGCCGCTCCATTTGCAATCGTTGGTTCAATTGGCGTTGTGGCTCAGCTTCCAAACTTTAACCGTTTGCTTAAAAAACACGATATTGATTATGAACAACACACTGCAGGCGACTTTAAACGTACGTTAACTGTATTTGGTGAAAATACAGAAGAAGGTCGTCAAAAGTTCCAGCAAGAAATTGAAGAAACTCATGTGTTATTTAAAGAGTTTGTAGCGCAATATCGTCCAGAGTTATCTTTAGAAAAAGTAGCAACAGGCGAGCATTGGTTTGGTAAACAAGCGCTTGAATTGGGATTGATTGATGACATTCGTACCAGTGATGATTTGATCATGAAAAAAGCCCAAGAAAGAGATGTTTATAAAGTTCAGTACCAAATTAAGAAAAAATTGGCTGATAAGTTTGCTCATGGTGCTTCGCTTACTTTAAATGCGATTGTTAATCGACTAGCCGAAAAAAATCGTCCTGTATAATCATTTCTGTTATCCAGTTAAAACCTTTTTGGTTGGATTTTAACTATACTCATTACGGCCTCTAGGCTGCAACTAACTTAGTTGCAGCCTAGTTTCTGTTTTTCTATAGCAAATGGTGTTATATGCTATCTTCAACAATTCTACCTTTACTTATTGTTATTAGCTTGGGGTACGTTACCACCAAATTAAAGTATTTTGATGAAGCTGGTATCAAAGCCATTACTCGTTTGTTTTTTTATATCTGTATTCCAGCTTTATTATTCAGCCATATGGCTACAGCAGATGTTTTGCATATAGCGAATACAAAGGTGTTGTTAGCCTTTTACGTTTCCATGACGATATCTTTTGGCCTTTATTTCATTGTTTGTCGTTATATTAAACGAACAAAAGCAGAAAGTGCTGTATCGGCTTTAGGCGCGAATTATTCAAATGTGCTCTTAGTTGGTTTGCCTGTTATCTTAATCGTGTTGGGGCAAGAATGGGCTGCTGAAGTTTTTGTGGTGATATTATTTCACAGTTTATATTCCTTCACTGTAACCTATTTCTTCGTTGCAGATCGAGGTGACACGGCGTTTTCAACGGTAGGTAAAATAGCGAAGTCCGTATTCTGTAACCCTGTGGTTTTAAGCATTAGCTTGGGTGCTCTATTCAGCGTGTTGAAAATTCCATTGCCTAATGTGATTGAAACATCTTTAGAGTTAATTTCAAGCTCTGCTATTGCTGGTGGACTATTTGTTTTGGGAGCCAATCTTTATCTATTACAAGATAAGTGCAACTTCAATACATCCATTGCACAATCTCTATTTAAGCTGTTTGTATTACCAACGATTGTTTATTTGGCATCGACCCATGTATGGCCAATTGATAATGAACACAGATTGATTCTAGTCATCTTGGCAGGCTCCCCGGTTGGAGTGAATGCTTACTTGTTAGCGCATAATTCAAAAATATTGGAAGCAGAAATTGCAGGTTCAGTGTTTATTTCAACTTTATTATCCATGTTTAGCTTTAGTTTTTGGTTAGCTATTTTGCTATAGCTGGATTAAATGGTAATGACCACTATCTCATTTATTACTCTGGTATCACTTTAATAACACTTCTGCATGTTGGAATAGAAAATAAGTCAGTTTAAGTTTTTGTTGAATATTTAATTGATTCCATTCAGTTAGTTCTACAGACTCGTAAGTTGCTTTTGCGCTGCTCCAGAGTTCTGAGTATTGTGGATTTTCAGGTTCAAGTTCTCCATTAACATAAGTTAGCGTTGAGCAGAAAAGAGGAGGAGTACACCAGTCTGTATACGGTGTCTGTTTTCCGCTATATATTTTTGCAGCATGAGAAATTATTTTTTGATACTCGCATTCGACTATAGCGTCAACATCTCTAATAGAAAAAGCCTTTTTATTGTCAAATTGGTATACATAAGCAAAAAAAATGATCCCCTTTATTAGGGCGTCACTCATTACTAGGCTTTGTCTCTCTGGTACTTCTTCCCAAGTATCTAATGTTGTTTCAAATAATTCAGTGAGGCTAAGAACGTAATCTTCGGAATACTGAAAATCAGATACATGATAGATTGACCTCTTTTTATTTTCCCCACTATCGTGAAACCAGAAAAATAATAAGGTTTCGTTAATTTGTTGTAATTCTGGCGATAACTTAGGTTCGATAACTAGGTGGTAGCCTCTGCAAACATTAAAACTTCTTTCGTCTGGTATATGTGATTTTATGAGTAAGTCGTGCTGTTTATCATGGAACGGAGGATAGCTACATGGGTGATACATGCCGTGAAGAAATAATATTGGTGCTCTTACTAATGACACTGGAACAAAAGGAGTAAATGAAAAGTGGGTTATTTCAGGTATTGAAAATTCCTCGAAGCTGTAAAAATAGATTTTTAGCTCAGAACTTTCATTTAACAGTTCAAGCCCAGAGTGCTCAAATAAGTCTTTATCTATGTAAATAAGGCTCAAGGGGTTATCTGGGTCAAAGTCGATGTTAGTTAGATTGGATACGTTTTGTAATCTATTTTTGAACTCATTAAGAGTTGAAGGAGCGGTACCTAAGCATCTCTGGTGGATAATATCATCAATGGAAAGAAAATCAGGTATATTTCTATCTATATCTAGCTTTAAAAGTGCATCATCCCATTGTTTTTTTTCGTGTGCGTAGCGCATATAAAAGAATTGCTGCATTAGCGGAAATTTAAGACATAGCCTTAAGGATTCTAAGTAAGGGGAGTTTTTTGCTTGAGTCTTAATGATTGCTTTTTTGAAATTTTCTAATCCCAACCTATCACCATGTTTCAGTGTTTTGACCTGTAAGTACTGATCTATCTCAGTTATCATTTGACTGAAAGTATGGTTAATTCCAACCATAGGCAAAGGGCAACCGGATTTAAGTTTTTTTACGCATAACTTTCCAAACTGCAGAAATAAGTCATCTTCATGCCTTAACACTATTTTTGTGATAAATTTTCTTGGTTGCCACAGTGCAGGATTGTTTCCTCCCATAACCTGCGTAACCGTCTTCATTATTGTTCTTTCTGTTTTAAAAGTTGGGTTAGCTTGCTTTGTTGTTTCTGCTTTTACGTTAACTACTTTTGAAGATACTTTATAAGCAGGCGTTTTTATTTGTGAACTATCAGCATGCCTGCTTCGGTGGACAGCAGTGATAGGCGAGCCTGAATGAAATTGCTCGACGGGCTGACTTAAAGCGTCAGTTGGACGCAATTGGTAGCGTTCTTGTCTGTTAGCTGCACTATTAGTGTTTAAGGGGCTACGCAAATATCTTACAGCTTCAAGCATTGAAGTGATAAGAGGAAATCTAATCATGAACAAAAAAGTTACTATCACGGTTGATGTAACTGATTTTATCAAAAAGATATTTAGTATTGCGTTAAGGTTTATTTATGTTGCTAAGGAGTAATAGCATTTGATGAGGGAAATAACAATTAGAACCAGCAGTTATACAGGCTCTAATTGTATTTACTGAAGCTTTAAATATAAAATGACTAACCGTGGTCACACTCATCGTTAGTACAATGACCATATAGGTATAAACTGTGGTTAGTTAACTTGATATTATATTTTTCAGCGATCTCAAGTTGACGTTGTTCGATAAGATCATCATTAAATTCAAAAACCTTACCGCACGAAAGGCATACTAAATGATCATGGTGATGCTGGGTCGCTAACTCAAACACTGACTTACCACTTTCAAAGTGATGTCGGGTAACGATCCCTGCATCGTCAAACTGGTTCAGAACACGATAAACTGTCGCCAGTCCAATTTCTTCACCAATTTCAAGTAATCGTTTATATAAGTCTTCAGCACTGATGTGTTGATTTTCAGGTTCTTGCATCAACTCTAAAATTTTAACTCTTGGCAGAGTAACTTTTAGTCCAGCTTTTTTTAGGGCTTGATTTCCATCTGTCATCGTTAATCTCTTGATTGCAGAACCATACGGTTCATCCGTGGGTATTAGATTTATTATAAAGACAAAAATAAAAACTTAAACCTTTCTATTCCTCCACTGGTTAATTTAGTTTGTTTTTTTAGTTTTTAATGATAGTTTGGATTTAATTTCAACAATATAGCCTTTAGAAAAATATGGGTATTAAGGATAAATACCTATAAATAATAAGGACATTTATAAAATAAGAGGAGGTTAAATGAATACCGACTTCCGTAATGCAAACATTGTTGTGCTTACTGGTGCTGGAATTTCTGCCGCATCTGGTTTGAGTACCTTTAGAGATCAAGGTGGCTTATGGGATAAGTATCCTGTTGAGGATATTGCTTCTCCAGAGGGTTATCGAAGAGATCCTGAATTGGTTGAATCATTTTACAATGCTCGACGCGCACAATTAGACGCTCCTGATGTTGCGCCCAATACGGCTCATTTTGCTCTAGCAAAACTTGAACAGGAACATCAAGGGCGTTTATTTTTAGTGACTCAAAATGTCGATGATCTTCATGAAAGGGCTGGCTCTAATCAAATTTTGCATATGCATGGTGAGCTTAGAAAAGCTTGTTGTCCAGTAACCATGCAACCATTTTTTATGTCTCAGCCTTTCGCTGCTGATAATTTGTGTCAATGCTGTGACCAGCCACAAAGACTTCGCCCCAATATTGTGTGGTTTGGCGAGATGCCAATTGGTATGGGACAAATTGAACGTGCTATTACTGAATGTGATTTATTTATTTCGATTGGTACATCAGGAACGGTATACCCTGCGGCTGGTTTCATGCGGTTAGCGAAAGCTTTTGGTGCTAAAGCGATAGATATTAACCTTGAACCTAGCTATAGCTCACCATTCGATACTCACTTGCAAGGTTGTGCAACTCAACAGGTTCCCAAGGTGGTTGAATCAATTTTGAGTGGGGAACCTATTGAGATTAGTACTGAAGAAGCACTAATTTAGCCATGACTTAAAAAATGTTGAGTAGAGGTGATGTTTTCTTCACTCAACATTTTGGCCACTTGCTTCATTGCTGTTGTTAGTTTCGTTAGTTGTGATTTCGAAATGATGTATGGCGGCATAATATAAATGACACTGCCAAATACTCGAATCCAAACACCTAGCTCAAGAAAATGAGGTTGTAATATAGCCGCAGATAAAGAACGGTTGATTTCTATAACGCCTGTCGCTCCCAACACTCTGACATCTTTTACTGCTGAAAATTGCTTTGCCTCAGCCAGCTCTTCTTTCAGTTGAGTTTCGATTGAAGCCACTTGATCTTGCCATTCATTGCTATTAATCAGCTCTAGACTTGCATTTGCTGCTGAACAGGCAAGAGGGTTAGCCATAAAGGTTGGACCATGCATAAAGACGCCTGCAGGAGAGTCGCTGATACCAGCAGCAACTTCATCGGTACACATCGTTGCCGATAGGCTGATGTAACCACCTGTTAGGGCTTTGCCGACACAAAGTAAGTCTGGAGTCACATTCGCATGCTCATAAGCGAACAGCTTACCCGTTCGACCGAAGCCAGTAGCAATTTCGTCTATGATCAATAAAATTTCAAACTCATCACAGAGTTTTCTTACACCCGCTAGATAATCAGGATGATAAAAGTACATTCCTCCAGCAGCTTGATGGATAGGCTCAAGAATCATTGCAGCTAAGCTTTGATGGTGCTCTTCAAAGGAGCTTCTGAGCTTAGCGAGATCTGAGGTGACATTAGTATTGTCGTCAAAACTGCTGGTGGGAGATGGTGTGAATACCTGCTTAGGCAGAATTGCATCAAACATAGTATGCATACCATTGTCAGGGTCGCATACACTCATGGCGGCAAAAGTATCGCCATGATAGCCATGTTTAATAGTCGCAATTTGTTGTTTGTTCGGTTTACCTCGACCTTGCCAATATTGAATTGCCATCTTCAATGACACTTCGACGGCAATAGAACCAGAGTCAGCAAAGAAAACTTTAGTTAACGGCTCACAAGTCATTTCGACTAATTGCTTAGCTAAACTAACCGCTGGTTCGTGAGTGATCCCGCCAAACATCACATGAGGTAAGGTTTCAAGTTGCTGCTTCATGGTTGAGATAATGTGTTCATTGCCATAACCATGAACACATGACCACCAAGAACTTGTCCCATCAATTAAGCGTTGACCGTTTTCTAATATCAACTCACATTCTTGGGCTGATTGAACACCAGTTACAGGGAAAGGGTGTTTCATAGAAGTGTATGGATGCCAGATATGCTGTTGATCGAAAAGATAATCAATTTTGCTCATAAATTAACCAATAGTAAATCGTTGCCACTGGTTGGCGTTGACAGGATAAGGGTGAACGCTATCCTAGCGGAGAACTCAACGAAATAAAAGGGCTTGCTATGTCGCAGTTAGAATGTCGCAACGATTGGAAAAAGGAAGAAATTGAAGCGTTATTTCAATTGCCTATGAATGATTTGCTTTTTAAAGCTCATTCAATTCACCGTCAGACTTTTGATCCAAACGAAATCCAGATCAGTCGTTTATTATCGATCAAAACAGGTGCTTGCCCTGAAGACTGCAAATATTGCCCACAAAGTGCTCGTTATGATACTGGCTTAGAAAAAGAGCGCTTAATGGCGATGGAAACCGTATTAACCGAAGCTAAGAGTGCAAAAGCTGCTGGTGCTACTCGTTTTTGTATGGGCGCCGCTTGGCGTAACCCTCGAGAGCGCGACATGCCCTATTTGACTCAAATGGTTAAAGAAGTAAAAGGCATGGGGATGGAAACCTGTATGACTTTAGGTATGTTATCGCCAGATCAAGCCAGTGAACTTGCCGATGCAGGTTTGGACTATTACAACCATAACCTTGATACTTCACCTGAATACTATGGTGACGTAATCACCACTCGCACATATCAAAATCGCCTAGATACCCTTGATAATGTTCGTGCCGCTGGCATGAAAGTCTGCTCAGGCGGTATTGTTGGTATGGGTGAAAAAGCCAAAGACAGAGCAGGGTTATTACAACAGCTGGCTAATTTAGACAAGCATCCAGAATCAGTGCCTATCAATATGCTAGTTAAAGTTTCAGGTACGCCATTTGCTGAACTTGATGATCTTGACCCTCTAGAGTTTGTTCGCACTATCGCTGTGGCTAGAATTTTAATGCCATTGTCTCGTGTTCGTTTATCCGCGGGGCGTGAAAACATGACCGATGAATTACAAGCCATGTGCTTCTTTGCTGGTGCAAACTCAATTTTCTATGGTTGTAAGCTTCTGACTACGCCAAACCCTGAAGAAAACCATGATATGACCTTATTCCGCCGATTAGGGTTAAAGCCTGAGCAAGGCGCAGCGGCCAAATTGGAAGATGATTCCAGCATGCTTGAAAAGGCGGTAGCTAACCGTGATAAAGCAGAAATGCAATTTTACGATGCAGCTGCGCTGTAATTGAGACAAAGCATATGCCTTCAAAGTCCATGTATTCAAAGCTCAGCGCCAAACTCACTGCAAGCTTGGATCAGAGAAAACAAGCTAACTTGCTGCGTGAGCGGCAGTTGGTTGATGCGGTTTATGGTTCGCATATTCACATTGATGGCAAAGAATACATTAATTTCAGTAGCAATGATTATCTAGGGCTAAGACAGACATCAGAGCTAATTAAAGCCCAGCAACAAGCAGCAAAAAAATATGGGGTTGGCAGTGGCTCTTCTCCATTGGTGACAGGTTACAGTCAAGCACATCAAGACTTAGAGCAATATCTTTGTGAGTTGACAGGTCATCATGCGGCGATGGTTTTTACCTCAGGCTTCAGCGCCAATCATGGCTTGATGTCGGCTTTGTTTGATAAGTCAGATGTGGTGGTGGCGGATAAACTTATCCACGCTTCCATGATTGATGGTTTGAGGCATTCCGTAGCAAAGTTAAAACGCTTTAAGCATAACTCTGTAACCGATGCTGAGCGTTTATTAGCAAGTAGTGAAGTAACGGCTTTAGTCACAGAAAGTGTGTTCAGCATGGACGGTGATTGTGCGCCTTTGCAAGCGTTATCCGATCTTTGCCAGAAGTATAATGTTCCTCTTATTGTTGATGACGCTCATGGCTTTGGTGTGTTGGGGCAAACCATAGGCTGTGCAGCTAAAAAACTTAATATTGATATTCAAATTGTCACCTTTGGCAAAGCCTTAGGATGTCAAGGTGCAGCTATATTGGGTAGTCGACAATTGATTGATTATCTCAGCAATCACTGTCGAGATTATATTTACTCAACGGCATTACCCCCAACCAGTGCTGCTGTTGCTCTAAAGGCTGTGCAATTGGCTGTGACTGAGTCACAACGTCAAACAGCATTATTTGAAAATATTGAGTATTTTCGTCAAAGAGCAGGTCAGCTTGAGTTGCCAATATTAGATTCATCAACCCCAATTCAAGGCATTAAAATTGGTGAGCCAGAGCAAACATTACAATTGGCAAATTTAATGAAGCAAGATGGGCTGTGGGTAGGCGCTATTCGTTCACCGACAGTGCCAGTTGGTACTGATAGACTGAGAGTGACGATTACAGCACAACACTCAAGATCAGATATTGATACTTGTATCGAAGCTTTATCCAAGAATCATAAACAATTAACACAAGCTGCTATTCATCATGGTGAGCAAATGTTAGCAAAGGGAAATGGGTTAGCAGAAGGAAGTGATTATGCTAGCTGAGCGTTGGATCACCGAGCCAAGTGCTTTTGTTGAACTCAACAACGTAGAATCCGCTTTTTCAAAAGCAGCGAAAAGCTACCACCGACATAACGTGCTGCAACGATTCAGCAGTGATAGATTGCTCTCTAAAATTGAGTTAAAAGGTAGGGTTTTAGACTTAGGTGCAGGGCCGGGTACTAACTATCAAAGTTCAGGTGCTCAAGTCTTTTGTGTTGATATTGCACATACCATGCTGACAACTTTAAAGCAGAGTTATCCTCAATATCATGCGATTCAAGGTGATGCTCACAGCTTGCCTTTTCAAAGTAACTCGATTGATTTACTAATTTCAAATGTAGCTTTGCAATGGTGTCACGACTTTAAGCAAGCCATTACTGAAACGGCTAGAGTCATCAAAAAAAATGGTGAGTTGCACATCAGCATGGTTGCCAATGGCAGCTTAAATGAGCTGACTCAGCTTGGATTAAGAGCCAATGACTTCCTTAGCTTGAACGAATACGCATCAGCCTTTAAAGATGATGAATGGCGAGATATTGAAGTACTGGAATATCAAAAAGTGTGTTATTTCGATTCTTTTAAAGCATTACTTTATTCCATTAAAGGAGTCGGGGCATCCGTACCGAATAATCAATTGAATAATTCAGTGGCTTTGCGTGGTAGAGAAGATTGGATGAAGTTAGTCGAGCAAGCTGAATCACAACGAACGCCAAAAGGATTACCTTTGACTTATAACATTGTTCAAATTAGAGCGAAAAGGAAGTAATGACATGAAGTTTTTTGTTACGGGAACAGACACCGATAGTGGTAAGACGTTGGCTGCCTCAGCGATTTTAGTGGCTGTTAACAACTATGCTCGTAAGCAAAATAAAGCCATATCAACGCTAGGTATTAAACCTATTGCTTCTGGCTGTGAGCAAACAGAAAAGGGGTTAAGAAACAGTGATGCATTATCACTGATTTCAGCCATGAACTCAGAGGTTGAATACCAAACAGTAAACCCAATTCGTTTTGAGCCCGCAATCGCACCTCACATTGCCGCTAAACAAGTCGGTTTTGACTTAACCGCAGACAAGGTGGAAGCTGTTTTTCGTCAAATTCCACAAGCGGATTTTACGTTAATCGAAGGTGCTGGTGGTTGGCGATTACCACTCAATGACAATGAGTACTTATCGCAAGTTGTTGCTAAGCAAAAATTACCAGTGATTTTGGTTATTGGGATGAAGTTAGGTTGTTTGAACCATGCGATGTTAACTCATGAATCCATTTTAGCTTATGGGTTGGAGATTGTTGGTTGGGTAGCGAACCATGTTGATCCTGATATGTTGCAAAAACAAGAAAACTTAGCCTTTCTTAAACAAACGATAAAAGCCCCGTTTTTGGGCGAAATACCGTTTTTAGAAGATGCAACTGCCGACGTCGCCGCTAAGAGCTTGGATGTGTCTGTTTTGGTGTAGCTAACAAATCAGCAACGCTACCATTTCGATCTGACATCTTGGTAAAATCGATTTCATCTTTTAACGTTTCTAAGTGCTGCATTAATGTCTTATGTTGCTTATTTGGTTTTCTAAGCAATGTTAAAATACCATCGGCATTTTTTAATATAATGTCTTTTTTTACGGACGTTTCGAGTGGTGATATATAACGACAGAAAAGAGAAGAGAAAACTTCTGATGTTCTTTCAAATGAGGAGTAATTTAACCAATCAGATGCGCACTCAATTTGCTTACAAACAGGCAACTTTGTGCACATTGTAAGCAAGTCTTTTAATAGATCTTGCTGTTTGTTGTGTTCATAATGTTCATAGCATGTTGCAATTGCTACTTTAAAGTTTTTTGCAGTCGCTAACTGTTTGTATTCTGTTAGCCCATCAAACAATGTCATTCTAGTTATTGAATCAAGATTTAACTTAACGATTTGTCGCTCGCAAAAATCGCTAGGTAGTAAACTGTTAAACTCTTCTGACTCTACTAGTGGTTGAACACTGCAGAGGTTAATCAACGCCATAAAATCTGCTTCTGGGAGCACTTTTACCAAGTGTATCGTCACAGGCTGTAATTTAGGGGAAAATAAAAATTTATTGAAATCTTCTTTAACCAACTCAGTTTTATTGTATTTTAAAAATTCAACTAGAGTTTCAGTCGATACTGTTTGATATAGCTTTTCTTTAGCAAAAGCAGATAATCTAGGATATATAAGCTTCAAAAGGTTTGTATCGACATTACAAAAAAAAGAGTCTGTTTCTACTAAATGTAGAAGGGCTATACCGTACTGAGAAAAGACTTCATTATGTTTCAATAAACCGCATTTAATTGAGTTAGGTAAGAACGCTAATTGTGCGCTTTTTTCATCATTGGAAAATTCACGTACTTTTGCGACCATAGGTTCTTCTCCTAATCTTGTAAGGCACGGAATAAGAACATATTGACTATTTGGTTCATCTTGCCTCATGTAATCGTATATTTCTTTGAAGTGGCCGAATGCACTTAATGGAAAAATAGGAGTCAATTCATCTTTCCTTGGTACCTGAATACACTTGCTAAAAAGAACAATATCCTTACTGGTTATGAGTTGCTCCAATATCCAGCCAAAAGTGTCACGAGGTAACTCTGACAGATATCTAGTGTTCCCTTTGGCTAATGCATGCTTGAAGTGACTATAGTTTTTTTTGACAAATACATCACATACACACCAACTCGGCATTGTCGAACATTCAGCCTGTTTGAGTACATCGGTTTTTTGCTCATCTAGAAGCAATTGAAAGAGCTCTGCTACTTTAATGTGATTTTTTTTCTCTTCTTTGACATATAGAGAGTCAAAAATTAGACTAATTTGCTCGTGGGGCAATCTTTGCAATATCGGTTTGACAGTCGCACAATCCACTTGAAGTAAAAAAGTGCTCGCTTGTTCTATTGTGATACATTCAAAGAGTTGGTCGAAGCGGTTCTGGTAAAGTCTCATGAGTTGAGGCAACATGAAATTACACTGCGTTGCCTTAAAGATCCCTCATATTTCTAAATCAAATAATCCCAAAGACACTGCGGTAAATACGATGATTTTTAAGGTAACGATAAAAGTTTTCCATTAATGGAAGCGCCCATTCTTCCAGGGCAAGATCGCGAATGTTTTTTGAGCAATTGTAAACATAAATTTGACCGTGAATACGGTTTGTGATCTTATACTTCCTTTTGCGGAAGTACACCATGAATTTAGACTTATTCTTT
>NZ_ML014815.1 GCF_003675895.1 Parashewanella curva
TGCAAACAAATCCATTTTTATCGTCAGTTGAAGGGAATTTGCAGATCTGATCGCCACTTTTTCAAACAGTTCCATGAAAAAGTTTAATTGCTTAGAAAGTGATCACATTGTGTAGATACCTATGCCTATAGCATAACAATAACCTCAAGATACTAAAAACTACAAGGTAAATCAGCGACGACAAGCAAGGCAATTGCCTCCTCCTATGGTTTTGCTATGCGCTCAATATAGAGAGACAAGCCTTTCGTCTTCGTTCCATATGCATGATCTTAGTTTATAATTACCTGACCCACCTTAGGAATAGTGAACACCTGATCAAGTGAGAATTTTGTTCTTCTATCCCAATATAGAAGATAGTTCTGTCAAGGTTTATCCATGTATTAATTTAAAAATAAGCCCCGTTTATTAAAAAATATTGAAATAAAATTACAAGGCTTATTTTTGTGCGAGAATTAAATCGAACAATTTGTCACAGCTTGGGCTTATTATTTGTCAAAGTTTGGTTCCAGATCTTCCCGAAGCCCTTACTCTGTGATTATAAATTTGTCACTCTTTTGACTCAGCGACAGTAGACCAAATATGACGCTCCTATTTCAACAGCGGTTGTTGTTGAACCCATATGCTGGACTCAGCGACACGGTGCAAGCTGTCTGTAGGTAATACTCCTCCACAGCCATTCCATTGGACCTTGCTTGAAATAGGTAAGCCACACTTTAGCGATGCTAAGTTGAAGTAAAGCGAGTCCTATGGCAAAAAGTAATAACTCCCAACGTGCTAAGCTACCAAACCATCCTAAGCCAACACCATAGAATACCGACACACAGATGACTGATTGCAATAGATAAAAGCTCAATGCCATTTTTCCAACTCTAGCAAAAGAAACTGACCATACTGTTTGCCCCTTATGCAAAGGCAAATGGAATAAAGCGATATACCCAACTACCATCAAAGGCGATCCCAATGTCACAAACACATTGCCGTAGCTAAAGAAAATACCAGCGTCATTAAAGTCATGCCCGTAGTTAACAACTAAACCGAATGCGGTAATTACACCGCCAATCAGTAAACCAAAGAAACTCCAAAAGCGATATTTACCAATGCTCGCCAGACCTGTAGCAAACCCTGTTTTATACAAGAAAATACCCAGCAGCATCATTGCATAAGCACGAAAAATAGCCGCAAATGAAAACATGCCAATAGGCAAGGCAGCTTGTAGATCTAACTCTTGACCATCAAGCGTCACTGTATTATAAAACCTATGGATTTCATCCATTGAGCCTAGAAAAATATCCAAAATGGCTTGATTTTGTACATGAGAAGGATTGAAATAAACATCGATTTGATATTTGGCTAATGGCGTTAATTCTGAACTATCGAACCCAGAAGCCAGAGTCGATAACAAGATTACAAGAACATAGAAAAAGCTAAATACCACTAATAGCGACTTTTTACCTGCACCAATGAAAGGATAAATTAGCATTCCACCGATTGCATAGATTAGTAGAATATCCCCCGACCATAAGTAAGTCGCGTGTAAAAAGCCAAAGACCATTAATACTGCTAATCTCAGGTAGATAGTACCTGTGCCATATTCATCCTGTTGCTTTAACTTTTCATATAACAAGACTAGCCCTACACCAAATAACACGGAGAAAATCCCCATAAATTTTTGATCGGCAAAAATTTGTAAAAAGCTAAAGATAAAATGATTTAATGGGGAGTCAGAGAGATGAACATTGGGGTTTATATAGGCTGCCATAGGGGCAGCAAAAACCAGCAAGTTCATTAAGGGAAGTCCTAACAGCGCGAACCCTCGAAGGGTATCGATAGAGTCAATCCTTGGCATTATTGTTATGTTCCTAGTATTAAAAACTAGCCATTATTCTGGAAACAATACGAAAATGCAATCGAGCTTAAAAACTGACTTGTAATGAAATGTTTGGATGACTTTTTTGGAATTAAAAAGAGATTGGAGCGACATATCGGGTTCGAACCGATGACCTATACCTTGGCAAGGTATCGCTCTACCAACTGAGCTAATGTCGCATCTTGATTTTGATATTGGAGCGACATATCGGGTTCGAACCGATGACCTATACCTTGGCAAGGTATCGCTCTACCAACTGAGCTAATGTCGCAATATCAATTACTATCAGAAATGTTGGAGCGACATATCGGGTTCGAACCGATGACCTATACCTTGGCAAGGTATCGCTCTACCAACTGAGCTAATGTCGCATTCCTGATGCGCCTCTAAGAAACAATGTGTTCCCCAAAAGACGAGGTCGCATTATAGGGCTATTTTTTAATGACGCAAGCCTTTATTTCAAAGAAAGTGCTGTTTGGCTAAATTTTAAATACATTGGCGCGATAATAGACCAATTCAGCAATCGACTCTTGAATATCCTGCAATGCTTGATGGGTATTTTGCTTTTTAAAGCCCTTTTGGATCTCAGGTTGCCAGCGGTTCACTAACTCTTTAATGGTACTGACATCAATGTTGCGATAATGGAAGTAATCTTCCAACTCTGGCATGTACTTATTTAAAAAACGGCGATCTTGCCCGATACTGTTACCACACATAGGTGACTTGCCTGCTGGGACATATTGCTCCAAAAAGGCAATGGTCTCTTTTATCGCTTGCGCTTCAGTATAAGTGCTGACTTTTACACGCTCGATTAATCCTGACTGACCATGATGAGTCTGATTCCACTCATCCATCGCATCCAAGACTTCATCACTTTGATGAATGGCAATCACAGGTCCTTCGCCGATAATGTTGAGTTCTTTATCGGTCACTAACGTCGCGATTTCAATAATGCGATCCGTTGCAGGCTCTAAACCTGTCATTTCAAGATCAATCCAGATTAAATTACTGTCATTTACCGACATTTATCAGCTCCAACTTATTAAGCGATACCACCACCGTCAAAAATCTTTATCGGCAGGGGTAATCATAACCATTAAGGTGTATCATACTCATTTTTAACGTAACACAAAAACACCTTAGGTACGCAGTGAGTAAAAAGAAGCTCAGTAAAGGGCAATTACGTCGCATGCGCGCGAATCATCAAAAGCGCCTACAACGTAAAAATGAAGCACCTGAAGTTGAATTAGAAAACGACAGTTTAGGGCCTGAGCAAACAGGTCGTGTCATTTCGCGTTTCGGTCAGCACGTAGATATCGAGATCGACACTGCCGAAGTAATACGTTGTAATATCCGTCGAACCATTCAGAGCTTGGTAACCGGTGATAACGTAATCGTGCGCATCGCTCAAGAGCAGACCAGCACCATAGCTGGTGTCGTTGAAGCGGTTGAGCCGAGAACTTCTAGCTTAACTCGCCCAGATCTCTATGACGGCGTAAAAATCATTGCCGCCAACATTGACCAAATTTTAATTGTCACTTCTGTCGTCCCTGCATTCAGCACTCAGATCATTGACCGCTACTTAGTTGCCGCAGAAGATACCGGTATCAAGCCTGTCATTGTGTTAAATAAAGTGGATTTGCTGGATGAAGAAACCCGTGAATTGTTAACCGAAGCCTTAGACGTTTATCAAAAATTAGGATATCAAGTGTTTGAAGTCAGTAGCCAAACGGCTGAAGGTGTAGAGAGGGTTAAGCAACTACTTGATGACAAAACAAGCATATTTGTTGGGCAGTCTGGCGTTGGTAAGTCCTCACTAATTAATGCATTAATGCCTGATGCAGATCTTCTCACTGGTGAAGTCTCTGAAAATTCTGGTTTGGGACAACACACCACCACAGCAGCTAAGCTGTTACATCTTGAGGGCAGCGGTGATTTAATTGATTCCCCCGGTGTACGTGAATTTGCCCTTTGGCATTTACCGCCTGAAAAGGTAGCATGGGGGTTTGTCGAATTTAGGGATTACCTCGGTACTTGTAAGTTCCGAGATTGTAAACACTTAGATGATCCTGGCTGTGCCTTACAGGTCGCCTTTGAAGAAGGTAAAATCGATGAAGAGCGCTTTGACAACTTTCATCGAATTATTGCCAGCCTAGACGAGCAGCGACATGCTCGTCAATTTAGAAGTGGCTCAGACGAATAAACAATAACAATCATCTTAGCCAAAGATATCGCGCCAAGCAGCAACAAGGAATTATAAACGTGGATAAAGTAAAGATTGCGATTCAGTATATGCTTCCAAAGCACTTTTTATCGCGTCTGGTGGGCAAATTAGCCGCCGCTCAATTAGGAAAATTGACCGCTTTTTTCATCAAGTGGTTTATCAAGCAATACAAAATCGACATGAGTGAAGCCAAAGAATCTAATCCTGAGGCATACAAGACCTTTAACTTGTTCTTCACTCGTGAACTCAAGGATGGCATTCGCCCAATCTGTGATGATGAGAAAATACTGGCGCACCCTGTTGATGGTGCAGTAAGCCAACTTGGCCCTATTAAAGATGGTGAAATCTTCCAAGCCAAAGGCCATTCTTATTCAACGTTAGCGTTACTGGGCGACCAGCCACAAGATGCTGAGCGTTTTAAAGACGGTGACTTTGCGACAATTTATCTTGCACCAAAAGATTATCACCGCTTGCACATGCCGATCACGGGCACACTGTCGAAAATGACCTATGTACCGGGCGAGTTGTTTTCAGTAAACCCATTAACCGCCGAAAACGTGCCGGGGCTGTTTGCCCGAAACGAGCGTGTCGTCGCCATTTTCGAAACCGAGATTGGTCCTATTGCTATGGTGTTAGTTGGCGCGACAATCGTAGCCAGTATCGAAACCGTATGGGCGGGAACCGTTACGCCACCAGCCGGTAAGCAAGTGTTCACATGGGAATACCCCACCGAAGGTAAAGACGCCATTACTTTGCAAAAAGGCGAAGAAATGGGTCGCTTCAAGCTCGGCAGCACCATTGTGATGTGTTTTGAAAAAGATGCGATTGAAAAGTTTACTGATGGCGTAGAGCCAAAAGCAACCACTCGTATGGGTCAGCCTTTTGCACACATCAAAAGATAACAAAACAATTTCAAACTAACGGGTCGAATGATCCGTTAATCATCCCCTTCGCGATTTTGATGAACAAACATTAATTTAAATATCAGCTATACAATTGATAACATGAAGAAAATTCCATCTTTCGTTAAATGGTGACGTCTTGTTAGCTGCAGTAAAAAACCTTTTATGCCCTGACCACATTCAGCAACCCAATTCCTTAAACGTTCGTCGAGATGTCCCTTTCATGCTTCAAGGTCACGAATATATCGCCAAGCGAGTGAACCGTAGGTTTGTACTCTTTGAAAGCGAGCCATCAAGCCACGCTGAACAAAAGGCATTTTACCGTCCACGATTTATGTTACTGCACCCCCATGTCGCACAGCGCTTTAGTAAAATTGAACAATGGCTAAATGATCCCAAAATCAACCACCACCATCTTGCCGCCCCCAAACCGACTATTACAATCACTGCAACCCAACCTCAAAAGCCCGAAATTTTACCTTATTACGGTGATATTTATCGTTGTGAAAACCATGAAAAATTTCAGACTGTTAAAATGACTAAAGAATCTTTCAGACATGGGGCAAACACTATACTTTGTCGAATGAATTCTGAAATGAATGTCGATGAAATAATTGAGGCCGAATCTTATCTGAACTTTATTAAAATTTGCTTAAGACCTTGTGCTAAAGAAGTTGAAACAGCGTGTGACGCTTTGATGTTATCCTATCAACGACTATCAAAAGACCTTAGCAATAAACAAGAAGTAAAAAAACAATTACAAAAAGACATTGAAACAATTGCGGAACATCGCCCTTTTATCTTTTTTGTCCTATTCGAAAGGTTTAACTCAAAGCCAAGCATAGGGCTAAACTTAACCTTTTCTCATACACAAAATGAAGTACTGAATGATACGAGCCAACAAGATATAGAAGCAGCAGAGGGACTTACTAAAGAAGACTTCATTCATCAGCAAGGGAAGCAAAAAAGATTACAAAAATTAGCTCGCACTTCAAAAGTTCACCAACTCAAACAGACAGCAGAAGTAAGTGAATGGCAAATCAGTTTTAACGCTGAGGATCTTGATAAAGCTTTTAGGATTGCTTCATGTCGGTTAACCGAATCTGTATTCGATAAAGTTCATACTTCATCCTCTCAATACGTAACAAGTCATTTGCCCACAGAATCATGTTGCCTGACAGGAAAACCATTTCAAGAAGGCGAAAACGTTATTGAAATTCGACTACAAGGTAAATGGTATCCAGCCTCTACGCAAGTGGTTCTTACTAGAGGTCTTCGTGCAGACAATGTCGCGAAACGCGGAATAGGAGCAGCCACTAATCCAAAGGTATATGGCGCACGACTTTCTCCATTCGACATTCGCCCTTATCGTCCAGCCAACATACCCAATGTAAGCAATAGAAAAATATCCCCCCTCAGTTGGAAATAGGTATAAACCTGAGCAATATCGGTTTATTGGGCTACTATATCTACTTTCAACGATCGGCAAAAATCCTGCAATACTGCGCTGTATTGCATATCTTCAAGACTTGATACCACCTCAGCCAATTGTCTTAAGGTAAATTTACTTTGCTCAGATTTTCTCTCTATCAAATTAAACACCAGTTGCTTAGGTTGTTGACTAAACACATCAGTGGATAAGGTGCTAATGGGAATGTCTAATGCTTCAGCTAACCTCTCAGAATAAGGGGTTAACGCTTCCACTAACCCAATGAACACTCTTCGCCATGGTTGACGGTATAAGGTAGAATAATCAATCAACTCGTAAGCGTATAACTCTAGCTTCTCAAGTTCACTTTCCTTATCCACCTCCGTTTGTGGGAAGCCCATTTCCGTTTTCATTCTTGCAAGCCCTTTTTCATTGTCCAAAGCAGGAATATCTTCAAGAACCTGAAATAATTGCTCCCATGTCATCGGCGATGAATCTAGATGTTGCTGAATTAAATGAACATACAATTCCTCATTGATTGTTTCTACTTTTCCTTTTAGGCGTAAATTATTGGAGATTTCATCGGCCTTTGCCTTAAACTCATCTCGACTTATACCCAATAATAAACAAATCTCAGTTATAAAATATTTGTGGGAAAACGAAAGATGAATTTTTTCGGGTTCTTCAAGAGTAGGAGCAGGCACTTTATAGCTACAAAGAAGGTTAGTATGAATATGCCTATGGTATTTTGGGATCTCTGGTAATAATGTCCAATGAGATGGCAGCCTCACATTAAATAACTTTGCCGCTCGATGAAATTCAGCATCATGCTCCAACCCAGGTATGTCACTCAGCAGATTGAAGAGTTGCTGCCATGGCAGTCTTTGCTCCGTTTTTGAAAGCTGCCTAAAGGTTTTCAACATTTTCAATTCATTGCTTCCACTCCTGTCTATTTTTTGTATCTCCGACAAGCTTAATCCAATGGCTCTTGCAACTTTATACCACCCCATTGGTTCAAGTATTTTTGTGAGTACAGCAATATCTTCGGCCACTCCCTCTTGAAAAGAAAAAGGAGACAATTGATATGTACCACTCTCATGAAAATAAACCCTGTGATAGCAATTCATCAATACTGGAACCATGCCATATCCAAAATGCCGCATTTCCTCATCTAGTTGCTTAATGAACCCGCGCTCAACATCACCTCTTAATGACCACTTGGATTTCGGTTTAACCAAGCTAACTTGACACTGCTTGTCATGAGGTGAGCAGCCGACTTGCACCCACTCCACCTTCACCGGAACATGCTCTGTTTTGTTTTCAATGGTCATTTTCAAAAATATTTCTTTAGGTTTATCTCCTGGGCTGGACCTCAACAAGGGATACGCCGAACATTTAATTTCTGCCTCATACTTCGAATGAGCTTCACTGAACACGCCAATGAACCTTGATAGCCTGCCACTGCTTTTAAATTCAAATTGATAACCTGCACACTTGTGCGGAGTTGCTCCATGCACGCTGCTGCCTTGGCGTGAATAAAAATCTGTTGCTTGGGCACAAAAAAGGGGATCATTATTGGCATGGAGAGGAGGTGGTCCATCAACCCTTGATAATGTTGAAAGCAAACACGAATCATAATCTGGTGGTGCATCATTTACAGAATATAAAACGCCACCAGATGAAAAAGTTGCTTCACCGATCGAGTGCTCCCCTGTCGATTCACAGCTATTTAGTAGAGAAGTAACCGAAGGATTTACCATTAAAGGTGGTGCTAGTTGCGATCCCATATGACGCTCACACCGCATAAAAAGAAAGGTAATTAAAGTGAAGCATGAATGAACTGAATAAACCCTGACAACAAACCTCTTATTAAAGCTGTTTAACTCATAAAAACAGCAAGTGAAATCGTTTTAAATCCTCTGAACTTTTCTTAACGCCTTAACGCTCATAAATAAATTTTAATTATTTGGTAAAATCAATTATTGGTAGTATGCCGATAAGTTCATAGCAATATGAGAAAGAACTAATGGCTTCAGCCCTTCTTCATTGGTTAATTCCACAAACAGTCCACTACCCTAAAGAAGGTTTATTCGTTAAACCTAGCCATGAATTTGAATTAGGAGGAAAGTGCTATATTGCCAACAACCATAAAGGACAAATGAGACTATTCGAGTTAACAAATGATTCAAAGCAAGGAAAAAAAGAATATAGCCGATTGAATCACTTTATACTCAATCCTCATGTAGGAGCGAGATTTCGAAAAATTGAAGCATGGATTAACAATCCACAACTTAATCAAGCACTCATCTCTAACGCAGAAAATAGGCAAGTACCTTTATCCAGTCGCTATGACCACGTACGCTCCGTAAATATGCGACAACTATCCACAATAAGCCCTTCAAACAGTATGAAAAAGGAAGGCGTCAACTATTGGCATGCTCGTTTAAATCATGCGAAACCGTCATCTGAAAAGCGTATCTCTGCCGATGAATATTTAACTTATATCCAAACAACAGATGCATCTTGTCATAGGGAGTATCAGACTGCTTTTAAAGCATTAATGTATAACCATCAATTGCTGCCGAATGATCCAACAAACATCTACGCAAAAGATAATGAAGAAATACATATGCTGATGGATCTCGCCATCATTGCCGCTCATCGCCCTTATGTTTACTTTATTTTGCTTGAGCATTGGGGGCGACCATCTGGCGATGATGCCATTGTGTTTAAAAATAAAAAAGTAGAGGCATCAATCAGGCCATACTCGATACGGTTGACGAAGAAACATTTACAAAAAACACATCGCACAGCAGCCTCTAAGTTAATGGAACAAGTAGCAAAAAAAATAGAAAGGGTTCAATCACCTTTTACGTCTGATTTAATGCCATTTGAAAGGTGTTGCATAACAGGTAAGGAGTTTAAAAATGGAGACCTAATTGTTGAGCTTCGTGTAGGTGAAAAGTGGTTTCCAGCCACAGTGGATGCACTCCGAATGCAAGGATTAAAACAAGGAAAAGAAGTCGTCCCTGACGCTCTTATCATCCCCAGCAACCCTGTGATACCAAGTAGTTACTTGTCAGGTGACGATATTAGAGCATATAGACAACCAGAATATATCAATTGTGTTCCCCCTCCATTTTAAGAGCTATTTGTAATATTAAGCTCCCGTTTTATTTCACTCTTTTGCAACAAAAAAGTCATACCAAAACTGATACTTATTCACTAAGATAAGGTGTACTTTTCTTTATTTGTATCACTCTCATGTTGCGTAACCTTAGTTTATTGATAATTATTTGCTTTTGGCTAAGTTCATTTTCGAGTACTGCTAATAACCTACTGCCTATTTCATCTAGAGCCTCGTTAACCCAAACGCAACAATCACAGGACCTGAATGTACCTGAAGATATTCATAATCAGATCCAAATTTTGGCCGAACAAACGCAAGCCTACCAGCAGGCTTTACTTAATTATGAAAAAGAAAAATCACAGATAAACCAGCAAATCATCCAAGAGAAACAAAAGGCTTTAACGATTTTAGACACAAATGTATCTGAGCAAGTCATTTCTGCAAACTTAATCATGAATCGCCTTAAAGAACAAGAAAGTGTTCTTTCTCAAGATATCAATGAATTAATTTCAAGACGTAACCAATTACCCAAAGAAATTACACAAGCGCGTGAACGATTAAACCAACATAAAAAAGTCACCAGCTCTCACCTATCCAATAATAATGCTTTCGCACAACTTCAACGTCAGTTATATCAAAAGCAGATAGAAACGCTGGACTCTGAGCTTTCAAGTATCCCTAATCGATTAAATTTGGCACAGCTTCGTCTGCAACTGCTGCAACTTAAGCAACACAACCAAGAGCAATTGATTGAATCACTTAATCAGCACATGATTTTGGCAAGGCAGAAACAAACTGCATTGACTATCGCCCAAAATATTCAACAGCCCAATAGTCAATCAAATCCACTATCGCTAGAGCTCAATAAGCAAAACCAAAAACTTGCCAAGCAATTAGTCAATTTAATTACTCAAATAAACCAAGTTGTCAAACAACAAGAGCAAGCGGAAAGTTTATATCAAAAACAAGCTAAGCAAATCGGCGAAATTCAAGAGCAATTGTCTTGGGGTCGGCTCAACGCTGTATTTGGTGAACATTTTATCCAAACGTTAGACAGCCTTCCTAAACCACCCGATCTCAGTAAATTAGAACAAACCATTGCGGATGCAAGACTTGAACATTATCAATTAGAGCAGATAGTTAGCGACAATCAGCATCGCATAGAAAATCAAATACCCAGCTCAATCATCATCAATAATGGTATTTCTGCTCAACAATCCCTACTGTCGCAGCTGGTCAAAGACTACGAACAATATTTACAGGAGCTCGACAAACTTACTGTCAGCTATCGTCAATTAACTGAGCAGCATACCCAGCTAACAAGCATGCTTAATGAGCAGCTATTTTGGTTACCCAATGCCAGTATTATTAATAAACAATGGTTAATTGATATCGGCCTGAGCGTCCAGTGGTTAGTTGAACAAGATTATGTTGGGCAGCTGACTCAAAACATCAACCAACAAAGCCAGCACTGGTTATGGTGGCTGATTGTTCTCACGGTTTGCTTAGCTGCACAGGATTTGATCCGCAATCGTTTTCGCAGCCTGTTAAGAAAGAACTTAGGTAGTGTGGGCAATGTAACTCAAGACAGTTTTACCTATACATTGCATACGCTTTTTATCACGATTTTTTACAGCTTGATCAAACCCACATCCATCATCTTAGCAGGCTATTTACTGCTGCTATCACCCATAGCATTAATCCATGCAAGTGGCGCTGCCATATTGACTATCGGACTATTCTATTTAATGCATCGAGTCATTTATGTCATCAGTTTGCCAGAAGGGTTATTGGTCGCTCACTTTAAACGTCCAGCAGAGATGATTGCTCGTGGCTACGGTTACTTTAAACGCTTTTACTATCTCAATTTAGGCTTAATTGCCTGTATTGGTTTCAGCCAATACATACAGCTGCCTTTGCTCAAAAACAGTATTGGTCGTGGTGCATTCATTTTGCTGTGCTTCCAGCTTTTTTATCTAGTCCGCCATCAACACCGATTAATGGAGCATTACAAGCAGCAGTCAGAAACAACCAATACTCGATTATTACAACGCACGTTATGGCAGCTCCTTAAATTAGCGCCATTAGCCGCGGCTGTATTAGCGTTTACTGGCTATTACTTTACCGCTTATGAAATGCTGTTTCAGTTGCTATTTTCTGTATTCATGGCACTGGGTGTTCTACTCGCATATCAATTAATTAAACGTTGGATGTTGATCGAACGTCGTCGTATTGCCTTCGATCGAGCCAAAGCAAAACGGGCTGAGATTTTAGCTCAGCGTGAGCGAGGAGACACCTCACAAAACCCTGATAGTTCAGAGTTTTATGAAGAGCCTATCGTTGATTTAGAAACCATTTCGAGTCAATCGCTTGGCTTAGTGCGCTCGTTACTGATCCTTGGGCTATGCGCTGGGCTAATTGGCCTTTGGACTCAAACTCATTTAGCACTATTCTCATTCTTCGATGGCATTACCTTATGGCACTCTAACGTCGATGGATTGTCCGTGCCTGTTACCTTAAAAACCTTACTCTATGGCCTTGTTGTATTTGGCTTTTCGATGATGATTGCAGCTAATTTGCCCGGCTTACTAGAGCTCACCATCTTACAGCGGCTAGAGTTAACATCAGGAACAGGTTTTGCTATAACGACAGTCAGTCGTTATTTTGTATTACTGATCGGTATGCTGATCGGATTTAACACGCTTGGCGTTGAGTGGTCCAAACTGCAATGGCTCATCGCCGCGTTATCTGTTGGTTTAGGTTTTGGATTACAAGAGATTTTTGCCAACTTTATCTCCGGTTTGATCATTTTATTTGAGAAACCTGTACGTATTGGCGATACCGTTACCATTCGAGACTTAACTGGCACAGTCAGCAAAATTCAAATTCGAGCTACCACCATCATCGATTGGGATCGAAAAGAGATCATTGTGCCCAATAAGGCTTTTATTACTGAGCAGTTAGTCAACTGGTCACTCTCAGATCCTATTACTCGGGTTACGATTCAAGTATCAGTCGCTCGAGATTCCGATCCTGCTAAAGTCGAGGCCGCTTTATATCAAGCGGTACGAGAGTGTAAGCACACCCTTGAAACACCTGAGCCTGAAGTTTGGTTTTCTGGTTTTGGTGCTCACACTCAAGACTATGAAATCCGTGCTTTTGCTACTGATATGGCCAGCCGCTGGCCGCTTCGCCATGAACTCCATAAGCACATTACACAGTCACTAAAAGATAATGATCTGGTGCTATCCTATCCGCAATTAGAAATCCACATGAAATCAATGAAAGAGCCAACTGGAGTGATTAAATGAGTTTAACCGTTTTTGCCCACAGAGGTGCCAGTGGCTATGAGCCTGAAAACACGTTAAAGGCGTTCGCTACAGCTCTGGAACAAGGCGCCACTAGCTTTGAACTAGACGTATACAACGTCGAAGATCAGTTAGTGGTGTTTCATGATGAAAATTTAAAAAGACTCACCGAAATTGATAAAGCCATTGCTGACACCAGTTTAAATGAACTCAGTGGTCTGACAGTGCGAGGCGAACGTATCCCCACGTTGATCGATGTATTAGCATTACTTAAAGGTTGCGAGGTCAATATCGAGCTGAAAGGGCCGAACACCTATCAACCACTGATAGACTTATACCCGTCGCTAGAGCAAGAGTTTGGCTTTACACCATCTGAACTATTGATCTCATCTTTTGATCATCAAGCCTTGCTACAAGTTCGACAAGCTCTACCCAATGTGCGAATCGCGCCGCTATACCATGAATTTCCAGATACTTTTAATCAAGTGATTGACGCACTTCAGCCAGATGCCATTCATGTTTCTTTAAATATGCTCAAGCAAAACCCAAAAAAGCTTGAACAATTACAAGCAATTACCAAGGTTCACGTTTTCACCGTTAATGAAAAAGATGATATAAACACTGTTTTAGATCTTGGGTTAGCTGGGATTTTTTGTGATTACCCTGATAAAGCATTGGAGTGGATAAAAGCGTATGCAGAAACTACTACTGTTGACGGCCGATAATGACGCTTATTTAAATGAGTTATCTCAATGCGATCTCCCCGGTCTTAAGATTTTAGATGATTCACCTCACCAAATCAGTGAAGCCAATATTTGGGTTGCCGATCCACCTCTCGCCGCTCCGCTGATTTCTGGCGCTAAAAAATTACAGTGGTTGCAATCTACATACGCAGGTGTTGACGCTTTAATTCCAACATTTAATCGTTCTAACTACCAATTAACCAATGTTCAAGGCTCGTTTGGCCCTTTGATGAGCGAATATGTGTTTGGGTATCTGCTTTCCATTTATCGTAATCATCAGCATTATGCTGGTAGTCAATTCAAGCAAGTTTGGTCACCTGTTATTGATGATAAAATCGCGGGTAAACGAATATTGATCATAGGTGCGGGTAGTATCGGGCAACATTTGGCTTCAACGGCTCAGCATTTTGACATGGAGGTCATTGGCGTTAATCAGTTAGGACAAGCACGACCTCATTTCGACAACATTGTCCCACTGGCACAACTGGACAATGAACTTCCTCTTGCAGATGTGGTAGTGAGCATTTTACCCAAAACCCCGCAAACCAAAAACCTACTCAACCAAAGTCGATTGGCTTTACTCAAAGCTGATGCCATTTTATTTAATATCGGTCGTGGTGATGCGGTAGATATTGATGCATTGGCAAATCAACTGAACCAACAACCTAAGCAAACCGCGATACTTGATGTCTTTCCTTATGAGCCATTAACTGCATCACATCCGCTATGGCAACTTGATAATGCTATTTTAACCCCTCATGTTGCGGCACCTAGTTTTCCTAAAGCTGTCATAGAAGTGTTTGCTGAAAATTACTTACGCTGGATAGAAAATCAATCACTTAATTATTTGATTGATTTTGAGAAAGGCTATTAAACACAAAAGGGGCTAACGCCCCTTTCATCCGATACTTTTGGTTTTCAATTAAAAATCAATTTCTAACCCTAAGAATACGCCATTAGTTTTCAAGTTAGCATTCACACCAGAAAAACGATTCACGTCAAAGTTATATTCACGGTAACCTGCACGGAAGCGATAATCTAACGCCAGACCATCAATTTCATAACCAAGACCAACTTGTCCATCGTAAACCTTGCTTTCATCTAACCCTACTTGCAGATCAGCAAATGCAAAAAAATCGATACCCGGAAGGCTTGCGCTAGCACTGCCATATCCCATCCACAAATGCTTATCTAAATCGACCTTGCTTGTTGGTGAAAAACCAAACTCACCATTAAATTTACGGAAAGTAATGCCCGCATCTAATGATACCAGATCGTTATCCAGTAATTCATAATACGCCGTTGCATCAATACTGCTTAAGTCAGCGTTAACGGTACTCGCGCCTTGCTTACCGTCCATCTTGATACGATTTGCACTAAGCATAACGTTTGGGATTAACGGTACAGGGTGCTCAACCGCCGCCCAAATGCGACCTTGAGTTTTATCATCAAATTTGTAATCAACTTCATTATTGTTGGCAGTAGCAACGCCGCCAGATGTTTTTGCATTCCAACCATCAATACCAACCTTTGCGCCTAATACAGTAGCCGCTTGCGCTGAGCTGCACGCCAATAATGTTGTAACTAACAATAGCTTTTTCATGTCTATCCTTGTGATAACAAATGAGTTAAATCAATAATTCCGGCATTGGCACGAGAAATATAATTAGCCATCACTAATGAGTGATTGGCTAACATTCCAAACCCACTGCCATTTAAAATCATCGGGCTGTAAACCGTTTGCTGCGTAGCTTCCAACTCTCGAATAATCTGTCTAACACTCGCTTGAGCATTTTTCTTTGCCAGCACGTCAGCAAAATCCACTTCAATGGCACGCATAAAGTTTAGCAACGCCCAGCTACTACCGCGAGCTTCATAAAAGACATCATCAATCTTCCACCAGCTAGTCTTCACTACTCGGGTTTCATGAGTCGGTGTGGTTTGCGTGGCCGCTGTATCGCCAGCGAGATCAGTATTTTCGCGTTCGGTTTCAACACTGGCTGAAAGACGCTGCGATAAGCTCCCTAAGCGTTTTTGTACCTGCTTTAACCATTCATTTAAATTATCTGCACGAGCATAAAACTGAGCATCAGGATTATTAGGATCACTGATCTTGGCACGATACCACTCGACATGCTTCACACCATCTTTATATTCCGTTTCAGGCCTTGGTATCAACCAACTAGTATGATCAATATTAAACTTGGCTTGTGCTTCGTTTAGGTCTTTATCTTCGATCGATTGCGATTGAGAGCGACTGAAGTCAGTCCGCAAGCTTCGAGATAAATCTCGGATCTGTTCTAATGCCCCAAATTCAAATGCTGGCATATTGTCCATAAATACGGATGGCGGCAACGGATCGTTGGAAATCCAGCCTCCGGGCTTATCCAATAAAGTATTTACAGTGTCGATTAATGATGTGGTGGTGGCATAACCTACAATTAAATGGCCCGATGCCGCCTTTTTCATTTTAGGTTGAATCGGATCTGGCTCGACACTCCACCAAATACTCAGAATGACATTCAACAGTACTACAGCAGCTAACACCCAACCTATTCGTTTGGCCAGTTTGCGATCCCAATTTATTGTCATTCAACTATCTCCAAAAATTAGTGATGATGGTGACTATGATCTGAGTGCTCTTGCTTCTCAGATGTGCGTGATACTTTTTGTACTGGCAAAGTAATGGTATTAGAGCTACCATCACTAAAATTCAAGGTTAACGCTACTCGGCTCCCTACCGCTAAAGGCTTTTTCAACCCAAGGATCATGATGTGATCGCCTGATGGCTTGAGGGTTAGCGTAGAATGAGCTCCTAGTGCAAAGTTCTTAACTTGGCGCATTTTTATTACACCATTATCATCAAGTAAGGTATGCAATTGTGCTTCTTTAGCCACAGGCGTATCAACAGAAACCAACTTGACTGCCTTGCCATGATTTACAACTTTAAAATAAGCAGCGGTATTCGGAACACTCGATGGCATGGCTCGAACGTGACCCGATATTAACTCAATATTCGCCGCCCAACTGCTAGAAACAAATCCGAAAAAAATAAGTACGTAAAATGCTCGCTTTACACCATTAATCAATGTCTTAACCTCGCTCTTCAATATCTAAATTCAAGAAACCCGTCCCTAGGTACGGCTTTTCTCATTGACTCTTCAATTTTGTAGCAGACAGAATACCTTATCAGAGGTGGCACCGACAATAATATTAGTGGTAATGATGGTACACAGAGAGTAAAGAAAAATGATGAGGTAAGCTGAATTTAACTCAGCGCTGTAAACAGCATAAAGCGATGCCAACTACCAGAAGCAATACAACACCTAATCCAATGGGGCTATAGGCATAACCAAGCGCGACTATTGCGAATGTAATGCTCACTACCGCCAGTGATTGCAAAAATGTTAACCCTGACAATATAAAAACCACAACGCTGAACGCTAACACCATTGCAGCAAATAATATCCAAGGCGATAACCCTAGCAAGTTAGTAGACTCTAGAGCAAACGTCCACTGCTCTATATTCATTTGCCATTGGGTCAACTGTTGAGCACTAGGCAAAAGTAACCAGCCAAAGGCCACAAAAAAAGCAACGATACCACCTGTCTCTGTGATCCCATTAATTAAGAACGGCCATACACGTCGACTCATGGTGCTACCTGCGTTCATCTGAAGGCAACACCACAGCGACAACAATATAGGATAACAATGCGAAGAAAGGCGCGAATATCGCACATAGTAACCATAACACTCTGGTCCATAGTACTGGCCAGCAATAACGTTCAGACACTCTTGTGGCAGTACCAAATATCAATCGATTACTTTTTAATAGCTTAATTATGTTATCTAGCATCACTGCTGCCCTCTTAAATTAAACATGTTAACCAGCATCATTACACTGGCGGCCAGTACAAAACTCATCACTGGCGCCATCATCAATGCGGCTAGAGAAGGAGTAAAGAATTCCATTATTTTGACTCCTCAACATTGGCAACCTCAGTTTTTACTTGTTTTGATTCCTCTAAATGAATCGAAGCAGTTTGCTGTTGAAGTTCTGTCATCATTGCAGCCAGTTGTGCTTCAAATGACAACTGCATTTCTTGCTTGATGTTTTCAATTAGTTCAACAGTGTACTCAGTAAAATCTATTTTCACTGATTTGCTTAACTCAGTTGTAAAATCATTAGCTTGTGCTGTTCCTAGCAAACCTAATGTCAAAACAGTTGCAGTAATTCCTTTTATCGTAACTGACGTTTTCATTGTGTATTTCCTTTTGCTTGAATAAATGTCCACATTCACAATGGATATATCAAGTGCCGTGCCAACATTTTAAAGGAGGCTGCAAGACATTGATTTGAAAGGAAAATTTAACTTCAAAAAACAAGAGGCTGAACGAGTAAAATGAAAATCAATTAAGAAGGGTTAGTGAAAATAACCAGCTAATTTAGCCATTTTCACTAACTGAAATTAGACAGATACTTTAGCGAATGCTTGCTCAACAACTTCAATACCAGCACCAGCTTTATGTGCGTTTTCGCTCAAGTGGCGACGCCATTGACGTGAACCCGGTAGCCCTTGGAATAAACCAATCATATGGCGAGTAATGTGGTTTAAACGTCCACCTTGTTGTACATGAGCTTCAATGTAAGGCAACATTTGCTCAATCACTTGTTCGCGACTCATAATCTCACTTTGCTGACCACAAAGCTTATTATCTACTTGGCTTAATATATAGGGATTGTTATAAGCTTCACGCCCTACCATCACACCATCAATATGCTCAAGATGCTGCTTCATCTCATCGATATTTAAAATGCCACCATTAATACTGATATGAATCTCAGGGTAATCCTGCTTTAATTGATACACCCTTGGGTAATCTAATGGAGGTATTTCTCGATTTTCCTTTGGGCTTAAGCCTTGAAGCCACGCTTTTCGTGCATGAACAATAAATTCCTCACAGCCTTTTTCTTTTACTGTTTCAACAAAAGTCGTTAGAAATTCATAACTATCTTGTTCATCAATACCAATACGAGTTTTTACCGTAACCGGAATATCTACCACTTGTTTCATGGCATCGACGCATTCAGCCACCAATTCAGGCTCAGCCATCAAGCACGCACCAAAGCGCCCATTTTGAACTCGATCTGACGGGCAACCTACATTGAGGTTAATTTCATCATACCCTCGTTCAGCCGCAATTTGAGCACACTTTGCTAAGTCGATAGGATTTGAGCCCCCAAGCTGTAAAGCCAAAGGGTGTTCTTCGTCGTTATACGCAAGATAATCACCTTTACCATGTAAAATCGCCCCCGTTGTGACCATTTCGGTATAAAGCAAAGCTTGTTTAGACATAAGCCGCGCCATGTATCGGTAATGACGATCCGTCCAATCCAGCATCGGCGCAATACTGAATGTTCGATTGATGGAAACCCTTGGTGTATCTGGCTTAATGCTACTTTTCTCAATTTGTTGCATGGTAATTAGAATGCTCTGAAATGCCTATAAATTCGTTAAGTTTTAAGCTAAGGTGTCCCATATGTGCCCCACGGACGGGTAGGACAAATGCAGTATATTTGAACAAATGGGGACACAAAAATGGCTTCCTTTACTATTGAAAAACGTAACAAAGCAAACGGTGATATTCGCTATCGCTGTAAAGTACGCCTCAAAAAGTCTGGCGTTATTATACATACCGAGTCTCAGACATTCAGTAAAAAAGAACTGGCAACTAATTGGGGAAAGCTAAGATGTGAAGCCCTCGACAATGGGACACCTTACTCTACTCAAACGGTGTCCCTTGGGGCACTGCTTAATCTTTACTATGAAAACCATTCACTTTGGGAAAATACTGGCAGAACCAAACGCTACGTGATCATGATGTTGATGGATTGCGACATTAGCCGAATCAATTGTAATGAACTTAAAACCAGCGACATTATCGAACACTGTCTGAATAGAAAAAATGCTGGAACCTCACCTGCTACTATTTACCATGATATTGCCTATCTTCGCAGTGTCATGAAAAAAGCCAAGCCCGTATGGAACATCACCGCCAATCATCAAGTGTTCGAAGAAGCCGTACCTATCCTCATTGAAATGCAGCTGATCGGTAAAAGCCAGCAACGAACTCGCAGACCAACAAGAGTCGAAATTGAAAATTTAAAATCGGGTTTGCAACGACGCATGGCATATAGACCAAACGGACACTGCCGTATTCCATATATTGATATTCTGGATTTCAGTATCTTAAGTTGTATGCGAATTGGAGAAGTTTGTTCACTCCGTTGGGAGGACCTTAATATTAAGCACAAAACAATTTTAGTGCGTGACAGAAAAGACCCTCGTAAAAAAACAGGCAATCATCTTGTTGTGCCACTGTTAGGTGGTGCATTTGATATCGTGATGAGGCAGCCTCAAGATGATGAACTTATATTTCCCTATAACTCAAGATCTGTCACCGCAGGGTTTCAACGAGTACGAAATCAATTAGGAATAAGCGATCTTCGCTATCACGACTTACGCCGAGAAGGTGCCAGCAGGCTTTTTGAAAAAGGCTACAGCATTGAAGAAGTCGCACAAGTAACTGGCCACCGTAACCTCAATATCTTATGGCAAGTCTACACTCAATTATTTCCTCACAAGTTGCATGAGAAAGAACAGCAAAAATATTCTTCTCAGATTTAATCAAAATATTTTAAGAACTCTGGCTGATGCACTAATCCATCAGCCAGCGAATCAACGGTTGGAATATACACCACATCGCTAGAATAATGCTTCCACCACATATATAAAGAAAACATCATTGCAGTGCTATATATTAAATTATGACCCGACTCTCCTCCTTTGCTAACAAATAGCTTCATTTGAGGAACAAGAGAATAGAGGTTGTCGCCGTGCTCAACGAGTCCTTCAAAGATAAATTCAAGCTCGGGGGAAATATAGCTAATATCATTGAGCTTGCTTCTAAATTCAAGCTGATGTTGCTTTTGAACTCTGGACATTTTAGCTTTCTGTTTTGCCCTTTTTTGTCTTTTGAGACGATTACCCATAGCAAATCCCCATTAAAGAAATTACAAGTTTTATATCAACCAGAGCTTTTAATTACTAATGCAGGATTCGCAAATTGATGGCATTTACCCGCAATCGTGCCAGCATTTGCATGTTTGTCAGTTTTGAGTAAGAAAAGTCGCTTCCTTTGTATATTTATCAAACAACATACAAGCCCCACCACCTTTTTAATCGCTAGTATGAAGAATCATGCATTTAAAGAGCATCATCATGCCAAAAACAGAAGCCGTACTTTCAAATAATGAAAAACACAACTGGCAGGAGTTTTGTCAGTCTCACAGCATGAGCGAAGCTGAAATGCTACGAATGATGATACACAAAGTTGCACCAGAAGCCGCTAATGCCTGCCAAACAAAACAGTGCAGAACCAATAAAATTACCATCCGCCTTTCAACTGAAAATGTTCAAAAACTTGATGCACTAGTTCAAGCAGAAGGCTACTTGAGTCAAACCAGCTGGGTCACTTCAGCAGTAATGGCAAACTTAATTAGAGAACCTGTATTAACCAAAGATGAAATGTCTGAACTTAGAGATTCCAATCGACAGCTAGCAGCCATCGGTCGTAATCTCAATCAAATCGCACGAGTGCTTAATATTGAATTTAGGTATAGCGATAAAATCACAAGAGAAATGATTGAAATGCTAGAAACCAGAATCAATAAACACACTGATAAGGTTTACCAACTTCTATGTCAAAATCAACGTCGCTGGGGAATTAACAATGAATAGCACTTTTGATACTGACTTACTCAGAGGTTCTGTTCATCACAAAGCTAATCGCATTAGTCAAAACAAGCGTGCCAGATTTAAAGCGCCTGAAGTCATGCTCAAAATCAGTGGTCATTGTCGCAATGTGGGACATATTCAATCGCATTTTGATTACATCAGCCGAAACGGAAAACTTGAAATAGAAGACGAACTTGGTCAAACCTACCAAGAGCCAGAGGTGTTACATCAAATGGCAAAAAACTGGTGCAAAGACAGTGCATCATCTCGAAACAAAGCCAGGCACACTACGCACCTTATTCTTTCTATGCCAAATGGCACAGAGCCTCAAGCCGTAAAAAAAGCCGCAAGAGCTTTTGCCAAAAAAACGTTTGCTGATAATCATCAGTATGTATTTGCCTTGCACACCGATACCGATAGCCCACATGTCCATCTAACAGTAAAAAACTTAGGGTTTAATGGTAAACGACTTCACATCAAAAAAGGACAACCACAAATCTGGAGAGAACAATTTGCCAACGAGCTAGAACAACTTGGAATCTCGGCAGAGGCAACACCAAAGATAAAGCCTTGGCAACTCCCCCAACCAAATGCTTACTTCAAAATAAGAGTTAATTCTGATAGAGAAGAGCTTGAGCGATAAACTCAACTGAATTTGCATCACTTTTGTAATAAAAAAATGAAAAAACTAAAAATATTTTTATTTCAGCACTGTATAAAATAACAGCTCTCAAGTTTTCCTGCTTTCCACAAGAAAAGAGGAAATTTTCCTTCTTTCACGCAATCTAAATTAAAGCATGGTTAATTAAAGTGCTTGATTTAAAAGATAAACATAGATAATTTAACTAAATGATAAAGGAACTCGGCCGCAAGCAACCGAGTTTTATTTGAACAGTCCAAGCTGATCTGCACTTTTCTCTTTTTTGTCTAACTCTGCCAACTGTTCTTGAACATACTTTCTGATCACATCTTCAGTTGC
>NZ_ML014816.1 GCF_003675895.1 Parashewanella curva
TTAATCGGTAAACGTGATGTGAATTTCTTTGAAGTTCCATATACAGGATAATATAGACTGGGAACCGCCCAGTCTACACTATCCAGCACGGGGGCAAGCCCCCGAGATTTTCGCTCCGCTCGTTAAAATAAGTACTTGAATGATTAAGCGTTACTGAAAAAGGATGCTTAGTACTCAGAAGCTTATCAAATACTGTTTGAATAAATGGTATGGGGTAGCCTGATGCTTTCCAATGCCTACCTACACAAGTAACACCAAGAAAACCATCTGTTGAATCTATCTTTAGATACAAAGGTAATTGAGTGCCATTCTTACATGGTTTCTGAGCAGAAAATAGAATGAAACAATTTTGATGATCTGCACTGCAAACAAAACTGAGCCCGCCTTTAGGTTGACTCGTAGATGTTGAATGGGCCGTTATAGCGGTTGCGGAAGTAGTAACGTTCCAATCGCCAAAACGCTCACCAACACTATTTGCCATGGCTGGAGACATGACCATTAACAGAGTTAGAATTAATCCTTTCATACTCTTTTCTCTCTATATGTAAAATGGAGTATCGAAATAACAGCCCCTAACATTCAAGAACTAAAGTTGTTTTGATGCCCTTCAAGGACATTGACTGCTTTACCTAAACCTTTAAGGCTAAAATCGTTACTTGCTCCATCCGAAAATCTGATATTCAGAACAGATGCTGCATCTTTAAGAGCATCAAAAACCATAGCCATATCCAGTTGAGAGTACGACGCACTCAACTGGTTATTATTACACTTCATCAACAGAGGAAAATAATTGTCATCAGCTAAAAGTGCGACTTCATTGACTCCATCTGTCTTGCATTCACTAGGCTCAGTAATGGAAATAGAACAGCTTTTACCGTTCACACCGCACGTGAAGATAAGAGATCTTTTCGGCTGATTAGTCGACTGAGATGAAGCAGTCACAGTTTGACTTGAACTCACTACCATCCAATCACCATATTTACTATTTGCAGCATTAGCCATTAATGGGAAAATGACCACTAATACACTTAGAAAGATATTTTTCATTCGTCACACACCCTAATACACCAGATACTTCGCAGTTAATTTGAAAATAAGAAAAAGCGAAACGTTCATCTTTAAAAACTAAAATTACTTTGCTGTCCGTCAATAATATTCAAAGCTGTACTTAAGCCATTAATGCTGTAATTACTAATGATCCCGTAGCCAAAATTTGCAGTAAGAGATGATTTCGCTTCTTTTAGCGCACCAAAAACCTCCCCGTTATATAGCTGTGATGCATCAGCCTTCCAGCCATTACCAGTGCATGTTGTTGAAATGCCAAAATAGTGCTTGTCTACCGTTAGCGCGACTTCGTTAACCGCACCTTCATTACAACCGTAGGGATCAGTAAAGGCGAGCACACAATTTTTATGATCAACACCACATTGAAGAACAATAAAACGGCTATCATGATTCGTCGAGCTTGTAAGTGCTGTGTTTAATTGATCCGATTGAGTGACTAACCAATCACCATATTGATGAACAGGCTCATCAGCAAGAACAGGTGAGGACATAAACACTAAGACAAATAATAATTTTTTCATAAGATTACCTACCCTCTATTCTTAACGAGCAATAGAATTGAAGTTATTCTGCTTCATACCAGAAGGAAGCAGTTTCATGATCACTTGTGTACCACCCTTTAAGCTGAAATCCATTTTTCCTCTTGGTCTTCTCAGCCAAAAACGCACGTCTTGCTTAGGTTCACGAAATGCCTGCTCTACAGAGGTGAAAATAGATTGTACGACTTTGAAGTCGTTTGGATTATCGGTATCCCAGTGGAATTGGTCTTGAACGCACTTCTGTTTTATTTTTACTTTTTGAGGGAAACCATCAATATAAGTAAGGTTATAATTCGCATCATTCTTGCAACTCGTACCCTTAACGTTTAGCCAGACTGCACATTCTTGACGAACCTGACTGCATCCTAATCTTAATTGATTATTTGAGTTTAACTTGTCTGGCGTGGTGGCATAAATCCAGTCACCTTGCACATTGGTATTCCAATCATAATACGTCGATGCCATAGCTGATGTAGCAAATAACGCAGACACTAGAATCAAAGCCTTCATAATATGCCCTCTAAGTTACGTTTCGGCTTCCTGAATACTATTCCTAAAGCGGCTTATCGATAAATGATAAAAAATAAAAACACGAATTTCTTCAGTTTTCATTCAACTTCCCTTCTTAGCATTATGGCGAATTGACCAGAAGATTAAACGCATATAAGGCACTTACCCTTTGTTTAAATTACAATAATTATTCACTTTATCTTGGAATCTATCTCAGAGTATGCGAATTTAGGACAATGTATTACGAATAAGGGACAGGGAATTATGTGTTCGATTTTTGGCATTCTTAATATTTCTACTGATTCAGAAAAGTTAAGAGAAAAAGCAATAGAATTATCCAGTTTAATGAGACACAGAGGGCCAGACTGGTCTGGCGTCTGGTCAAATGATAATGCGGTTCTAGCTCATGAGCGTTTAGCGATTGTCGGCTTAGAAAATGGTGCTCAACCGCTTTTTAATCAAAATCTAACCAATATCTTGGCGGTTAATGGCGAAATTTATAATCACCAGACATTGCAAGAGCAACTTACCCCAGATTACCCTTACCAAACGCGTTCAGACTGTGAAGTCATTTTGGCTTTATACGAGCAAGAAGGTAATGGCTTTATAGACAAGCTTGAGGGGATGTTTGCATTTTTACTATACAACACAGAAACAAACAGCTTCTTAATTGCCCGTGATCATATTGGCATCATTCCGCTGTATTACGGTTACGATGTAGAGGGGCAAATTTATGTAGCCTCCGAAATGAAAGCACTTGTTCCTGCTTGCACATCTATAAAAGAGTTTCCCCCAGGTCACTATTGGGATTCCACCGAAGGTGAAATTAAACCTTATTACCAAAGAGACTGGGAGCACTTCGACGCAGTCAAAGATAATAGCGGCAACTCAAAAGACATCCACGATGCATTAAGTCATTCAGTAAAAACACACATGATGTCCGATGTACCTTATGGTGTTTTGTTGTCAGGGGGCTTGGACTCATCTGTTATTTCAGCAATTGCTCAAAAGTTTTCACAAAAACGTGTTGAAGATAACGACAATAGTAAAGCATGGTGGCCACAGTTACACTCGTTTGCCGTCGGTTTAGAAGGCGCTCCCGATCTTAAAGCGGCACGCTTAGTGGCTGATCACATTGGCACCATTCACCATGAAATGCATTACACAGTGCAAGAAGGCATTGATGCTGTCCGCAAAGTGATTTATCACCTTGAAACCTATGATGTCACCACCATTAGAGCTTCCACACCTATGTATCTTATGGCTAGAAAAATTAAAGCCATGGGCATTAAAATGGTTCTATCTGGTGAAGGCGCTGATGAAATTTTTGGTGGTTATTTGTATTTTCACAAAGCACCAAACGCCAAAGAGTTTCATGAGGAAACCATAAGAAAAATAAAACGGCTTCATATGTTTGACTGCGCCAGAGCCAACAAAGCCATGTCAGCATGGGGGGTTGAGGCGCGTGTACCATTCCTAGATAAAACCTTTATGGATGTCGCCATGTCTATAAATCCTGAACTGAAAATGTGTGGTAATGGCAAGGCTGAGAAGCACATTCTTCGTGAAGCCTTTGAAGGTTATTTACCCAACGAAGTTTTATGGCGACAAAAAGAACAATTCTCAGATGGAGTGGGCTACAGCTGGATTGATTCATTGGTTGAAACCGCAGAAAAAGCGATTAGTGATCAAATGATGGCAAGCGCAGAGCACCGCTTCCCTCACAATACACCTGAAACGAAAGAAGCCTATTATTATCGCTCGATTTTTGAAGAGCTATTCCCACTAGAGACAGCAATTAAGTGTGTGCCGGGCGGTAAATCTGTAGCTTGCTCAACACCAGAAGCGATTGCATGGGATGAAGCCTTTGCGGCTAATGCGGATCCATCTGGAAGAGCCATGTTTGATGTTCATAATGATGGTTATGAAGAAAAATAGCCTCCGCTTTATTTGAATGTGCGCTTACCTAAGCGCACATTACTTTTACCTCCCTTCATTACCTCTACAAAAACACATAGTTAACAGTATTTATACAGCCAAACTTATGTATTCTTAATTTAAAACCCAAAATCAAACTGAGGCTGTTAATGGCTGCGCCTAACGCAATACCAGCAAAAAAGCAGGTAACCTTCGCTCCCCTTCCGCCAAAGCCAAAACCACGACAAGGCATAAAGGTAAGTGAAAAATCATGGTATGAAGTCATGAAGTCCTCCAGTTCATCATTTTTGCTCAGTTTTTTTAAAGTAACGACTGACTCCCTGTCTAGCCCTGCTGATAATGATGAAGGCACGCTCTATAGCAGAGAAATTCCTGCATGGAGACGTTGCACGCAACCCGTTTGGGAGATGGATCCTAATGGGTTTAACTTAGATAGATTAGCCATTGTTGAACAGAACGAACAAACGAATAACCTTCTCGTAAGAAGTAATATTCCACTGGATGAAAATGGGGAGTTTGTCTATCAGCAAATTCTCAATAAATTAAATGCTGAATTGAAGTTAACAGGTGAGAATAAGTTAACAGAGTACAACACTCACTTCACAGTGCGTACTCTTCTCAACCGATTGGGAGAATGTACAGAGTGGGAGCAAATGAAAATTGCCTGTGAAAAATACCAAGAGCGATATGGAACATCCATTTCTTTTGAGCCTGCTCCAGTTTTAGGTTGTATAAGCAGCCCATTTCAGTGTTTACCTGAAAAAGTTCAGGGCTGGTATCAACGCGCTTTCCCTTATTACTCAACATGGACTCATTTACCGCATCAAATTGAAAAAGTATCACAGGCTCACCAACAACCTAGAGAAGATAGCAGAATACACATTCAACTCGTACACTGCATTCACGGTGCCGACCGAACTGGAATGTTCGTAGCCAATTATAAAATGTACCACGGAACACCGTTTCAAGAAGCTCGTATCGAAGCGCAAAAGTTTGCGAAAACCAAACCTGGTTATAATGACATCGATGTATATACCCACAATGGAATTAATCAATTTGTTGCTTACTTAAAGAGTGTTGGTAAAAGTGGGAATATTGGCAATACAGAATGGGATTATCGACATAAAAATGAAATGCCTCCAATTGACAAACGGAAAAAAGAATAAAGCATAACCCTAAAAAAACCAGTATGATTTATATCATGTTCCATAAATGAAGCGTGCTGTGACAACCACCAAAACAATTTTTACTGTTTCCCGCTTAAATGGCGAAGTAAGACGAATTTTAGAAGAAGAAATTGGCGAAGTTTGGCTGAGTGCCGAAATATCGAACTTTTCAGCGCCAAGTTCAGGGCATTGGTATCTCACGTTAAAAGATCATTTTTCACAGATCCGTTGTGCCATGTTTAAAGGCCGCAACCGTCATGTAAACTTTCGTCCAGCTAATGGTCAACAAGTCTTGGTCAAAGGCAACATCAGTGTTTACGAGCCTCGTGGCGACTATCAGCTCATCATCGAGTCCATGCAACCTGCGGGTGATGGTTTATTATCACAGCAATTTGAAGCCTTAAAAATGCAGCTTGCTGAAGACGGTCTATTTGCCGCCGATTGCAAACAACCTCTACCAAATAACATTCAACGAATTGGCGTGATCACTTCTCCGACAGGCGCTGCCATTCGAGATGTATTGCATGTACTCAACCGTCGTGATCCATCATTAGAAGTCATTATTTATCCAGCCCAAGTTCAAGGTGAGCAAGCCCCACTTCAAATTCGTCATGCCATTGAGACAGCCAATGAACGTCAAGAAGTCGATGTAATATTGCTTACTCGTGGTGGCGGTTCATTGGAAGATTTATGGTGCTTCAATGATGAACTATTAGCGCATACGATTTTCAACTCTGAACTGCCAATTGTCAGTGCTGTAGGACATGAAGTTGATACTACCATCAGTGATTATGTTGCCGACGTTCGAGCGCCCACCCCTTCAGCGGGTGCAGAACTACTGTCCAATGACACTGAAAATAAGCAGCAACATTTGCAACAACTACATCAGCGTTTGATCCAATCGATTCATCATTTGCAACTAGCTCATTCTCGACGCTTAGAGCAATTAGCTCATCGCTTGCAACGTCACGAACCTGAGCATCAACTTCAGCAATGGCAACAGCGCTTTGATGAAATGCAATTACGCTTAACGGCGTTAATGCAAAAGAGACTAGATAATACCAAGTTACAGCACCAGAATTTATCTGCTCGACTCCATCAACAATCGCCAGGGCATCGAATTAAGATTGCACAAGAAAAGCTTGGCCACTTGAACAATCAAATGCTAAACGCTGTTTCTTATAAAATGCAGCAGATGGAATCAAGGTTTGAACAAACCAGTCATCAACTAGAAATGGTTAGTCCTTTAGCTACACTAACACGTGGTTATAGTATTACGACCAACGCAGACAAAGAGGTAATCTCAAGCTCAGCCCAAGTAAAACTAGGTGACAGTATCCATACACAATTAAATGATGGTGAAGTTATTTCCGTTGTATCTAAAATTTCCTAGCTAAAAGAATTACCTATTAAAAAGAGTAGGTAACTCTGGCTAACTCATTTACATAACAAGTAATGATTAAACTTTGTTTATCTTATTGAAAGCTGTCGTCTCACAAATAGAATCATAGGCCAAATTTAATCTCGGGGATATTATATGGCTACAGCTGACGCTCTCCTCCCTATTCCCATTCGGTCTCGTTTTAGCAATGACTGCCTATACTCGTAATACCTGAAGATGCAGGATTTCAGCGAGAATTAATTGCCATTTAGGCCAGATACTTATCCGTAGGAATAGTTATTCTATTTCAAGGTTAAGTAACGCAGTATAAATGGCAATTAAACTCGCACAACGTGGGCTTTTCAGCGTTGATTCTTCTTTGTTGTGAAAGCTTAAATTAGCCCGCTAGTTCTGCACTTTCACGCCTCGAATAATGCAACGCTGAATAAGCCCTGAAAGTTGCATCTTCAAGTATCACGAGTATATATCCAAACGAAAATTGGGAAATCCAAAATGCCCGTCAACTTACAGACCTTAATAAAAATTTTACCTCCATCTACCACCGCTTTATCAACTGGGTTTTGGGTAGAAAAAAGCCGACCTTGCTATTGCCTATTTTCATTTGTGCCATGCCGAAAACGGAATGGATACACGCCCACATCTGGCTAAATTAAAAGATTGCGTTAAACCCAATGTGGTTATCGATTATGAAGTGATTCAAAAACGCGTTGCTGAGCACGATGGTAGAATAATCAAATATCATGTGGAAGCGAATATAGGTATTACTATCCCGAGCCTGCCAAATAGAACCTATTATTTATATCAATCTCCGTTTATATGGGCTCCTATTAGTGCTAACTCGACAGAAGCCATCCCTGAAGTAGATGTTCCTGGGTAACATGTACAACTAGAGCGTTCAAGAGCTGTCAATAGAGCGCCAACAGCTATATCCCCCTCCTCAAGCAGAAACCATGAGCAAAACCATATCATCACAGTAGAATGGTCAAACTTTATGCTCAATCAACAAAGTGCTCTAGAGTGCGCTCCCAATTAAGCTACAGCTTAAGTCATCGATGACTCAAGCCTTTCAGTTGCTAAACCTTCATATTAATGTATTTCGTTTCAAGATATTCTTCTAAGCCTTGGTGACCACCTTCTCGACCTAATCCAGAAGACTTAACGCCTCCAAAAGGCGCCACTTCATTGGAAATAATCCCTGTATTCACACCAACAATTCCGTACTCTAATGCTTCAGCAACTAACCACACTTTAGATAAGTCTTTTGCATAAAAGTATGCGGCAAGGCCATACTCTGTATCATTGGCTTTTCTGATCACATCATCCGTATCAGAAAATGAAAACAGTGGCGCAACAGGGCCAAATGTTTCTTCTTTTGCAATCCTCATCAAATCATTCATATTGGTAAGTACTGTCGGCTCAAAAAAGTGACCTTTTTGCGCATTTGCTACTAACGTCGTTTTACCACCAGCGAGTAATCTTGCACCTTTTTCCAAAGCATCATCGACATGTTGCTGTACTTTCTTTACCGCTTGGTGGTTGATAAGAGGGCCAATGTCAGTGCCATCCTCATCACCTCTACCCACTTTTAATTGAGTAACAGCAGCAGCAAATTTACCAGAAAATTGATGATAGATGGACTCATGGACATAAATGCGATTAGCACAGACACAAGTCTGCCCAGCATTTCTAAATTTACTTTGAATGGCTCCTTCTACGGCAGCGTCAATATCTGCATCTTCAAACACTATAAAGGGAGCATTTCCACCAAGCTCCAGTGACAGCTTTTTGATTGTCGGAGCGCATTGAGCCATTAATATACGGCCCACTTGCGTAGAACCAGTGAAGGAAAGTTTTCTAACTACAGGGCTTTCACATAAAGTCTTACCAATCGCTTTAGCGTCACCAGTTATTACATTTAATACCCCGGCAGGAATGCCAGCTTGATCTGCAAGTTCAGCTAAGGCTAATGCGGTTAAAGGCGTATCAGGCGCTGGTTTTACGATCATGCTACAACCAGCGGCTAACGCAGCAGCTGCCTTACGAGTGATCATTGCAGCAGGAAAATTCCATGGTGTAATGGCAGCAGTTACTCCAACAGCTTGCTTCATCACCACAATGCGATTTTCTGAACTTGGAGAAGCAATCAGTTCACCTGAAACCCGTTTTGCTTCTTCTGCGTACCACTGAATAAAAGAAGCTGCATAAGTAATTTCACCATGAGCTTCTTTAATAGGTTTGCCTTGTTCTAAGGTCAGTAATTCAGCTAAAGGATCTTTATTTGCCAAAATTAACTCAAACCAACTTAACAACTGTTGGCTACGCTCATGGCCAGATTGTTGCTGCCATAGCTTTTGAGCTTTCTCAGAAGAACTAATGGCCATTTGTGTTTCTTCTTCCCCCATATTCGGCACTGTCGCAATAGGACCGCCATCACAGGGATTACTAATAACCATTTCAGAACCATTTTTTGCATCTAGCCAATGCCCATGAATATAACATTGCTGTTTTAACAACCCAGACTCATTTTGCTCCATCATTCACCCTCGATTTATGTACCAACTGTAATATTTTAATAATTTTTTAACATTAAACTCTTTTTAGCTCGACAAATCTTGGTTAGTATATCGTCAAGTTATAGTTAAAACTCAACATTAGAGGTCAGAGGATGAAAGGGTTGTTCAAAAATTACAATAAAAATATCACCAACATTATCGCAACTTTTCTTTTCTTTGTGACGCTATCCCCTGCTCTAGCCTTTGCTGAGACTTCTGTTACTTTAGATATCTTTTCTCAGAAGCTAAATTTTAATTTGCCTCAAAAATGGAAGAAAGTTCATAAAGAAAGTCTAAGTACCATGTTTTCTGCCGAGTATATACCTGAACACCAGCACTTAAATGAATGGGAAGAACTGATTTGTGTTCAAGGTTTTCACAATGTTTCACAGGATGTTAAACCAGAAAAATTCTTAGACAGCTTGGCGCAAACCTATCAAGAACATTGCCAAGGTGAGGTGATTTTCCAACCTATGGGTGAAGTGAGCCATAGTGGCTATAGTGGTAGTCACGCTATTTTAGGCTGTACTCGTATGCCAAATACCCACACAATTACCACTGGAAAAATGCAAACATTCGTATCCAAACCTAAAGGAGAGATTGGTTACTTCACTGTACTTATGGCTGAAAATGACACTCTAATTTTACTGCATAAATCTCAACGTGGAAAAGTATTCAGTAGCAAACAACCACCATTATCCATCCAAAACTATCAAGCTTTTGTTGATAGCTTATTTTGACACCAACCAGACTTCTAGACATCCAGACTGACTTTCTTTAGAATCGCTGTCCTTGTCAGCCTTTCGTGGTGCCCTCAGTCCATATATTCGGTGAGGGATAATCGGGAAATCGGTGCATGCTCAGCATAAATCCGATACTGCCCCCGCAACGGTGATGGTGAAGCTTTTTACACAACAAGTAATTACGCTGCGTTGACAATATGTCAACAAATCCTCAGTCCGGAGACCGGCCCGAATTGGTGATTTCGATGATTTCGGTGGGCAGATCTCGAAATGCGGCCGTTTTCTGTGCTTCGAAAATTCGCGACTTCCTGCCTCATTTTCTTAACTTTGGAACGCGAAAATGAGAACAACTCAGACTCTAATTGGTAAAACCATCGCCAGTGCATTAACAGCTACCAGCTTATTAGTGCCTCAAGCCATTTCAGCTCAAACTGATAAAATTGAAATCGATAAACCTCTCGATATTTTTGTGGTGATTGGTCGCCGCTTAAACCATGAGTTAGATATTGCCAGCAACATTAACACCATTGATCAACAAGACATCATCGCCAGCGGAGCAAAAGACCTCGCCGATCTGCTTCGTGGACAAGCCGGTATTCAAATTTCAGACTCAAACTCTGGCCCGACCTTTTCAATACGCGGATTCACTGGCAAACAAGCTGTTAACAATACTCTCATTTTGGTAGATGGCAGACGATTAAATAATATTGATATTTCATCGGCAGATGTTAGCAGCATCGGCTTAAACCAAATCCTGCGTATTGAAGTATTATCAGGCAGTGCAGGCGTACTTTATGGTGACCAAGCTGTCGGCGGTGTTATCAACATTATCACTAAATCACCACAAACATCTCAAGGAAACGTGCAGTTATTAGTAGGTAGTTGGGATCACAAACGTGCCAACGCGAGCGTCAGTGGTGCGATTTCAGATACTTGGAGTTACTACTTAAACGGACAATATAATAAGAATGACAATTACCGTGAGCATAATGCCAGCAAAACAGGCAATGCCCTAGGCCGATTAGAATACAAAGATAATTCATCACGATTTTTCGTTGAAGCCAATCATTCAGATAATCACCGCTTATATGCAGGCTCACTTACTGAAGCACAATATAAAGAAAATCCTCGTCAAGCTAACTCTGGTTCGTTAAAAGATCATAGCCATACCATTACTAATGTCGCTAGAACAGGTTGGAGACAAGAGCTTAACAGTATTTGGCAAGCGGATATCGAGCTGACTCATAGTGATTCAGATAGTAAAGGTTTTCAGTTTGGCTCGAACAGAAAAGATCGCACACTCACTAGCCTGTATTCAAAATTTATCGCCGATTACCCAACTCAACAAGGAAATATAAATTGGATAATTGGTAGCGATATTACTATCGGAAAGGCAAGCTTTTCATCTGGCTTTCTTAATCGTTCAAATACCCAAACCACTGCCGCGCTTTACACACAAGCTATCATCCCTCTCAATCAATCGATAAGCTATACCGTTGGCGGTCGCTATGCTTCAGCTAAAGACGAGTTAACAGATAAAAATATCTATCCAACGGGGACTGACTTAAGTGAGAATGCTACGGCATTTGAACTAGCGCTTAACTATCAACTGAATAAAATTAACCGCTTATATTTACGAGCAGAGACTAACTTCCGTTTTGCCAAGGTAGATGAACAAGCATATACCTCACCTAATGTACACGGATTAAAACCTCAAACGGGTAAATCATTTGAAGCAGGTTGGAGTTTCACCCCTCTGAATCACACCATCAAACTTAACCTATTCCGTTTAGAATTAACCGATGAAATCGTCTTTGACCCTAGAGCTCAAAAGCCAAAAGGTGGAACCTTTAATGGTGCTAATGTTAACGCCGATGCTTCTCGTCGTAACGGAATGAGTATTAATTGGAATTGGCAACTGAATGACAACATCACTCTTGGTGCTGAATACAATTATATCGATGCAGTGTTCACTGAAGGCAAAAATACCGGCAAGCACCTTTCTTGGGTAGCTAAACACAATGCTCGTGTTAACAGCCAGATCGATTTTACTAACAACCTGCAATTGTCACTATCTGCAAACTATATTGGTAGTCGCTATTTAGAAGGGGATAACGCCAATTTAGGTAATAAAATTCCTGATTATGTACTTGTAAATACAGCATTAAACTATCAGCTTGAAGATTGGCGAGTAACCTTGAGTGCTGAAAACCTAGCCGATAAATCTTACATTAGTTCTGGCTTTTTCAGCAAATTTGGCAGCGGGTTTTATATCGGTAATGGCCGTAATATCAACCTAAGCATCAATTATCAGTTTTAAGCTTTAATACTAAGTCAATGCCAGCTATGCAATTAGTTGGCATTATTTTGATGAAATTATCGACACCCGCAGCTTAATTTTGACAAAAGTAGAAGTTTTGTCAAAACAACTCCTTTATACTGTCATAGCATTAAATTTATAGATACGGCTAATCCAGTTGCGGCTCCCTGCTCGCTGTTTCTGAAAGCATTATGGACAGTAGTATGACAGACATTGAGCAAATCATTTTTTCTCAGATAAAATCAATTATCGCTAACGAAGAGCTATTAATTGGCCGTCGTGGTGTATTGATTCCGCTAAAAAAAGCCATTATTGCAGATGGTGATATTCAAAATATTATTGATCTTGTCGTCAGCGATCCATCACTATCAGCCCATATCTTGTGGCGTACCCAAATGTCGCACCAAGAAGCTTCTATACAAAGTAAACCAAAAACCATTAAAGAAGCCCTGATCCGATTAGGTCAGGTCAACATTTATCGATACGCGTTTTCATTTTACTTAAAAGAATTGTTTGATGAGTTATCTCAACCTTATAAAAAATTAGTAAAAGGCTATTGGACGCTAACCGAAAGCATTGCTGAAGATGCCATTTTCTTACTGCATGAAATGCATGAAACAGATATTGATAATGATGAGCTTCAAACATTATGCCTCTTCAGTGTTTTTGGGCAAATCGTTGCACTCACCGCTTTTGCTCGTTTAGAGCAGGACTTAAAAAAGTCCATTCCCTTATCGCTAGTAAAAAGCATTATTGATGAGCATCAGCAATCACTGACTATTGAAGCTTTTAAAACTTTAGGTTTGGATGAGGAATTACAAAAAGAGTTCATGATCGCTCACAATCTACTCGACGCTAAGCAAATTGAATCATCAGGATTAATTTTACGCCGTGTTCTAAGCCAAAAAAAGCTACTGTTAAACCCTCTTTAGTTTTTGGCCCAATCTATTTTATTGAGTGATCTTTCGGTCACTCATGCTCTCGTTTTTCCTTTGCTTGCTTTCTTGCGGATTAAATCAATACAAACAATAAATTAAATAGCTTTCATAGATAATGACTTATTGGCATATATAGACTTAATTTATATTCCAATGCATTCAAAAATAGTTGTCTATGGCCTCTCCTACAGTTGACACTCAAAGTCCTTTTGCTTTAGAAGAAACTACAAAATCACAAGAAATAGATTCGCATAATAGCAAAACGACTTCTAACTCAGATCTAGTATTCGAATACCTGAGGCCACTATTAGATGAATTAGGTAGATCACGCTATGAACTCACCTCTAAGAAAGCCGAATTTGAACGTCTAGTCAAAGAGTATAAGTGCGAACCCTTGCTACACAAATTCAGTCATTGCCTCTTTTCTGTTGAACAAGGGGAGGCTGTATTTACCAAAAAACAACAACAAAGGTTACTCGTTCAACTCATTATTTTAACTTCAAAAGCAAGCAATGAACAAGAACTAAAAAGAGCTATACATCAGGTTAATGAAAATGCCTTACTATGGCGTTCGCCTTTTTCAGCCTCTATGCAGCAGCTTCGTTTAGACATCTTACCTCAGTGGGCGATTTTTTATTTAAGACAAAACCCAAAAAATTTGCCCACTCCAGGAAACATCAAAATACTCGTTCGAGCCAGTTATGACATATTGGGGCTCCCTTCGAAAAATGAGCAAAGTCAGAGAACTGATGATGACGAGGTAATGCCAAAGGCTACATTTAGTTTGCTCCGCCAAAATCACGATAGCTTTGTAACAGCAGAACAAATTGATGAGTTTTGCACATTGACCAAGTTAGCATTAAATAACAAAGCGACTCTTTATCAAATTAAACAACAAAGCCGACAATTTATTGAAAATATATTTAGTGAAAGCAGAGCCCCAAAAATGACTGGTGTGGCTATAAAGGAACAACTGTATTGTAATGATACCATTACAATACAGTGGGTTAACCATATCGATTTTGAGAGCTTACTCAGTGATAACGCGCTGTATACTTGTGAAGATTTACAATCATTATTATTCCAATACGTTACGACTCTAGCTCAAAACGTTTCCGTTGTTCAGCAGGTCTTTTTTCCAGAATCACATCAGATAAGCTCTCAATACAAAGAAAGTCTTACTGAGCAACTACTCACTGAGATTGATGAATCAACAACTGTCGAGCAATTAGAGTCAATAACTGAATCGTTCAGTCATTCTCTGAAATCACTCCGAAACAAAAGCCAACTTTTGATGTTAATTGAGCAAAAAAAAGTGGAAATCACTAATACTCGAGAAGACGCACCCCCATTGCTGATTCCTCAATTATTGGTACCGAACAAGTGCACGTTGCTTAGCCAAGCTCAATTGCTTCAATTGCGAAAGGTTCTTCAAGAGTGTAGAGATATCGGCGTACTTGCAACTTATATCAATAAATTACTCACCAGCCATAAAGTAAACACTGATGATGAACTGTATAGACTCATTGAAATAGCAATATTTCAATTGCAGGTACTTACTTTTGAAAAAGCGGAAAATGACACTCTTTCAGTCGAAGATATTCCTGTTCTAAATCTCGACTTAGAAGTGTCAAATACTTTGTTTTTATTGTTTGAGGCAGTTTATAGAAAGGCTATTGATCAATGTGATAGTTTCTCCGAGCTATCGATTTCTCACCATTGCCATCAACTGGCGGCTAGTGATAAAAGTGCTCCTAATTTTTGGAGTCAAAAAATAATCTGTTTAATAAATGAGAGGCTAATCTCTCCAAAAGCGATGAGTATACTACCTATTCTTCACGCCCAGTCTCGTCAGTGGTTCATTGAAACAACAGTTCCAGAACTTGAACTTTTAACTAAATTCAATGATAAAACATTGAAAACATATCTTAAGGAATTTCTTTCATCTGGAGTGCATCATAAAGCCAGCAAAGTTAGCCTTGACGAAGATTATGAGATTGTAGGTAATGATATTGAGAATGAAGATGTATCTCAAAACAAATTCTTCTATTAGAACCATAAAGAAATGAGTTTGATGGAAACTTCAAGCTTCTAAAAAATAGATTAGAGTAACGACTATCAGCCGTTGAAAATAACAACAGCTGACAGCTTACAAAGGTTATGCGACTATTTAATTCTTAACTGTCTTAACCCCATCTGGTGAACCAACCAACAACACATCAGCACCACGGTGAGCAAACAATCCATTAGTAACCACACCTACAATACTATTGATTTGTTCTTCGAGCTTTTTTGGTTCCATGATTTTTAGGTTATACACATCTAAAATCACATTGCCGTTATCGGTAATAACGCCTTCACGATAAACTGGATCACCACCTAACTTTACTAGCTCGCGAGCTACGTATGAACGAGCCATAGGGATCACTTCAACTGGAAGTGGGAATTCACCTAAAATATCGACTTCTTTGGTGTTATCAACGATACACACAAACTTATCGGCAACGGCAGCGACAATTTTTTCACGAGTTAAGGCTGCACCACCACCTTTGATCATATCCATATGACCATTAATTTCATCGGCTCCATCAACATAAACAGAGAGATTATCAACACTGTTTAAATCAAATACAGGAATACCCAAAGCTTTCATTTTTTCAGTTGAGGCTTCTGAGCTTGATACTGCTCCTTCAATGTCAGCTTTAATCGTCGCCAACGCATCAATAAAATGGTTTACGGTAGAACCAGTACCAACACCCACAATTGAATCTTTTTCAACATACTCTAAAGCAGCCCAACCCGCTGCTTTTTTCATTTCATCTTGGGTCATAATCATCACTCTTAACCATTGGATTTTGCGACATATTATACGCCTATCCTTACAAAAAAGTGTCGGTAATTTAACAAAATTTGAGTTTGATAAAATGAAACTGAGTCAGTAGGATAGCCTCAACAAAGCACTGTAATTAAGGACAACTAATGGCTGGAGCAAGCCTACTAACTCTACTTGATGACATAGCAACGATTTTAGATGATGTTTCAGTAATGAGTAAAATGGCGGCAAAGAAAACCGCAGGTGTATTGGGTGACGATTTAGCGTTAAATGCAGAGCAAGTATCGGGTGTTGCTTCTGAGCGTGAACTCCCTGTCATTTGGGCTGTTGCCAAAGGTTCCTTAAAAAATAAGTGCATTTTAGTTCCCGCAGCCCTGCTTATTAGCGCTTTTGTACCTTGGCTTATCATGCCATTATTACTTTGTGGCGGCCTTTTTTTATGTTTCGAAGGCATTGAAAGCACACACCACAAACTCACGTCAAAAAAGTCTACGACTCAAGATTCAAGTGAGCCCGAATTTGAAACTGATGAAGAGCGTAAAGCATTTGAAACTAAAAAAGTAAAAGGTGCGATTAGAACAGACTTCGTACTTTCAGCCGAAATTATAGCTATCACTCTAGGTGTTGTTGCTCAAGAAAGCTTGGTCACTCAAGCTTCCACCCTTTCCATTATCGCTTTACTGATGACAATTGGTGTCTATGGTTTCGTAGCGTTAATTGTTCGAATGGATGATGGCGGTGCCTATTTGCTACAAAGACATAGCCAAGGAAAATTAGGAAAGAGTGCAAAGTACATGGGGTTAGCACTACTGAATACTGCGCCTAAGCTAATGAAAGTCTTAACCATTATTGGCACTCTAGCCATGTTTCTGGTCGGTGGCGGCATTGTTGACCATAGCTTGCATATTTTGACTTATTTAAATCTCACCGACTTTGACTGGTTTATCTTGCCACATCTGTTGCAATTAGTGATTGGTGTTGTAGCTGGACTTATTACTGTTGCTGTTGTTACTTTATTTTCAAAAATCAAAAAACAAATTTGGAGTTGATATGATTAAAGGCTCTTGCCTGTGTGGCAATATAACATATACCACCAACAGTCCGCTTGGTGATGGCGAAATTTGCCATTGTGTTCAATGTCGAAAATCTACGGGCTATGCTCTAGCTTCAACCTCAGTCCCACTAAAATCAGTATCAATAAAAGGTGATGAATTTTTAAGTTGGTATCATTCATCGGAAAAAGCTAGACGCGGGTTTTGCTCAAACTGCGGCTCAACACTGTTTTTTGATCCTATTGATAAAAACAAGCACGATTGGTTTAGTATCGCTTTAGGCAGCATTGATGGTGATACAGGTTGCACCATCAAGCTGCATATTTTCACCGCAGAAAAAGGCGATTATTACGAGATTCTTGATGGTGCAAGACAGAATGAATATTAATATAGAAACTTTCTTTCCGAAGACCTTTCGCTCTCAGATATTACTGGCTTTGGAGAGTAACGAATATGGAGGACAAACCACATACAATTATGAGCCTCTTCAACTTTAGTCTTTTTTGAAGAATCAGTACGAAACACTTTAGATAAAAGTGAAAAATCTGCTTTCCCTTTTTTCCATAGTTGGCTATTCATTAGTAAGCTATCATCAACCACATAATGTAAATGCTCACCTTCCAGCTCATATCGAGTATTGTGATCGATAAGTTTATGTCTATCTAGGTATTGCTCTTCAACATCTAATAACCTTTTGTAAAAATTTTTATCATTAAAACATTTAGCTATTTCTGAAGATAAGTCTTTTCGCCCGTCGTTAAATAGAGGGAAGCAAGGCATTAAACAATCATTTAGTTTATGCTGGGCTTTGCAAAACCAGCTCGGCTGTATAGCTACTGAAAAAGTACCATCAGAGCTTTTTTGAACTTTATAAAATCTCCCTGCTATTTTCAATTGTGGTAACGCCTTTTTCATCCCTAAGGAAGATAAGTTCATCATAATTTCATTACATACTGGAACAGAAAGAGAACTCATAACCACCTCGAAAATCTAATCTATTCTTTAGTGTTCCCATCTTCGCACAGCAAACTGAAAATCGGCTTACAATGCTTCAATCAAGTACCACAAAACGTCTGATAGTGCTCATCATATTTTGGATTAGGATGTTGATATAATTTATTCGCTTCAGAATCCACATATGGATTCTGCAACACCTCTAGCAAGTCTCGTAATGGTTTAAGATTTTCATGCTCTTCATACTCACCCAATACTTGTTCTACTTGGTGATTTCTAGGAATAACCACAGGATTTACTTGAGCCATAATTCTTTGAATATCTTGTAAGTTGCCGTTTGTGCTTTTGACTCTTTGCATCCAAGCGGTATAAACATCACCGAGTAGTTCATTAACCTTCTGCCTAGATTTTTCACAACTCAGCGAACGAGTAAGTAAGCTGAAAGTTTGAGTATAATCGAGCTTCTTTTGATACATGGTTAGTAGCACTTCATCAATGATATCTTTATCTTTATCTTTATCTTTATCTTTATCTTTATCTTTATCTTGTTCTTGAGCATCCTGTAAGCCAAACTTCTTCGCCATCATGACAAAATAAGCCTGTTCAAATTTAGGCTGGAATTGATTTAATGCTTGTTGCAGTGGTTCTAATCGAGAAACTTCACCATCTAAAACCAACAAGCTTTCAGCTAACTTAGCCATGTTCCAATGAGCGATTTTGGCTTGGTTACCAAACGCATAACGACCTCGACGATCAATTGAACTGTATACGGTTTCAGGATTGTAAACGCCCAACATTGCGCAAGGGCCAAAGTCGATGGTCTCTCCCGATATTGCAGTATTATCGGTATTCATCACTCCATGAATAAATCCAACTCTCAGCCATTCAACAATCAGCTTAATTTGTTTATTCATAATGGCTTCAAATAATGCACAAACCGAATCACTCTCATTTTGAAGAGCTTCTGGGTAATGACGACTTATTACATAATCACACAAGGCCTGAAGTGCAACCTTATCTTGCTGAGCAGCAATATATTGAAACGTTCCAATTCGTATGTGGCTACTAGCGATCCGAGTTACCACAGCACCTTTATGCACTTTCTGACGATAAACAGATTCGCCAGTTAATACCACAGACAAACAACGAGTGGTCGGCACACCAAGAGCATACATAGCTTCACTCATTAGATACTCACGTAAAGCAGGGCCTACGGCACATAGCCCATCACCACCACGAGAAAATCGTGTGACACCAGAGCCTTTTAGCTGAATGTCTTTTCTTTGGCCATCATGGTCTATTACCTCACCCAGTAAGTGCGCTCGTCCATCTCCCAATTGAGGGTTGTAATGACCAAATTGGTGACCCGCGTATGCAAGAGCAATCGGCTCTGAGCCTTTGGGAAGTTCGTTACCTGAAAAGCACTGCGCGCGCTTTGATTCCTGCAATTCAGACAATCCAAGCTGCTCAGCTAACGAATCATTCCATAAAAGTAATTTGGGCGCTCTCACCTGTTTAGGCTGTGCTTCAACAAAAAATGGTTCGCCTAATTGAAGGTAACTGTTATCGAATTGCATAATTTATTATTTTGGAAGCTTAACTAGAGTCTGTAATAATTCTAACTTATCGACATAAAAAAAGCCCCTGCAATGGCAGAGGCTCTATAAGCTTAGCTATGTGATTTACTCAATATCAAAACCCGTTAAACCTAAGAAGTTATATTTACCAGCACTATCCTCACCTCTCGCATTTTTCGTTTCCTGATAAATGTACTGGTCAAGGTACTCTAAACCATCATCTGTCACTTTAAAGCGATTAAGAGTGAAGGTTTGGAAAGCACCTAATACATAAACATGCTTGTTATCAGGCGACACCCACATTTCCTTGTTATCACCACCAGGCGTATCGGCGCTTCGCGCTTCGAATGCTAACTTCTTAGCAATACCACCTTCAGAGTTAATATCAAATGGTGTTATTACATTTGCACCAAAGCTCGAAAGATACAATCGTGAGCCATCTGGGCTTAACACCGTCCAACAAGCTTCATCATGTGAGTTTTCTGAGCCTGTATTTCCATTCTCCATCAAGGTTATTTCCGAACCATCATCTTTTAAAATGGTTAAACCATGGTCAAGAAACTCGTTCACTAAATTAAAGTTACTGGCATGAATAACGTCATTCGAATCTTTTGCGAAGTTGATACCAATAGTTCCTGCAATCCCTTCTTTTTCGAAATGACGCTTACCTGAAATAGTGCCATCTTCCGCATTAAAGTTATACACATAAACGCGGCTTGGACGCTGCTCAGTTAATGATGGACTATTTGTACTAAAGTGAGCAATGCCCCACGTAGCAACAGCTAGACGAGTGCCATCATCACTGAAGGTTACTGTAGTTGGACCACCATTTTGTCGATTGTAATTATCTAAAAAGATGTCATCAGAACGGACCAAAGCACCGTTAGATGAATCAAAGCTAAACAATACAATGCTTCTCAGTTCATCCGATGCATCTGCGGCCGTTAAATCTTGCGCAAAAAAAGCAGAATTGGGATATCTTTCAATATCATCACCCGACTTTTGAATATTAGGATTATTCCATTGGTTTCCTACAACTACCCAGTATTGATCTTCAGTTTCCGTATTTTTCGTATAGCCAATACTCACAGGACGCTGACCGCCAGAATCCACTCGTTGCATAAAGGTTAGGTCACCCGTTTTTCTATCCAGTTGAAAAACGGCTATCGCATTACCACCCGCACTGGTTGTTAATAAGTAATCCCCAATAATTTGAACTGCACCCTGCGAGTCAAAATCACCATGAGCATCACCACCAGCGTCGACATTTGCGCCACCTTTATCACCGGTATAATAGACTTTTTCATCCCCTAAAGTGCCGTCACTATAACGACTTAGTTGAATAACTTTATTAAGACCTTCGCCATTGGTAGTCGTATAAATAAAACCAACCAGTGATTTTTCTTCATGCTTATGACCATGATCATCATCGTCATCATGGTGACCACAACTTACGATAAAGGTTGAAAGGGTAAGGGCTAGCAAGCTCTTATAAAGCTTGGAAATGAACGAACGTTCCATGTTGATACTTCCTATTTGATACAGCTACAGCAATGAGCAATAACATTCACATTAATTAACAGTGGTCTTTAGGGGAGGGTTAGCAAAGAAAGTACTAGGCGCAATGACAAATCATAGCCATAGCTATGATGAGGAGTTGCAACGATGTAGTTACAAAGCTAACGCTTCATCTAAAGCATTGTTAATTGGTACGGATGGTATTAGGTATAGGAAAGAGTTATAGACTTGTCAAAAGTCTGTGCGGCCAAAATTAGTTAAACATAAATGATAAAATCTTTGACATGCATGATCGTATTCTCCGTCAAGAGCCTTAGAATCAATCATTCTAAGGTATGATCATGCCTACCAAAAATTAATCTCACATCAGGTATCCACGGACTTAAGTACCTGACCATAAATTTCTTAAGATTTCTTGTGCCCAGTTTCAGCACTCTACGTCGTTGCAATTTCGCTTACATAGCTACGGCTATGCGCCTTTCATTACGCCTTGTATAACACTAATACCAATTACAGTAATTAAATGCTCAACTCAGAGCTATGTATGCGCACAAAGTACAAACTAAATAGGTGAAGACATAGTTGTTCTACGTTAAGACAATTTTGTGTAGTAATTTTTGCGCATACAAGCTCCCGAAGGGCAAGGCTAAAGGCTTCCATTACTGTGTTGCATGTTCTCGAATTAACCCGTTAGTACTTCGAACATGCGCCTTGTACTGAAAGCCTTTAGCTCTTGCTGAGTGAGAGATTAATTACTGTAATTGGTATAAATCAGAACACTACAATTTTCAAAGAACTTACCCTCAGTTACTTAAGGAAGGATTGGATCAATTGAACCTGAATGGCAGCCTTAAAAATAAAGACATCGTCATAAAGATGTTAAAAAATTTAACATTTGGGTAAATTTAACATTCATAAACGGTATTTAACGCTGCTAAATTGAACTCACCAAAATTTATTTTCACTTTTAACTCAAGTTTCGGAGTTTAATCTCAATAAAAAAATCGCTTATCATGTTGATATTTAAAGAAAAGGTAAGGGTTTGCGTGTTATAATCTTGTTGCTTAGACAAAAACTAAAACACACAAACCCTTAGATAAATATTGACATGAAATCACTTCCGCTTCCATCACTT
>NZ_ML014817.1 GCF_003675895.1 Parashewanella curva
CTGTATTTCCACCCGACACCGCCAAAGAATGGTTTTATTCTGCTGAGTTAGAAAAAACTTATGAAGAGAAGCGTGAAGAAGGAGGTGGTCCGTACTGGCAAAACAACGGCAAGTTAGCATTGCTAATGAATTCAATGGGTAAAATGATTTTTGAAGCATTTAGCCAATCAAGGACCACCCTTGAAGATATGCATGTTGACCGACCTCTTGCTAATGCTTGCGCCTATAACGCTCTGTTTGGTGCAACTGTGAAAAATGAAACTGCTGAGAAAACCGATACAAGTCTTAGAAGGCAGATTATCGCTGCGGCCAATAATATTGCTCAACATCCAAGTGTTAAAGATCAGCCTCAGCAATTACTAACCTTGATGTACGCAACAGGTTGCGATTTAACCTTAACGGATTCCATTCCTGAATCTACTGCAGTTCCTACCGAACAAACCGCTGCTACTCAAGCTGCAAATCCTATGGCGCAATTCGTGCAGGCGATGATGTCAGCCGCATCATCAGTCACCCCTAATCCTACAACGACGACGGCTACGGGACCTACATACACCAGAAAACCTGCTCAACAGCATGTACTTCCTCGGCCTCAGCCAACAAGACAGGTTCAAACGGATTCCATATATAAGACAGAACCATATATACGCAATCAATTTAAGACGGTAACTAGCCGACTTACAAATGCATTAGCCAGAAACCTGCCACTATATGCGCCTCTTTTCCAAAATACCTATCTCGTTTCAGATCTGCGGAAACAAGCACTCATGAAACGGTCTTTGTCATCGGACTATGAAAACGCCTTGCATACGGTAAATGAGATACAACGACACATTGACGGTGAAAATCCTGCACAAGCTCTCATAGATTTAATTGATATTTTACGAGGTGACTCTTCGCTCGATGGTGTCTCAGAACGTTTGCAGGTAATTTTTGATCAAGCAATAAGATTCGATTAATTTAGTCACATTTAATCACAGTTATATAAAGCCATTTCTGGCTTTATATAACTGCCTCAACGAGCTCAAATAATCCGATTTACATAGTAAATCAACGCCGTTTCATCACAGGCATGCTTCTTAGGACATGGTTCACAATCTTTCATTACTTTCTCAGGTAAATGATGTTTATCTGATAGACTAAAACCTAAGCGACTAAAGAACTCTGGCTTTCGAGTGAGTGCTAACACTTTATTCAGCGCTAGTGTATCTGCGCGTTTTAATAAGTGTTCGACTAAGGCTTTACCATAACCATGACCTTGATGATTCACTGACACACCTAATGAACGAATTTCAGCAAGCCCTGTGCTGTACATATACAAAGCTGCACAACCACAGATTTGCCCATCACTTTCAACAACCGCAAAGTCACGAATAAACTGGATAAGCTCTTGCTCTGAACGTGGCAGGTTTTCTTCTTTATCCGCCCAGTAGTTCACCAATTTACTAATTCCACGTAAGTCCGTTAACTTGGCATCTCGAATCGTAAAGTTAGCGACCCCTAGTTCATGGCGGAAGGTTTCGATTGCTTGATTAACAGCCTCAATACCTGTTCCACCAATGGTGCTACGTTTATCGACAAGGTGTTCTAAATCCAAAAATTGATATACGTCATTTTCAATCAGTGAAGAAAATTGTTGTAATTCATCCAGCCTTAAACGCTCAATCGGCTCTTGCTGACCAATGGCATATAACACCACTTGTCCTGAAATTTCATGGGCCGTTCTAAACGGCACCCCCTTAGCCACAAGATAATCAGCAAGTTCAGTTGCATTGGAATAACCTTCAGCAGCCGCTTTTTTACATTGATCACTTCTGACTTCAATAGAATTAACCACTTCATTGGCCATCAACAAACATTGTTGCCATTGGTTTACGGCATCAAATATACCCTCTTTATCTTCCTGCATATCTTTGTTGTATGCCAGAGGCAGACCTTTTAGTGTTACCAATAAGCCTTGCAGCGAGCCAAAGACACGACCGCATTTACCACGAATAAGCTCTAGTGCATCCGGGTTTTTCTTTTGTGGCATGAGTGATGATCCCGATGTCACTTGATCCCCCAAAGTGATAAAACTGGCTTCACCTGAGTTAAAGAAAATCAGATCTTCCGCCATACGAGATAAATGCATCATGCTGGTACTCGCAGCAAATAATAGTTCCAGTACGAAATCACGATCAGATACCGCATCAAGACTATTTAAACAAGGCGAGTCAAAGCCTAAATCATTCGCTAATTGCTCTCGATTAATGTCATACACTACACCAGCAAGCGCACCACTGCCCAATGGACATTGGTTAATGTGCTTATTGGCGGCCACCAAACGTTTTTCGTCACGCTTTAGCATCTCCACGTATGCTAAGCACCAATGCGCAAAGCGAACAGGTTGCGCCCGTTGCAAATGGGTATAACCGGGGAAAATATGCTGTTTATTGGCTTCAGCCAAAGCCACTAAGCTTTGCTGACATGTTCGCAACAACGCCTGTAATTCTTCGTTTTGCTGCTTACACCACAAACGTAAATCAGTCGCGACTTGATCGTTACGACTACGCCCTGTATGCAGCTTTTTAGCCACGTCGCCCAGTTTTTCTGTAAGCTTAGCTTCGACATAACTATGTATGTCTTCAGCGTTAGAGTTAGTAATATCCAACTTACCTGCTTGTGCTAACTCAGCCAGCTCATACAAAGCTTGCTCTAACGCTTGTTGCTCCTCGAGTGTTAACACTCCAGCTTGTTGAATCGCTTTAGACCAAGCAATAGAGCCTTCAATATCTTGCAGAATTAATGCTTGGTCAAAATGCAATGAGTCATTAAAGGTTTTAAAGTACTCACTACTGCCTGATTGAAACCGTCCTCCCCATAGTGCCATGTTACGACTCCTTTGAGCTAGATTGTTGCTTCATCGCATTGATACGACTTGGCAAACTGAACAAACGAATAAAGCCTTCAGCATGTTTTTGATCGTAAACATCATCGGCACCAAAAGTCGCAAACGCTTCAGAATATAAACTGTTAGGTGAACGACGCTGAGTCACTGTGGCTTGCCCTTTATAGAGCTTAACGATCACATCACCCGTGACACTTTTTGCCAAAGTAGCTGATGCCGCTAATAGTGCTTCTGCTAATGGTGTAAACCAGCGACCATCATAAAGAACATGAGAAAACTCAAGGGCAACTGACTCACGGTATTTAAGTGATTCTTTATCCAGCACTAAGGTTTCTAAGCCTTTATAAGCTGCCATCAACACGGTGCCACCGGGCGTTTCGTAACAACCACGGGACTTCATGCCCACCAAGCGATTTTCAACAATATCAATCCGGCCAACGCCATGCTTACCCGCTAGAATATTCAACACTTCAAGTAACTTATCGGCTTTCAGCTCTTGACCATTGACTGCCAGTAATTTGCCCTGTTCAAAAGAAAGTTTTACGTATTCGGGAGTGTTAGGCGCTTCTTCGGGTGATATGGTCATTGTCCATACTTGCTTTGATGGTTCACACCAAGGATCCTCAAGCTCTCCACCCTCATGGGAAATGTGCCACAGGTTGGCATCGCGACTGTAGATTTTCGTCAGAGATGCTGAGCAAGGGATATTTCTTTCTGCCAAATAGCTTAGTAAGTCTTCCCTTGAAACCATATCCCATTCACGCCAAGGCGCAATCACGGTTAACTCAGGTGCTAAGGCCGCAAAGCATGACTCGAAACGCACTTGGTCATTTCCTTTACCAGTACAGCCGTGACATACGGCATCTGCGCCCACTTTAAGTGCCACTTCAACTTGTGCTTTGGCAATAATTGGGCGAGCCACAGAGGTACCTAATAAATATTGCCCTTCATAAACCGCACCTGTGGTTAAAGTGGGGTAAATATAATCTGTCACTAGCTGCTCTTTCAGATCTACAACGTGGCATTCACTGGCACCTGAAGCAATAGCTTTGGCTTCAATACCTTCAAGCTCTTCGTGTCCTTGCCCTACATCGGCACAAAAAGCCACGACCTCACAGTTGTCATAGTTTTCTTTCAACCAAGGAATGATTGCTGAGGTATCTAGCCCACCTGAATACGCTAATACGACTTTTTTTATGTTTTTGTTTTTTACAATTGCCATGTTGTCACCACCAAAAATTAAGCTTGTTTAAATAAAGTTAAAAGAACGGCACATTGCGCCCACATACGGTTTTCAGCTTGTAAATCCGCTAACGATTGTTCCCCGTCAAACACTTCTGTGGTGACTTCCTGTTCTAAATGGGCAGGTTGGCAATGCATAAAATAATCTGCTTCTGTTTTAGCCATAAGCGCACTGTTAACTTGGTAGGGCATAAAGATTTTCAATACTTGTTGTGGATCTTTTTCTTCTCCCATAGAAATCCAAGTGTCGGTGTAAATAGCCGTTTGTGAACCTATATCGTTAATATCATTACTCAGCGTTAGCTTAGCTCCTGTTATGGCTTCAATGGTGTGTGCTTTATCCAGCATATCTTTTGAAGCTTCAAAACCTTTTGGCGAAATTAAGGTGAAATTTACTCCTAACGTCAGAGCCATCAACATCAATGAATTAGACACATTATTAGCGTCCCCAACATAAGCCAGTTTGGCTTGGCTTATATCTTCAATCTTTTCAGATAGTGCCATCATGTCCGCTAAGGCTTGGCATGGGTGATAGAGATCGCTCAACGCATTGATAACAGGAATACCTGCATGTTCTGATAATTCGACTAAGGATTGATGACTGAAGACTCGAGCGACAATGGCATCGCTCCAGCAGACGAGGTTTTTAGCCACATCGACTACCCGCTCACGCTCACCTAACTTGCCATTTTGCTGACCGATGTAAACTGAGTGTCCTCCGAGTTTTTGAATGCCAATATCGAAACTAATGTGAGTACGCAAAGACGGCTTTTCGAATAACATCACGACTGACTTACCAGCCAGAGCATGTTGATAATCTTGTGGTGATTGTTTGATGGATTTCGCTAAGGCAATTAAATCCAGTAATTGCTGCTGATCAAGCAGATCATCTGCCAGATAATGTGAGAATGACATAAGTATCTTCCTAAAACTGTTTAAAAAATGGGTTGGTTTAATCAGGAATAATGCGAGTACCAATTGGCTGACCCACAAACAACAGGGAGAGTTGTTGTGGTTGTTGCCAACTGGCAATCGCGATACTTCGTCGTAATTGTCGGGCGGCATTAAAGGCGGCATTGACTTTAGCTACCATGCCGCCATTTATGATTTGTTGTTCAATTAAAGTTTGAGCTTGTGCATGCGCTAACGACTTTAAAATTTTGCCCTGAGCGTCTTTGACACCAGCCACATCTGTTAGCAGTAATAAGTCACCATCCACCAGTTGTGTAATAGCTACTGCAGCATCATCGGCATTAACATTGACCAAGTTGCCATTATCTAAGGCTCCGATAGAGGCAATCACGGGTAAAATAGATTGGGACAGTAATAGCTCAATCACACTGTAGTTATTGGGCGTTGGTACTCCAACTTCACCTATATTTTCAGGATGCTTGCTACAAGTGACCATAGCCGCATCGGCAAGCGAAAGTCCTAGACTGGTTAAACCAAGTTGATTAGCTGTTGCGACAACTTTTTTATTGACCGTTCCAGCTAATGCACCAATGATAATGGGGGTTTGAGCTTTGGGTGTAACACGTAAGCCATTTTTCTTCTTGGTCGTAAATCCCGCTTGCATCAACATTTGATCCACGGTACTTCCTCCACCGTGAACAAGAATTATTTTTTTATCAGAGTTGGATTTAAGGACTAACAGTAAAGAAGACAATGCTGATTCTTGCTCAAGAATCGAACCACCGATTTTGATCACTAAAGGCTTAGTCATTGTGGTTCACCTCAACATTACTGAGCAAACCAAACTCACTTGAAAGCCCTAAACGTAAATTAAGGCATTGCACCGCTTGTGAAGCGGCGCCTTTCATTAAGTTATCAATAGCACAACTAACGACTAGCACTCGTTGCTTTTCATCAAACTGCCAATGGATATCGGCAAAGGGAGTACCTGTAACATTGTCTATTTTCGGCCAATCTTTTTGGAATCTAATAAGTGGTTGTGACTGATAGGCATTTTTGTATACAGCATCAATATCAGCCGCCGCGACCCCCTCTTTAATTTTTAGCGTTGTTGTCGCTAATAGCCCACGTTTGAATGGCGCAAGATGTGGATTGAAAATAACATCAGCCTGCACAGCTTGGGACATTTCAGGCTGATGTCGATGCTTCAAAATATTGTATGGGGTTAAACTTACTTCGTTAAAACTGGTGGCTAAATTGGCTTGACGCCCTGCACCACTAACGCCACTGATACCATTTACGGTAATAAGTGAACTTTCATCATGTAAATGATTCGACGTAATCGGTTTAAGTCCCAATAAACTTGCTGTCGGATAACAACCGGGGACAGCAATCAAATTAGTGTCTTTTAGGGATTCAGCCTCCCACTCAGGAGAACCATAAACCGCTTGTTGTAATACCTCAGGCAGTTGATGAGTAAAACCATAATATTCATCATAAAGTTCAGGCTGTTTAAGCCTAAAGCCACCTGAAAGATCAAAAATAATCACCTCATGCTCTGTAAACTCTTTAACTAATTTAACACTAGCTGCATGCGGCGTCGCCAGAAAAACCACATCAAGCTCAGCGGCATGTTGATTTATCCAATCAGAATTAACGGCTTGAAAAGCGGTATCACAAACTCCCTTCCAACGAGGGAAAACATCACTAAAACACTGCCCTAAAACTTGACTACTTTCAGAAACTAGCAGCTCAATAGAGTTAATAGATTGATGACGAGTAAGCAGCTCAACTAACTCCGCACCAGCGTAGCCACTGGCACCTACCACTGCAGTTTTAACATCCTTAATTTGCAAAATTATTCACCACCCAATAAAGCTATAAAATAAAAAAGTGCGTCACTAATGAGATAATTTACAATCTCTTTGTCACCAAAAGCGAAGTTACACGCAATTGATTTTTTATGCAATATTTCCGTATATTTATTTTTTGATTATTGTTGGCTAGTGAAAGAATGTAGTTGTAAGATTAACCAATGATTAAAAGCTAATTAACTTACATTACAATCAATGAGATATCAGTGAAAATTCAGCTTTAAACAATTATATTTTCAACTACCTAATCGTAATCAAAGAAATAAAATATGTTTCCACATGATGCTAGTAGAAATCCAATTCCATATGAATACTATGTCGCTCACCCCACTCCGCCCAGCTATGAGACATCTCAATCATCTGTCCAACCAAGATCGGCTTTAGCCCTTAATAAAATTACCGAAATAACTGATAAAATCGCTTCTTGGCAAGACTTTTCTCCCGCATTTGGCTTAAGCGATGTAGACGAAGCTGAAATTCGCAGTAATAATCCACACAGTGTCGCAGCTCAAAAGAATGCTTTTGCTAAAAAAATCGTCCAAAACCCTGAGCATAATATTCAAAGCATTAAACGAATCTTTCAGAACTATAGAAGAATGGATCTTGTTGATTTTATCGATTCAAAACTCAGAATAAATCCAAATTATTTTGATAATCAGGGTGATTTCAACCCAGGCTGTCCACCTCCACAAGCACAAGCTAATTTTGATAACCAATACCAACTTGGACTGCTTCGGACAGAAAATCAAAGTTTGAGAGAACAGCTACAAGAGCTAACCGTACAACTCGACAGCTCTACGCAACAAGCTAAACAGTTACAGACGCTAAATAATGAATTGCGAGCCTCTGTAAAAGGTATGCAAAATCAGATATCGACTCTTGCTGATCAAAAAGCTGATGCACTATTGACTGACCAAAAACGGAAATTCCAATCTCAGGTTGAGTCTTTACAATCTAAGCTTGCAAGTGCTGAGCAGCGACTACAATCAATGCAAACCAGTTCTTCTGCAACTGCCTCTGGGATAAAGCCTTCCATTTCAACGTTACAGTTACACATTCCAACAGGCTGTAATAAGTTAGCTAATAGTGAAGGGCAATGCTTCTTTGCAGCGGTAGGGTTAACGAATATTGCAGATATGTGGGAGCAGTTAGCTTACATTTTTATACCAAAAGGCACTCAAGCTGTAATCAGTAAGATAAAAAGTGAATGTCAATTACACAAAGAAGATTATATGCGTCTTAAGGCTCTTTTTCTAACAGTCCGAGGCTCACATTATCGTGAGTTTACATACCAATTCATCATTAATGCAGTGAGTCAACTCAAGGAATCAAGTAGAGGTCTTGATATTCAAGATGCTCTTCATAAATTGCAAGAACTAAACAATAAACAATGAGCAAAACCAAGCGACTTTAAGCCGCTAGCCCCTTTGTTCTGCTAGCGGTTTTCATCTCGTAGAATTTGTTCAGCCCTTTCCAAAGCAACTCGCCATTGACTTTTTATGCAACACTAATAAATATATCCCTACAGATTGATAGCAACTTCTAACAATGAATTTACCGAATTTCGAACAATCATCAAAAAATTAGATGGCTCGAACGATTATTTCTGTATTAATTTTTAGGGCGTGTTGATTTTCAGAATTAAATTTCGTGCCATTTGAGCGCTTTCTGTTCAAGGCGTGTTCAGGGAAGCTTAGCCATCAAAGTAAGCTGGTCACAACACAGAACAGGAAGTGCTCAAAAGCATCAAAGACAGTATAAATTGGTACTTCTTTTTGAAACGGAAAGCTGCTGCGTTATCGTTTGTTTATCTGGAGCAACCACACCGCACAATCTCTGCCTTGCATAAGATAACCAATTTATCGCTGCAAAAATAATCTCCAAAGATCAACACGACCTGATTAGCAGTAAATTAAATTACCTTTTAACCAATGAGATTTCAGTAAACATTCAGCTAACTGTTGTTAGCATTATTACCACGCAATTCAAATACTTAATTAACCATGGCATTCCCATTACATTCTTCACGTATGCCTAATGCAGGCTGGAACTCAGCATCATCAGCTAGTCGTACACAGTCACAAGTAACTGCAAATCCTGTCACCCAATTAGATTATGAAAGAGTGTGTGAGATAACAGCACTAGTCCCCGAATGGCGTGACATTTCCCCATTCTTTGGGTTAAATGATGTGGATGAAGCGAACATTCTAAGTGCTGCAAAGACAGTGCAAGCTCAACGAAATGAACTTGCTAAAGCCATTATCAACAACCCTGATTTCAACATAGAAAAAATAAAAAATGTGTTTAGGCAACATAACCGAATGGATATTGTTGGGTTTATTAACGGTAAATTAGAAATAGATCGAAACTATTTCACAAACCGAGCACGTATAAACTCGAGTGCCGCTCCTTCAGCAAACCAAGCTGCATTTGACCAAGAGTATCGTGTTGGCGAGCTAGAGACAGAAAATCAACGCTTGAGAAGTGAAGTCGAAGAACTCAATAGGCAAGTCACGCAAATGTTACGTTCACAGGAACAATTGCAAACGCAAAATAATGAGCTTAGAACATCCTTAGCACATACAAATAGTGAGATTGAACGAAGAGTTGAGCAAAAGCTAGCGAAAAGAATGGCTCAAAAGGAACAAGACCATCAGCATCAAATTTCATCTTTATCATCTCAATTAGAAAAAGTTACCCTAGAGAAGAGTGATATGGAACAGCAAATGAGAAAAATGCGAAATGCACGCGCTGATTCGACTTTAAGCGCACAGCAAGCGGACTCGTCTGCTTCGTTAGTGATACCAAGCGAAAAATGTGATAAAAAAATAGACAGTCACCCAAAACTTGTTGCGGTTATGGGAGCTTTAACAAACGCAAAAGTTACAGATTTATGGGAAAGTTTTGGAGCATATCTCTCCATTAGAGGAACCACTCCAGAAATAAAACAAGCAGCTCCTCATGGTGTCTCAAGAGTCTACCTAATGGATCTTCTTAGGAATGCCCAATCAAAAGTAGGAGGCAGTCGATTCTCCTTGCAGAAAATTATAGATTCATTAAAGTCCATTAGTGAACCCGAACATGATGCAAAGTTACAATCAGCAATAGATAATTTATTTAAGTTACAACAAGAGTGGCGTTAGAAGAGTCTATAACTTATTTATTACGATATAAACAGAATCGCACAATTGACTTTGTATTCACAATTAAAGAATATAAAGTCAAATCCACTCAATCCACTTTAAATAATGTCATTGCCAAATTTCGAACAATCACTCAGTCAACTTATTGCGATCCCCTCTATTAGTTCTAATTTAGCCAATGAAGATCAGTCCAATCACCAGGTCATTTCGTTGCTTGCAACTTGGTTCGAAAGCTTAGGCTTTACAATTGAAGTAACCCCTGTCCCTAATACTCGTAATAAATTTAATTTACTAGCAAAACTCGGAAGCGGTGAAGGAGGGTTATTGTTGGCAGGCCATAGTGACACTGTGGCTTTTGATGAAATCGGCTGGAACAGTGATCCCCACAAAGTAAAACGCAAAGGTGGACGTTTATACGGGCTTGGAACTTGCGATATGAAAGGCTTCTTTGCGTTTATCTTGCAAGCTTGCCAAGGCTTATCAGTCAACAAGCTGACAAAACCACTGTATATTTTAGCCACCGCCGATGAAGAAACTACTATGGCTGGAGCGCGATTTTTTTCTCAATCCCAAGATATTCGACCAGATGCTGCGATTATTGGTGAGCCCACAAACCTGAAGCCTGTAATCATGCATAAAGGTTATATGTCTCATAAAATTACAGTGACAGGAAAGTCTGGCCACTCCAGTCGCCCCTCAGCGGGGATTAACGCCATTGAAATCATGCATCAAGTTATTGGAAAATTGATTAACTTAAAATCCAAGCTTGGGCTCCATTATCAAAACCAAGCATTTGATGTACAAGAGCCAACCCTTAACTTGGGAGTAACAAGAGGCGGAGACAGCGTTAATCGTATTTGCGGACAGTGTGAACTAGATATAGATATTCGCTCTTTACCTAGTATGGAAGACGAGGAAATCATCTATTGGTTAACTGATGCATTAGCGTCAGTTGTAGAGCAATACCCCGGCCGAATTCGCATACAAGAGCTTGAGCCAAGCTCTCCAAGTTTTCACTTAGAAAAAAACAGCAATTTAGCTAAGCTTGCTGAGCAATTAAGTCACCAAAGCTGCTGTGCAGTTAACTATGCTACTGAAGCACCATTCATCCAAAAACTTGCATCACAAACCATAGTGTTAGGTCCCGGAAGTATCGACCAAGCCCACCAGCCCAATGAGTTTTTAGCTGAAGATCAAATTAATACAACATTAATGATTTTGACTCAGCTCATTAATAAATATTGTTTAACACAGGAAACATAACTCGCTGTTATTAAAAAATATTAACTTCCTATTCTGGTTCTTATAACTAGAATGGCAGCATTGCTCTTCTTTAAATACAGGCTCAAATGTATGTCAGTGAAATCATCAGAGACAGCTGCACTTTTAGCAAGAAGTGAGATAGTTGCGTACGGAGCTTCAAAAATCGATAAACAGGTGCCGCTGGAAGTCGCTATTAAATCAAAGATGAATTCAACTCTTGGGAATGCTATCACTCTCTATAAAGTCTCATTAAGTAGTTTTTCTGAAGATGTAAAACAAAAGCTTCAATCTTTGTTCGATACCCCAATTAAGAAAATAACCTGTGTCGCGGCAACGGTTGTAACAGTAACTTTCTGTGTCGTCTGTCCGGGTGTAACGGCTGCAGTTAAATTTATTTTTCCTGCATCAATATCAAGACCCTTTGAATATGGAATTACTTCAGGACTTTGCTCGGGGGCACTCATAGGAGTCGGAGCTGGAGGTTTAACAAACCTTTGTATGAAAGTTCCTGAAAAGCAAGAAATGGCTCGCAACTGATCTTCACTCTTCGTCAATATTTATAAACTCATCTTCATGACATGCCTATCCTTTTATATTGATCAAGCTACGGACATGTCCTTTTCATATATCACCTCAAATTTAAACCGCTTCCTATAGACACAAATCAAGTTCATTCATCTAAAAATTAAGACAAAACAGGGTTTATATCTTCTTTTAAAAGAAATCAATTGCAAATTAAGCTTTATATTCTGTAAATTACCTAGGCATCAGAATTTTTACTCACTTTTAATACATATTTAACAGGAAGAATAATGATACCTCCAAGCGCTGATTTGATTTGGTTTAACGGCGAACTCGTCCCATGGCATCAAGCACAAGTGCATGTTATGAGCCATGCATTGCATTATGGTTCATCAGTGTTTGAAGGTGTTCGCGCCTATAAAACTCATAAAGGAGTATGCATTTTTAAGCTTAAAGAGCATGTTTCTCGTCTATTTGATTCAGCCAAAATTTATCAACTGGAGATTCCATACACGCAAGCTCAAATTGTCCAAGCTTGCATCGATTCTGTTGCTAAAAACGGTTTCGAGTCAGCCTACATCAGACCATTAGCGTTCATTGGTGAAATTGGGATGGGAATGAGAACACCTGAAACCTCAAAAGCAGAAGTCATGGTCGCAGCATTTAAATGGGAAAAATATTTAGGGGAAGATGCAAAGTCACAAGGCGTTGATGTTTGCGTATCAAGTTGGAATCGCGTCGCACCAAATACACTTCCAGCTTCGGCTAAGGCTGGCGGTAACTACCTTTCTTCACAATTGATTACGTTAGAAGCCAAACGTAATGGTTATGATGAAGGTATTGGATTAGACGTAAACGGCATGGTCAGTGAAGGCGCACTACAAAACCTATTTATCGTAAAAAACAATGTCATTTACACCCCGCAAACATCAAGCTCTATTCTCGTTGGATTAACGCGTGATACGGTGATCACTCTAGCCAAAAACTTAGACTGCGAAGTGAAAGAACAACCGATTTCAAGGGAGTCACTATACCTTGCCGATGAGTTTTTTATGACAGGAACCGCCTCTGAAATTGTACCTGTACGTTCCGTTGATGGTGTACTTGTAGGTGATGGTAATCGAGGTCCAATTACAGCTGCAATGCAACAAGCTTTCTTTGGCATTTTTGAGGGAACTACACCCCACATAGATGAATGGTTAACGCCAGTTGCCTAAAAGCCTTATTCTGCCGAGCCACCAGCTCGGCAACGTCAAGGATAAAGTGCTTACATAACTTGATTATTTCTAGCATTAATCATATTTAACCTCCAGCCGGTTAATTTTCACCCAATCGGTACTAGTATTACTTTATTCGCATCCGTTTTAGTTTTTCTTTATGGCAACAGCCCACTCTGTAGCATCTGAATCTTATCTAGAAACGTACCTTAAGAGCCTAAATCTAGAAAGATCTGGCACTCAAATCATATCGGTGAACGGGACAAACTACCAGGCACGTTTCAATGACAGTGGCTGGTGCAAATCAGTATCCAAACTATATATGAGCAGAACTTCAGTTCATGATTTTTTCCAAACAAACGAAGATGAAATGCCCACAGACATTATAAAAAGCGCTTTGAATTCAGAGAATTTATTAAATGCTCACGATGCAAAAGTTACCACTCGTTGCAACTCAAAAAGAGTTACTTACGAATATCAATCATTATGTTTAGCAGGAGGTGGGGCTAAAGGTATCGCTCACTTAGGCGTATTACAAGCATTAGGAGCGACAAGACTTAATAAGATTAAAGAAGTTACCGGAACTTCAGCAGGAGCAATTATGTCTGCTTGCCTCTCAATTGGTATGAATGAACATGACATAACCCATGCAATGATAAATGCTAAAACCAATTTTGAGAGAGAAATTATTTTAGCGGAAATGCAAACCATCATAGTCAATTTTTTGGGAATTCATGTAACCCCAATAGCCATATTTCTATCTAGGCATAATGAATTTCTAAAAGATGGAGAAGGCAAAACCATTTTACCTGAAAACGTAAAAAATAATGACATAGGAAGGATAACCTTCTATCAACATGAATTGATCCGAACTAAAGGAAATAGTACTGAATTAAGGTTTTTGAAGCATCGAAGCTGGAAACGATTAATACTAGTTGCTTCAAATGAAAAAAAAGAGATTGAATTGTCGGCCAATAACTCTCCTCATCTCGAGGTTGCAGTTGCTGTTACGGCAAGCTCTGCTATCCCTCACTTTGTTAAACCAGTAGAAATTAAAGCCTCTTTATTCTTAAGCGAGGCTACTCAAGGTTCAAAAGTGTTAGCATTGAGTGATGGTGGATTAACCAACAACATTCCTTTTTGCTACTTTACCACTAATAAGATTTTGGTTGTTGGGTTTAGCTTTCAAGAGCCATTGTTACTAAAAGATAAGGTAACTAAGCTTCCCAAAGAAAAATTAAAAAAAAGTGCCATTGAGCTAGCCATAAAAGTATCTCGTGCCGTCGAGCTCAATGCTTTTGACATAACAAAGGCAAAAAGTGACCCAAGAATATCATTATGTATTTTGCACCCTCAACTAGGGTTCACAGCACTGACTTCAGCTTCGAGCCCTCGGCAGATATATAAACACAAGTGGTTCGCAGTTAAAGAATTTGAGGAATTTGAAGCTTCATGTGAAGTAATCAATGACTCTCAACATCTACTCCCTCCTTTTTCTTTAAGCCAATACTTGGCAGAAAAATACCAAAAACAAAACCCTATTCTACAAATCAACAAATAATGGCAACAAGAACAAGAAAGCTAAATATTACAATAAGAATACATTTTGTTAAGCATCGGTTAAGCCTGTTTTTATTACAATAACAACAAAGTAACGTTTAATAGGTATTAAAAAATGGCTTCACGTGCTGATTTTTATTCAAATTATCCATATACGTCTGCAGGGTATTCGCAACCTCTTGGTCCACAGAACCTAGCCCATTGCCCGCATAGCACGATGGGGTATGCATATGCACCTAGCCAGTTTCAGCAGCATGTACCTGCCCCTACTCCCCATTTTTTTTATGGAAATACAAGTCCAAACAATTGTTACGAAGCGCAATTCACTCCGCTGCCCATAGCAACAAATGATTCATCAACGCTCCCTGAAGCATCTAAACCGACTTGTTCGCATCGAGTAACTATTAGTAAAGAATCCATCGTTATTGATTCTATATCAAGTGCTTTAAAAGAACATAGCATGCAAATAAATGGGAAGACTCTAAGCAAATTTGTAGAAAAACTTGGCTTAGACAGTCAAGCTCAATTAAGAGAATTACAAGCTACCGCACAGGCAAAAAAGTTAGTTAACTGTCCTGCGGAAAAACGTCATGATGTTATTGTTCATGCAATGCGTCTTTGGCAAGAATCGAGTACTTTAACTCTTGATAACTTGATATCGGCACTAAATGAGCTACCTTCAAGCATATTCAAAGAGCAAAAAATATCTTTACTGCCTTTCGTAGTACATCCTGATACGGTGGCGTTAGAACAGGCTACTCATAATTTTCAACAAGAGAAAGCTCAACTTAACACTCAAATTGAAAATCTCGGATTTCAAAATTCTCAATTACAAATACAATTAGTAAGGCTACAAGAAGAATTAGACCAACAGCAAAAGTTAAAGCCCACATTAGCAACACATTCAACAACTGCACAGTTACAGGACACATCAACCCAAACCTCAAACGTTCGAGCAACCCCGGAGAGCAACACTTATGCTTGGCAAGCGCTAAGCGACAGCTATGACCAAGTAAAAACAGAGTTAGCAACAAGAACAACAGCAAACTGCCAACTAGAAAAACGGTTAGCGGTAAAAGATGAACAAATAGCTGAACTTGAGCAAGAGCTGCAAAGCTTATCAGTCAACAAAGCAGGGACTAATATTCAAGCCTCACAGAACAGAGGTAATATTAGTATTACCGTTAACAACACTACGGCCACAACAACCTTACCCCCTACGAAGCCAGCTATTCCAATTACATTGACTGAATTTGAAGAGAAGTTGTTTGCTAGTAAACCCAAAGTTGATCATCTTGTGACATTAATGCAATTATACCGAGATTCTTGGAGAAATATCGGCGAATACATGCCTAGTGTATTCCCTACACAACTAGACCGTATTGAGGAAAAGCTTTCGAGACCGAATTCAAGATATACGTTTTCTGATGCAATGACAGAAATGGTGTCATTGTGGGTTGATCGTATGTTTGAAAAAAGAAGCTATTTTGATTTTTTTTATATCGTGAGTGAAGCTACAGAAACGGATCTTACAAGTGTTACCAACAAACTAGTAGAACATATGAGGCGAAAAGGATTAGTTAAATTAGCTAGTTATTCATGGCATCTTCGAAAATAATAAAAGCAGCACTAGAATATCAAAATAATCAGCTACAACTTCAGCTAGCTCAAATGCAACAACAGTTAACTCAGCAGGCAGTGGTCGATACCCCAAAAATACCTGACACACCTCGACCTGTTCATCCGACAACAAAACAATTACAGGACAGTTCATCCCAGACTGAAGATTCTGGTATTAGAAAGGAAGTTCCTTTTCAAACTTTCCAAGCACTACAAGAAAAATACGTTCATACCAAAGAAGAGCTATCAACGACAAAAAGTGCAAATACGAGACTTGTCACCACCCTAGATCAAAAAGATGAGCAAATCGCTCAGCTTGAGCAAAAAATGAATGCCCTTTCAGTAGGTGGGAATAGCACTCAAATTACTGCCCCTGATAATCAAGGCCATATTAACATTACTGTTAACAACCCTGCAGCACCAACACCGCCTCCAGCCAAGCCGCCTGAGCCAGTACAATTGACTCCATTTGAGGAGAAATTTTTGAAAAGTAAGGTAAATATTGAAACCATTGCAGGCTTAATGGCTTTATACAAAAATCGTTGGCAGGATATTGGTACACACATGCCCCATGTATACCCAGAAGATATAGAATTGATCGAAAGCAAGCTTAACGGACTTGTTTTAAACTACTCCTTTTCGAGAGCAATGGACGACTTAGTCACAAAATGGACCAGATATGAAATCAAATCCTATTTTGATTTTTTTGATATCGTCATTGAGGCGACTGAAACAGATAAAACAACGGTCACCAACAAGCTTGTAAATTATATGAGAAAACAAGGCACTATAGAACTGGCTAGACGCTTTGGGGGCCTGTAATTTAACCTAGGTTAAAACAATACTTCGGACAGTTTTTGATTGGTCGTGCCTCAACATTTAGTAAGTCATTGAATTTTAATGAATCTGTGTTTTCAGACTCAATTTATAAAATTTTGTAAATTCAATTACTTATAAAAAGTGTCCGAACCATTGTTAAAATAAAAAACATTAATTAATGTTTTTTTGCCTGCTCCCAATATTCATCGAGCACTTCAAGGCTCAGCAATTTCATTTCTTGGCCATCAGCTTCCACTGACTTTTCAACTTTACGAAAGCGTCGTTCAAATTTATTCGTCGCTAATCGAAGTGCTTGCTCTGGGTTGACTTTAAGATGACGTGATAAATTCACTACCGAAAACAATAAGTCTCCGACTTCTTCCTCTAGCCGAGCTTGCGATGTTTTCTCAGCTTCAACTTCTTCCATAACCTCGTTCAATTCTTCTGTCACCTTATCGGCTACATCATTGAGGTTATCCCAATCAAACCCTACAGATGCAGCACGTTTTTGCACTTTATGAGCACGAGATAAGCTTGGAAAGCCAACAGGAATATCGTCTAATACTGAATTTTGTTCACGGTTTTGACGTTCTTGTTGCTTTCTTGCTTCCCAGTTAGCTTGTTCATCACCAGTAGTGGTTGCGTCAGTAAAAACATGTGGATGACGCGAAACGAGCTTTTCATTGAGCTGTAAAACCACATCACCAAAATCAAAGCGACCCTCTTCTTTTGCCAACTGGCAATAAAATACAATTTGAAATAATAGGTCACCTAATTCCGCTGGCAATTCATCCCAAGCTCTGCGCTCAATTACATCGGCAACTTCATAGGCCTCTTCTAAAGTGTGAGGAACGATGGTTTGATAACTCTGTTTGAGATCCCATTCACAGCCTTGTTTAGGATTTCTCAGTTGTGCCATTATTTCCAGAAGTTGTTCTATCTCACTATGTTTTTTCACTTTTCTATAACCTAAACATAAAGCTTGAATTAATATCACTTAACCTAAACATTTTGCCAGCTGCACACTTCTATAATCAATAATAATTGTCATTTAAGAATTTCCACATGATAGCAGCAGTTAGCTCGGTGAATACCATTGTCCCGATTTCAAGTTCGGCTCATCACTTCGATCATTTACTTGAATATGTCACGCCCGAAGAGCGCCTGTACTTCATTAAGGTTTCAGAAAGCCATACTGAATATGAAAGTAACGCGAAAATGATGCATAACTCCATTATGAGAGGTTTTTGGTCTAGCCCAATTTTTCATACTAGCAGCGCCTACAATACCTTATTTTACCTTTATGCTAACCACCTAATCACTAAAGAAAAGTTTGTAGACGTGCAGACAAATTGGCTTCAACCTCTTACTCAATGGCATCCTGATACAGAACTTGAAGAATCGCTTCATTTAAAAAAGTTTGAATCAAGCCAAATATATCGCACTGACGCTTCAGATGTCTTACCATTCTTAGACAAACTTGATGAAGGAGTAAAAAAGGAAGTTAATCAGCTTAAACCATCGCAACGTGAATATACTGTTATAGTGTTTAATGAAGATAAAAAAGCTTTCCAGTTTCTTAAAAAGACTTGGGTTCAGGAGCGAGGCAAATCCACTAAAGCAGATGAACGAGAGCTGTGCGGTTTTATTAATTTTCTAAAGTTTAGATTACCTTGTTTTGGAACAAGGTACGAAAGCTGTAATAGTAAAGAATATCGAGTGAAAGTATTTTTACCTTCTTACTGGATAATGCAGTGTTTTTTTAAGCATATAAAAACAGCAGACTCCTATCACTTTACCCCATTGCCATGCTATTCCGCACCAAACTTATTACAATACTTCCGATTACATCAATCCAGGATTCACCCTGTTGCTCTTTATCACCCAAGAGTTGCTAATAATATATTATCTCCAGATGGCACTCATTCAGGGTGTTCACTAACTTCCATGCATGATCATTATCATATATCTAGATGTTTGAAACTCACAAAGTGGATAGCCGACCACTCTTTAAGCTTTTTTGAGCATACGAATCAATTGCACAAAATCTTGCAGGCTAACAACGCCGATACCGCTTTTCTCGTGGACCGAATTAGACAATATTATTCAGTTTTGCTCGAGCAAGACGTTATTCCGCATAATTATGGCGCATTTGTATCTGTAAATTCTTACTCAGGAAAAAGTAGAGAACAAAGGCTCAATGAAAGAGTATTAGATTGGTCGAAGTCTTTTAATATTGAAGACTTTGGTAGCCTCGCTGACATAGATTACTCGAACGACACCATTACACTATCGGTAATTAAGAAGTATTTTTTCTTTGCAGGCCAGTTCCATGAACTAATATCGTCGGAGGCCTTGTGTACTTGCCTTTTAATGTTGATATCAATCCCCCCAGAATCAGCCAAGTATTACTATCTTAATGTCAAAGATTTCTATCATATTGATGTGGGCATACGTAAGAAAATTTTAAGCCATACCCATCAATATAGAATTAAGTTAGTCGTAAAAAATTTATCGTAAAATAAAAATGTATTTTGAGAGCTTGTTGAACAAGTAGGGCCTGTTGATCTTTCAGGCTTTAATTTTGTGCTATTTGAGCACTTTTCTGTTCAAGGCGTGAGCAGTGAAGCTTAGCCATCTAAGTAAGCTGGTCACAACACAGAACAGGAAGTGCTCAAAAGCATCGAAGACAGCGTAAATTGGTCACTTCTGCTGCGTTATCGTTTGCTTATGTGGAAACGAAGTAACGACTGCTTTGTATGTCGGTAATAACCACACAGCACAAACTCTGCCTTGCATAAGATAACCAATTTATCGCTGCAAAAATAAGCACGAAAGTTCAACAGGCCCTAATACAGTGCTAAATTGATTTTTTGACACGAATAATATGCCATGTCAGTAATAATCTCAGCATGTTTACTATACCTTCCCTTAATATAACCTTAACAAGATCTTTTCAAAGTTATCTAACTATATTGATTCTATTTTATAATTAGATATGGCATTTTGATACAAATAATCAACTAATGGCGACAGCAATCACTTCTAACCAAACTCTTTTGTCAACAAATGTTGATTCAGCTCATTATTCTCACTTACTGACTTATCTAGAATCAAATGAGAGAACACGATTTCAAAGAATCGCAATTAACCATCAAGATTATGCTGAAGAAGCACAACTAATGCTTAAAAGCATAACCACTCTCGATTGGCATAGCCCTATTTTCAAAACAAGTCGCTCATTTGATATTTTATTTTATCTTTACGCCAACCAACACATCTCAAAAGATGAGTTCGTTGATGTACAAGTCAATTGGCTTCAACCGCTTGTTCAGTGGGATCCTGATACCGAAATAGAGCCGTCACCTTGCCTAGAAAAATTCAAAATAAGCCGTATTTATCGTACTGATGCAAATGCCGAGCTCGATTTTTATACAAAACTAAGTGATTTTTTTATCTGGAGAGTGAGAGTGCTTCCACCGAATCAAAGGCAATTTACTGTTATAGAGTTTGAGGAAGGCTCATTAGCGTATCGTTATTTGAATCAAACAGAAATTCAGGTTCATAGAAAAAAACCACAGCATAGACCTGACGAATACGAGCTTTGCAATTGGTTTAAACTCATCGCACAAAATATGTCTTGCTTTCATATTTATCGCCCACCTGTAACTCAACAGAAATGGCAAGCAATACCAAATAAAGAGTTTAAAGTTAAATTAGTATTACCTTCTATTTTGGCCATCAATGAATTTTTAGAAGAAGTTAAACCACATTATTCCTATCACTTTTCTCAGTTATTCTGCTACGGTGCGCCTAACCTATATCAATTTCATCAATTACATTTAAACAAGGACCATCCAATTACTTTGTATCACCCTACAGTAAAAAGCAATGTTTATACACCTGATGGTAACCACTTAGGAACAATGGCTGGTTTTCATGACTTTCGTCATTTTTATCGGTTCCAGAAGTTCGATAGATCTTTTACTGACAGTTCTCTAAAAATTTTTACCATGATTTTGCGATTAGAAGCATTACTACAGTATGAAAACGCTTTTAAGACCAAACTTCTCGAAAATGTAGAAAACTTTTACTTAGACATTCTTAAACAAAATATCCTCCCTAAACCTAATGGCGCTAAAAAGTATGAGTCTGATTTGGTGTCAATATCTGACAAAGAGTTTGTGCAACAGGCAATAGATAAATGGGTAATTACATTCAACGCAGAAAATTTCGCAAATCTTACTGACTTTGAGTTCTCAAGAACACCGGTTCCTGAACGTTCTGAATTCTCACGATACATTTTTTGCGGCTATAGTGAAAATGAGTTTGCTTCCCCTTTTAATCTTTGCAACTGCTTAGCCTTGCTTATTGCGCTTCCTTGGGAAGTCAGCCTCAGGTATTCACCACATGACTACACTCCCGCACCATGGAACGCCTATTGCGACTCTCATGCAAGATTTTATATTATGCGTTTACTGAGAAAATACAAAATGCCAGAGGATATAAGTAATTTTGTTGCTCTTAAATAATACAAAAAAACTGAATTAACCTCAGGGCAAGATCGCGAATGTTTTTTGAGCAATTGTAAACATAAATTTGACCGTGAATACGGTTTGTGATCTTATACTTCCTTTTGCGGAAGTACACCATGAATTTAGACTTATTCTTTC
>NZ_ML014818.1 GCF_003675895.1 Parashewanella curva
TCAACGAAGAAGTAACCAAGTTTTTTAATCAAGTCATGCAAATGGATACTTTTACATTACGCCAAGAGGCTATTTCAACTGAAAAGTTCCCATGATTTTAGCTAAAAATGAACTCCGAAACTTGAGTAATAAGTACCCAACCATAAGTTTTTTCGTTTTTTGACGTCCACCTCAAACAATTTGCGGCGTTGCTTTTGTTTGTAAGATAATTGATATTACTGCTCAAAAGCGCCTTGCATAGTATTTGATCTAAACGCCAAAATTATCGAAAAACTTATGCCCAGGTACTGCTCAGGTACTTAGTGAAAACTGAATTACTTAATCAAGAAATCTTCTATCTTTCGGCCGTTATCAATTTCATTCTTGAATACAGTTGGCATTCTGCCTTGTCCGGTCCATTGAACAAGTTGTCCATCAACAGTGATTTCATATTTAGGCGGACGAGGTGCACGTTTTTTAGGGGCGGCTTTTACTGCACCAAGATCTTCTACAGATAAACCAATCGCTTCCATTTGCTGGCGAATTTTTTCAATTTCAGCATCTCTTTCAGCGTTTGCTTTTTTTAGCTCTTCTTCTAACTGTTCACGTTCAACAATGATTTTTTCCAGTTTAACTGCGACTTCTTTTAATTCTTCAACTGAAAGCTCTTTTACTGCAGCTTTAAATCTACGACCATGAGTTAATATTTCCAAAAAATCGTTCATTACTCGCATTCCTATTTATATTTTATTAAATTTTATTACATATTAATAATGCATTTGAATTGGGTCAACTGAATCTTTTATGTCATTTTTTTGTAGTGCCACTCACTACTAAATTCTGTTTTAAATCAGGATTAAGGTTTATTTAGAAATGCAGATTTTACTATTAAATCCATTTTTAAACAGTGAAATATATCTTAAAGTTATGTTTTTTTAGAGGAAAGCTTACAAATCTAATGCTTTAATTACAGATGCAATAATCTAAATAGGATCTAGAAATGGCTTCAGGCACTTCAAGAACTCAAGTGGTTAGCGTAGAAAATCTGCAATTGCATAACTTAGCGCACGGACAAGACCGAAAAGCGAAAGTAAGCGTTCAGTTACAAGGTAAAACGGTTGCGTTTGAAGTTACAGTGAAGAGAGACACAGATAAATTAAATATATTTTGTAAACACTGTAAGAGTGGAATTATTGATCGAACAAGTAAATCTACCATTCAAGAAGGGGAAAGGACATTAAAAGCTTATGTCGTTTCATCTGAAGCACTGGATAATAGATCGTTTTTTAGCACTTTTTATACACTGGGAGTGGGCGAAAAACAAAAAGCTATTGAAGCCTGCTCGTCAGATAAGATGGTTCAACTATTAGCTGATACAAAAATCACATTAGAAGGTGCAGTTGTTGTTTTTATTCTTGACAATCTTTTAGATGATAATGGAAACAAGTTAAAAGAGGTTGCTTCTAAAAGTTCTATAGCGATATCTAGACTTATTTCAACACAAGAGTGGCAACAACAATCTTGCAGTGTTAAAAAAAGCTTATTAGCTCAATTAACGAAAGAACAACTGCATAATGTTATGGAAAAAGTTTCTGATGACGAAAGGTTGAATATAGTTAGTATACTTTTAACTTCGAATGAGGTTGAACCTGAAATCGACGATGGTTTTGTTTTAACGAGTAACACGACTGTTTCATCTAAACTTTTAAGCAGTGATCAATTATTAAACCTTAGCCATGAAAAACTATCAGATATTTTTGAAGATACTAAGTTATATGGTGATTTAATTGACAAATTAACTACCAGTGAGTTGAAACAACTTATAGATATTCTTATAGAGCCAAACAAAAGTAAAGTTGTCGGCGTTGCTCTCGCAGAACTGAAAATCCCTATGGAAAAAGCTCGACTTGAATTACTAGTTAAACACTCCCAACCTTCAGAAGAGTGGGCTTCAATATTCGAAGGCTATGATGATGGTGTGTTTGTAGAGTTTTTTGATCAACTCCTGAACTGTCAATTTGAAGACCAAAATCATTTAAGTGAGATACTTGGAGTTATCGTAAAAAATGAAAAATTACGAGGCCAAATATTAGAAAGTGGATTGCCAAAATTAAGTAGTCGCACAGTAGGTATTTTAGGGTTCCACTTAGATACAGTGTCTACCAAGTTGCTATTAGAAGAGTCTATTTCGAAAGAACTATCGGTTTCTAAATGTGTCTCTTTATTGGTAGGTAAACGACAAAAAGTAGTAAGTCCATTGGGGCAGACCAAAAAAAGCTACGAATTGGAAGAATTGAAAGGAGCTTTTTCTTTTAAAGTGGAAGATATTCAGCGTGTTTGGAATTCTGTTGCAGTTGATAAAGATAAATGGGCAGCTTTGCTTTATGTTTGTCCCCCAGCCGTTTCAAAACAAGTTGTGATTGCTTTAATTAAGCAGGATTCAGAAGTTGGAAGAAACCCTAGGTATCCTCTTCCTTATGATGCAGGCGTAACATTTCGTCACCCTGAGGATGCATTGGAGCTGTACCCTAGGTTATCGGAAGAAACATGGTCAAGTTCATTGTTCTACCCCAGTAACATGCTGCAAACTCGCAGAGTAAATCAATACGAAACGGATACAAGGCCACTGCTGAGCCATATAGATAGACAAGATGTCAGGGCTTTATTTCAAAAGCATCCAGATATAGAAACTCAAGCACTAATTGTGAAACAATTATCTCCAGAGCAAGTTGGCCACTTTTTATTTGATGATAGGCTTGATTTTGAGCAATTTATTTCACTTCCTCCATCGATTCAACTTGATTTATTAGCTAAATCTGATGGGTTAACTCTGACCGTATCAAGTATGTTTAGTGAAAAAAATGAGGGGAAATCTGAGAATTTTAACGCTCTTCAAGCGGAATTTTATGAACGGTTTAAGCAACAAACACTTCGAAAATCAGCAGATTTGATTGCTGGTTTTGAGCATAAAACAGAAGAAGCATTACAACTGATGAGTCTGCTAACTCCTGAGAAACAGTTCGAACTATTGAATATGATTTTTTCGTTATATTCAGATAGAGCTAACTCTTTTATTGAAGCATTGTCTCGTTCACAAAAATTTAACCAGTTGGTATGCGAGAATATGGAAGCTTCACTTTCCATTTTAAAACGAATGTATGATAGAGATGCATTCGATTTTTCGTTATTCGTATATGAAGTGCCGGCGAAACAACGTGAAGAACTTAAGGGCATGCTTAAATCTAGGTATCCTGCACTCAAAGGGAGTTTTGATTCCTATTTTAACGATGACAACTCATAGAAAAAATTACCACAGAGGGAAACGTCTGTCAGATAACGGAAAATGCGTTATTGATATTCCCTCTTTTCAATTAAGTTTTCCTTTTTTGTGAATTGATGAGAAAACTCATTGCATCAGTAACAACACTATATCTACAGGTTGACGTTTACGTTAACTAGCATTAAAGTGTTGTCAATTCCCATTGGTTTTATACCGATGACACTTAAAAGTACATTCTTCTGTTAAGGAAACTCCATGAAAGTATTGGTACCCGTCAAGCGCGTCGTTGATGCCAATGTAAAAGTCAGAGTCAGTGCTGACAATACAAAGGTAGAAACCGCTAATCTAAAAATGGCCATTAATCCATTTTGTGAAATTGCAGTAGAAGAAGCAGTAAGATTGAAAGAAGCTGGCATCGCTACTGAAGTAGTGGTTGTTAGTATTGGCCCTAAAGTGGTTCAGGAGCAAATCCGTACTTCAATGGCGTTAGGAGCTGACAGAGGTATTCAGATTGAAACAGATGCTGAACTGGTTCCATTATCTTTAGCCAAAATTCTTAAGGCTGTTCAAGAAAAAGAAAATGCTGAAATTGTTATGTTTGGTAAGCAATCTATTGATGGCGATAATAACCAAACAGGGCAAATGTTTGCTGCATTAACGGGAATGCCGCAAGCGACTTTTGCATCTGAAGTGAAAATTGAAAACAATCAAGCAATCGTTACTCGTGAAGTTGATGGTGGTTTACAAACGTTATCAATGCCATTGCCTGCAGTTGTTACAACAGACTTACGTCTTAATGAACCAAGATATGCCAAATTACCTGATATCATGAAAGCAAAGCGTAAGCCTTTAGAGGTGATTGCTGTTGATGATTTAGGCGTTGCTCTTAAAGAGCATCAAACAGTACTGAAAGTGAATGCTCCCGCAGCTCGTGAAGCTGGTGTGATGGTTTCTTCTGTTGAAGAGCTAGTGGAAAAACTACAGAACGAAGCAAAGGTGATCTAAATGGCAATTTTAGTATTAGCAGAACACGATAACGCAAGTTTAAAACTCGAAACAGCTAAAACAGTTGCAGCAGCCAATGCTTTACCTGGTGATGTACATGTTTTGGTTGTAGGTCACCAAGCTCAAGCTGCTGCTGAAGCGGCTAAAAGCCTGTCTGGTGTAACGAAGGTAATTTTACTGGATGATGCCGCTTATGACGCACAGTTGGCTGAGAATGTATCTAAAGCGGTTTTAGACATTGCATCAGATTACGATTACATTCTGGCTACCGCTACGACTACAGGTAAAGATGTATTACCAAGAGTTTCAGCACTGTTAGATGTTGCTCAAATTTCTGAAGTTGTTGAAGTGGTTTCAGAAGATACCTTTGTTCGTCCTGTTTACGCAGGTAATGCTATGGCAACGGTACAATCACACGACGCTAAAAAAGTGATGACGGTTCGTGCGAGTGCTTTTGATGCCGTAGCCAATGATGGCAATGCCGAGTTGGTTACTTTGTCGAGTGTTATTGAGGCGAGCACCAAGTTTGTTTCTCAAGAGTTAACTGAGTCAGAGCGTCCTGAGTTAAGCAGTGCTGGTGTGATTGTTTCAGGTGGTCGTGGTATGGGAAGTGGTGAAAACTTTGCCATTCTTGAACAACTGGCCGATAAATTAGGTGCTGCGGTTGGTGCATCACGTGCAGCGGTTGATGCTGGTTTTGTTCCAAACGATATGCAGGTTGGTCAAACGGGTAAGATTGTTGCTCCAGAACTTTATATTGCAGTAGGTATTTCCGGTGCGATTCAACATCTAGCTGGTATGAAAGATTCTAAAGTGATTGTGGCTATCAACAAAGACCCTGAAGCGCCAATTTTCCAAGTTGCAGATTATGGTTTAGAAGCCGATTTATTTAAAGTACTTCCAGAGCTTATTGAGAAACTCTAAACTTTAATAATTTATTGAAATTAAAGCTCTATCTTACCTATAGATAGGGCTTTTTTTGTTTTAAGTGTTAACATTATTTAATTACGTTTCTGACAAATTAGTCGTTATGCTCTGACATTACTTATGTTCTACAAAAGTAAGAAAGCTGTATGACGATATTTTCCTATGCTGATTCACCCTTATCTATTTTCCCACCTGTATTAGCCATTACTCTAGCCATAATAAGTCGTCGAGTTTTACTTTCTTTGGGGGCTGGAATCATTGCTGGTGGTTTGTTGATTTGCAATTTTTCAGTGCTGGATGCTGCTAAATACATAGGTGCGACAGTCACAGGTTTATTTTGGAGTAACGGCAATATCAATACTTGGAACATTTACATTTTATTGTTTTTAATTTTGTTAGGTTTAATGACTGCTGTTATGACCGTCAGTGGAAGTGCAAAGGCATTTGCCCAATGGGCACAAAAGCGGGTAAATAATCGTCGTGACGTTAAATTGCTCACTATGATGCTGGGAATTGTAATTTTTATTGATGACTATTTTAATAGCTTAGTCGTAGGCTCTGTCGCGCGTCCTTTGACGGATCGATATCATATTTCCAGAGCAAAACTGGCTTATATACTGGATTCTACCGCTGCACCTGTATGTGTGATTTCACCCGTTTCAAGCTGGGGTGCGTATATTATTGCATTAATTGGTGGCATTTTAACTCGTCATGGCATCCATAATATGAGCTATTTAGGAGCATTTGCCACGATGATCCCTATGAACTTTTATGCCATTTTTTCTCTGTTATTGCTGTTTTGTGTTTGCATGTTCGGGCTTGATGTTGGCTCGATGAAACTACACGAATTGAATGCTCAAAGAGGTGAACTATACGATCCAATTAAAGGGATTCCCCCTGGCAGCATTGCTGAATTGCCAGAAGAACAAAACGGGAAAGCATCTGGGTTATTTTTCCCAATAGGAGTATTAGTTCTCGCTACAGTTTCGTTTATGATATTGACGGGTAGTCAACAGCTCCATTCAGATCACCTTACATTTTCATTGATCAGGGCGTTTGAAAAAACCAATGTCAGTTTATCGTTAGTACTTGGCTCAATTGTTGGGTTGAGTGTGGCGTTGTGGTTTGCCATAAGGCAGAAGATGCCAAAGCACAAAATTTGTTTATCATTAATGGATGGGTTTAAATCCATGCTGCCTGCACTTTATATTTTGGTGTTTGCTTGGACAATTTCGGGAATAATTGGTCAATTAAACACTGGGAAATATATGGCGAGTTTGGCTTCGAGTAATATTCATTTCTCATTATTGCCTGCAGCTATGTTTGTGTTGGCTGGGATCACTTCATTTGCTACAGGAACAAGTTGGGGGACATTTGGTATCATGCTGCCAATTGCTGCTGATATGTCGATGGGAACCCATGTATCTATGATGCTGCCCATGCTAGCTTCAGTGCTTTCGGGTTCTGTATTTGGTGACCATTGTTCTCCTATATCGGATACCACCATTTTGTCTTCGACAGGCGCCAGTTGCCATCATATTGATCACGTTACTACTCAGTTACCATATGCGCTGATGTCTGCCACTATCACCATGTTTGGGTACTTAGTATTAGGGTTAACAGAATCCGTTACTTGGGGTATTGCCACTTGCTGTGTTTTATTTATTGGTTTGGTCGCAATATTAAGATATAAAGCTTCTAAGCCATGAGATAAAAGGACACTTCCTTCTATTTCTTGTTATCATTCCAATACGATAATAAGAAAGGACCCTCAGCTATGGCTCAGCTTTATTTTTATTACTCTGCAATGAATGCAGGAAAATCCACTTCTTTACTTCAATCATCTTATAACTACCGTGAACGTGGAATGAACACATTAGTGTTAACGGCAGCTATTGATGACCGTTATGGTGTAGGCAAAGTGGCATCACGAATTGGGCTTGAGACTGAAGCTAATATTTTTGGCGCTGATTCAAATTTAATTGAACTTGTTGATGCATCCATAAAAGACCAAGACATACATTGTATTTTGGTGGATGAAAGCCAATTTTTGACAAAAGAACAAGTTAAACAGTTAACTCATGTTGTCGATAACATGGATATTCCTGTGTTGTGTTACGGTTTGAGAACCGACTTCCAAGGGGAACTATTTACTGGGAGTCAGTATTTATTGGCTTGGTCTGATAAATTGGTAGAGCTTAAAACTATTTGTCATTGTGGACGTAAAGCTAATATGGTGGTGCGTCTTGATGGAAACGGTAATGTCATGAAAGAAGGTGAGCAAGTTGCGATTGGTGGCAATGAAAGCTACGAGTCAGTTTGCCGTAAGCATTATCGCGAGTTTATTTGGGATCAGTAAGTTCAATTTAAAAAAACTCCAAAGCTAACGATTTATCTGCCAGATTTCAGCCTGAAAGTCATTGATTTTAGGCTGTTCTTATATTTGGGGTTGACCTGTGACTGTTACCTTCATATCTGATGCTGTTTGGTGTCAATCATCTAATTCTCTTAGCCGTATTGATGATTTTACGCTAATGCGAGTTGCCGAAAGTTCGATTAAAAATATAGATACTAAACTTACACTTAACCTCAGTACGAGAAACTGGTTTCCTAAAACCAGAACTTATAGAGTTGCCATCGGTTTTGGGGATATTAAAGTAGTTCATGATAGCTTTATAAGAAGGGCTGTTGCTAATTTTTGTGGGGCGGGAGCGATCGTCCCAGAGCAGATAAAAGATCAACTTTCTAGCCGCCTTGCCCGTTTGAATGTGAGAGAAAACAAGGCTGTTCGAAAAGAATACGGCATTCATCATGAAAATGTTTTATCAATAAAAACGGCACTTAGTGCAATAAAAGGAGCAAAGCCACTATTCATCCTTGATATTGATGAAACGATTATCAGTTTTTCAATGTCTTGTTTTCCAAAAGATGAGGAGTCCCCAAGTTTTCAGTACCAGTATGTTGAAAGCTTAAGTGTGATAAGACAAGTACAGGGCAATTTTAGATTACGATTCCCACATGGGCGATTGATATTAATGACCAATGTAGATCGAGAGACCACATTGAGTAAACTTAAAAAATTTAAAATAGACCCGAGGTGGTTCGATGGTGTCAATACCATTGATGAAGCTAAATCAGAGATAGAGAAGCGAAATAAAGGGTTAAGGTTATTGGCTTACATGGAACAAAGTGACTTTCATCCTGATGGTATTTACTTTATTGACGATAGCTCAACAAATTGTGCTTCAGTGCGAACAGTGGCATCTAGTGCATCGATACCTTGTCATTCTTTTCATATGATTGCTTCGGCTGTGTCAAAGTATCGTAAGCTCGCTTATCTTGCTGATGCTCAATCAGAAGTTGAATATTTCAGAACACATAAACAAGCGGAGTCGGAGTGTGTGACAAGTATAGCTTTACAATGCATGAAGCAAGGCCAGTTAAGATCTTGGTTGAATTAAGTACCTGACCATAAGTTTCTTAAGATTTTCTTGTGCTCAGTTTCAGCACTCTACAGCGTTGCAATTCCGGTTACATAGCTACGGCTATGCGACTCTTCATTGCGCCTTGTATTGCACTAAAACTGAACACTATAATTTTCAAAGAACTTATCGACAGGTACTTAAGTATCATCTAAAGGAAGTTATGGAATTTAAGTTTTGTGTTGCTACTAGGATAATTTTCGATAAGCCTGTGCCCAGTCATTAGAGCTAGCCAATAGTCGCAAAATACCCCAAATAGTTGTAATGCAGCATCAAACTCTTTTCTGTTTAATAGGCTTAATTCGGGATGTGAATCCAAATAAGCAGAAATGAGTGAATTTTCATCAGATTCATTGAGATTATGATTGGCAATTAACGATGCCAATTCATACAAGGAATGTGATTGACAAGCGTATTCAAAATCAATACAGATTAATTGACCATCTTTGATAAGTATATTATCTGGGTTTAAATCTCTGTGACAGAATTGAGGTTTTACATTTAAACATTCAAGAGAATGAACCCAATTTTTGATGTTTGGTTGCAGAGCATCCAGTTTTGTTTTCAGCTTATGCCACTGCTTATTTTCATTGCGTAGATAAGAGTCATTTACTTGTGGTAACTGGGCAGCAATGGATTCAACTTGTTGTTGGTAAATTTGCCATTGTTGTTCACAAGAGATGATTTTTGTAGGTAAGGGCAGTGTACTGAGATCTTTTAACAGTTTTTGGATGTCTTTTAATCTATATCTTTTATCTGTCGGTTGGTGAACATATTCACTCAAATAGAAGTTATGATCTTCACTTACCCAAAATAACTTTGGTGCAAGACCACGTTGTTCTGCTATTTGCCAACACTCAATTTCATTTCTTCTATCACAAATAAAACTGGATTCAGCAGAATTGACTCTGAGTACATAATCTTGCATGGAAGTGCTGATTAAAAAATTACGATTGCTTTTTCCCGCTGTAAGCGTAGATACAGAAGTAATGTGCTGAATGATTGAGCGCTTTGTATCCCGCTCACAATATTCAAGCGCACTCATTACTTCTGCAGGAAAAGAGCCCATTAAGTCAAGGACTCCGTTTTATTGTTAATCGAGTTTTGTTTCATTGAATCTCGCCATTGTTTATAACCAATGATCGCAAGTACAAGGTATAAGCCAAACAATACCGAAGTGAGCATCAACTCTTTATTGATATAGAGGTAAAGAGATACAGAGTTTATGACTAACCAATAGAGCCAGTTTTCCAATACCTTTTTAGCTACTAAGTAAGTCGTTACTATCGCAAAGCAGGTTGTAGCAGTATCTAAATATGGATACGAGGCATGAGTATGATTTGCCATAAAGTATCCTAGAATAAGAGACACGACAGTGGTCGTTGCAATAATCGCTAAATGCCTTTGTTTAGACCAAGAAACAACTTTAACGCCATGACTATTATTCCCGCCTTTAGTCCACATCCAATAGCCATAAACTGCCATCGCGATGTAGTAAAAGTTAAGAATAGAGTCCATTAGTAAGGAGACTTTCCAAAAAATAATGGTGAAAATAAGTGAGCTAGAAAAAGCAGCAGCCCAGCACCAAATATTTTGTTTCATTGCTAATACTAGGTAAGCAACAGCAAGAATAACCGCAAGCGCTTCCCAATTGGTCATTACAGACATTTCAGACTGTATTTTTGTGAGTAGTTCCATAATTACTCTTTATGGGTTAAGTCGAGTTCTGAGCCGATAAACTTACACACAAATACGGCTTTTCCCCATTTAGAATGTGCAGCTTGCATTTCTGTGGCAAGCATACTCATGACCTCTTGATAATCACCACATAATTGAGTTGCCATGGCATTAGTGGTACGAGTGATGTTTGGATAGTTACGTAGGCGTTCAATAAACCACTGGATAGGTTCTAAGTAGTTTTCATTAAACGGATACATGCTAATTTCAGCGGTAAGTTTCATTGTTTATTTCCAAAGACATGATGGCCACATTTAATTTGATGTCAGGATCGATAAGAGCAATAGTGCGGTAAGGCAACCGTCCGTTACAGGATGTAACGGTCGTGAGTACATGGACGTACGCTTCTGTTGCCGTGCGCACTATTGCTCTTTTACATCAGACCAAACTGATAATTAAAACTTGATATTCGTGGTGATACCAAACGCTCTTGGGTCACCAAAGCGAATGTATTGTTTCTTCACCCAATCTTGATCGGGTTCGTTACCAAAGAAGAAACCACGAACGCCGTATTTCTTATCAAATAAGTTACGTCCCCAAAGGTAAACGCCCCAATCATCAGTTTCATAGCCAACTCTGGCATTGAAGATTTGGTAACCTTTTGACTTAGAGTCATTACTATCAGAGTAGAAGAACTTACTCTTACCACTGGTATTCAAGTTAACAAAAATACCACTATCAGCGCGATAAGTCGCACCTAAGCTGTTTGTGAACTTAGGAGCGTGTGCAAGCTCACGACCCGATAAGTCGATAACTTTACCGCGTTTGTCTTTATAGCTGTAATCGCCATAGGTTGCACGCAATAGACCTAGACTTGCATACAGCTCTAAGTTGTCAGTCGCTTGCCACTTAGCATCAACCTCTAGACCATAGTTGCTTGAGTTCCCCGCATTCTCTGTATAAAGGATAAAACGATCTGGACGGTCAGGATCTTGCTCAGATGCTGAAACTTGCTGGTCTTGTCTATCCATGTAGAACAAAGCAACATTAGTGCTTAGAGAGTTATCCAACCAACGAGATTTGAAACCTAGCTCGTAGTTGTAAAGCACTTCAGTATCAAACTGTTTTTTATCTTCGAAACCTTTTGGCAAGCTCATGTTAAAGCCACCAGCTTTATAGCCACGAGCGATTCGGATATAAGTGCTGTGTTGCTTAGAAAGCGTCTTACTCAGTGAGATATGACCGCCCCACATATTTTCAGATGGTGAGAAAGCCTCTTTTTTATTGTCTGAATAATCGCTATTACGACGCTCAAAACGCAGACCATTGGACAAGCTATAGCCATTACCCAAATCAGTATCTAATTGACCGAATACAGCATAGTTTGTAGCTTCATAATCGGAATCGATACCACCACGGCCACCATTATAAACATCAAACTGCTTGTTATCTTCATTTAGATTCATGGCGTAAATACCAACTAACCAATCAGTTGAACCTGAGAAGATACGACCTGATTCTTTTGATGTTAAACGAAACTCTTGAGATAGAGTTTTACGATTCCCAGTTTTGCTCCAAATTGCATTGTATTCGCATGGCTTATCACCACAGTTTCGGCTCTCCCAATATTTAGGGTTTGCCCAATCGCTGTCATATGCATGTTGATGCTTGCTATCAGCAAAAGAGGTAATAGAAGTAATGTTAAAGTCAGCGGCACCTGTATGGCTTATTTTAAGGCTTGAACCAGTCGTGCGTTGACTGTCTTTACCCGGCTTGTCACTTAAGGTGTTAAAGCCGTTGTTATTTAATGTCCAAGCGTCATAACCATTGTCGAAATTGGCATGTAAAACCGTTAAATCTGCGGTAGTGTCATCGTTGATTAACCAATGCAGTTTCATTCGGCCTGAGAACTCATCACGCTTGTTAGTATCATCGCGATTCAAAAAGGTGTTATCTCTGAAGCCGTTTTGGTTGTGTTGCTGAATCGAAACGCGATAAAGCACTGAATCAGAAATAGGACCAGAACTAAAACCGCTAAAAGTGCGTAAGTCATCATTACCTAGGGATAGTTCTGCACCATGTTCAAATACATCGCTTGGGTCATTACTTTTTAAATAAATCAGGCCAGCTAATGCATTAGCGCCATAGCGAGTGCCTTGGGGACCTCTTAACACTTCAACTTGTTGTAAGTCGTACATGCTAGAAACCATGCCCAAACCAGATAAGTCTATATCATCAATGACATAACCTACTGATGAGTTAGGAGCACCTTGATAATCTTCTTGTTCACCTACGCCACGGATTTGGAAGTAACGTGGACGAGAAGTCGCACCAGACCAGTTAAAGTTGGCAATTGAATTAAGCACATCTTCAAAGTGGTGGTCACCTTCATCTTCTAATTGTTTGGCATCAATGATGGTTGCACTTGCAGGCAAGGTAAGTAAATCGTGTTGACGGAAATCTGCGGTAACTTTGATAACTTCAATATCGTCATTCTGATTGGTGTCAGCAAAAGCTTGCCCACATACGGCAGCAGAAATAATCAGAGCTAGTGGAGATAATTTTTGTTTTAAAGCTTGGTTTAACATGGGACCTCAAAAATATTCTGAGATCCGGCATTCGGTAAGCGATGTGAAAGTGCAAGTTTTACGACTACTCTAAATGACATGAAAGTATTCATATCATCTTTTATGGTCAATTAGCCCATTCCTACGCCGGTATAAGCCGGATCAGGTTCTAAGGGTTTAATCTCAGTTTGCAAAGCTCAATCAAGCTTTACAAACACCCCTTGGCGAGGGCAAGTATATATGAAACCAAAACAAAAAATGAGACAAATGTTGCAAAAATATGAATAAAAAAGGCCTGCATGCTTTATATTTGAGCAAATAGTCAATATTGAATGAGAAAAACTAGAGGGGATTAAGCGGTTTTCTAAATTTAAATGAAAACCGCTTAAAAAGTGGCAGTTAGATCAAAGCGGGAATTCCCTTAATCATACCCACGGCAAGCATTGCTGCTAAGCAGATTACAAAAGCCAAAGTAGGGATAACGACACGATCAGCAAATGAAAGCTGTTTTGGTCTTTCTTTATCGCCAATTAATCCATTGTTATCCAAAAGCATGGTTAGTGCCCAAGCGAGAACAGGGTTAGCCACAAAAGCTGCAAAAATACATATCCCAGCCGCTTGGCTACTCACGCTGTCTTTCACCATTTGTAAGCCAGCTTCAAGTAATGGTAAGAATACCCCAACAAGCAACGCAATAGACATCACTGGTCGCCAAACCGCTACATCCATTGGGTAACCCAGAATTGCTACCACAATACACAAGAGTCCAAGTAAGATCGCACCCGCAGGAATAGGGCGTTTGGCAATCGCAGCAGGTATCATATAAGTTCCCCAAGATGAAGTGATATTACCACCACCAACAGCGGTACCGACAATTTGACGAAGAGAGCAAGTTGTCATGGTATCGTCAACGTCCATCAACACTTTATCTGTACCTTTAGGGTAGTTAAGCTCTTGGAATATGCGGTGACCCAAGAAATCAGGTGACCACATAGCTACAGCCAAAATGGCAAATGGCAGAGACGCAATAAAGTGTTCAAAGTTAGGTAAGCCTAACTGCCAACCTGTTTCAGTAGATCCCCACCAATAGACTGGGTTTAAGTTTGGTAAACCCGGTGCTGTTACAAATTGTAAATCAAGCCCTGCACCAAGAACAAAAGCGATAACAATGGCGGTTATAGAGCAAAGCGGTATTGCAAGCCAACGCTTTTCAATTTTGGCTAAAAATGCATAAAGCACCACATTGATAAGTAAAATAACAAACGCGACATAAGATAAAGAGTAATCAAGAGCATGTTTAGCTTGAAGTCCTGCAGACCAATCAAATAATGATGTGATTTGGCCTTTGGCTCCCATGAACCCTAAATAAACGAGTAATCCTCCAGCAACACCGCTACTGGTGAGGTTAACGAGTCGTGATCCCCCTTTTAGCCAACTTAGGATCAAACCAAATACACCGATAAGAATGGCAAGAGCAAGAGGGTGCGCACCAGCAAGAGCAATAGTACCAATAAGAGGGATCATTGGGCCATGGTTGCCACCAAGGTTGGCTCTAGGATTAATAAAGCCAGAGCTTAATACACAGAATAGTAATGCTGGAATCAACATTTCGACACGCATTACTTGGATTGCGAAGTCTGCACCCAAATTAACATGAGGCCATTTCTCCGTTAAACCTGCTGCCCAAGCGGCCATAACAGCTGAATACATTACGGTAATACCGATAGTACCGGCGATAGCTGGAACAAGATCTTCCCATTCAAAGCGGAAATCACGGCCGGGTAAGTTAAGCCCCCAACGACGAGGCTTCATAATTTTTAGTTCGTTTTCAAGGTAGTCGCTTCTGGTTTCAAACTCAGAAGCAGGGCGGTGCAACTCATTATAGCTCGCATCGTCCACGTTTTGATTGTTCATTTTATTATCTGACATAAATAGTATTGCTCCCAGAAGTTGAAACTGAGATGTTCTCACATTTGAGAATACATAAAATTAAATTGGTAATACCAATTTACCTGTGGCAATGGTAACAAATGAAATGGTGTAGCGTCGGTATCGAAATCACAGCTTAAAAGATTGGTTGGAAAAAATTGCGATCTTGCTAACAAAAACGGGTGCTTAAAATTAGAGGTCGGTTGAAAAATGGGCGGTGAAATACAAAATTATCGTAGTTTATATGTGTGAATGTGGTTTTTTAACATGTGATAATCGAGCATAAAAAAAGCGGCTGAAAAGCCGCTTTTTAATGAGAAGAAACTATCTTTTAGAACTTTTGTGTGTAAGTTGCTACAAAAGTACGACCATAGATGTTGTAAAGGCTAGTATCAAAGTCATTGTTTCTGTTAAGAACAGGGTCTCTGTCAGTCAGGTTACGAATACCAAAGCTGAACTTACCGTCCCAATCAGTACTATAGTTATAGTTGAAATCCATAGTAGTTTGAGAGCTTAAGTGGCCACTGCTTACACCTTGAACAGTACGCTCATATTGGCTATGAATGTACTTAGTGATCAAAGATGCACTGTGGTTATCCATATTCCAATCAATAGTGAAAGCAGCTCTTAGCTTAGGAAGACCGTTACGACCAATCTTATCAACTACAGGACCGCTGAAGAACTCTTCTTCCTCGTAGTTTAATACAAAGCTTTGATCGTAGATGAAACCAAATTCACCAAATGAAGTTTCAAGATCAGTATAAGCAATATTCAAATCAAGACCAGAAGTCTTAAGCCCTTTACCGTTCACTAATGGAGTTTCAGCAGATTCTATCTTACCGTTTGCGTTATCTCCAGAACGCTTAAGCTTACCTTGTTTGAGGTTACCGTATCCAACCTTTCGCTCTTGTTCTAATAAAGCGTCTAGAGATATGAATTGGATAGCATTTTCGATATCTAAGTTGTAGTACTCAACTTTAGTACTAAGTTGATCTGTAATGCTCCAGATTACACCTAGATTTACAAAATCAGACTTTTCAGCTTCCAACTTATCGTTAGCTTTACGAGTTACATCGTATTGTGTTGCTGCACATTCATTAGCTGGAGTTTTAGAAACTTCACAGTAATGGTAATCGGTTGCAGTATCAGAGCTGAAAGAATCAGCTGCATATAAGTCTGTTAGTGATGGTGCTCGGAAACCTTTACCCCAAGATGCACGAATTACTACATCTTCTAGTGCTTGGTATCTTAGACCAACTTTTGGAGTAGCTGCAGAGCCAAAGTCATTGTAATCATCATAGCGAAGTGCCATGTTAAATTCCAAATCATCAGTGATAGGAGCAACGGTTTCCATGAATGCTGCAATAACTTCACGCTCACCGCCTGAGCCGTTACCTGAAGAACCAATAACGTCACCAGCAGCAGTTTGTGCATCGACATCAGCTACATAATCGTATTTTAGTGCTTCCGCACCAAAGTACCAACCAATCATGCCACCGTTTAGATCAATTGCTTCGAAGTTAATACCAGCGTTAATGCTATGGAACTTCATGGTGTCACGTTTAAGAGTGTTGTGACGAATCTTGGCAATAACTGAATCAGAATTGCCTTCAGGACCGAAATTAAACTCCCCTGACTCCACTAGCTTTTCAACAGTAGGGCGGTGAACATAACCTTTCCCGTAAGCATTGTTTTCTTGTAGAGTGTAGTGATAATTGATATCCCAACCAAACTCATCGTGCTCACCAATTAATGCAAGCTGGATGTCTGTGCTGTAATCAACAGTTTCAGTATCACGAGTACCAACATCAGTGAATCTGTAGTAAACGCGGCCGTCAGTCTTGTTTTTGCCAATACCTGTAAATTTACCATCTTTGTCATAGTTACGGATATTTACAGAGTTTGCTTTTACATTGAACCAACCTGCAGCTGGTGCATATCGACCAAAAGTTTCATTGCGAGCAAATAAACCTTGACCTTCAAAGCGTAACTCGTCAGTGATTTCATATTCGCCACTTACATAACCTGCAGTGTAGCTGCGTGCTGCGTGATCAGCTGCTTCTGCGGTATAATCATAACCACAAATAAAATCGCCACCACCGTAATCGAAAGTACGACCACCGTCTACCATCTTAGGATTGTTACAGGCTTCTAAAGGACGATATACGCCGTCTTTGTCACGAAAATTACGTGCATAAGCTGAAATACCTGTAGTTTGACTAAATTTCTCTGCTTTATGTCCAGTTGCTCGCGAATAGTAACGGTCACGTTGGAAAATGATGTCACGGTTTAAATGTTCGAAAGAGAAAGAAACATTACCACGGTCGCCTGAAGCACCGCCTACAATGTGTGCTTTCCACTCATCGCCACCTTCTTTAACTGGGTTAGTACCAGTAACAGAAAGCTCTAAACCTTCAAAATCTTTGCGAAGGATAATGTTAACAACACCAGCAATAGCGTCAGAACCATAAACAGCTGATGCACCGTCACTTAGGACTTCAATGCGCTCAATCGCTGCAGTAGGGATCAAGTTCAAGTTTACTGAAGTACCACCTAGAGTTGGAGAACCAGGCATACGCTTACCGTTTAGAAGTACAAGAGTACGATCTGAACCTGCACCGCGTAGGTTGATAGCTGCTTGCGATTGTGCTGAGCTACCAGAGCGCTCTGAGAAAGAACCGAAAGAGTTTAAGTTGCTGCCTCTTAGTAGGTCACTCGCACTTAGAGCACCAGTTTTTTCGATTGCAGCTGCATCGATGGTTGTTACAGGTGAAGAACCTTCTAGATCAGTTCTTTTAATGCGTGAACCAGTTACTTCAATACGTTCTACTTTTTCAGAATCTTCTGCAGCGATAACATTTGCAGTAGACAATGTCGCGGATGTTGCACCAGCTATTAACGCGAGGCGTACAGCTTTGGCTAATACAGCATTAGCTTGCATTGTTATTTCTCCCTCAAAAACGATTTATTATTTAATTTTTTAGATTTTAAAATGTAATTTCAGGTTTATTTTGAAATAAAAATCTAATTACATTAACCCGAATATAATCACATTAAATTTTTATCGGCAACACTATGTATACAAAACAAACAATGACTGTGTTTAACAAAATTAATAACAAATCATCGGTTGTTAATTATATCTGTTAACATCTGGGTGTATTTTAAGCTAAAGAAGATGGTTGATAGGTATACGCCACAAAATATATTTTATTTTTGTGATAATTGTTTTTGTTATGTTTTAAAATTGGTTAGATATGTTTTAAATATGTTTTATTTGTTCTTGTTAAATAAAATTATAATTAATGACTGTTTGATTGTTTTTTGTTCTAGTTTCGGGTTGTAAATCTTTTAAATAAGAAAAAAATGGCTTTTTAAGAAAGGTAAATTGCTTGAATATACAGTCTTATTGACAAAAGAGCGGTTCAATATTGAACCACTCTTTACTGTTAAATTAGTATTTAGAATTTAACATTTGCTTTCAGGAAGAAGAATCGACCAATAACGTCATATGTGTATGGGTCAGTGTTCGAGTCATTGTTACCTGAGTAGTATGGAGGTTGCTTATCAAATGCGTTCTTAATACCACCTGATAGAGTAACGCTATCAGTTAGAGAATAAGAACCTAGCATGTCATGATATACAACGCTGCCTACAGTTGGAGCAACACAGTCGGCTGGATCATCTTTACAAGCAAATGAATCCATTCCGTCAATGAAGCGTACAGCATAAGTTGCAGACCAATCATCACTTGAAGCTTTAATGCTTAGGTTTGATTTAAGCTTAGCGTATGCACCTACACCACCAGTGATGTAACCTTTATAGTCTACAGCGTTTCCATCTGGGTCAAACTCTTCAAAGTTTGTAAGGATAGAAGTGTCTAAGTTAGTCTTCCATTCTAGGCCCATTGCATCGAAGCCGTATGCCACGTTGACGTCGAACCCAGAAGTTTTAGCAGCACCAATGTTTTGCAGACCATTGTTAAAGGTAATGCGACCGGTTGAATCTAGGTTGATTGCAGCAGACTTACATAGTGCAGTACCTTGGTTGATCTTGTCGCCAGAATCACTCAAACACTTATTTGCAATGTAGTTAGAATCAACTTTAGTAATTGCGTTAGTGATGTCGATATCGTAGTAGTCAACAGTTAACGATAGGTTTTCAACAAAGCTAGGCTCGATTACTACACCAGCGGTCAGCGTTTTCGCTTCTTCTGGAGTCAGTAATGGGTTACCACCAACGGTTACTTCAGCTTGAGTTTGTTTGGTTGCTTTATGCTTAACTTGGTCAAACGATGGTGAAGAACCGCCATATAGCTCGCTTACAGTTGGAGCACGGAATGCAGTAGAACTTACACCACGTAGCATGATGCTGTCGTTTAGGCGCCATGTTAAACCAAGCTTCCAAGTTTTATCAGAACCAAAAGTGCTGTAGTCGAAGAAACGTGCAGCAGCACTTAGGTCAACTTGCTCGGCTAATGGCATTTCGCTCAATAGTGGAATTGCAAATTCAGTGTAGGCTTCTCTTACGCTGAATGAACCAGAAGTCGGCTCAACACGTGGGTCGTTAGCAAGACCTTGCGCTGTTAGAGAATCAGGCGTGTAGTATGCTGATTCTTTACGGTATTCAATACCTGATGCGAAACCAACAACACCAGCAGGAAGTTCGAATAGTTCGCCAGCGAAGTTCAATGCTGCGATATCTAGTTCACTACCGCCACTATTAAGTTCTGTGTAAATAAATGGCTTGATGCTGTCGCCTTTCCAAGAAGATTGCTTGAATGGATCAAATTTCTTGTCTTGAACGGCTTTGTCGATAGCACCAATATTGTGTAAGTTGGCTAGCTTATCTACAGAATCGTTCTTACCTTTATTGTAAGAAACGTCCCAAGTCATGCCATTATCAAGCTCACCTTCAAGACCTAGAACAAGTCGAATGGTGTCAACGTTTTGTGAGAAGTTACGAGTGCCTGATTCAACCATACGACGTCCGTAGCTTAACTTTTCACCATTTTGGACAAAAGGAAGCAAATCATCAGTCATCCAACCGCCATGTTTCTTAGGCTTATAAACCCAATCATTTTTGCTCCAGATTGGTTGTGGTGCCATTTGTTGAGTTGACCAACGCTTGGTATACATCGCTTCTGAGAAGAATGTCATTGTGTCAGTTAACTCATACGTACCAGAGAAAGTTAGGTTTAGTCTTTCCATTGGTGTCGATAGGTAGCTATCTTTTGCGTAGTTATAACGGTCGTTGTTTTCACCAGAGCCTACAAATGGATGGTAGTTGTCACCACGACCACTTACATCAGCTTGTTTCTTTTTATCATCGTGATATTTGAATTCAGGCTTTCCGTCTTTGCCTGCAACATATTTACCGTAGAAGCCAGAATCACCTACAGCAAAGATTTCATTACCATCTTTATCTTTACCTGATTTGGTAATGCCATGGTTTTTGTCGCCCCAAATGTGACCGCCTTCAGAGTATGAAGAACCACCACAGAAAGTTGACTTGTTGCCTGGCTTACCTGTTTCTGCGATAGGGCAGTCAGAGAATTTACGGCTAGCTTGGCTTGCATCACCACGCTTGGTGTATTGAGCATTGATAACAAGGTTACCTTTCTCAAAAGAGTTACCTAGAGTGAAGTCGATGCTAGTTTCATTGGCATCGTCATGACCAGAGATGCCAGTTTGAGCATTTAATTCAAGGCCGTCAAAGTCACGCTTTAAAATGATGTTAACAACACCCGCAATCGCATCAGTACCATAAACGGCAGAAGCACCGTCTTTTAGGATTTCAACACGTTGAATCATTGAAACTGGGATGGTGTTTAAGTCAACGGTAGATGCTGCGCCAGTACCAGATGCAATCATACGACGACCGTTAACAAGAATTAGAGTACGGTTTGAACCTAAACCACGTAGATTGATACGGCTGTTACCACCAGAACCATTGTTAATACCTGAGTTGGTCATAGCGCCGCCAGCAGCGGTCATTTTTTGAAGCACATCATCAATTGACGTTGCACCCGTTGCGCTGATAGCAGAAGCATCAATAGTGGTAACAGGACTTGCCGTTTCCATGTCGGTTCTTTTAATACGAGAACCAGTAACTTCAATTCGCTCTACTTTAGCAGAAGAATCTTCAGCCATTACATTAGAAACAGATACTGTGCTTGAAACTGCCCCAGCAATTAATGCTAAGCGTACAGCTTTTGTTAATGTTGAATTCGAACTCATTAATAACTCCCAATACATTGTTTTTTTGTTTTTGTTGTTAATAAAACTTATTTAAACAAGTAACTTCTGGTTACCTTTTAGAAACATAATTTATTTTCAATTAACTCTGCAACATAAAAATTACAATAGGAAAGGTATTTTCGTTTTACATAAAATTAACGTGTTGGTTGTTAACTATACTTTTTGAATTAATATTTTGTTTTATTGTATAAACAGTCTATTTGACATTGGTAAATAGAGTTTTAAATAATCATATACATTTAAATTTTGTTAAATATTGTTTTAAAAGTGTTTAATTTGTTTTGTTTGTGTTTTGTTTGGTTTGTATGGGAAATAGGTTTGAGTGCTTGTTTTTTATTCTGTTTTAATTATTTTTTATTAAATCTCTGAGGGTTTTATTCCCCGCAGCTTGCTGCGAAAATAGGTGAATGAGTGAGTTTATACACAAGAGTCATAACGTAACTGTTTTGTTATATCACCTAGTTTTCCCAGCAAAATACAGAA
>NZ_ML014819.1 GCF_003675895.1 Parashewanella curva
CAACGAAGAAGTAACCAAGTTTTTTAATCAAGTCATGCAAATGGATACTTTTACATTACGCCAAGAGGCTATTTCAACTGAAAAGTTCCCATGATTTTAGCTAAAAATGAACTCCGAAACTTGAGTATTAACTTAGCCATTGTTTTCTTAAGTTTTCAGTATCACCAAAGTAATCAACCAGCCAAGATAAGGCTTCTGATTTATTGTTATTGTGCCATGCAATACAACAAGATTCTGGTTTGAGCGGGTTTTCGATATCTCGTTTTACAAGTCGGCCAGACTTAATAAACATATCCACCAAGTGTGCAGGGAAATATCCAACACCTAATCCTGTTGCCACACAGTTGATTGCTCTTATCCAATCAGGAACGACAACACGGCGTTGGTTAGGTAAGCGCCAAAGTTCCCGCTTTTTGCTATCGGTAGAAGTATCTTCAACGCATATTGCAGGGTATGGTTGAATATCATCTGCAGAGAGAGGTGTTTTAGCATTTACTAAAGAGTGTTTTAAGCCAACACAAAATACCCACTTAATCTCTCCCATATCGCGATATTTGTAATTGCCACCATTAGGAATAGCGGTTGTTGCACCAACAGCAATGTCGGATTGACCACTTACCAAACTTTCCCATACACCATTGAATACCCCAAGCTTGACTGTAAGTTCGACATCCTCGAACGCTTTATAAAAGTCACTTATCAAGGCGCTAATTTTATCGGCACGAAGAACATTATCAAAGGTAATTGAAATAGACGGGCGCCAATTATTAGCAATGCGCTGGGTGTTTGTCTTAATCTTTTCAAGCTGAAGTAACAGGTTACGAGTTTCTTGGACGAAGTGTGAACCGGCGGGAGTCAAGGTTACGCTTCTATGGTGTCTAGAGAATATTTTAATCCCTAGCTCATCCTCTGCTTGTTTAATTGAATAACTGATAGCAGAAGGTACTTTATTCAATTGATTTGCAGCAGCAGTGAAACTGCCAAGTTCTGATACAGTATGAATTAAACGTAGTGTAGATTCAGAAAACATGAACGAGACTTTCCTTTGCCTTCAATTTTTTTAATATCATAACAATATAGTCTAAGATCTGATTTGGCAATGATGTTAATCAATTCAACACCGCTACTGTTTGATACTTGTGCAATTAAACATTGAATTTGATCTTTTGGCTTTACATGAAAACCGCATGTCTATATTATTCACCGCGTTCGGAGGGGTGGCAGAGTGGTCGAATGCACCGGTCTTGAAAACCGGCAACGGTTTACCCCGTTCCAGGGTTCAAATCCCTGCTCCTCCGCCATATTTAGAAAAGCCGCTCAATTGAGCGGTTTTTTCGTAATTACCGTTTATTAATTTTCTCATAAATTATTAACAAATGGTTCCTCATCATCGGTTATATCATCTACAAACGTAAACTCTGCCTCTTCTGGTTCATTATCTTCATTTTTATTGATAGTCGGCGTTTTGGTATTTTGTTTACTTTCGTTTTTAGAGTTTTCTGTAACAATGGAACTTCCTTTAGGTTCATCTTCATTTGTAGTTGAAAATGAATCGTCACTGTCTAATCCATCATCAAACATTGGGTTTACTCTGTGAATGTCTTCACCATATTGATAGCTTTGTTCCTGCCATGCCTGAGTTGTGATGCTTGAAGCGTCTGTATCATGTGTAATGGTAGTTAAACTACCAAATCCACTTGTGTGATTATCACCTGATACACTTGTCTCTCCTTTATTCCTTAAGGAGCTAGAATCAGTTTGTGTAGGTACAAAAGCTGGATTTTTATAACAAACCCAAGCGGGCTTATAAATAGGATTAAGATTTGAATGAACTACAGAATCGTTATTTATGGGTTGCAGCCAGATTCTTTCTCTAGGAGTGCGGGTTCTTTTCCAATTAAACAGTCTAGCCAAATAGGACTCTCGTTGAACTGGAAGCCCCATCGGATTCGACAGGTTTGTTGGCTCTTGTGTTGCTACATTTTTAGCAGTTTTAATTGCCTCGTCAGATTCAATATTTTCTTCGGCTAAACTAGAATCGTTATCAACCAGTCTTTCTAAATCTTCATTGTCTTTTGGTTTTAGCAGTTTTCTGATTGCTAAAGCTAGCCCAGTAATAGTTAATGCTGTAGTTACCACAATACCCAGAACTACTCCTCCAACTATAATATAAATTGTGCAATCATTGGGATTAGGGCTTGGTGATGGAATTGATGATGGTCTTATAAAAGTTGTTGATTGTGTAACTATTTTAGAAATATCTTCTGACAAAAATATTGTCTGTATCACACCCTCAATCAGTGAAGTTGAATCAAGGGTCAGATATAAAATGTTACTACTATCAGGATAAGCTGTAACACCTTCTGAAATATATACTTCAGTTCTTGAATTTAATAGACTTTCGAGCATTAAAGAATATTCGCTTGAAGTTGGCTCGGGAAATGCATAGGTCGCAGTTGGATCTGGTTCCTGTGGTTTACAGAACGGTAATTTGTGAAGAAAAGACCCCTCATTGACTTGTAATAAGTGATGTGTCAAGGGTGTTCCTTGAATCTGTAAGCAAGTTGGCCCAATATTACCTTCTGGTAAAAAACAATTTTGACGAATACCAAATTTTCCGTTCCCACATTTAACGAGTGCTAAACACTTTTCGCTCGCCCACACATAGGCTTCTACATCTAAGTGGCACGCTTCACCAGGAGAAGGTAAATACATCGTCATTTTACACTTTGTATTAGTATCGATTTCAAATGTAAGATTTGCTAAATTTTTTGGATTAACTCCTGTTGCATCGTATAAGAATTGCTTTTCTCCATCAGCGAACGTAATTGTTTCAGGCTCTATGCAATCATCAACGGTTTCAAGTAATGAAGGTTCGGTTATATTTGGAGAAGGGCTTACTTTTTTTACTCTAATATGTTCGTAAGTGCTCTGAACATTATCAGAAGGTTTTTGTTCTTTTACATGATCTTCAAGTGTAACAGTATCCCCGTTTTCATTTGATAGAATTCGTTTAGTCTTTAGGGAGTCAACACAGAAATCGAACATCCAAGTTGCGATAACTCCACCAGCAACACCTCCGACTAATTTTCCAATGAAATGTGTTGCCGTTCCCTTTTTTACCTCTAGGTAATCCATTGCAACAATATTTAATTTTGCTCCAATTCTGGCTCCAAAAAACGCTGTAAGCTTTTTGCAAATTGAGATTGTCTTATTGGTTGCCGTAACACTGGATGGAATAGCGAAGGTAGTGGTAAAACAAGCAGTATCAATTGTGAAGTCGGCAATAGGATTTTCTCTTATACTTTTAGGCATTATTTCTTTAATGCTATGTGTAGATAAACTAAAAAATATTACCATAGCAAGTTGGATTGTAAGTGTTAATGGTGCGGCAGTCCCCTCTAGCGCCGCAACGGCCACAAACCAAGCAACATTAAAGCCAATATCAAATGCTACCTGTTTGTAATTTATGTTTCTGTGCTCTGACTCTTCAACGGTGTACTTGACTGCATCAAGCTGAATAGCAGTATCTTTACCACCAGCAACGGTCATTTTAGGGGCAGCCATAGTCGAATATCCAGTTAGTAGAGTAAGGCTTTGATTTAATAACATTGAGTAAGATGATCAAGTTAATCTTTATTAACTAAAATTGTGGGACAAGTTAGAAAATATTTTGGCCTTTTATTTAGAACTTACCTTTTAGTGCGGTACCAATGGTCAATTAAGGAACTTTAACCTACTCTTAACTGCCAACACATAATCGATTGCTAAGCTTAATTTAACGGAACAAGAAACCCTTTGACAGGCAAGTCTTTTTAAATACTCAATTAGAGGTTAAGTATGCCTGATCTAATGTATAGAGAAGCCAAGACGCAGGATTGGAACTTCATCAACTTGCTTAATGTGAATGAATTAAAAGAACACTTAAACGCTTTGTGGCCTTATCAAAATGATAGGGATCAGTTGTCCAGAATAAAGCGAAGTAAGTTTTATCAGTGTCATTCGAAAATTATCACATATCAAGATGTCGATATTGGTTATATCTCGATGAAAAATACTGATACTGAATTGGTTATAGAAGAGTTTGTTCTATGGTATGACGACGATGAGGATGAGATTGCTACGTCGGTAATAGAGCAATTGATCATAGAGCCCCTTACATCAGGCGCTCAAGTCATAAGCAAAGCTAGACTGAATCATCCTCAAATTGAAGTATATGAACGATTAGGGTTTCGTCGTTACTTAGAAACAGAAAATAGAGTTTATTTAAGAAAAATAATTTGATATTCAATAAAAAAGGAGCCAACGGCTCCTTTTTTATATGTTTTTGATTAACCAGCAAAGTTTGCGTTAACAAACTCCCAGTTTACCAATGCCCAGAAGCCATTCATATAATCAGGACGAACATTGCGATAATCGATGTAGTAAGCGTGTTCCCATAGATCAACTGTAAGTAGAGGTGTTACACCTTCTTCAGTCAATGGAGTTGCAGCATTACTAGTGTTCACAATAGCTAGGCTACCATCAGCTTTTTTCACTAACCAAGTCCAAGAGCTACCAAAGTTGTTGATAGCCGAATTAGTGAACTCAGCTTTAAATTCTTCGAAAGAGCCAAAAGACGCTTTGATTGCATCAGCGATTGAACCTGTTGCTTCGCCACCACCGTTTGGTGATAGGCAATGCCAATAGAATGTATGGTTCCAAATTTGTGCTGCATTGTTAAAGATACCACCAGTAGAAGTTTTAACGATTTCTTCAAGTGACTTACTCGCTAGTTCAGTACCTTCCACTAAGCCATTTAGCTTAACAACATAAGTATTGTGATGTTTGCCATAATGGTATTCAATAGTTTCTTGAGAAATATGTGGTTCAAGTGCGTTCTTTGCGTATGGTAATGCTGGTAATTCAAAAGCCATTAGTATGATCTCCGTTGACTTAAATTTAGTATGCTCACAGGTGCTTATTGTACTTATAAATTCATTGATGTGAATCATTGATTAGTAAAATAGTACGTTTGTGGGCAAAAAATAGTTCATCTGTAAACCCACAAAAATAATAGGTTTTTGTTATTGTTAAAGCTGAAGTACAATAGCTTTTAAAATATAGTCGTAACAGGAAACATTATGGAAACGGTTGAAAAAATTAAGCAGCAAATTGCTGAGAATCCAATCATTTTATATATGAAAGGCTCACCAAAATTACCAAGCTGTGGTTTTTCATCTCAGGTTGCACAAATCATGATCAATTGTGGTGAACAATTCGCTTATGTAGATATTCTTCAGCACCCTGATATTCGTGCAGAGCTTCCTAAATATGCAAATTGGCCGACATTTCCTCAATTATGGGTTGAAGGTGAGTTAATTGGCGGTTGTGATATCATTGTCGATATGTTCCAAAAAGGTGAACTGCAACCCATTATTAAAGAAACAGCGGCTAAATATAAAGCGGATTCTGCAGAATAATCGAGATAAGGCCGCTTTAAAGCGGCTTTTTTATATCTGTAGGATTCAAAATAGGAAATGTATTGCTTGTTTTTCTATGTGGGTTATTGAGTATAAACAACTCTATGGTAGAATTCAGAACAACATAGATAACAATTTCCCATTCTAACAATGACTTATAAGCGCTATTCACTTTTAGTTGTTTTATCTCTCATACTTATTATCGCTGGACATAGCGCTAATGCTGTAACTGTTGAAGGATTGAATCAAGCAAACATTTCTGTTACTTCACAAAGTAACACACAAAGACGTAGTGCTTTAAAACAAGCTTTAGCTGAGGTTATTGTAAAAAATACAGGTTCAATTGAAGCGTTAAATTACCCGCTTATCAAAGACGCATTAGCTCTCCCTACGTCTTATCTAAGGCAGTACTCCTATATAAATAATGATGACAAGTTAGCTTTGCAAGTTAATTTTGATGAAAGCAAAATACTGGCGTTGCTGCGTAATGCTAAAGTCTCAATCTGGGAGAAAAATCGTCCCTTAACATTATTGTGGATTACATATGATACTGATATCAATCAACAGATATTAAGTGACTCAAGTTCTGAAGTAGTTGTTAGTGAAATAAAGCAAGCATCTAAAATCAATGCATTGCCTTTAATATTTCCGATTCTAGATTTATCGGAGCTTAACATGATTTCAGAATCAGATATCAAGGGGTACTTCATAGATGCATTTCCAAAAGTTTCGGAAAAATATCAAGTTGATTACTTGATATTAGCGAATATTCAACAATCTCAATCAGGCTTTCAGTATCAACTTAAGTTATATCAGCAAGAACAAGATGGAGTCCGTCGCCCTATACTTACAAAGCAATCTTCCATTTTTGATAATTCTGCATCATTAGCTAATGATTTAGTAAGAAAATTAACGGTATATTTCGCTAATGAATATTCAATATCAGTTGAAGAGAAACAACAATCAGTTTCTATTAAATTTGAACAGGTTATTAACCTTGAAACTCAAATTAAAATCAAACGCTATTTAAGTCAATTAGCCATTGTTAAATCTGTTCATATTAGTCAATTACAGGGGGCAAAATTAACATTTGATCTGACCCTCTATGGCAGTTTGCAGGACTTACAAAGAGTATTAAGCCGAGATCACAATATTAGATCAAATGTTGACCAAGATATACTAAGTAGTGAGGCTGAACCTCAAATTTACCAATGGGTAGCGCGATGAGTCAGGACTTTTTACTGGTTGCCATGTTACAATGTAATAGATCTTTCAGCGGTAGGAATAACTGAGTGCATCAAAATTCACCATTACAGCTTTCATTACCTGTCTATTTACCTGACGATGAGACTTTTAATAGTTACTTTCCAACAATTGGAAATGATGAATTAATTCATAAACTGCATGATACAGCCTTAGGCGTAAATCAAGCCGCCATTTATCTCTGGGGGCCAGCTAAATCCGGTCGTACACATTTACTCCATGCAGCGTGCGCTCATGCAAATGAGAATGAGAGAACCAGTTTTTATGTACCTTTAGGTATTCATGCAAGTATTTCAACTGATTTATTTGAAGGCTTAGAGGCTGTAAACCTTATTTGTATAGATGATATTGATGCCATTGCAGGGAATCCGATTTGGGAAGAAACTGTATTTGATTTATTTAATCGAGTTGCAGAGTCACAAGATTCTTGTTTAATTGTCAGTGCCAGTAAGCCCATAAAAGAGGCTGATTTTCTTTTACAAGATCTTGCATCAAGATTGCAATGGGGGCTGAATTATCAACTATTACCTTTAGAGGATTCAGATAAGCTCAGTGCATTACAACGCCGTGCTGAAATGCGTGGCTTGCAATTGCCAGAAGATGTTGGAAAGTTTTTATTAAACCGTCTACAACGTGACCTAAGAACGTTATTCGATGTGCTTGATAAATTGGACAAGGCTTCTATGGTACATCAGCGTAAACTTACCATTCCTTTTATCAAGGAAATGCTTCACCTATAAAGCTAATAATATCTAGTACAAAAATATTATATTTATCAGTTCTGATAATTTATAAACTGAACCTCAATGTTATCCGTATATATCCTTAACTCTTGATCTGATGTGCTTGTTTTTTATTCATAAAAGGAATAGATTAAAACACGCGTTTGAATAAAAGTTGAGAAGAATATGTATCCATACAATGCACCTATAAATGAAATGAATTTTCTGCTCAAGCATGTATTTAAAGCAGAAGAAAATTGGCAGCAATTTCCCTTTATACAAGATAATTTAGATCTCGATACAGCCATGGCTATCCTTGAAGAGGCCAGCAAGTTTTCTTCTGAACAAATCAAACCGATAAATGCGAATGGAGACAAGCAAGGCATTTCTCTCGAAAATGGGAAGGTTATAACACCAAATGGCTATAAGGATGTTTATAAAGATTTTGCTGAAGGTGGCTGGGTTGGATTTTGCGGTAATCCAGAATATGAAGGCATGGGGATGCCTAAAATGTTGGGAGTGTGTGTCGATGAAATGAATTACAGTGCTTGCAATGCTTTTGCTTTATATAATTCATTAACTGCAGGCGCGGCATTATGTATCAACGCTCATGCGAGTGAAGCTTTAAAACACAAATATCTTCCAAAACTTTATAGTGGTGAGTGGTCAGGTGCAATGGCGATGACCGAATCTGGTGCAGGTTCAGATTTACGCCACATTAGAACTTATGCCAAACATCTTAACGATGAAAGCTATAGCATTACAGGTACTAAAATATTTATTACCGCAGGTGAGCATGACTTAACCAGTAACATTATTCATCTAGTCTTAGCCAAAATAAAAAATAGTGATAAGTTATCTTTGTTTTTAGTCCCAAAGCTACTTGTGAATGAGCAAGGTGATGTTTCTGAGCCAAATAATGTTGCTGCAATGTCCGTCGAGCATAAGATGGGAATTCATGGCTCAGCAACTTGTGTAATGAACTATGATAATTCAGTTGGGTATTTGATAGGTGAAGAAGATAAAGGCTTAGCTTGCATGTTCACTATGATGAACTACGAGCGCTTATCAATTGGTATTCAAGGTCTAGCAAATGGTGAGATGGCTTACCAACTGGCGAGTCAATATGCTAAAGAAAGAGAGCAGGGCAGCACTGTATCAGCAACAGGAGAAAAAGTACCATCATGTATGATTCTCCAACACGGTGACATTCGAAGGATGTTACTCACAATAAAAACATTAACTGATGCAGGTAGAGCTTTGGCTATATTTACAGGGCTTCAACTTGATCGTGCTCATTATCTAGATGAACAATCAGGCAAGCAATCTTCTAGATTTGCTCAACTCTTAACGCCAGTTACCAAAGCATTCTTTAGCGACCGAGGGTTAGAGTGCAGTATATTAGGGCAACAAGTTTTCGGCGGTCATGGCTATATTTGGGAGACAGGAGCTGAGCAATTAGTCAGAGATTCGCGAATTGCACAAATATATGAAGGTACTAATGGTATTCAAGCCAACGACTTTTTAAGCCGAAAAATATTAGCCGATGACCTTTCCTGTTTAAAAGAGTTTATAGGGGAATTAAGGTCCAATATTTCATCGTTCACTAATGTTCCAAGCCCTTATATATCACAATTAAACTCAGGCTTTGATCAGCTGATTAATACTGCAGAGTCAATTCAACAGCGTGTCGCTATACTGCCAGCAGCAATGAGCTCTTGCTCTGTCAATTATCTAGATGCGTTTGGTTACTGCATTTATGGTTACTTTTGGTTAGAAATGCTTCATCACTCTGATGAGGTTTCAGAGGATTTTCGTATAAAGAAAGCTTATTTTTGTGAATTTTATTTCGATCAGTTATTCCCAAAATCTAATTTCCACTTGCAGCAATTGGAGAATTTAGATTCTTCTATGCTAAATATTCCCGAAGATTGCTTCTAAACGAATGAGCCGGTGATAAAGCCGGCTTTTAAATTTTTATTGACTCTATCATGCATCACATTTATTTTTCGACTTTTAAAATAAAACAATAACAAAATTTAGAGGAATAAAATTAATGACAGAGCCATCAGCTTTGAGCTTAATTCCACCGCTGGTAGTTTTGGTTTTAGCGATTTGGTTAAGAATGCCAATTCTGGCACTTATAATTGGTGCTATTTCAGGCCTGATCATTCTTAACCCAAATATTGAAACTATTTTAACGTCGTTTTCTGATATTTCATTAAAAGTGATGCAAGATGAAACCATAGGATGGTTAATTCTAGTTTGCGGTTCATTTGGTGCTTTGATAGCGCTGTTAGTCCGAACTGGCGGAGCGAGTGCCTTTGGTCATTCAGCTTTAAAGCTTACAAAAGGTCCTAAAAGCTCTTTATTTATGGCATTTATATTAGGTGTGGTCATTTTTATAGATGACTATTTGAACGCGCTAACTGTAGGCGAGTCGATGAAAAGGGTAACCGATAAGTTTAAAGTAAGTCGAGAAATGCTTGCCTATGTAGTTGATTCAACAGCTGCTCCAATCTGTGTACTAGTGCCACTATCAACTTGGGCAGTATTTTTTGGTGGCCTACTGGTTGATAATGGGGTAGCAGAATCAGGGCAGGGGATTGCTGTTTATGTATCTGCTATACCTTATATGCTTTATGCATGGTTATCAGTTGCTGTTGTTCTTTTGGTTATTTTAGGTGTTATTCCGGCATTTGGTCCGATGAAGAAAGCCGAGCTTATGGCACAGCAAGGTAAGAGTATAGAAGTTGATCTTAATGAAGATGTTCATACATCGGATGACTACGCTGTAAAAGCAATTGAAGATGAGTTTAAAAATGCCCAATCTAAAGGCAAGCTTCATAACTTCTTAGTACCTATTTTATTATTGATCGGTTTCACAATTTATTTTGATATTGATGTTTGGAAAGGCTTACTTGCCACATTGTGTGTGACACTTCCTTATTATGCATTTCAAAAATTAATGTCACTATCTGAAATGTTGGATCAAATGTTTGATGGTTTTAAGAGTATGTTGCCAGCCATTGGGACTGTAGTTGCAGCATTTATTTTTAAAGATGTTTGTAATCAATTGTTATTACCACAATTTATAATTGAATCGCTAAGTGGTTACATGACTGCTGAATTGTTGCCAGCAGTGGTATTCGTCTCAATGGCTGTACTCGCATTTGCGACAGGCTCAAGTTGGGGAATATTCGCAGTTACTATTCCAATTGTCATGCCTTTAGCTTATTCATTGGATGCAAATATTCCCTTAGTAATAGGGGCACTTTTATCTGCATCATCTTTTGGTAGTCAAGCATGTTTTTATTCAGACTCAACGGTTCTTGCTGCGCAAGGTTCTGGTTGTAATCTAGTAAGTCACGCTATCACTCAATTACCCTATGCTTTGATCGCAGCTATCTTAGCATGTATAGGTTTTTTGATTATTGCTTAAACTCTTGGGCGCTAACTTTGTCACCTTCGACTGTTCATTTTAAGTTAGTGCCTCTTTTCTATTCACATAGACACCCCCCCGTCTTTTATTATTTGTATGACAAAAACGGCAGGTGTTACACTTTTATGACAGGCAAGAGTCGTTCTTTTAAAGTTCTCTAAAATAACGCCGATAACTGTCCTAAGGACAATGTGTGAATAACAATAGGAAGTGATGGTACAAATGAGAGCAAATTTGCCTATTACGGATAATGAATATTTAATAAATGAAAATGAACGCTTAATATCTTCAACTGACACGAATGGAAACATAATACATTGTAATCAATCCTTTATAGACGTCAGTGGTTTTACCCGAGACGAATTAATTGGACAGCCCCATAACATCATTCGACATCCACATATGCCTGAATCGGTTTTTAGAGAAATGTGGACTACTTTAAAGAGCGGTAATGTCTGGATGGGACTAGTTAAAAACAGACGGAAGAATGGTGATTATTATTGGGTTAGCGCCTTTGTGACCCCAATTTTCGAAAACAAGAGTATCATAGGATTCGAGTCAGTAAGGGTCAATGCAACACCTGAAGAAAAAGTCAGGGCAACAGAACTATACAATCGATTAAGTGCCAATAAGCCCCCTGTTAGTATTTTCAAACAAACCAAAAGATTTGCTAAACGTACTATGGGGATCACAGTACCGTTTGGTATAGCAACTGTATTTTCTGGCCTGCAATATGATCTAGCATTATCTGCTTTTGTTCTAGCAACTGGGGGGATTTCTTTGATTTGGGTTGCCTATCAACGAAAACAGGAGTGGCTGCAGCTTACAAAATTAGTTCCAGGCGTTTACGCTAATACTATTGTTTCTCAGAGCTATTTTGGTGGTGACCCTTCAAGTTCCGCTGGCAAATTAGTGCTTGCTTGCGAGTTTGCACGTAATAGAACAGCACTCACTCGTATCAATGACTCTGTTGTTAAACTTGATGAACTGACTTCCGTTACAGCTACTAAAGCTAGCACAACAGCTAAAGAAGCTTACGAACAAAGACATGTTACAGAAGAAATAGCATCTGCAATAGATCAAATGACCCACGCGATTAATGAAGTTTCAGATAAGATCATTCAAAACGCTTCAAGTGCCAATCAAGCTTTAAGCAATGTTAATGAAGGAGAACAGCTAGCTGAACAATCTTTAAAAGTGATCTCTGAATTAAGTCATTCAGTTTCCTCTATCTCTAATACGATTAATAAGTTGGCGCAATCTACAAGCCAAATTAGCCAAGCTGCAGATTTAATTAACTCCATAGCTGAGCAAACTAATTTATTGGCACTTAACGCTGCCATTGAAGCTGCTAGAGCTGGGGAACATGGAAGAGGTTTTAGTGTCGTTGCAGACGAAGTTCGCGCCTTAGCTGCAAAAACTCGTGAATCTACTCAACACATCCATGCGGTAGTTGAAGAGCTGTCAGTAAATGCCAATAGTGCTGTATCAGCAGCGTGTGAAGGGGAGAAAGTAGCCAAAGAAGGGCTCGAAGTTGTTCAGCATACTTCAAAATCATTGGCAGAAATTTCTTCTGAAGTTAAAAATATTACTGATATGTCCATGCAAATGTCTGCTGCGGTTGAAGAGCAGAGTCAGGTAGCAGGACATATCAATCAACGTATCCAAGAAATATCTAATAGCGCTGAAGAAACCCAGAATTCATCTGAAGCATCTAAAGAGGCCTCAACTAAATTGGAACAAACAACTAACGAAGTTCGCTCCTTGATTAATCGTTTTTTAGTACGATAAACAAGAATATACCGCCATAATTTATTGTGGCGGTATAGCCTTACATAAAATGTTGGAAAGAGGGTAAAATGATTCCTCTATTTTTACCAAACACTTTTCTCCTTTTTTGTATAAATGTACCTCGATAGGCAACTCTGTACTTCTTCCATCAATAATTTGACCATTTTCATTTCTAAAAAAAGGCCTAGAAAGCTTGATGCGATTAGTAGAGGTAAATGCATCAGGGTTTACCTTAACTTCAGATCTTTTAAGCAGTTTTGCTAATTGAATTTCGAGCTGATCATGATTTTGTTGATCATGTTCAAGCACTGCCGGTGCAATCTTATCCTCTTGCGCTAGCAAGCAAGAGGATAAACACACAACTGAAATTATTACTATTAAAGTAATATTAAGTTTCATTTTAGTTAGCCATCGATGTTGTGATTATTTTGTTTTGTAGAACTAATTTTAAAAAATCTTTATTAGGATTTTTTACAGCCAGTTTTTCATCGCTTTCATCTAGTTGGATTCCTTGATTTGCATAACCGAAACTACTAGGCAAACTCGGGCATAATTTATCAGTACGATAATTCAACGCCGCTTTTAACATTGCTTCATTTTTATCACCCAGTGCATGACTATAATCATCATCAACTAAACAGCCAGCTATTTGCGTACCATTTTGAACGGGCGATTGACTTGGTTCGAAGCCATCTGAATAATCTCCAAAACCTTTATGGTTTGAACCTTTAAATTGAATGGTAAAATAGGTTTCACCGCAGTTGTCCTGGGCATAAAAACCATAAGGTTTACCACACGTTTTGCCACCGATTTGCACTACCTCAATATCGATACCTCTTAGACCATTTATGAAGGCCTCACTCGCAGAGCAGGTGGAATCCGTTGTTAAAACAAAAACTCGATTAAGATTAAGAGACGGCAGTGGAGTACCTCTATCGAGAGTCAAGCCTACACCAGTATTGGCAAAACCTAGTGGTCTAATGGGCTCACCTGTAACTGGGTTTACTGTAGGGTGTTTATCGTTAAATTCATTTAATTCAAAAGTTTTATTCTGCGTATTTTCACTACCTGCAACCATGTATGCAAGTTGACTAGCCAGAATTAAAAATCCTCCACCGTTATAGCGTAAATCAACAACTAAGTCTGATACATTTTCATTAGCAAGTTGATCAATTGCAGATTTCAATTGTGATTCGGCGGGCTGAATATGGCCGTTAAAAGTAAAATAACCTACTTTACCTGAGTCTGTTTCAATGGTTTTCACATTTTGAACTGGCGCACTAGTGATTTGTGTTGGCGTCATAGTCACTGTGTATTCACTACCATTTACTCGACGTAATGTAAAATTGTATTCAGTATCATCTTTGCTTGGAAATAAAGCAGAATTAAGCAAGTTAAGGTCATTTGAAGTGGCAAAATCGGCACCATTGATAGCAACAATTTCGTCTCCTCTAGCTAAACCTTTGTTAGATGCAGGGGTGTTTGGCTCAGTAAATGCCACAACAGCTTTACGTGGAGGGCTACGGCGAATCAATGTGATTTCTGCTCCATATCCTAAAGATACACCACCTTGACTCAATCGTTTCCACTCTTCAGTTGATCTAGAAAAATGAAAATTATCTTTTGGATTACCGCTTGGTGTTTGTGCCGTAGTTTTTAGTTGAGCAAAATAATCTTTTACCGAAAAAGGCGCTGGATTTTTATCTGTGACCTCTTTATACCAAAGGTATGTGTTATCGTTCCAAGAACGAAGCCACATTTTTTCATGTTGTTCAGTACCTTGTTTGTCTGGAAAGTTACCAGTTCTTGGTTTAGCACAATAATCTTTGAAAGTTGATGCTGCTAAAAATTGCCCTAGCTGCCAAGTTAAAGGCGAAGTTTCGTTATTTGATTCACTTTGAGGTTCAGAGCTTCCACCCCCACCACATGCAGAAACACTTAATGTCAAAATTGAAATTAAACTGAAATGGCATAGCTTCATTGTAAATACTCTCCTTATATTTACAACGATTCTACATATTTAAAAACTTTTTAAAACATTTAGTTTGATTATTGCATCGGTTTCATTGGTGTTCTGATAATTGCTTAATGAATACTACTGATAGCTTGGTTTAAACATGAAGGGCAGTGTAGCCCAGTATCAAGATCCGTCAGTGGTTGTAAAATGGTATCCGGAGATATCGAACGTAATGGTGAGTTTTCGACCAAGACATCAATTTTTCTTTGGTGCAAATAACGTTCAAGGTACTGCTTTTTTTGCTTAAAAGTTAGATAGCCGGCTGCGCTATTTTCTTGGGCTATATTATTAACCAAGACCAGTTTAGCCTTTGAAACTGAAATTGCCTTAGCGTAATCGTCGACCAATAAACTTGGTATTACGCTAGTAAAAAAGCTTCCGGGTGAAAAGACAATTAAATCAGCAACCGCTATTTTTTGTGTTACTTCTTTGAGGCCACTAGCAGGTTTTAATAGAGCCATCGCTGCGGGGAGCATGTTGTTATTGTCTATCTGAACTTCACCGATTGTCGTTTCTCCATTAGGATAAACCGCTACTAAATCGTTATCTGAAGTTATCATCGGAAAAACATTCGCTTTCACATTCAATTTTTGTCTGAAGTAATCAATCGCATAAAGTGGGTTGGTAATTTGAGAATATTGCTGCAACAGTAGATTGCCAACCACATGTCCACTAAGAGATTCAGTGTTTGGGAAGCGATAAGAAAAAAACTGCGCTTCATTGGACTTAGGATCCGCTAAGCTGACAAGACAGTTTCTTATATCTCCCCAAGCAATGGTCGAAAATGAATTTCGAATTAGGCCACTCGAACCACCATTATCAGTAGTGGTAACAACAGCTGTAAGGTTGCTTTCAAGATAAGATAAAGCTTTTAAAAGTTGTGCAAGCCCATGTCCACCGCCAATAGCAACAACTTTATATTCACTGGGCAACTTCAAATCTAACCGCCTTTCCTTGGTCACTGACTAACTATATATCAATAGTTAATACGTCTAAGAAAAAGATTATAATGGTCACTATCGGTTATTTCCATATTTAATATTGAACAAATCAGCTAATTTATTTTTACTACTAGGGTTATAATTTTTCATAACTTTAACCCTATAAAGCATTTTGCACTTAACTATTCTTGTAATTTTTATGTTTATTTCGAATAGACCAAAAATTTTTCAAATATTGAATGTTTCTGTTTTCAAAGTTCAAACTTTAAACTAATTTATTTAAACTTTTTCTCACAATTTGATATCACAAATAACTGTTTTTGTTGTTTTTTTGTTTTATTTTTCATTGTTGAATCTGCTCCAACAATGTGATTATATTGCGCTTCTCTGTGGTTGCTGTCACAGTTGTCCGAGTGTTTGTGACTCCAAACCACTTAAAGCTTTTGACTAATGCATCGTTTATAACTTTTGTAATTTGGTCATAAGCATATTCCTAATTAAGTTGTATCTGGGAGAAACACAATGCAAGCTAATTCAAAATTAGCCAAAGCTGTGCACCTTGCTTTAATATCCAGCGCAGCCATTGCTACATCAATAATTACTATTTCAGCAAATGCCGCAAATGACGGCAGCGATAATGTCGAACGAATCCAAGTCACGGGCTCTAGAATCCAAAGAACAGATTTAGAAACCGCTAACCCAATTAAAGAATTTTCAGCCGCAGATATCGAAAGAACTGGGGTCTCAACCGTATCAGAGTTCTTACGAACTAATGCGGCAGCTGGAGGTTTTAATGAATCTTCAACACTTAGTCAGGCTGCTGGCGCTTCATCTGTAGGTCTTCGTGGTCTTAGCTCTGACTATACTCTTATATTGTTGAACGGACACCGATTACCGAAAAATACGGCAGGAGGCATATTTACCGATGTCAACCAAATACCTATAGCAGCTGTACAGCGTATTGATGTGCTACCTGATGGTGCTTCTGCAATCTATGGTTCAGATGCTGTTGCTGGTGTGATTAATATTATTACCAAAAAAGATATGGAAGGGGTTAAAACATCAGTTAAATATGGTGCAGCCAGTGATCACTTCGACGGCAATGAACTGAATGCATCTATTGTTGCTGGTGCCAGTAACGATGATACTAATATTCTTTTTGCAGCGGAAACATTAAAAAGAGATCCTATTGAAGCTTCGGATAGAGAAATGGGAAAAACGGCTTTCATACCAGGAAAGGAAGGTGGGGAAGGCCGATCTAATTTTGGGATACCGGGATATATTAATATTGATTCAATGATAAATCCAGATGCACCAGATGACGCCAAAGACAAAAGATATGATAATGCCGCAAAAGGCATTGGGAGGAGGCCTTGGGCGAATTGTCCACCTCAAGATACTGTTGTTGATAAGGATGGTAGAGGTGTATGTAAATTTGACTTTGCACCATATTATCAATTGCAACCCTCTTCTAATCGTCAATCTATTTACACACAAATAACTCACCAAGCAACTGACAACTTATCACTAACTGGTGAGTTTAGATTTACCAGAGCTTATACTTTGACATCAAATGCACCTGCTCCAGGTCTAATTGATGTATCACAGAGTCCATTCTTAGAAGACTTTCTTAAAAACGCTAGACCCGATGATTGGAATGAAATTTTGCCACTCATTCAAAATCCAGATCCTTTAAATAAAGATTGGAAACAAGAGGCATTTATTGATGTAGGACGTCGCTACTTAGACTTTCCCAACAGGCAAAAAGACAATACCAACCAAACCTTTGAAGCAGTATTAACTGCCAATTACGATATAAACGACAATTGGGGCGCTGATTGGACTATCGGTCATTCAAGATTAAGCAATGAGCAAGTTGGCGCAGGTGGGCAGCTGTTGAGAGAGCAACTTGAAAAAGCCTTTAATTCACCTAACTCCAAATTGAATCCATTTGTCCAGAATAATTGTAATTCCAAAGATTTAAAATCACTTTGTGACAGTTTGCAAGCATCCATTTTCCGTAAAGGCGAGTACACTATTGATTTCTCAACCTTAACGGTAAGTGGCCATACTGGATTAGAACTACCTGGCGGTGAAGTCGGAGTGGCAGTGGGTCTTGATACGCGCAAAGAGGACTATCAAGATAGATCTGATCCTGCATCTGTCGGAAGGCAAGTAATCGGTGGAGCTGGTTCCAATGGTGGTGGTCAATATGAAAATAAAGCTGCTTTTATTGAATTATCATTACCTGTTATTGAAAAAATGGACGTAAACGTAGCAGCTAGATACGATAAAGCTGATTGGAAAATTAATAATGCGAATAAAGCGACTTATTCGGCTAAAGTTTCATATCGTCCTATTGATGACTTATTGTTAAGAGCTTCATATGGAACGGGGTTCAAGGCCCCGAATTTAGGTGATTTATTTACCTCTGTTTCACAAGGTGTCAATCGAGCAAAAGATAGTAAATATTGTAAAGATAATAATATTTCATTTGATAAATGCCCATTTGAAGAAATTAATTCTCGTAGCGGCGGGAACCCTGATTTAAAACCAGAAACTTCTAAGACATACAACATAGGTGCAGTATATCAGGTCACCGATGCATTATCTGCATCTATTGATTATTGGAATTTGAATGTTAAAGATATTATTGGTTCACTTAGTACTCAGGAGATTCTAAATGAAGAGGCAAATGGTAATGAAACCGCCATCAACCTAGTTAAACGTGCACCAAACGGAAGGTTGAGTGGTGTTTCAAATGATTATTTTGTGTTAAGTAATTTACAAAATTTGAGTGAGAATAACACAACAGGTCTAAGTTATAACTTTAATTGGCGATCAGAAATCGAGACAGGTGACATCAGCGCAAACTTAAATATTGAACAATACTTAAAACGCGAGTCACAATCTTCAGCGACTCAGCCTTTGTGTGACAGCATTAAGGACAATGCGGCAAGAAAGTATCGTGTGAATGGGAACGTTTCCTATGGCATGGATGATCTTAATGTATCATTAAATATGCGTTTTTTACCAAGCTTTAATAGTTACAATCAACGAAACACATTTGAAAAAACATGCGAGCTTTTGGGGTATTATGGTGTAGAGACTGAAGAGAAAAACGATAAAACTGTAGTAACAGACCCAGGAAAACCACAACGTATTGCATCATATCTTCAATTTGATGTGACTAGCACTTATCACTTTATGCCTGATAATTCAGTTACCTTCGGTATTAGAAACATATTTAATCGTCAACCAGTATTCAGTGAACCAGATAATTGGCCGTTCTATGACCAAGATGTCTACGATAATGTTGGTCGATTCATCTACTTGCAATTAGATAGCAAATTTTAGTTTGTAATTTTCTAAGACTTGAGCCGCTTTATGTGGCTCTTTTTATAATTCAGGTAAAGTCGATATTGGTTACTTTATTCAAATCTGTTGTAACGAGCTTTATGGATAGCATAAAATTAAATATAATATGTGCAATCATGTTATAAGAAAATTAAGGAGTTATGCTTGAGAACAGGAAAGGCTGGGAAGTATATTCTTGCATTGGGTACAAGTGTGGTACTCCTATATGGGTTAAGAGTCGTCTTAATTTCTACTCAAAACACGGATACGAATCAAGAACCTGATCTTATCAAGAAAAATCAGATACCACCTCAAGTTCAGCCATTCCCTGACTTTGCATCTATTCAAGAAGTATCCAAACGCAAAGAAGCCTTTTTTAACTTTATTCGTCCTGCCGTTCGTAAGCAGAATCAACTTATACGCTCAGATAGAAGCTTTTTGTTTAGGGTTAAGAAGCAGTTAGATGCTGGTGACACCCTAGACAGTGGAACTCAAAGTAAATTAACTCGAATCGCCAATAAATATAATTTCAACTTTCAACGTTTTAATGAACAAGCTTTTTCTGATTTGTTAAGTCGAGTTGACACTATTCCTGAATCGCTGGTTTTAGTTCAAGCCGCAAACGAATCAGGTTGGGGAACCTCTCGATTTGCAAAAGAAGGATTCAACTTTTTTGGGCAATGGTGTTTCGTTAAAGGGTGTGGTTTAGTGCCTAACTCTCGACAAGAAGGTTTAACTCATGAAGTTGCTGTTTTTAAATCAGTTGATGCTTCGATAGCATCATATATGAATAATTTAAATACGAATTCAGCCTATGATTTATTTAGACGAATACGAGCAGATCTGCGTTCACAAGGTGATAAACCTACAGCGGCTAAGTTAGTGTATGGCTTAATTAATTATTCTGAACGCCAAGAAGATTATATAGACGAATTATTAAGTATGCTTCGTCACAACAAGCAATATTTGGATGTAAAAAATGTTGAAAAAACTATTAGCAAGTAGTTTGCTGCTTTCGAGCATAGGTGCCTACGCTGGAGATGTTTCGTTAGATTACAAAGGATTTTACGATAGATTAAAGCGAGTAAATAAAGAAGACTATAGCCTTATCACAATGGCTTTTTATGTTCCGAATAGCAAAAATTGTAAAATCATCTCAGGAAAAATTACAACAGAAAGAAAGTCTTACCCTTTAATTTATAATAAAGATCAACAATTACTTCTTCCTTACGATGAAAAGCTAAGATCGGATAGAGCTTTGATTCAACTAAATTTAGCTGGTGATACAACACGTTGTGGCATTCAAGTTCAAATTGCTTCAAAAACTAAGCAAAAGCATTATGAAGCTACAAGTCTACAACAAATGTTTGCAGAGATGGATGCGCTTTATACCGATCTTCAAGGTTTTCCTATGAAGTACTTTAGTAAAGGCATTTCAGGGATCAGTTTCAATTTTCAATCGGTTACTCAAATAAAAGTAAATGGAGTGCCTAAACAGGTCGAAGATAAATTCGTATTAACTGAATCAGAGTTAAAAAAATTGAAACATTTAGAATTCAGTAATAATCCTGTACGAATTAGTCCTTGGTTTAATCACTAAAGTCTTTATTCTTTATTATCCAACTTGCTAAGGGAAATCCTTAGCAAGCTTAGACTTCAAAAAATCTCCATTTTAGATAATATGGTTAAACCATTTTATTGAGAGTTATTAATGTCAGTAATCTATGAACCACAACCTTGGCAGTATCATTACGGTGCGCCAAGAGCAGGCCGAAAACTATGGCTGATAAAACCTAGTGAAGTAGGTGTAATGATTCCTTTAGTGCTTAAGGTTGCACAAGTTTATCTTGATGCAGATAAGCAGCACTTATATTTTGATGTTAGCTCAAGCTATAAGGTTAGAAGTAATGCATTTATAGCGTTATCTAAGCTATTAAAAAATATCATGCAACTTGTCGAAAATAATGAGGAGTAGGTAGTGTCCTAATTTAGTGATATGCATGAATATCAATTCCAAATTCTACACGATTGATTAACAAACCAATTACAGTGTCGTGCATACTCTCTAACTTTGAAAAGCAAATCGTTCTTCGTGCCAACC
>NZ_ML014820.1 GCF_003675895.1 Parashewanella curva
AAACAGCAAAAGTTGGAATAAAAAGCAAACGGTTAAAAGCTGGCTGGGATGAAGATTATTTGATGAAGGTTTTAACCGTGGGCAAACTGAGTGTCTAATTTAGACCCGTTTGCCCTAGTAGCACAAGCTATATGTCACTCTGGTCGGATATTTGATTAAAAGTATAAATTTTTTGTTATTTTTTATTGTATTTTCGTCTAATAGATAAGCTTGAAATATACAGCTCATTAATTTAGTGCACAATTGGTTTCATAAAATTCAGCATTTTTGAAATGTTTGAGTGTTTTATAGCGGTTTAAAGAAGATAAATTTGATCAGTGAAATCTAGTTCATTTAGCCTGATAATTTATGGCTACAAATGGGAGCTATAAATTGTCATCTCGGACGGTTGATGAGAAATGGGCTTTATGATTGTTTTATGGAAAAATAGCATGCGCATAATACTTTTATGCACATGCTTCAGTTTAATTAAGCAATATCTATTGAGTAGCCTGAATAGCAGTTAGAGCAATGGTGTAAACAATATCGTCAACCAATGCACCACGAGATAAATCGTTCACAGGCTTACGCATACCTTGAAGCATTGGACCAATACTGATTAAATCAGCACTTCTCTGTACCGCTTTATAAGTCGTATTACCCGTATTCAAATCTGGGAATACGAATACGGTTGCTTGACCTGCAACAGGGCTGTTTGGTGCTTTTGATTGCGCCACGTTTGGCATTACTGCAGCATCGTATTGAAGCGGTCCGTCAATGGTTAAGTCTGGACGTTTCGCTTTTGCAATTTCAGTGGCTTCACGAACTTTTTCTACGTCTGAACCAGTGCCTGAAGTACCCGTTGAGTAACTGATCATTGCCACTTTAGGGTCAATGCCAAAGGCTTTCGCCGAATCTGCAGACTGAATGGCGATATCGGCGAGTTGCTCTGCATTTGGATCTGGGTTAATCGCACAGTCACCATAAACCAATACTTGATCAGGCATCAACATAAAGAAAATAGATGATACAAGGCTAGAGCCGGGGGCGGTTTTAATTAGCTGTAAAGGTGGGCGAATGGTATTGGCTGTAGTGTTCACTGCACCAGAAACAATACCGTCAACTTCACCTTGTTCCAGCATCATAGTACCTAATACCATGTTGTCTTCTAGTTGCTCACGAGCAACTACTTCGGTAAGACCTTTGTGACGACGTAACTCAACCATAGGAGCAACGTATTTTTCACGTACCTCCTCAGGATTGATGATGGTGATGTTGTCACCCAGAGTCACTTGCTGCTGTTCTGCAATTCGATAGATTTCATCTGGATTACCAAGTAGCACACAACGAGCAATATTTCGTTCAGCACAAATGGCTGCCGCTTGAATCGTTCTAGGTTCTTCTCCCTCTGGTAGCACGACAGCTTTTCCAGCTTTGCGAGCAAGCTCAGTAAGCTTGTAGCGGAATGCAGGAGGTGATAAACGGTTTTCACGCTGTGAATCTTTGGTGATGCTTTTCACCCATTCTTTATCAATACGTCCAGCAACGAATTGCTGAACAGATTCAATACGAACGGAATCATCAACAGGAACTTCATGGTCGAAGCGTTGGATATTTAGTGAGGTCTGCCAAGTATTGGTATCGGTTAAAAATACAGGTAAACCCGTTTCAAAAGCTTGCTGACATAATTTTAATACTTCTGGCTCTGGTTCATAACTGCCAGTTAGAAGTAGTGCACCAATCTTAACGCCATTCATTGCCGCTAAACATGCTGAAACAATCACATCTGATCTATCACCTGAAGTTACTAGTAGTGAATCAGCTTTTAGATGTGTCACCATGTTAGGAATACTGCGAGCGCAGAAAGTCACTTTTCTTAATCGACGTGAATTCATATTACCCGCATTTAAGATTTTGGCTTGTAAATGCTTGGCAAGATCTGAAGCTCTAGGCGCCATTAAGTCGATATTATATGGCACAGTACCCAGTACTTTTACGGGTGTTTTTTTAGGTAAAATGTAATCTTGTACAACGGGTTCTGAATTGTCAGGATCAAATACTTCAGATAGGTCTGGTCTGGTTCGACCGTCTTCATCTACCGGAGCATTGACTTTGTTGACGATAGCACCAACCAAACGTTTATTCTTTTTGCCTCCCCAATGCTTATGAGTAATATCAAGACGCTTGACAAATTCACTTGGTGAATCATTGCCAGGAGTACCCACAAAGATGATATCTGCATCTAATGCTTTGGCAATTTTAATGTTAATCTCATCAGCGAACTGATGTTGGCGAGTTAGCACTAAACCTTCGATGACCAGAATTTCAGTGTTATGTGCGCATGAATCGGCGCGAGCAATAACTTGCTCCAATAGTACATCTAAATTTTCTTCTCGAATAAGCTCTTCAGCGTGAGCCATATTGAATGGTTCAAGTGGGTTTACTGTAGGAGATGTGCTTAAAATTGTGGTAGAGCGTTCAGAACCATGATCGTTTGGCCTCAGTTGTGCAATAGGTTTAAAAAACTGAACTTTTACCCCGTGCTGCTCGAGAGAGCGCACCATACCAAGGCTAACTGAAGTTAAGCCTACATTGGTTCCCATAGGAACCAGCATGATTTTGCGTGTCATAGTTACCTCTAATGACAAAGCACTGCGATAAAGTACCTGACCATAAGTTTCTTCAGATTTTCTAGTGCTCAGTTTCAGCACTCTACATCGTTGCAATTTCGGTTACATAGCTACGGCTATGCGCCCTTCATTGCGCCTTGTATAGCACTAAACCTGAACACAATAATTTTCAAAGAACTTATCGACAGGTACTTCTGCCGTGCTTTTTAATTCGATTATTTCACCAGTTTCATAGAGTCTTGAGCAATTACCCACTCTTCGTTCGTTGGGATAACCATAGCAACTGGGCTGGTTTCGGCGGTAATGATACCTTCATTGCCAAAGCGCGCAGCTTGATTTCGATCATCATCAACTGTGAAGTTGAAGATTGATAATAAGTTAAGCACTTTTTCGCGGATTAAAGATGAATTTTCACCAATGCCGCCTGTAAATACGATGGCATCTAAGCGACCCAAGGGTACTGTGTATGAGGCAATGTACTTGGCTAGGCGGTAGCAGAAAATTTCTAAAGCAAGCGTTGCGCCTTTATGACCTTCGGCATAACCATCTTCGATACCACGGCAGTCATTAGTTAGTTCTGAAATACCCAGTAAACCACTTTGTTTATTCAGTAGATTGTTTACTTCTTCAAGGGTATAGCCTAATTGGTTCACCAAGTGGTAGATGATAGATGGATCTAAATCGCCACAACGAGTACCCATTACCAAGCCTTCAAGTGGTGTTAAGCCCATTGAAGTATCGACACTCTTACCGCCTTTCACTGCTGTTACAGATGCACCATTACCAAGGTGTGCACAGATAACATTGGTGTCGGTTAGCTCTTTACCTAGCGCTTTTGCTGCTTCACGGCTCACAAAAAGGTGGCTGGTTCCGTGCATGCCATAACGACGTACTGCATGTTCACGATATAGCTTGTAAGGCAGCGCATAGATAAAGGCTTCTTCAGGCATTGTTTGGTGGAATGCGGTATCGAATACAGCAACTTGAGGAAGGCTAGGGAATGACGCTTGTGCTGCACGAATTCCGATCAAGTGAGCAGGGTTGTGAAGTGGTGCTAGAGATACACATTCTTCGATACCTTTTAGCACTTGATCATCAATGATCACTGAGTGAGTGAATTTCTCACCACCATGAACAATACGGTGACCGATAGCTTGAATTTGCTGCGCAAGCTCAGGTTGCTTACCAAGAATATCATTAACGATGAACTCGATAGCTTCACGGTGTGCGGTAAATGCACCTAAATTTGCTTGATGTTTTTCGCCCTGTGATTTCCATTTTATGCGAGAGTCTTCCAGACCAAAACATTCGGCTAAACCTGAAATTTTGTCATCACCAGTTTGGGCATCCATAACTGCAAATTTCAGTGATGAACTACCACAATTTAGGACTAATACGAGTTGACTGGACATGGTTAAACCTTATGTATATAGCTAATTAAAATAGTTAACGGCGAATTGCACATAATTCACCCATTGATTAAATCGTTTTAAGACAGCTTACAGAGCAGGGCGCACCTATGCTATGCTCAGTAGAGTAGTCTTTTTTGGGAGAGTGTTTTAACCGTGAAATTTTTTACAAAATTACGTGATGGCTATCGTTATATGAAAACTTGGCCAATGGTTAAACAACTCGGTTATTTTTTTCCTGAATATCGTGTTGTTAAAGCAACACAAATTGCTATTTTTTCAATGCCTTTAATTGCTGTTTTGGTCAGTGCTACTCAACTGTATATCGTTGGTTGGGACGCACTTCCGCAAGCGATAATCTATTCTTTGTTCTTTTTAAGCCTTCCAATTCAAGGGTTAATTTGGTTAGGTTGGCGAGCTAAACATCCTTTGCCTTTGTCTCTGTTTAGTTGGGGGCAAAAGCTTTCTGAAAAAATTTCAGCGGCTGGTGTTGAATGCAAACCTTTAACTTCGAAAGCGTGCTACTTTGATATGGCCGTTTTATTAAAAGTTGCGTTCGAACAGCTCGATAATAGCTATTGGGAAGAGCTTTAATACTCTTCCTTCTGCACTAATAAACAGCATTAATTCCCATATCAATAAACACTTTTTTTACTTCTTCCATGGTTTCTTTGGATGGTGGGGAGATAGCATCTAGTTGGTAGTGATCTCCTAATGCTTCCCATTTGTGTTTACCTAACTCATGGTACGGAAGCAACTCCACCTTTTCTACGTTTTTCATTGGCTTGATAAAATCAGCCAGTTTTTGTGCAGATTCAATATCATCAGTATAGCCACCGACAACCACATATCTTACCCATGTTGGCTGCTGGCGTTTTGCAAGATACTCAGCGAATTGAAGTGTTCTATGATTGCTTACTTTAGTTAGCAAAATGTGCTTGTCATCATCCATTTGCTTGATATCGAGCATGACTAAATCAGTATTATCCAACATATCATCAATAGCTTTGGTGTACTTACGAACAAAACCATTGGTATCAAGACAAGTATGGATGCCTTCTTTTTTACAAGCGGCAAACCATTCTGCGACAAATTCAGGCTGCAATATGGCTTCACCACCACTGGCGGTAACGCCACCATTACTGGCATCAAGAAAAGAGCGATAGCTAAGGACTTGCTCCATCAGTTCTTCAACTTCAATATCTTTACCACCATCGAGATCCCATGTATCGCGATTATGACAATATTGACATCGCATCAAGCAACCTTGAAGAAAGGTGATAAAACGTATGCCTGGTCCATCAACAGTACCAAAAGACTCCACTGAATGAATATGACCTGTAGTTGCCATTAAAAAGTCCTATAAACTGAATGTTTTTTGGAATAGCTTTTTATATTTTGATTTAGTTACAGCATTTCAAAAAACACTAAAAGGCCGACAGATGCTGCCGGCCAGTAATCATATTACAAGTTACTAGTGAAAGTACGAGTAATTACATCTTGTTGTTGCTCTGGTGTTAGTGCATTAAAGCGAACAGCATAACCAGATACGCGAATGGTTAGCTGAGGATACTTATCAGGGTTAACCACTGCATCTTCAAGCATTTCACGGTTTAGAACATTGACGTTCAGGTGTTGACCACCTTCATGTCCTTCTTTGTGATTAAAGTAACCGTCCATTAGCGCCGCTAGGTTCTTACGGCGACCTGTCTCATCTTTACCTAGTGCGTTAGGTACGATAGAGAAGGTGTAAGAAATCCCGTCTTGAGCGTGAGAAAATGGCAATTTAGCAACAGACGTTAATGAAGCAACTGCACCCTTTTCATCACGACCATGCATTGGGTTTGCACCAGGAGCAAAAGGAGCGCCTGCTTCACGACCATCAGGAGTATTACCTGTTTTCTTACCATAAACAACGTTAGAAGTGATGGTTAAGATCGACTGCGTTGGGATTGCGTCGCGGTACATTTTCTTATTACGGATCTTAGACATAAAGCGTTCAACCAGATCACAAGCAATATCATCAACACGTGCATCATTATTACCGAATTTCGGATATTCACCTTCAATTTCAAAATCAACAGCAATACCGTCTTCATCGCGGATAGGCTTTACTTTAGCGTACTTAATTGCAGACAAACTATCAGCAGCGATAGATAGGCCTGCAATACCGCATGCCATAGTTCGACGCACATCACGATCATGCAGTGCCATTAACGCAGCTTCGTAGCTGTACTTGTCGTGCATAAAGTGAATTGCATTCAAAGCCGTCACGTATTGAGTTGCCAGCCAGTCCATTAGACTATCTAAGTTAGTCATTACTTTGTCGAAGTCTAATACTTCGTCAGTCATTGGCGCTGCTTTAGGACCAACTTGTGCTTTTGATTTTTCATCAATACCGCCATTGATGGCGTAAAGCATGGTTTTTGCTAAGTTGGCACGAGCACCGAAGAACTGCATGTGCTTACCAACCACCATAGGACTTACACAGCAAGCGATTGCATAATCGTCAGATTCAAAATCAGGACGCATTAAGTCGTCATTTTCGTACTGGATTGAACTAGTGTCGATGGAAACTTTAGCGCAGTATTCTTTGAACGCTTGAGGCAGTGCTTCTGACCACAATACTGTGATGTTTGGCTCAGGGCTTGGGCCCATAGTGTATAAGGTATTTAAGAAACGGAAGCTGTTTTTGGTTACTAAAGTACGGCCATCTAAGCCCATACCCGCAACAGATTCAGTTGCCCAGATTGGATCGCCCGAGAACAATTCATCGTATTCTGGAGTACGTAAGAAGCGAACCATACGAAGCTTCATAACCATGTGGTCAATCATTTCTTGAGCTTCTTGCTCAGTGATAACCCCGTTGTTCAAGTCACGTTCAATGTAGATGTCTAAGAAGCTTGAAGTACGGCCTAAAGACATTGCCGCACCATTTTGGCTTTTAACCGCGGCTAGGTAGCCAAAATAAGTCCATTGGATAGCTTCTTTAGCTGTAACAGCTGGTCTTGAAATATCACAGCCATACTTCGCAGCCATTTCTTTCATTTGGCCTAGAGCACGATGTTGCTCTGCGATTTCTTCACGCAAGTTCATTACGCTTGCAACATCTTCACCTGACTCGAATTGAGCTTGTAAAGATTGGAACTGAGCGTACTTGTCTTTCATCAAGTAATCGATACCGTAAAGTGCGATACGACGGTAGTCACCGATGATACGACCACGACCATAAGCATCTGGTAAACCAGTAAGAACACCAGATTTACGACAAGCTAAGATTTCAGGAGTATAAACGTCAAACACACCTTGGTTGTGAGTCTTACGCAGCTCTGAATACACATACTTGATGGTTGGGTCTAATTCTTTATCGTAAGCTTTGCAAGAGCCTTCAACCATACGGATACCACCGTTAGGAAGAATCGCACGCTTCAAAGGTTCGTCAGTTTGTAAACCAACAATGGTTTCAAGATCTTTGTTAATGTAGCCTGCATCGTGTGAGGTGATGGTTGATACTTTATCAGTGTCGAAATCGAGAGGCGCATGAGTGCGGTTTTCTTCACTGATACCTTCCATCACTTTAGCCCAAAGTGCTGAAGTTGCTTCTGTCGCGCCAGCTAGAAAGCTTTCATCGCCTTCATACGGGTTATAGTTGGCTTGAATGAAGTCACGAACGTTAACTTCTGACTTCCAGTCGCCACTTGAGAAACCTTCCCATGCTTTTTGAAATAGCTCAGTTTTTTCGGTTGTCATACATCTACCTATAAGCTTTATCGTTAAAAATGTCTGATAGTCTAAATGCCTATCAAAATTATGAATTCTTTTGCCCAAAACTCATTATTTAATGGTGAAAAAATTCTAAAAAGAGTTGATTAGAGTTTTGGTTAATTGGTCTTACCATTTGTTGTGTTCGATGCTACCACAGTTAATTTTGTGGTAAATGGTTATAGATCAAATTACCCATATTTTTTTGAAAAGTTTGTTATCTTGGTATCATTTTTTAGACATTTTTGATTGAACAAATGATGTATAGAGTGCAATGAGAGTTAAAACAGTAATTCTTGATAGCTTATGAAAAAAAGCAATAACTGAAAAGCTGACTAAATACTCGTACTACGTGGGCTTTTTAGCGTTGATTCTTCTTTGTTGTGAAAGCTTAAATTAGCCCGCTAGTTCTGCACTTTCACGCCTCGAATAATGCAACGCTGAATAAGCCCTGAAAGTTGCATCTTCAGGTATCACGAGTATATTTCCCTTTAGCAGTATGAAAGAAATGTCTCTTTATCAAGGTCTGGATATACAGTCCCATAATATTTTGGTGTTTGATGCAGACGAGACTGTTTCAACAACAAGGAATGCATATGTTCATCGTTAATTATTACCACAAATTTTTAAATTCTATTAAATGTATTGAAGGCTTAGCCCCCTTAATGTTGCGCATTTACTTAGCTCCCGTATTAATACAGGCAGGCTATAATAAATATGCTCACTTTAGTGATACTGTTGCTTGGTTTGGGAACCCTGATTGGGGACTTGGATTACCATTACCTGCTGTGATGGCTGGGTTGGCTGTAGCGGCAGAATTGATAGGTGGTGTGCTACTCCTGATTGGTTTATTAACAAGAGTGATAGCGATACCTTTAATGGTTACTATGCTGGTTGCTGCTTTCAGTGTGCATTGGGAAAATGGTTGGTTAGCCATTGCTGATCCAAGTTCATGGTTGGCACATGATCAAGTTCTGGCTGCGGCTGAAAAACTTGAGCGAGCCAAAGAAATCCTCCAACAGCATGGTAACTATGAGTGGTTAACCTCTTCAGGAAACTTTGTGATCCTAAACAATGGTATTGAGTTTGCCATGACTTATTTCATTATGTTGTTTGCTCTTTTAGTCATGGGTGGTGGTCGCTATACCAGTGTTGATTATTTTATTGGCAAAAAATTCTGCCCTAAAGTAAATTAATTTTTTAGATAAGTCGCATTTTAATACCTGCTTTCAACTAATGTTGAGCAGGTATTTTTGTATTTGTGACAGCGAAAATAGAGTATATTAACGTTCAACTAACATTCAGTTGTTTATAGGTATTATTTTGAATGCAAAAGAACTTTTATTGACTCGGCAGTCAACGCCACGACTTGTTGCTCCAGCACCCAATGAAGCGCAGTTACAGTTTATTTTAGATGCCGCAGTTAGAGTACCTGATCATGCAGGTCTTTCACCTTATGAATTCATTATCGCTCAAGAAGATGGATTAAAGCGTTTAGCTGAAATTTACAAGAAAGCCGCAATTGTGAAAGGTGCTGATGAAGCAATGATTGAAAAGGCGGCTAAATTGCCATTTCGAGCGCCAATGGTGATTACGGTTGTAGCGAATTATTCACAACACCCTAAAGTTCCAGAAGTTGAGCAAACAATAACGGCAGGTTGCAGTGTGATGGCGATGCAACAAGCCGCATTTTCTCAAGGTTTGGGTGGAATTTGGCGAACGGGAAGTTACGCCTTTGACGATACGGTTAAAGCTGAGTTAGGGATAGATAAGAGTTCACAAATAGTTGGTTTTTTATATCTCGGTACTCCAGCCGTTCAAGCTCCAATTAAACCCAATAAATCGGGTGCTGACTTTGCGAGATATATATAACCGAACCATACTTGAATGACGGTTGAGATATAAAGGCAGTATTTATGGCGTTTCTGACGACTGAAAGACTTTCCATTCGACGGGTTGAAGAATCCGATTTAGAGTTTATTTTTCGTATCGTTAATACGCCTGGTTATATTCGATTCATTGGTGATAATAAGGTTCGAACACTGGATCATGCCAGAGCCTATATTATGAATGGGCCAAAGACCAGTTATCAACAATATGGATTTGGTCTATTTCATGTCAGCCTTATTTCTACTGGCGAAGCCATCGGGCTATGTGGCCTAACTAAGCGAGAGTTTTTACCTTTTGTTGAAATTGGCTATGCCTATTTACCTTGCTATTGGGGTAATGGATACGCAAGAGAAGCCGCTCAAGCTATTTATCGTTATGGTTACGATAAACTCAAAGTTCATCGTATTATGGCGGTTGTGAGGCCTGATAATCCGGGTTCAAAAGCTGTGTTAAGCGGACTGGGGTTAAGGTATATACGCGATATCATGCTGCCAGATGAAGAAGAGTATATGGATTTAATGGGGTAGAGGAAGTCATTAAACCTAAAAACATCAGTTGAACGCTCAATAAGGTAACATCCATCTGAATTAGCTACAACTTCAACATTTTCATCACTCTCTGAATGGGTAAAACACTCTACGCTCACAAGCTTGCTAAAATGCCCGCTAGCAGCGTTGTAACTTTTGCAAGTAGAGCAGCTACTTGCTGCAAGCTACGCCTTGCTAACAATCATTTTTTCTACGCTTGAGAACGTAGCCAGCTGATGTTTTTAGGTTTAAAGCCACTGTCTTTCCTCTGGAATTCTTTCTTTTTCTTCAATACTTAGTTTATCGATTTCTTGTAAAACAAAGTCGATGAACTTACTCGCAGAAAGACTTAAAAATGAACGTGATGGATAAACAATATTGTATTGGCTTGTAAAAGAGCTAACTTCAGATAAAAGTCGAATGAGCTTTCCATCGCTGACATCTTGTTTAGCGTATTCCTCTGGTAAACAAACAATCCCTTTTCCTGCTAAGGCGGCTTGCCTCGCAAAAGAAATATTATTGGTATGGATGTTACCTTTAATTTTTACTCCAGCAATATTATCTATTTCAGGTAGTTCATTGATAGCACTTGAGTCTAAAAAGCGATAAACAATGAAGTTATGTTCTGGCATTTCGGTAATGTCATTAGGCGCACCATGTGCATCAATATAAGCTTGGCTGGCGTAAAAATGGATTTTTGATTCAAACAATGGTCTTGCTATAAGGTTGGCGTTCTCAATTTGCTTATCAATACGAAATGCCACATCCAAATTGTATTTGATCATGTCTAGTGGTTCAGGAGAGGTGAATATCTCGACATCGAGTTGAGGATGTAACTCCATAAACGCCAAAACAATATTAAACAAGGTTGGCATCTTTGGGATTGGAAATACCTGAATTCGCAAATTACCTGTTAAAGGGGCATGTTCGTGGCTAAGATCACAAATTACTTGCTCTAATTCCTTTAAAGTTGTGAGCGATGCTTGATAAAAATTACCCCCAGCCGTTGTTAAAGCCAATTCGCGACCTGAGCGATGAAAAAGCTTAATGTTTAATTCTTCTTCTAAGGCTTTTAGACGTCGGCTTACGGTTGATTTGGGAATTGAAAGTAAATTAGCGGTTTCGTTTATACCGCCGGACTCGACTATTCGATGAAATAGCGAGATATCTTCAGTTTTCATAATTTCTATTTTTGTTTCAATAATTGCAACAGATGTTCCCACTATATCTCATTCTTTGCAACAAGAGCTTTGAGTATACTTATCGCTCAAAGTATAAATCGGACTTTCTATTATGAAATCATCAATTAACGCGGTGTTATTAATTACAGCGGCCTTATGGCTAACGGCCTGTGGTGACGATGAAAAAACAGCTGTAGAACAAAACATTGTGCAACCTGTAAAGCTATTTACCATTCCTAGCTCAATGCAGTTAACTCAGCGAAGTTTTCCTGCCAAGGTAACCGCAAATTTAGAGGCTGATTTATCTTTTCGTATTTCAGGTGTCCTTGAGCAGAGACCACCTTTTCAAGGTATGAAAGTAAAGCAAGGGCAATTGCTAGCAAAGCTTGAGCCCAAAGATGCCAAAAATAACCTTAAAAATCGTGAAGCCGATTATGAGCTCACATCTTTAGATTTTAAGCGTAAACAAAAGCTACTTACCAAAAAACTTATCTCTAAAGCCGAATTTGATGCGGCTCAAGCGAAATTAAAATCGGCTAAAGCAGCACTGGCCTCAGCTAAAGATCAACTCAGCTACACAAATTTATACGCACCTTTTGATGGAATTGTTGCTAAGGTCAACGTCCATAACTTTCAGGTGGTTGGTGCCAATCAAGCCATATTGACCTTGCAAAAAAATGATACCGTAGATTTAGCTGTGCAAATTCCTGAGCTGATTGTTGCAAACTACATCAGCAATGAGCGTTATAAATCCATAAAAGCAACAGCGCATTTTTCTGGCAAATCTTTTCCCGTTTCTTTAAAAGAGTTTGCTACTCAAGTTACAACAGGTACTCAGAGTTATGAAGTGGTTTACAGCATGACGCAACCTAAACATGTAACGCTTTTACCGGGGATGACGGCGGAAATTACTTTTGAATTGCCATCAGATCAAGCTAACAAAATACATCCTATTATTCCACTTACTTCTGTATTAAAAAGCGACGAGTCAGGGCACAGTTCTGTTTGGGTGTTTGCTGATGGAAAAGTAAATCTCAGAAAAGTAGTACTTGGTAATATCAAAGAAAATGGGATTGAAGTCATTAGCGGCGTTTCTGCAAACGAACAAATTGTGACAGCTGGCGTTAATGAGTTAACTGATGGACAAAATGTTAAGCCGTTAAAGTGGGAAAGAGGGGTTTAGCAAATGAATATCGCGGAATATTCGATAAACAATAAAGTCATCTCATGGATGTTTGCTCTGATTCTGCTCGTTGGTGGCGTGATTTCATTTACAGGGCTTGGGCAACTTGAATTTCCTGAGTTCACCATTAAACAAGCACTCGTTAATACTGCGTACCCTGGTGCATCGCCGGAGCAAGTGGAAGAAGAAGTCACGCTTCCGATCGAAGATGCGCTTCAACAAATGGATGCGGTGAAGAAAGTAAAATCCATCAATAGTGCTGGTTTGTCGCAAATTGAAATTGAAGTTTATGACTCTTATGACAAAGATAAGCTCCCTCAGGTATGGGATGAAGTAAGACGAAAAGTTCATGACTTGAAAGGTCAATTACCGATGGGGGCTTATGAGCCACAAGTCATTGACTATTTTGGTGATGTTTTTGGTCTGCTTTATAACCTTACTGGTGATGGTTATAGCGCTCGTGAAATGAGAAATTATGCTGACTTTCTTCGTCGTGAACTTGTGCTAGTTAAAGGTGTGAAAAAAGTTTCTGTAGTAGGAAATACACCGCAGCAAATTGTGGTTGAAATCTCACAACAAAAGCTCAAAAGCCTAAACCTCAATCAAGATTTACTTTACCGTGCGATTGCTAAACAGAATGTTGTATCTAATGCAGGTAGTGTCCTTTTGGGGACACAACGTATTCGCATCCATCCTACTGGTGAATTTAAAGATATTACTGATCTTGAAAATCTACTAGTTAGCCCTCCTAGCAGCAAAAAATTGGTTTATCTAAAAGACATAGCCAAGGTTTATAAAGACTATTCAGAAACACCACGTGTGCTTTATCACAACCAAGGTGAAAATGCGTTATCTGTGGGGATCGCATTTGCATCTGGTGTGAATGTCGTTGATGTGGGGAAAGCCGTTAAAGCTCGAATTGTTGAGCTTAAAGATCGACAACCAGTGGGAATGAAGTTACATAAAATCTACGATCAATCGACAGTCGTTGAAAAGACAGTAACAGGGTTTGTTATTAATCTTGCTGAATCAGTCGCTATTGTTATAGCCGTTTTACTAATATTCATGGGAGTAAGATCGGGAATCCTGATGGGGCTTATTTTGCTACTGACTATCTTAGGCACTTTCATCGTCATGAAAGTCATGGATATTCAGTTGCAGATCATTTCGTTAGGTGCGCTTATTATAGCCTTGGGTATGCTGGTGGATAACGCCATTGTTATCACCGAGGGAATAATCATTGGCTTAAAACGTGGGCAAACTCGTTTAGAAGCTGCAAAAGGAATTGTTACCCAAACCCAATGGCCTTTATTAGGGGCTACGGTTATCGCAATTATCGCTTTTGCACCCATTGGCTTAGCAGAAAACGCGGCTGGCGAATTTTGTCGTTCATTGTTTTATGTATTATGCATCTCTCTGTTCATCAGTTGGATCACTGCAATGACCTTGGTGCCTTTCTTTTGTAATGTTGCATTTAAAGACGGGGTTAAGGTTGAGGGAGAAGAGCAAGATCCATATAAGGGAATAGTATTTACGATATATCGATTTGTATTAGGCAAAGCCATTCACCATCGTACGTTGACGATTGTACTAGTCGTTGCAGCCTTATTTGGTGCTGTATCTGGTTTCGGCTATATCAAAAATGTTTTCTTTCCAGCATCAAATACGCCTATTTTCTTTGTAGATGTTTGGTTGCCAGAGGGAACAGATGTTAAAGCTAATGAAGCTTTTATTTCTAAATTAGAAAAAGACTTATTAGCAAAAGAAGCTAAGCACGATGATGGATTAGTTAACTTAACTTCTGTTATCGGCCAAGGGGCGCAACGATTTGTATTGCCTTATGTTCCAGAAAAAGGTTATGCCGCTTATTCGCAGCTGATTGTTGAAATGAAAGGTTTACCTCAGTTATATGCTTTTATGCCTAAACTAGAGCAATATCTAAGATCACATTATCCAGAAGCCCAATTTAGACTGAAGAATCTAGAAAATGGCCCATCGCCTGCCGCAAAAATTGAAGCTAAATTTTATGGTGATAATCCAGAAGTGCTTCGCTCTTTAGCTGCGAAAGCCGAAGTTGTTCTACGAAACGAGCCTACGGCGGATAATGTGAGGCACAATTGGCGTAATCAAGTCAGAATTGTTCGTCCACAAATAGCTAACGCTCAGTCACATGAGTTGGGGATCACCAAAGAAGATATTGATAATGCGCTTCTTACACATTTTAGCGGTCGAGTCATTGGAAGCTTTAGAGACACAAGTCATATTTACCCTGTTATCGCTCGAGGTTCAGACGAAGATAGAAAAGATATCGATAGCGTATCTAAAGTACAAATTTGGAACCAAAAGACCAATAGCTATGTGCCGTTAACTCAAGTAGTCACAGAGTTTAAATCGGTATGGGAAAATCCTTTAATCATTCGCCAAGACCGAAAACGTATGATTTCGGTTATGGCTGATCCTAGAGTGGGCTCAGGTGAAACTGCAGACTCGGTATTCCGTAAAATTAGAACGCAAGTAGAAGCGATTCCGTTACCACATGGCTATAAGTTAGAGTGGGGCGGAGAGTATGAAACGGCAGGTGATGCGCAAGCCGCAGTATTTAGCTCAATACCAATGGGCTATTTAGTGATGTTTTTGATCACGGTATTACTCTTTAATTCAGTCAGACAACCGCTGGTGATTTGGTTAACAGTTCCATTGTCATTAATTGGTATTGTAGCCGGTCTATTATTATTCGACGCACCGTTTAGCTTTATGGCTTTGCTCGGTTTATTGAGCTTAACTGGTATGGTGATCAAAAACGGAATCGTACTCGTAGATCAAATTAATATTGAGCTGGAAAGTGGAAAAAATGCTTACTATGCCGTTATGGATTCTGCTGTCAGTAGGGTAAGGCCGGTACTCATGGCGGCGCTTACGACTATGCTAGGAATGCTGCCTTTGTTAAATGATGCATTCTTCGGCTCAATGGCCGTAACGATTATATTTGGCTTAGGGTTTGCGTCGGTATTAACATTGATAATTTTGCCTGTCTTATATACGATATTTTTTAGGATAAAGATCCCTGAATAACAAGGAGAACTGATAATGGATTGTACGATCGCTCAAGCTACACAAACTGAAATAAAGCAAGTTGTTAAGCTATTTGATGAGTATCGACAATTTTATCATCAGCCATCCGATTTAAACTCAGCACATGAGTTTATCCAGCAAAGGATCACCGACAACAGTTCAGTGATCTTTCTTGCTTCTGACAGTAACGGAATGGGGCTTGGTTTTGTTCAGTTATATCCGAGCTTTTCTTCTGTAAAAATGAAACCCATCTATATTTTAAATGACTTATACGTTAGCCAGCATGCGCGTTGTGTTGGAGTTGGTGGGAAATTAATTGAACGTTGTATTGCCTTTGCTCAAGACCAAGGTGTGAATAGATTAGTATTAGCGACCCATCAAGAAAACATGCTAGCCCAGAAATTGTATCGCAATTATGGTTTCGTTCAGGAGCAAGAGTTTTTATCTTTCCACCTTGTGGTATGATGAAATTTTCATAATAGCGTTGCTGATTTATGCGTATTTTCAGAACTGTTATCTTAATCAGCTTATTGTGCCCTACAATAAGCTTTGCAAAATCTCCAGAGTCCCAGCTTGTAAACGAATTAGTTCAATGTGCTGCTTATTATCAAATTAGTAGTGGCATATTGAGTGATATGAAAGCTCCTAGGATGAAGGGTGTCGCTGAAAAATTGCAGGCTCAGTATAAAATCGCGTTTGGGCTCGCAAACAAATACGATAGCCATGCTATTGATAAGTTCGATGTTGCAAAATCAACACTACTAAGTGTATTGCCAGACAAACAAAACTTAAGTGAGTTAATGGCTGCCTATAAAGATAAATGCCCGCAAATTATTTCTGATCCTAAAAAGCGATTAAACTACTGGCAAATGGCTGATATGTGATCCTGATTTCATCATTGCTTCGATGTCTTCGATCGTTCTTGGAATTGCAGATGACAGGTTCTCGTAGCCAGATTCGGTTACTAAAATATCATCTTCAATTCTGATGGCGATACCTCGGTATTCTGCTGGAACATCTGTTGCGTTGGATGGAATGTAAATTCCCGGTTCGATAGTAAATACCATATTAGGTGCAAGCGTTATCCAGTTGCCGTCACTATCATGATATGAACCCACATCGTGTACATCCATCCCTAACCAATGGCCTGTTTTATGAACAGTAAAGCGTTTGTATGCTTCTGTCTTCATTACGTCATTAAACTCACCTTTTAATAAGCCTAATTCAATGAGACCTTTTGCTAATACCGTCATACAAGTTTCGTAAAGTTCATTCCAAACTAAACCCGGAGTGACTTTTTCTATAGCAGAATCTAATGCTAGTAACACTAATTCATAGATTTGTTTTTGAGCTTTAGTGAAAGTGCCTGATATAGGGTAGCTACGGGTAATATCCGACGCATACATCTGGTATTCAGCGCCTGCATCAATGAGTAGCATGCGATTTTCATCGAGTATCGAGTTATTTTCTTCATAATGAAGGCACATAGCATTATCACCACTGGCAACAATACTTGGATAAGCAACTTCGGTGCAACCATGCTTTGCGATTGCTTGCATAAAAAGGGCAGCAAGCTGAGATTCATTTTCTACAAAAGGACAACATTGCATTACAGCACAATGACCATCGATAGAAGCTGAAATGGCTTTTTTGATGCAGTCAATTTCAAGAGGGCTTTTAATTAATCGATGCTGATGAAGATGTTTAGCTAAAGGCTGCACACTTCTGTACTGCTTAATAACATCAAACTTAGCACTATGGCGCTGTTGGTTTACCCACTTGATAACTTGATGAAAAATAATGAATGACTCATCAGAAATAAAAACATTTTCAACTTTATCTAAGGCTTTTAGCAGTTGTTCTTCAAATTGATCAATATTAAAAGCTCTGTCTGCACAAAAGTCTGTAAGTGCACCATCAATTCCTGCTCGAGAACCAAAGCTGGTTTCTAATTCTGCATCTTTAGCCTGACAAAAAAGAGAATATACACTGTCATTGTCAACTTTTTTAATAAGTGCGTAAGCATTGGGTTCGCTAAAGCCTGTTAGGTAGAAAAAGTCATTTTCTTGTCTGAAATGGTATTTAATGTTTTTACTTCTGACCTTTTGCTGATAACCGACCAATATCACTAAAGAATTTGCAGGTAGCTCTTTCAGTAATCGATCACGACGATATTTATAAATAGTATCCATTTCATAAGTCCTTTTCCCAAGTTGAATCACTATAGTTGGATACAATATGCATATCAATGGTAAAGAACACAGTGCATTTACAATCACACAATGGGATAATATTTCTAATTAAGAATATAAGTGTTGTTGGAGTAAAGCTTGAATAAAGCCGTTTTTTTAGATCGTGATGGTGTTATTAACCTTGATCATGGATACGTACATAAAGTCGATGACTTTGAATACATTGAAGGCGTTTTTGATGCATGTAAAGAATTAAAACAAATGGGTTATAAATTAGTTGTAGTAACTAATCAATCAGGTATCGCCCGAGGAATGTATTCTGAAGATGACTTTCATGCTTTAACAGAATGGATGGACTGGAACTTTGTAGATAAAGGCGTAGAACTCGATGGTATCTATTACTGTCCACATCATCCAGAAAAGGGATTAGGAGAATATAAAACAGATTGTGAATGTCGTAAGCCTAAACCTGGCATGCTAATTTCTGCTGCACGATTTTTAAAAATTGATCTAGAAAACTCCATCATGGTTGGTGATAAGCATGATGACATGCTTGCCGCAAAGAATGCTGGAGTTAATACCAGACTTTTGGTTAAAACTGGAAAAGTCATCGCAGATACAAGTGAAGCTTCAGCGCTTATTGAGAGCATTGCTGAACTTCCACAGTGGTTAAAAGACAATATTTGAACAAATTTCAGCTAAAAATGCGGCTTTTGAGTGTTTTGTGAACGCTTGGAGCGAAAATCGTATTTTTCTTTCAAAAACCACTTGCGCAAAATTCTAAGCTCCATATAATGCGCAACCACTGACACGATGAGTCAGCAATCAAGTCTATAAGGACTTGGTTTTGTTCTTTAAAAATAAGTATCAAGCAAATCTGTGTGGACACTCACAGGGATAGAAACATCCAGTTATCATCTTAGGATGCTAGCAAAAATTCTATCAATGAAGAGTCCGCATAGATAGAAATCAAACTTACTTAGGTAAGACTGATTTCAGACATGCAAATTTTTTGCTTTTAGATTTTTTAGCTCTTTGCTAAGAAATTCTGAAAACAAGGAATCGACAGAATTCATTGAGTTGAAAGCGAAAGCTTTCACAAATTAAACTTTTAATTGAAGAGTTTGATCATGGCTCAGATTGAACGCTGGCGGCAGGCCTAACACATGCAAGTCGAGCGGAAACGAGAGGTGCTTGCACCTCGGCGTCGAGCGGCGGACGGGTGAGTAATGCCTGGGAATTTGCCCAGTTGTGGGGGATAACCATTGGAAACGATGGCTAATACCGCATAAACCCTACGGGGAAAAGGGGAGGCTCTTCGGACTTCTCGCAATTGGATAAGCCCAGGTGGGATTAGCTAGTAGGTGAGGTAATGGCTCACCTAGGCGACGATCCCTAGCTGTTCTGAGAGGATGATCAGCCACACTGGGACTGAGACACGGCCCAGACTCCTACGGGAGGCAGCAGTGGGGAATATTGCACAATGGGGGGAACCCTGATGCAGCCATGCCGCGTGTGTGAAGAAGGCCCTAGGGTTGTAAAGCACTTTCAGCGAGGAGGAAAGGTGAGTAGTTAATACCTGCTCACTGTGACGTTACTCGCAGAAGAAGCACCGGCTAACTCCGTGCCAGCAGCCGCGGTAATACGGAGGGTGCGAGCGTTAATCGGAATTACTGGGCGTAAAGCGTGCGCAGGCGGTTTGCTAAGTCAGATGTGAAAGCCCCGGGCTCAACCTGGGAATCGCATTTGAAACTGGCAAACTAGAGTCTTGTAGAGGGGGGTAGAATTTCAGGTGTAGCGGTGAAATGCGTAGAGATCTGAAGGAATACCGGTGGCGAAGGCGGCCCCCTGGACAAAGACTGACGCTCAGGCACGAAAGCGTGGGGAGCAAACAGGATTAGATACCCTGGTAGTCCACGCCGTAAACGATGTCTACTCGGAATTTGGTCTCTTGAAGACTGGGTTCTCAAGCTAACGCATTAAGTAGACCGCCTGGGGAGTACGGCCGCAAGGTTAAAACTCAAATGAATTGACGGGGGCCCGCACAAGCGGTGGAGCATGTGGTTTAATTCGATGCAACGCGAAGAACCTTACCTACTCTTGACATCCTCAGAATTTGGCAGAGATGCCTTAGTGCCTTCGGGAACTGAGAGACAGGTGCTGCATGGCTGTCGTCAGCTCGTGTTGTGAAATGTTGGGTTAAGTCCCGCAACGAGCGCAACCCTTATCCTTATTTGCCAGCACTTCGGGTGGGAACTTTAGGGAGACTGCCGGTGATAAACCGGAGGAAGGTGGGGACGACGTCAAGTCATCATGGCCCTTACGAGTAGGGCTACACACGTGCTACAATGGGCATTACAGAGGGTTGCGAAGCCGCGAGGTGGAGCTAATCTCAGAAAGGTGCTCGTAGTCCGGATTGGAGTCTGCAACTCGACTCCATGAAGTCGGAATCGCTAGTAATCGCGGATCAGAATGCCGCGGTGAATACGTTCCCGGGCCTTGTACACACCGCCCGTCACACCATGGGAGTGGGCTGCACCAGAAGTAGATAGTCTAACCTTCGGGAGGACGTTTACCACGGTGTGGTTCATGACTGGGGTGAAGTCGTAACAAGGTAGCCCTAGGGGAACCTGGGGCTGGATCACCTCCTTATCGA
>NZ_ML014821.1 GCF_003675895.1 Parashewanella curva
TGATAAGTACAAAGCGCTACATAAAGATCACCAGTTAACGTTGTTCTGAGATAAATACCCCGCTTCGCGAAGCGAAGTCGAGCCGAAGGTGAGACAGCTTGCTGCGGGGTAGTTTATTTTTTGTGCTATTTGAGCACTTTTCTGTTCAAGGCGTGAGCAGTGAAGCTTAGCCATCTAAGTAAGCTGGTCACAACACCGAACAGGAAGTGCTCAAAAGCATCAAAGACAGCGTAAATTGGTCACTTCTGCTACGTTATCGTTTGTTTATGTGGAGCAACCACACCTCACAAACTCCGCCTTGCATAAGATAACCAATTTATCGCTGCAAAAAAATCACGAAAGATCAACACGCCCTAACACAGTTAATTCACTTGATTAATCAACTCACCTGATTGATAAGACTTAATATTTTCATCCGTTACCGCTAATAATCGCTGCCTTGCCTCCAATGTTGCCCATGCGATATGTGGCGTAATGCTGATGTTGGGGGCTGATAATAAAGGGTTATCGGCCGCTGGTGGTTCGGTGGATAGGACATCAACGCCCGCATAAATCTTACCTTGATGTAATGCGTGAGCTAAATCAGATTCATCCACTAAACCACCTCGGGCGCAGTTGATCAAGAGTGCGCCTTGTTTCATCAAGTTAAGTGTGTTGGCGTTCACTAATTTCTCTGTTTTCGGTGTCTGTGGACATTGCAAAGACACGATATCAGATTGGCTGAACAATTCTTCAAGGCTTACCCAACGGGCATTTTCGGGGAGTTTCGTTGGTTTGGTGCGAGAGTGAATAAGCAGCTTCATTTGCATGGCGCTGGCAATGGCCGCTACTTGTTTTCCAGTTTCGCCAAAACCAATCAACCCTAAGTGCTTGCCGACTAATGAATACGTGGTGCTCAGTTGAAAGCAAAAATCATCGCTATTTTGCCATTGTCCTTGCTTAACCGCTTGATCGTGTTTTGCCAGTTGCTGAGTGTGATTAAGAATATGAGCAAACACCATTTGCGCCACAGATTGAGTGCTGTAGGCTGGGACATTACATACAGCAATGCCATTTGTTTTGGCGGCTTCAATATCAACCACATTAGTGCCCGTGGCTAATACGCTGATGAATTTCAGTTTTGGCAGTTGAGCTAAAGTTGTGGCATCCAATACGACTTTATTGGTCAGAATGACCTCAGCGTCTTTGGCTCGTTCAATAACTTGAGCAGGTGAGGTGCGATCATAACAGGTTATATCGCCTAGAGCTTTTAGGCTTGTATCATCAAGATCACCAGCATTAAGCGTAAAGTAATCCAAAATCACAATCTTCATTATTTGAATCCTCGTTCGTGCTTGAGCTGATCATAAGCTGCTTGAATATCTTGAGTCTTTTTCTTTGCCAGTTCCATCATTTCTTCTGGTAAACCTTTCGCCACCAGTTTGTCAGGGTGATGCTCATTCATTAGCTTACGATAAGCACGCTTGATGTCTTTATTGCTGGCGCTGGAGTCTAGGCCAAGGATTTGGTAAGCATCGGCAGCACTGGCTTTTCTGGCGCGTCCACCTTGAGATTGTTGAAATCGAAATTCAGCTTGCCAACGTGACAATAATTGCTCAAGTTGTTGTTGGCTATAGCCTAATTCTTGAGCCACCGTGGCTAATATTTTCCGTTCATTGCCATCCAGTTCGCCATCCGATAATGCTGTTTGAATTTGGATTTCCAAAAACATTTGATTTAATTCAGGGCGACGGCCAGTCGATTCTTTAAATTCAGCAAGGCAGGCTTTTAAATTGAAGCTGTCACTTTTGCCTTTTCGAAATGCATTTTGTGCATCGGTTCGAGCCTGTCCATGTAAACGCATTTGATCCATCAGCATGGTGGCAATGCGAATATCAGTTTCGGTTACTCGACCGGAAGCTTTAGCAACATGACCCATAACAGCAAAGGTTGAGTTCAAAAATTGTCGTTGGCGTTCGGCGGCTTGTCCTAAGAATGCTTTTGCTCCTTGAAACTTGTCATACATATGACCTAGCCATAGCCCTAATAAAGCTCCAAAAAATCGGCCAAACATAAAGCCGATCATAAAACCAAAAACTTTACCCCAAATTTTCATTGAATGTGCTTCTCTAATTGATGTAATCGCTCCACGGTGCCAACATCACACCATAATCCCTTAAAGTGCTCAGCGTGGATCAGTTGTTTGTCGGCAGCAGGGCGTATTAATAAAGGTGTTCCAAAAGCGCCTTTAGGTGCATTATCGAATAACTTCGGATGGTAAATTCCCATTCCTGAAAATGTCAGCATAGTCCCTGATTCATTTTGTAAGTAATGGTTCGAAATACCAAAATCTCCGCTCGGATTATGAGATGGGTTATCGACTAGCCATAAATGAGCAAGACAATGCTTTGGTAATCGAATGTCCGTAATTGAGTTAGGTAATTGATCAACAAATACATCGCCGTTAATAACAAAAAATGGCTCACTTCCCAATAATGGTAAAGCATTGCAGATACCGCCACCTGTTTCTAAAGCTTCTGTTTCATGGCTGTAATGGATCTTTAACTGCCATTGGTCACCATTCCCGAGAGCGTCAGATATTTTATGCCCTAACCAAGCAATGTTGATGACGACCTCTTTTATGCCAATAGCAGCCAACTTCTCTAAGTGGTAAACAATTAGTGGCTTACCGTTAACCGGAACTAAAGGTTTAGGCAGCGTGTTTGTTAATGGCCGAAGTCGTTGTCCACGACCAGCTGCTAAAATCATTGCCTTCAAAGTTTTGCCTCTACTTTGGGAAGTATGTCTTGTTGTAACCAAGCGACTAATTCAGAAAACTCATTATATCGGCTTCCGACTTCAATAAGGTAATGAAGTGATTGAGGAATATCGGCTAAATATCCACTTTTTCCGTCTCTATGGTGAAGTCGGGCAAATATACCAGCAATTTTTAGATGACGCTGCATTCCTGTTAAATCAAACCAATATTGATATTGTTCAAATTGGGTGTTTGTTGATAGTAGCTCGTGCTTTAGGCATTGTTCAAAGTGATATTTGGCTAAATCATCCACCACTGTTGATGGCCACACTGCGTAGCAATCACGGAGTAAAGAAACCGCATCATAAGAAATTGGGCCAACCACGGTATCTTGAAAATCAATTAGAAACATTTGCTGGTTATGAAGCATGATATTCCGGCTGTGGTAATCTCGATGCATGGCAACTTGAGGTTGGCTGACAATGGCCTTAGTTAATGTATTAAAGACTTGTAGCAGCATTTTCTGTGTCGATTCATAAAGCGTATAGTTAAGGTGCTTTTTTAAAAGCCAATCATTAAAAATGGATAACTCTGTTGAAATAAACGCTTCATCGAAAGCGGGTAACTTATGTTTGTTGGTACTTTTTACTTTGGCAACAAGCGGCAGAAGTTCGATGGCTTGTTGGTATAATGGCATAACCGTATCCGCATTTAATGCTGAATTCAGCATGTTATCGCCTAAGTCGGTAAGCACCATAAAGCCAAGTTGTTCATCGTGGTGTAATACTTCTGGTGTATATAATCCTGATTGCTGGTAACTTTTAGCTAATTCAATAAATGGCAGTATTGGCACTAAATCTGGTGGTGAGTCTACAGCGATGTAGCTTTGATTATTGTGTTTAAAGCGAAAATAGCGCCTAAAGCTGGCGTCTCCAGAGATGAGTTGTAATTGAATGTATGGATCAAAACATAAACGACCCCATTCAGTTAGCTGAAAAAATCTTTGATCGGACAATGGCATCTCATAGCTCTTAATTAAAAATTGATTTATCATAACCACTAATTTTGCCCACATTTTGCGATTTTTTGGGCTGACAAGAATATAGTCTTCTTTTATTTGCATTTATAGACCAAGATTATAACTTTATTCATTTTTGGCATTGATTGACGAATATCTAATGAACTTTCGCTTTTTATTGGTACTAAGTCTTACTCCTTCTATTGTTATCGCGCAACAAGCTTCTGAATCAGAAGCTGCTAGTTTGCATCCAAAGACAGACGATTCTCAATGTCTGATCCTTCCTCCGTCTGCACCAAGAAAAAGCCAAGCCACAATGGGGTTGAATAACAATCACATTTGGATTGAATCAGATCAATCTGATGCACAAATGGGGAAAGAGGCACATTTTTCAGGAGGGGTGACCTTCAGGCAAGGCCCTCGGCATATTTACGCCGATGAAGCCACCGTTAATAGTGAGTCTCAGCAGTTATCAGCTAAAGGTAATCTGACCTTTGAAGATCCGTTAGTCACAATTACCGCAGACTCCATTGAAGGCCAGATGAAAAATAACAGTGCCACTCTGAAAGGGGCACAATATTGGCTAAAAGGGCAGCAAGTTCATGGTGATGCCAAGCAACTTGAGATTACTCCAGAGAATAATCTGATCTTAAATGGCAGTAGTTTTACAACCTGTCCTCCTGAGAGTCAGTCTTGGGTGTTAGAAGCCAATAAAATAAAAATAGACAGTAAGGAAGAATGGGGAGAAGTGTGGGGAGCAAAACTCAAAATCGGTGATGTTCCGGTGATGTATGTTCCTTATATGACCATTCCAGTGTCTGATAAACGAAAGTCTGGCTTATTGTTCCCAAAATTCAGTACCAGTACCATCAATGGTGTTGAGCTAGAAGTCCCCATTTATTGGAATATAGCGCCTGAATACGATTTAACTTTTACCCCAGATTATATGTCAAATCGTGGCTTATTAAGTAAGGTTGAGTTTCGCTACTTGATGCCAGGAGAGCAAAACAATAACCAAAACGGTAAGCTAAATTTTGAGTACTTGCCGAGTGATGACCACCTTCAAGGTAATCCTAATCGTTATCTATATCACTGGGAGCATCAAGGTCGAATCAATGAAAACCTTCGTGTATTAACCAACTTTACAGATGTATCAGATAACAACTACTTCACTGATTTTAACTCTGATGTTCAACAAGCGACTGATAACCAATTGGTTAGAGTAGGTGAATTAAATTACTTAAACAATGATTGGGATTTAGGCTTAAAAGTACAAGACATTAAAGTGCTTGGGCTATCTGATAAGCCTTATCAAGTGATGCCTCAGCTCAGTTTTGACTATCGTTTCCCTGAATTAAGTAACAACCTTAATTTTGATATTTATTCAGAAGTAACCAATTTTGCTCATGATGAAGACACGCACAACTCTGCGACTCGTTTACATATTGAGCCACGTTTGCTGTTGCCACTATACGGGCCAGCTGGATCTTTCACGACAGAATTGAAGCTTTATCAAACCAATTACTGGCAACGCAATGGCTTGAAAAGTTTAGGGTTGGAGAAAAGTGTAAGCCGTACTATTCCTTCTATTCGGTTACACGGACAGGTTAATTTAGAGCGTCAAACTCAGCTATTTGACCAAAATTATCGCCAAACCTTTGAGCCGCAAATTCAGTATCTATATGTCGGTTATCAAGATCAATCCAACATTGCTTTATACGATACAGCTCAATTACAAGAGGACTACTACGGTTTATTTAGAGATCGCCGCTTTTCTGGGCTTGATCGTATTGCCGATGCTAACCAGGTCACCTTGGGTTTAACCTCACGATTGTTCGATGAAAGTAATAGTGAAAAACTGAAATTTAGTTTTGGACAAATTTTTTACTTACGAAACAGCAGAGTAGGTTTATCCAATAATGAGCTTGCTAACCAACCATCATCATCGGTGCTGGCCGCAGAATTAGATGCCCATGTTTACAATGATTGGTATGTCAGTTCAGAAGTTCAATATGACACCAAACTCAATGAAACTCGTAAATATGAAACCACATTAGATTTTCGTCCAGAAGCCAATAAGCTGTTTCAGTTAAGTTATCGTTTTGTGCGTGATTTAGTTAATAGTAACGCTAATACGGGCGACAAAGTGGACATCGCTCAGGCAGGTACACGTATTGCGTGGCCAGTTAAGCAGAACTTATATTTTGTCGGTGATTGGTATTACGACTTTAAACGAAAACGTTCGATTGAGAGTTATGCTGGTTTCCAATATGAATCATGCTGTTGGGTAGCGCGTTTGAGCTATCACTATCGGATCAGAACCAATTTTAATGATAATATTGCGACGACTCCAATCGATCGAGAACAGTTTGAGAGTGGTATTTATCTTAACTTCATGATTAAAGGGTTGGGGGGCTCAGGTAACCTTGGCATCTCAGATATGTTGAAAGACAGCATCTTTAATTACAGAAAACCCATTTATTTAACAGATTAATGTGCTAGATTGCTGAACCTCTGTCAAAAGACGTAGTCAAAGCGAACAGTGAAAAAATAATTAATAATCAGCCAAGGATTTTGTGGATGAGATTTTGTAAACAAGTGATTTTTGCCGTATGTGCAGTGCTGTTGAGCCAAACGGTGATGGCAGTACCACAGCCATTGGATCGAGTTGCAGTTCAGGTGAATGACGGCATTATCTTGGAAAGTGAAGTCCAAGATATGTTACATACGGTTAAAGAAAATGCTAAGGCAAATAACCAAAAGTTACCGTCGGATAAGGCGCTGAGAACTCAAGTAATTGAAAGATTGATCCTAACGCGGCTGCAAATGCAGATAGCTCAACGTATCGGCCTAAATATTGGTGAATTACAGTTAGATCAGACTATTAATAATATCGCAAAAGAGCAGGGTGTTACCGTTGAGCAAATGCGCCAAAAGGTTGAACAGTCAGGATCGTCTTTTGCTCAATACCGTGAACAATTACGCCAAGAAATGACCATCGGTGAAATCCAACGTATTCAAGTTCAACGTCGTATTCAAGTATCACCACAAGAAATCACCAACCTTGTAAATTTAATTAAAGAACAAGGTAATAAAAACGTCGAGTACCAAATTGGTCACATTCTTATCGAAGTACCTAGCAACCCGACTAGCCAACAACTCGATGCAGCAAGTAAACGAGCACAAACGGTACTAAAGCGTCTGAAAGATGGTGCTGACTTTAAGAGCACGGCAATCGCGGCTTCATCTGGTCCTAAAGCACTTGAAGGTGGTATTTGGGATTACATGAACATTAATGCAATGCCTACTTTATTCGCTGAAGTCGTAAATGGTGCCAAAAAAGGCGATATTCTTGGTCCTATTAAAAGTGGTTCGGGGTTCCATATTATTAAAATTATGGATATTCGTGGCCAGCAACTAAATGAAATTAAAGAAGTAAAAGCGCGTCATATTCTGTTAAAACCATCACCAATTTTATCTGAAGAGCGAGCTAAATCATTATTGACTGATCTTTTAAAGCAAATTCGAGACGGCAAACAAAAGTTTGCTGATGTAGCCCGTAAGTATTCTGAAGATCCAGGTTCAGCAGCTAAAGGTGGTGAGTTAGGTTGGGCACAGCCAAGTATTTATGTTCCAGAATTTGCTAAGACGCTAGAAAATTTGAAAATTGGACAGATCAGCGAACCATTTAGAACCAGCCACGGTTGGCATATTGCTCAATTAGAGGAGCGCAGAACGGTTGATGCTACGGATAAGTTTAATACTAACCGTGCACATCAGTTGATCTTCCGTCGAAAATTTAATGAAGAGTTACAAAACTGGCTTGATGAAATGCGTTCAGAGGCTTACATCGAAGTGTTTGACGATAAAAAATAAGGAACACCTTTGACAACTAAACGAATCGCCATCACGCCGGGAGAACCGGCGGGGATAGGCCCTGATTTAGTCGTACAACTTGCTCAGCAGTCTTGGGATGCTGAGCTTGTTGTTTGTGCAGATCCAAATTTGTTGATGGCTAGAGCCAAACAACTCGGCTTGCCGCTCAAACTAAAGCCATACCAGCCGACGTTAGAGGCGCGACCACAAGAGGTTGGAACCTTAACCATAGTGCCTTTTTCATTAGAAGCTGATGTTGTCTGTGGTGAGCTTAATGAAAAAAATAGTGCTTATGTCGTTGATACCTTGAGCTATGCTGGTGAAAACAACATGAATGGTCAGTTTGATGCGGTTGTTACTGGCCCAGTTCACAAAGGGATCATTAACCAAGCTGGTATTCCATTCAGTGGTCATACGGAATACTTTGCTAGTCAAGCTGAGTGCCGTGATGTGGTTATGATGTTATCAGCACCAGAGTTGCAAGTGGCGTTGGTGACCACTCACATCCCGTTAGCATATGTATCTAAAGCCATTACTCCTGAGCGATTAACTAATATTACCCAAATTTTGCATAAGGATTTGACTGAAAAATTTTCCATAAAAACGCCCAAAATTTATGTATGTGGATTAAATCCACATGCCGGTGAGGATGGACACCTTGGTCGAGAAGAAATCGACATCATCATACCAACGCTAGAAAAGCTAAGAGCTGAATTAGATGCTGAGCTTGTTGGCCCATTACCAGCTGATACCTTATTTCAGCCAAAATACTTAGCTGATGCCGATGCTGTTTTAGCTATGTATCATGATCAAGGGCTTCCTGTGTTAAAATCTCTTGGGTTTGGTAAATCAGTAAATATTACATTGGGCTTGCCTTATATCCGTACATCAGTGGATCATGGCACAGCACTTGAATTGGCAGGGACTGGTGAAGCCGATATTGGCAGCTTCGTCTGTGCTGTGAAAAAAGCCATAGAGCTAGCTAATACACAGTAATTTTTAAATCCTTTAAACCTCTTATCATTTCAGTTTTAAGTAATACCTTAGCTTGTATGAAATGGTAAAGTAGGTAAACACACAGTGTCATTTTTTGTTTGTGACATATTGTGACAGTAAGCGTCTTTTTTTAGGATGAGCATGAGTAGTAAAGTTCACTTAGGCCACACGGCCAGAAAACGTTTCGGACAAAACTTTTTGACCGATACCAATATTATTGATCGTATTGTTTCCGCCATTTCACCAGATAATGAACACGTTATGGTAGAAATTGGCCCAGGCTTAGGCGCGTTAACAGAGCCTGTAGCCGAAGACGTAGATAAGCTTAATGTAGTTGAGCTCGATAAAGATCTGGTTGAACGCTTACAGCAACATCCATTTTTAAAAGATAAGTTAGAAATTTATCAAGGTGATGCGCTTAAGTTTGATTTTGAGCAACTCGCTCAGCCAAATAAAAAAATGAAAGTGTTTGGTAACTTACCTTACAATATTTCAACGCCGCTAATGTTTCATTTATTTGAGTTTTCTTCACTCATTGAAACCATGCACTTTATGTTGCAAAAAGAGGTGGTATTAAGACTTTCTGCAAGCCCAGGTACGAAAGCATACGGTCGCTTAACCGTAATGGCTCAATACTATTGTCAGGTTGTGCCAGTGCTTGAAGTCCCCCCTGGCTGTTTTGCTCCACCACCAAAAGTTGATTCAGCGGTTGTTCGTTTATTACCATACGAGAATAAACCATACCCTTGTGATGATGTTGAAGTATTGCGTAAGCTGACGACTCAAGCTTTTGGAATGCGTCGTAAAACATTGCGCAATAACCTTAAAGGTACGCTAAACGATGATGATTTTGCCAAATTGGACGTTGATGCTAGTTTAAGAGCTGAACAAATCACCGTTGAGCAATACGTCAAAATGGCGAATTACCTCATAAAAAAATAAAGCTTCAGGGTTGAAAATGTCGTTGTCAGAATCAGAGTCTCCAATTCGTGTCGAAGTGAGCACAGAGTACATTGATGATCAGTCTTCACCAGATGAGGACAAATATGTGTTTGCTTATACCATAACCATCATAAATCTCAGTGATAAAAAAGCGACGCTGAAGAATCGTCATTGGATCATAACTGATGGCAACGGCAAACAAACCGAAGTTCAAGGTGATGGTGTAGTTGGTGAAACACCGACCATTCCTCCAAACAGTGCGTATCAATATACCAGTGGCACCTTGCTCGATACTCCACTAGGCTTTATGGAAGGCTTCTATGGGATGGTGACCGAGGACAATAAGGACTTTAGAGCCCCAATCCCGATGTTTAGGCTAGCAGCACCAGGAACCCTTCATTAATTGCGGAAAATAGCGTGGCAAATTACTTCGTCGGCGATCTACAAGGATGTTATTACGAACTGCGCCGCCTTTTAGATAAGGTGGCCTTTGACCCGTCTCAAGATACTCTATGGTGCGTTGGTGATTTAGTGGCACGAGGACCAGACTCTCTAGCCACTCTCGAATATCTCTATCAGCTTGGAAATAGTGTTAAAACCGTTTTGGGAAACCATGACTTACACCTAATGGCATTAGCGGCAGGTATCAAAAAACGGAATCCTAAAGACAAGTTAGATCTTCTGTTAGATTCACCGCAATTGCCTGAATATATTGACTGGCTAAGACAGCAGCCATTAATGCGGTATTTGCCGAAACACCAACTTATTATGACTCATGCTGGTGTACCACCTCAGTGGAATATAGATACGCTCATCGCTCAAACAAATAAGGTGTCCCAAGCTCTACAGCAAGAAGATTATATATCTGAGCTGATTGCAAAAATGTACCATGATAAGCAAGCCTATTGGCATGATGAGCTTAGTGAATTTGAAAAACTGCGTTACACCATTGATGCACTGACTCGTATGCGATTTTTACATGACGATGGCAGTTTGAACTTTAATTGTAAGCAACCACCGGAACTATGTGATGACCCCTCTCTTCAACCATGGTTTAAATGGGATAGTGAAATTAAAGACACAAATCGCCTTATTTTTGGTCATTGGGCTGCATTAATGGGAGAAACTAATGATCCAAACGTGATAGCTTTAGATACAGGATGCGTTTGGGGAGGACAAATGACGTTATGGCACTTAGAAACGTGTGAAAAAATTACCCAAAAAAGGTTAAAGAAAGTTTAAAATAGGCCGACAATAAATATTATAAAAACCCTAGAATCTTAGGGAAAAGCTATAAGAGTCGGAGTACCCATGAAAATTTCTGTAGCCAATCGCGTAGTTGGTGGATTCACTTTGGTGACCGTAATGCTGATTGTGCTCGGCATCATGTCTCACACTACAAATCAAACTTCTAAAGAAAGTACACTTACCATGCAGCAGCTCAGCTTGCCTGCATTGAAAGCGACGAATCAACTCTCTGGCTTACTGACAGAGCAGCAGAACTTTTCATTGATGGCGTTTCACGCATCATCTTCTTCGCAGTTACCAAAAATTCAAAATAATTTTGATGAAAATCATAAAGACTTTAATGGCAATATTGCTAACCTTGTGGCTTTAATGCAAAAACAAGCGCAATTTGATGGCGTATTGAATAAGACACAGGCTGAATATAAACATTATCAACAAGTTAGTAAGACACTGTTAGCGAGTAAATTACGAGTATTACAATTAACTGAAACAGCGAACAGTCAAGCACAGGGTATTGAAACAGCGGTGGAAGATACTGGTTCGGTTTTGCTCGATTTAATCGATTATCAAGAAAGTGACGATAAAATGCTGCAAGGCATAGCAAGTACAGCCTCTTTACTTGATCCGATACTCAATAACTTAGTTTCTCAAGTACAAGAATTACTATCATCGGTAAACGAACAGCAATTCAGCATTGTTGAAAAAGAACTTAACTATGCCATTAAAGAGATTATTGAAAAGAAACAATTCTTAGCTAAGCAATTAGATAACAACTTGCTGGGAGACACGCTCCAAGAAACGAATGATGGACTTTCACAAATCTTATCCTTACTTCAAGGTAATGGTTCAATTATTAAAAATAAACAGAGTCAGTTACGAACTGAGTTAAAAGTGAATGACTCATTTTCGGAAATGAATAGCAAGGCAAGTATGCTCAAGACTGCATTAGAGCAGCTTAACAACAATATTGAAGCATTCAGTAATGATATTAATGCTATGGCCATTGAGAGCATTGATAATGCTAGTTTCCGCTCATTGGTTGTGGAAATATTTGCTATTCTGCTTGCGATTGTTGTGAGTTTCGCTGTGGTTCGTCCATTAAAGTCGTCTTTAGATGAAGTCAACAATGCTCTTAATATTTTGGCATCTGGCGACTTAACTCATAAGCTTGATGATAGTGGTAACGATGAATTTGCTAAGTTGGCTACCAACTGTAACCGTCTTGTAGATAGTTTAAGAAGTGTTATCACTGGTATTCTGGATCGCTCGACTCAGCTTGCAGCAGCAGCGGAAGAAACTTCTGCGATTACCTCTCAAACTACTTCGGGCATTAAAGAGCAAAAGGACAAAGTTAATTTAGCTGCAACAGCAACAACGGAGCTAAACTCTAGCGCTCAACAAGTGGCTGCAAGTGCAGACTTAGCGCTTGAACAAATCAAACTTGCCGATGATGAAGCCCATAACATTCGTGAAATTGCATCAGAAAACAAACGTATTATTTTAGAACTGGCTGACGAAGTGACAACGGCAGGGCAAGTGATAAACAAAGTACACTCTGATAGTGAATCAATAGGCTCGATTTTGGATGTTATTCGAGGCATCGCAGAGCAAACAAACTTACTTGCATTAAATGCGGCTATTGAAGCGGCACGAGCAGGTGAGCAAGGTCGAGGCTTTGCTGTTGTAGCAGACGAGGTAAGAAGCCTAGCATCACGCACACAAGAGTCTACCAGTGAAATTCAGCACATGATTGAAATGCTGCAACAAGGCACTGAAGAAGCGGTACAGGTAATGGAACTTGGGCGTGCACAAGCAGAATCTTGCGTAGAGAAAACTGAGCAAGCCAACGTTGCTCTAGAAGCTATTAGCCAATCTGTTCATAAGGCTTTTGACTCTGGGTCACAAATTTCAGATGCTGCGAAAGAGCAGAATTTAGTGAGTAAAGAGGTATCACAAAAGTTAGAAGATATTTCGACTATATCAGAAGAAACAGCGTTAGGTGCGGACCAAACCGCTGAGTCTAGCCATCAGGTGGCTAAGCTTGCTGAAGAGCTTCAAGTTTCTGTGGGAGAGTTTAGGGTTTAGTTCGAAATACTATAAATCTTTTCAACGCCTGCTTTTCATATAGCAGGCGTTTTGTTTTATGCACACATCTAATTTCTCGTGGGTATTTTCCATCCATAACATTCAGTTATAGTTCAGATGCTTTATATAGAATGAACAGAGCTAAAAAAATATAAAGGTTTGGTATGTCTACTGTTCAAGATATTGGTTCTCTCAACCGTGTTGAAGCTTTTGCTGCTAATTCAATCGGAAATATCTGCTTATATGCTGCAAGGGGATTAATAATTTTTGGGCCTTATAGTGTTATCGCAGCTCCCGTTCTTTCACCTGCATTAACTGCTATTGAAACTTTTTTACTGCCAGAGGAAACTCAAAATGACACATACATTTCAAGAGGGTTCAGAATGGTATTGAACCCAACTAAATGGGGGATTAAGGTGGTGACTGATAAAATAAGTTAAGTTGATATACTGGTTCATCTGACCATCGCTTTACTGATTGCGTAGCAAATATAGAGCATTCTGATTTCAATTCTGTGCAATTTTCTTGTAAAGGGCTCAGTTACACTACAGGCAATAAATTGAAATTGATTCAGTCATTCAATTATGAGGAAAAGAAATGATTACTCGCCCAACAGGTTTACCATCTTGTCATACTGACAACTCAATAAAGTCAAGCATCTCAAATCACCTGATTGGAAACCTTTGGCTGCATGGTAGCGTAGGGTATGCCGTAGCTGGTCCTATGCTTGGTTGTGCATGTGCTGTACTTTCCCCTATAGGTACTATCATTGAGGAATACTTAATGGGCGATACAAGTGACAATGAGAATTATACCTACCAAGGGATAAGAGTGATGTTAAATCCATCAAGATGGGTAGTGAAAGGTCATGAATTAGGGGGTTCTAAAGCGAGAGACTAAAAGATGGAATTAATCTATTCCATCTTTTAGTAATTGTATAAATAACTTTATAGACCTAGCTTGCCTTTCAAAACGGCACTAATAGGACTCGCTGAATGGCCGTTAGCATTTGCCCAGTCCCAAACCTTACTTTCAGCTAGTGCTTTTTTCGAAACACGCTTAACAATATATTCGCCCGTTTCATTAGCACCTGCTTTATAAGCGGTTTGAAGCAAGTTGTCACCGTTACACTTTAGGTCAGTATAAATGTTACGTAAGGTGAGACGGCCTTCTTTAAGCTTTTTACGAAGACGACTTTTATCGTCAGCTTTCACATAGCTACAGATACTGACAAAAAGTTGTTCATTAGCTTGAGTTGTAGGGGTTACAAGGGACGCTGCAATCAGAGCAACACCCGCGATTGTTAAAACGCGCATCTGATAATCCTTAATTGTATAAATTAGGTTATTATTTTAATGCGCTTAATTTACCATTTTTTTACTAAGTTGATAAAGCTATATTCTAACCCATCGGAGCTGATCCCTGACTCTCTTGCAACTTCTTTCCAGCTTCCGTCATTCCAATCGGGAAAATAAGTATCTCCCTCAACATCAATATTGATTTCGGTTAGGAAGAGTTTGTCTGCTTGTGGTAGAAGTTGTTGGTAAAGTTGACCGCCCCCAATTACAAATAGCTGTTCAATATCACCATCACCTGCTGCGATTTTGGCTTCTTCAAAAGTGGAAACCACGGTTACACCATCAATTTCTAAATCAGCTTGTCTGGAAATAACGATATTATGTCGACCAGGAAGAGGGCGACCAATGGACTCGTAGGTTTTCCTCCCCATCACAATTGGGTAGCTCATGGTTGTCGCTTTGAAGTGTTTGAGATCTTCCGGTAGGTGCCATGGCATTTGGTTGTTTTTCCCAATTACGCGATGGATAGTCATGGCGGCGATCATACATATTTGCATAGAATTTCTCTGAGGGTTGATATTTTTACGTCATTTTAAATGGTTACATACAGTGTGACCACTCCTCTGTATAAAACACACTTTATTAAGTTGAGAGGAAAACCATTTTGGTTTTTCAATCTAAACAAGGTTTAACTCTTTATTAACATGGAGGTTATTTAGGCAATGTAAAATAAGAGTGTAATTCAATAAGAGATTGTAATAATGGCTGCTGAAACACAACCATTGTTGGTAAACCAAGTGAATGGAGAATATGACATTCATTTTCGTAGTATAAATCCCCTTAATAGCCAGAAATGTCACTGGGAAGGCTTCCTTGAGCAAAATAAAACTGAAGTAAAAATTAAATTCTCGGACGGCACGATTCGTGACTATAAAATGTACTTAGAATTAGAAAAGACAAAAATATGCTGGAAAGTATTTACTAGCTCAGTCATTGCCACATTTCACGAACAAAATATTGGTGTCAATCAAACTGCAGAAGGGGAGGGTTTGGAGTTTGAACTCTCTAAAGGGTTAACCTTTACCCTGCAACGAGAGCGAGAGTTACAAAAGCTAATTATTAATTCAAAACATAGTGCGATTGGAAACAGAGAGCTTTTGGCTGAAGACAACGCAAGCAAGGGAGAAATATGTTTATATGGCACAGGGGTCGTTGGACTAGGAGCTTTAGCTTGCCTATGTTCTCCTTTAATTGCTGCATGTGCAATATTGTATTGCGCTTTAAATGACTGTGATAATTGATTTCATAGAAGACTTGAACCTTTATAAAAAAGCACGTCCTTGTGACGTGCTTTTTAAGATCACTTAGCGCTCGTAAACGACTTCAACATCATAGTCATTATCGTCGAAATCGTCATCGAAATCATCATCATAATCTTCATTGAAATCCGTGTCAGTGGCTTGGTGATAGTTATCCCACTTAAATTCCACTTCTTTCTCAGGATCGACGGCTTCTTCCTCAGCAGGTAAGCTTTGGATAAAGTCTAGCAACTTAATGCTAAGCTCTTGGGTACCTTCGCGGTTATAAGCTGAGATAGTATGTATTTCATCTTCCCAACCTAGGGCATCAGTCACACGTTTGATTTGCTCTTCAAGTTCTTCTTCAAGCAATAAGTCAGTTTTATTGATCACTAACCAACGTGGCTTAGAGGCGAGTTTTGGAGAATACTTTTCAAGTTCTTCCAAAATGGACGTCGCAGCTTCAACAGGATCGCTTTCGTCGATCGGCGCAATATCGATAATGTGTAGCAGTACACGACAACGCTCTAAATGCTTTAAGAAGCGGATACCTAAGCCTGCGCCATCCGCAGCACCTTCGATCAAACCTGGAATATCAGCGATCACAAAGCTTTGTCCCGATCGCGGATTTACCACACCAAGGTTTGGTACTAACGTGGTAAACGGATAATCAGCCACTTTTGGCGTAGCACGCGAAACTGAGCGAATAAAGGTCGATTTACCTGCATTGGGTAAACCTAATAAACCAACATCAGCAAGCAGCATGAGTTCTAGCTTAAGGCTACGAACTTCACCCGGTGTGCCTAGTGTTTTTTGGCGAGGTGCGCGGTTGGTACTACTTTTGAAACGGGTATTGCCTAAGCCGTGGAAACCACCTTTAGCGACAAGCAGTTTTTGACCGTGTTTGGTTAAGTCACCTAAAACCTCTTCGGTTTCTTCGTCAACCGCACGAGTACCAACAGGGACTTTTAAGATCAAGTCTTGACCACCACGACCAGTACAATCGCGACCACGGCCATTTTCACCACGTTCTGCGCGATGAAAACGCTCAAAGCGGAAATCAATCAGGGTATTGTAGTTTTCATCTGCCAGCAGATATACGCTACCACCGTCACCGCCGTCACCACCATCTGGGCCACCATCGGGGACGTACTTCTCACGTCTGAAGCTGACACAACCGCTGCCACCATCACCCGCTTCAACTCGAATGACTGCTTCGTCGACAAATTTCATAAATACTCCTGATTCGCTTTAATAGGGAGATTGTACCTCTATTAAAGGCTTAATAAAACAAAAGCCCCGCCAGAGGCAGGGCTTAACTTGTTCGCTTCGAAGTTTAAATTAAGCTTCGATGCTTACAAATTTACGGTTCTTAGAACCTTTAACTTCGAATTTCACTTTACCGTCAGATAGAGCGAAAAGAGTGTGGTCACGACCGATACCTACGTTGTCACCAGCGTGGAATTTAGTACCACGTTGACGAACGATGATGTTACCAGCTAATACTGATTCACCACCGAAACGCTTAACACCAAGACGTTTACTTTCTGAATCACGACCGTTACGGGTAGAACCGCCAGCTTTCTTATGTGCCATGAGTTAGACTCCCCTTATTAAGCGTTGATAGCAGTAATTTTAACTTCAGTGAACCACTGACGGTGGCCCATTTGCTTTTCGTGGTGCTTACGACGCTTGAATTTAACAATGCGTACTTTCTCACCGCGACCGTGGCTAACTACTTCAGCAACCACTTTGCCACCTTCAACTAAAGGTGCGCCAACTTTAACGTCGTCACCGTTAGCAACTAAAAGAACTTGATCAAATTCAATAGTTTCACCAGTAGCAACTTCTAATTTTTCTAAACGTACTACGTGACCTTCAGCAACACGGTGTTGCTTTCCGCCACTTTGAAAAACAGCGTACATAGCTATTTTACTCCGAGATCTTTAACACACCGCGTAAGATTTAAATAAACTCTAAACACCAGTGTGCTACAAAAATTTTTAATGACAATGGGCGCGGATTCTACGCTAAGAATGGAGGACTGGCAAGTATAAAATGAGAAACAAATGCTAAATTTAATCTAAAGGTCGGATTAGACATCAAAAGCTGTTTTACTTGCTAATTTTAGGTAAAATCAGCGCAATTTGCTTTTAATACTGGGCTAAAATTTGAAACAGCCCACACTTTCAGAGTTTACTATGGATTTACAAGCGATTCGCGCATTAACTGAAGACGATATGCAGGCTGTTAACCAATTGATTTATAAACAGTTGGAGTCAGATGTAGCTCTTATTAATCAGCTTAGTTTTTATATTGTTAACAGTGGTGGAAAGCGTTTGCGTCCCCTGTTGTCAGTTCTTGCCAGTAAAGCCGTAGGCTATGAAGGTAACGATCATTTAAAGCTGGCAGCGATCGTTGAGTTTATTCACACTGCTTCTTTATTACATGATGATGTTGTTGATGACTCATCCATGCGCCGTGGTCGTCAAACCGCAAATGCCTTGTTTGGAAACAGTGCTTCAGTATTAGTCGGTGACTTCTTATATACGCGCTCATTTCAAATGATGACTGAGCTTAATAGTCTAAAAGTACTTAGAATTCTTGCTGATACCACTAACGTGCTTGCTGAAGGCGAAGTGATGCAGCTGATGAATTTGAACGAGGCTGATACCAGTGAAGACAATTATATGCGCGTCATTTACTGTAAAACGGCAAGATTATTTGAAGCAGCGACTCAATTAGCAGGCGTGTTAAAAAATGTTGATGAAGCTACAGAAAAAGCCTTAGGGGAATACGGTAAATTCCTAGGAACCGCTTTTCAGATCACTGACGATCTTTTGGATTACACAGCAGACAGTGAAGAGTTAGGCAAAAATATTGGTGATGATTTAGCCGAAGGCAAACCTACATTGCCGCTTATTTATGCGTTAGCCCACGGTAATGAACAAGAGAAAGCTTTGATCAAAGGTGTGATCGAAAAAGCGGATGGATCGGAAGTGATCGATCAAGTGCTAGAAGCGCTTAAACGAACAGGTGCTTTGGAGTACACAGAAAAGCGCGCAAATGAAGAAGCGCAAAAGGCGATTGCTGCGTTGGATATTTTGCCAGAAAGTGAATATAAGCAAGCACTGTTAGGTTTAGCTCATATCTCTGTTGCTCGCAAAAATTAGAGATACCTTCCTATAGATAACACTTGAAAAGAAAAGCTGTTTCATTATCAAGTGTTATTGACTCAATATGATTTGTAAAGCTTTGGTTAAGTCTGTTGCGGTTATCATTATCAAATAATGACAATCGCTCACAGGAACTGGCATGGCCTTATCTCATACCCCTTTAATTTCGGCTACTACAAAACCGAGTTATCTCTCAATTTCCTATCAAAATGATACGTCAACTCAAAGACACAGTATTTTCTTGGACCAAGGTAAAGTGAGTTCAATTTCTAATGAAGAGTGGAGTCAGTTCGTCGCTTGTAATCAAATGAAGATTGAAGTCACAAGGAATGATAATTCTATTGTTGAATTTCAACTGTCTCTACGAAATAAGAGGTGTGGCTATTGCGAAGATGTGCTCATCTTAGCTGAATTTCATAAAATCTCAATGACTCATGATTTTGAAGCTCGATTTAAGTCAAGTGATTCACGCCTAGCAAAAGCATTATCAAGCAGTCTGACCGAAAAGCTGAATGAAGATACAACTTTGCGCCCTAAAGTTTGGAGTATGCAACACCAAGCTGTCACAAGTGAGGGTAACATCCCTAGATACCCTAGAACAATCAGACTCTATACTGCACAAGAAAGAAAAAAAAGTAAGCTTGAGTTTGCTGGAACTATGATAGGCGTAATCTTATGTTGGCCAATTGTGCTAGCGACAGCGCATAAGGTGAAATATTAAATTTAAACTGTTTACTTTGAAGGGCGTTTTGAATATCAAATTCATTGGAAGGTCTTCAGAGTAACCTTTTAACATTCACCTGTTTATAAAGGGTATATGTATGACCATCACTCAATCGCATACAGCTTCTACTCCTCTTTTACAGTCTTCACAAGCGGAGCGCCATATTGAATGCATAGCTTTTGGTGAAGATTCAAATCGAAGAGTGCTTTGGCTGAAACATGGACAGCTTCACACTTTGAGTGAAGACGATTGTGCTTTTTCATCGGTGCCAATGTCAGAAGCTTAATGTCAAACTTTCTAATAACAATAGTTCGGACAGTTTTCTAAATTGAGTTAAACCACTCGGAATCATGAGCAGGGTTTGCGAGAATAAAGTTTGCAAAAACATTCGTGAAACCACCGCTCATGATTGCTCTAGTAAATTCGGTTTTAAGCCAAATGTCCAGCTTTAAAAAACCACAAAAATCATTTATAGCCTTGCTACTTTCAATGCTCATTATCGTTCAAGGTAAGGCTAATTTTCGTAATATGAGCCGATACTGTAATTCAAGTGAGAAACGATTTAATCGTTGGTATCACAGGTTTTTTGACTTTCTTGGTTTTAATGAAATTCTGATTTTTCAGCAGCTGCCAAAGCATTCGAAATGCATTGCAGCTATGGATGCTAGCTTTATGAAGAAAAGCGGCAAACATACCGAAGGCCTAGCCAAATTCTTTCATGGTGCCATCGGTAAAGCAGAAAAAGGGCTTGAACTTTCACT
>NZ_ML014822.1 GCF_003675895.1 Parashewanella curva
CTTCTGTGCCATACGCAGTTACGTTTCGAGTTGCAGAAAGCAAAATATAACAGCTTCAACAGCGCTGAACTTGTTGTTCAGTGGGCATTTGCCAGATATTTTTGTTCAGTAGGCTGAATAGTTACAACTGAATTTGATATCGAATGTGATTCCTGTGAGGTGATTAATTTAAATCAATGGTTCGGACACTTTTTATAAGCAATTGAATTTACAAAATTTTATAAATTGAATCTGAAAACACAGATTCATTAAAATTCAACCTGATTACCCATAAAGCCCAGCTACCGTTAAGAGCTTTTTAGAAAGGTCTGTTGCACAACCTCGGTAAGCATATACTCCAAACTTATGATAATCTAAAGTCATTAGCACCAATTTAAAGAGAACCTTTGTGGCTCAACATCAATTAGATTCAGAACTCTCTCACCTACAAGATGCCGTTTCAATGGCATTAGACTGTGCCAAAAAACTCGGTACTACCGCAGCCGAAACCGCCATCAGTAAACAACAAGGTTTTTCCGTTGGTACTCGAAATAAAGAAGTGGAAACCGTTGAGTTTAACAAAGACGGCGCCCTTGGTATCACAGTATATAGAGACGGCTGTAAAGGCAGTTCTTCGACGTCAGATCTTAGCCCTGAAGCCATTAAACAAGCGGTAAAGGCAGCGGATGATATCGCTAAACTTACCAGCCAAGATCCTTGTCATGGTTTGGCTGATGCCAACCTAATGGCAACTGAGTTTAAAGAGCTAGATTTATATCACCCACAAGAGTTAGATGCTGCTCAGCTTACTCAACTAGCCATTGATGCTGAAACGGCAATGCTGGACTTTGACAAGCGGATGAAAGCCTCTGATGGCGCTTCCGCCAACGCCCACACAGGCATCAAAGTGTATGGTAATAGCCATGGCTTTATACATGGTCGTCGTAGTTCTCGTTACAGCTTAAGCTGTGTCGGTATCGGTGAAGACGAACAAGGTGGTATGCAGCGAGATTACGATTATACCGTTGCGCGTAAATTTGATGAGCTATGGACACCTGAAACCGTCGGTCGCAAAGCGGCAGAAAAAACCGTTAATCGCCTAGGTGCTCGTAAGATTGCCACAGCTAAAATGCCAGTTTTATTGACACCGGAAATCTCAACTGGGCTGATTGGGCATCTTGTTGGTGCGATAAGCGGCAGCAGTTTGTATCGTAAATCGACGTTTTTGCTAGATGCCATTAACACTCAAATTTTTCCTGAGTGGTTCAGTATTAATGAGCAACCTCATCTTGTTGGTGGACTTGCTAGTGCTAACTATGACTCAGAAGGTGTGGCAACGACTGAGCGTAATATCATCGAAGCTGGGCAGTTAATGACTTACCTACTTACCAGCTACTCTGCTCGTAAGTTGAACTTACCAAATACCGGACACGCTGGTGGCATTTATAACTGGACTGTAAGCGATAGCGGTCAAACCTTTGATGATTTGGTTAAGCAAATGGGCACAGGTCTTATCGTCACTGAAGTGATGGGACAAGGGGTTAACCCAGTAACAGGGGATTACTCTCGTGGTGCAGGTGGCTTTTATGTGGAAAATGGAGAGATTATCCATCCTGTTGAAGAAGTGACAATTGCTGGGAATTTGAAAGATATGTTTGCCAACATTCAAGCTGTCGCAAAAGATCGCGATTTGCGTTCATCGATTCGTACAGGCGGTATTTTGCTGGACGATTTACAGGTTGCAGGAAATTAACCTTTCTTCATATTTCATTGCTGATAGGAGAGACCTGTTCTAACTTGAAAGCTATAGCATATTATTTTTGTGAAGGCTTTTCATGGGCATCACTCCTATTACAGCCAACCCTTATGGCGAACACGTTAAAAATCAGCGTAAGCCAGATCAAGAGCAATACTTAATCGATAAAGAAGGCGTCAAAGAGTTATTAAGATCTGGCGCTATCATGACCATGGCTGAGTTTAAAGCCAGTGAAGAATTCAAGAACTTCTCTCGGGAATATCGCTTGCAAAAAGAAGCCATTAAACAACATATTCAACAGTCATTGACTCAGTGCTCTGATGATGAAAGAGTGGTAATGTCAATATTTCTCGATAGATTTTTGTTAAATGCATTAGATAACAGCAATAAACGATTCAGTGTGTTTTCTGATGACGAGTTGCAAGAGCATATTTATACTCGCGTGAAAGATGATTTTGGTGAGTTTGTAGGTATTCTCAACCAAAGCAGTGAAGAACTTAATAACCAAGATATCATGCGAGCGATGATTCTATTACTACCTGAACGTGATAACGGTAGTGCATGGATTTCATATTGTACTCAAGTAGCGGTTCAGTGCCTTAAAAAGTCTCAAGAAAACGCACGCCAGTTAGCAAACGCACAAGCAAAAGAAGCTGAACATTCAGCATTGTTAGTGGCAATTGAAGAAAATAAATTTGATGTGGCGTGTAGCTTATTAAGTCACTCATCAGCAAAGTTACCTGTTACTGACACTGATGAACATCAGCGGAATGTTTTACATCTAGCTAGCATGAAAGGGCAAGCCGATCTTGCTGAGTTAATTTTAGTGAAAAAAGCCCCAAGCATAAACCCGCTTGCATTAGACGATAAAGGTAATACAGCCTTACATTGGGCTGTAAGTAGTGGGTCGATAGAAACGGTCAACGTTTTGCTTGCGACGTTAGGTGATCAAATGTTTAAGCCGAATCATAATGGTGAAACACCTATTCATACGGCGGCGAAACAACCGAACTCCATGGTGATGCAACAGTTGTTAGATGTTGCTACGGTCAAAGATGTGAATCAGCAAAATAAACAGGGTAATAACGCCGCGCATGTGGCGGTGATAGCTAATAACCCGCAGGTATACAGAATGTTAGTCGGTGCAGGGGCAAACCCTCGAATTAGCAATCATCAAAACCAATCGGTTTTTGATTTAGTGATGAATTTACAGCAAAGCTTTGGACGAGTTGACAAAGGCTAGTCTTCTTTTTTTGAGATCCCGCTTTATAGCGTAATTCGGTAGATTTGGCTTCTGCGTTATAACGCTCTGTTATTAGTTGTTGGAAAGCTTCTTTATCCTCTTTCTTTGCCAGCTGTTGAGCTGTTTTTCCGTTTTTATCTCTAATGTCCCACCTAACACCTTGATTCATAAGAAAGGAAATGGATTCTATACCTCCATGTTTTGCAGCCATATGCAGTGAGGTTTGCTTATTATTGTCTTGAGTGTTGAGCATAGCTCCATGGTCAAGCAGTTGTTCAGCAATATGAAGGTGACCGGCTTTGATTGCAAGGTGAAGCGGTGTTTGTCCTGAGTTATCATGAGCATTTACGTTTGCTCGCCCTGAAAGTAACTCACCAATCGAACGGTCTGAGTTATGCTCGGCTGCCACATGTAAAGCCGTTCTACCTTCTTTATCCGTGATATTGATATCAATATTTTGCGTTTTTAGAGCTTGTATTGTGCCCTTATGATTGTATTGGACTGCTAAATGCAGAGCTGGAGCTTTGACAGTATCGCCACCTGAAAAATGATAGCTCTCACTCGCACCACCTTGAAGTAAAAATATGGCTGCTTGAGCTTCCCCAAACATACAGTAATGCTGTAACGGGGTGTAACGATAAACGGTGGAGTCCCACCCATCTCTCGGAGTCTCTAAACAATGACCCTGCGATACAAATTTAGCGATATCTTGGTATTCTTTGACGAAGGTTGGAACCTTCTTATTCCATTCTCTTAATTCCAGCTTGTTTTGAGATCTTTGAGCCTTGGTTTCTTTTTTAGCTTGAGCTTGGGCTGTATAGAGAGAGTCCAATAAGTTCCAAATGGTAAAGCTATTTGAAAATTGCTCTTTTAATTGTTTTATTATTGCTTGGTGTGGTTCCGGAATAGGGGCGGGTGATAATCTCAGCCACTTTGCTTTTGGGGTTATGTGCCAACCTTCTAAGAGCATTTCATTTGAATGAATAAAAGTATATTCATGTGAATAAGTTACACCATCCTTTTGGATTTCAACAGTGAATGGTTGTCCTTGTGTACGCGCCATTTCAGAAAGTTGTTTACTGTTTATTTTATATGCTTGCTTTGTAGCATCATATTCAAATTTGAAATGGTGTAGCGCTTCTGCTTATACCGCCATAATACTTCCATCATCTTCGAGCGTTAGTAATAAACATAGACAACAATGGAAGTTCTACAAGCTGATGTGGATGATCTGAGCTATCTGCTTGGCTGTAGTCTCACAATCCCCTTTCCATCAATACCGACATATAAATAGCCGTCAATTCCCTGCATCAAACTGCGAACACGACCAATGTTTTTGAATGCCTTAGCTTGAGATATGACTTTATCCCCTTGGTAATTGATCACTGAAATGAAGTGGTACTTGAGGGAGCCAACTAATAACTTACCTTTAAGCTCTGGGTACTTGTCCGAAGTTACAAAAACCATATCTGACGGTGCAATCGAGGGCGTCCATTGTGTTAGAGGTGGTTCCATGCCTTCTTTTTCGGTTAGCTCAGTGAACTTAGTTCCTATGTAGTTAATACCATAGCTGACAACAGGCCAGCCATAGTTTAAGCCTTTTTGAATAAGGTTAATTTCATCGCCACCTCGTGGCCCATGCTCGTGTGACCAAATTGAGCCTGTCTCTGGGTTTACGGCTAAACCTTGAGGGTTTCTATGTCCGTAGCTGTAGATGGCGGGACTGACGTCTTTTTGATTGATAAATGGATTATCTTTTGGGACGCTACCATCTAAATGAAAGCGATAGATTTTACCTGCATCTTTAGTGAGATCTTGAGGATTCACATCGCGGTTGGCGCGATCGCCTACCGAAAAATACAAGTATCCTTTATTATCTATAGCAATACGGCTACCGAAATGGCGGCTACTGGTGGTATTTCGTCTGGCTTTAAATAATGTTTTGATATTCTCTAGCTGCTGCTTTTCAAGGTTTAATTTCGCTTGAATTAATGCTGTATTGCTGCCTTTTTTCTCTCCTTGTGGTGAGCTAAAAGTCAGGTAGATAAGATGGTTTTTCTCAAATTGTGGATGAAGCGCCACACCCAACAGACCGCCTTGTCCTTTTGCGCTGATGTTAGGTAAGCCAGAAATACTTGTCGTTTTATTGCTGCCTTTTTTGACTAGCTTAAGCTCACCGCTTCGTTCAGTGACTAAAATATTCTGATTCGGAAGTTGAACCATACCCCAAGGCACATTGATATCATCTGTGATGGTTACGACATCAGCTTTCACAGGAACAAATTTCAGCTGCTCATAATCAACGGCTTGGCTTGAGAAAGTGAGTACAGACAATAGCGCAATAGTAAAAGACTTTAGCATTTATTATCCTTATTTTTGTGGCATGTTATCTTTTAATTCAATTTATTTTATCAGCTTTACAAGTGACTTAAACCTTTCGTTATTTGCACATTGTTGAAGCTCAAATAAGGCTGATTCAACATTAGTACGAAGTGCTCCCTGTCTTAACATCATTTGTATTCCGTATTCTTTATTTTCTTTGGTTCGAGATGAAACCGCATCACTGACAACATGAGTCTGATAATCATCAAGTTGCATAGCTTTACAGGTCTGGTACACGCAAATATGGCTTTCTATGCCAGCTAATAACCAATTTTTACAATTTGCCGCTTTTATGGCTTTTTGAAGTTCGTCATTATGCCAACCACTGAAAGTATGCTTCTCTATTGGGCTTAGATCTGGCGCTAATAGTTGTTTTATATCAGGGCTAGTCTCCCCAAGTTTCTCTGGTAATTGCTCAACCCAAATAATAGGGAGTTCAAGCAATTTTGCACCTTGGATCAGAGTTGATAATTGTTGGTGAAGGTGATGAGTGTCATTCATCAAATGTGCGAGCCTGCCTTGAACATCAATGATGAGCAGACCGGTATCGTCAGTGGTAATAAAAGGTGTGGCTTGGTTCATGTTCAAACTTTCTAATATTGGAAAGGTAATGTTAAGTTATCACAAAATTTGACCTTTTTATTAGGGCACGCCCTAATTACTTCCAACAAAGAAATGATTGATTTGTGAACATTTATTCACTCGCCTTTGGTTTATTAAGGGATTATATTCGCTTGAGTAATATCCAATAGAGTGTCATTGATGATTCAGGTTGAACTTACAGAAGTGGACGCTGTTAAGGACCTCACAAAATATACTAGTGAGGTAACTAAAGAAGAATTTATGATTGCAGACGGTGAATCTTCTCAAACAGCATATGATCCAGAAATGGCATTGGTTTTAAATACTTCATCCTTAATCAGCGTTACTTTATCTCATACAAAATCAAACATCAGTCTTGAACCACAAGCCATGACAGCCTTAACTAAAATGAGAAACAAGACGGCTGAAAACCCTCAAATGATAGATGTAAGGTTGGCATATTATTCCAAAGTGCATTTTTTGTTGAGTAACCTTTTAAAAAAGCCCATTGATAATATCTTGCTAAGCAATTGTTTAAAAATGTGGCTGTCGCCAATCAACCTTGCTACAGATTCTGATTATCCCTCTATTGATGACGCTGTTTTATATGCATATAGCCAATCACGACAACAAACTGAAGCTCTAAATCAAATCAAAGGTAATCTTATTGATGAAGCTATTCAGGCGCTAATTGAAACTCAATATCCGAAGCTAACCGAAAAAGAGAAAAGACATTTAAGAGTGGCGGGTTATAAAGCATGCGGAGTGGAATGTTCAGAGTCTAAGCCAATGATTATATCTCGTTCCGATGATTCAATTGCCGCTGAAAAAGTTTGTTATCAATGGGCGAAAACTTGGTGTTCACCGTATCAGCAATTACAAAGACTTAATATGATGAAGGTTCCTAAACCACAGGGTGAAGGTGCTCTATCGTCAATAGATATGGTGGTTAATGCTCCTATGTTTAACGAGTTTCAACACGTTCAGGTGGTTGTTACTCAACGGGAGCAATCGCAGGGGCTTCTTATTGCAGAATTGGTTGAGGTGCTTGGTTGTTATTTCATTAAGGAAAATGACCAGCTTAGGCCAATGGCAGTGGAGGATTTAAAGAATTTTGATTTTTCCACGCTATCTCCCCAAGGACGGAGAGCCGATATCGCCGTTCAGCTGGTGAATAGCTTTACTGAATTAGCTCAGTTCGAATGTTTTTTTGAGCACCATGCTTCATTAATTGAACTAGAAGGGCTGGCAGGCGCTTATCTTACATCTGCAGTTCGTGCTCGTTTACAGACTCTCGCAAAACAAGGATTGATTAAGTTTGATGTTTTCTATGGTGTGCCAGCATCTCCTCATCAGCCAGTACTTGAAGTGTTACCAAGGCTAGAGTTAGTGAGGATAGTTGGTATCATCAAATGTAATGAATGCCAAAAGGCCATTAATTCTGACAAGGTTGATTGGCCTACATTGCTTAACCGATCGCCAACGTATTTGAAATACATTACAGGCTCAACTGAACTAACAAAACGAAAAAAACAATTATTTGGAGTATTTGAACGTATCTACAATCAAAATGAGAGTTCTTCATTGCAAATGCATGAGCTGCAACGTGTAGATGGCGGATTGTCTAAAGAACTTATGGAGATGTTTGCTGAGTTCTATGCTGCTTGTTTGGAACAAGAGCTGGCAAGCATGAGTACTCCAGAGATGATTAAGGACTGCTTTAAGCGTCGTGTTATCCCTATGCAAGGTAACACTGAACTCATGAATCAAATGTTATCGCAGTTTTTGGATAAACTTAAAACATCTAATGTATCAGACCTCAACCAACTGCAAGCATTATTGCGATGGGTAGACATAGAGTGTGCTGACTCCATTAAGTCTGAAATCACCAAAGTTGCTCAGTCTCAAGTTTTGGCTTTTATCGATAACGCGCATATTCAGGACACTCCACAACTATTCGAGTTATTGTCTTTGCTTGTTGAACATCAAGATAAGTTACCTGACTTACTCGCTGTTAAACAAAAAATAAAAACCGTAACCGATAAATTGGTCGCTGAAGACCAAGGGATGATCAATGCATTAGGTGAAAGATTAAAAGCTGAGCAAAATATTCAACTGCTGAACTATTTTTCATTGGGTTTTGAGCAACCATCATTAACGGTTGCTCGACTTGAACGCTTAGCACAATTAAAGGCAACGCCTGCTACCGACATAAGCTATCAAAATATTGAAGTGCTAACGCTGCTTTCTCCAGCTTTTTTCGCTACTTGTAGTCAAGAGGTGAAAGATGCAGCATTAATTTTTGCCACTAAAGAAATAAATAAAGAATTGATTAAAACACTCGTTGAAGCAGGGGCTGATGTTCAAGTGCTTGATAAAGACAAAAACACCTTGCTTCATATTGTGTTAAGTAACGAACACGCTTCAGGTCGTCCAATATCTGCAAGATTTGATGCGTTTATCTATTTACTCGAATTACACAAAATTGATGGCTCATCGCTTAATAATTCAGGACAAAGCTTGCTATTTCTTGCGCTCAGAATACATGGGATGGATTTTACTGAAAAAGTTTTACCTATCAGTAAAGCAGTGCTAAACACAAAAACTAATCAAGGACACTCTCCACTTTCAGTTGCCATCATAAATAGGTCAAAAGACAAGGTGCAGCTTTTGATAGACGCTGGTGCGAATGTAAAAGATGTATATAGATGCCAAAGCAGCGTTTGTGTCAGCGCACTTCATTTAACTGTGCTAGCAGAGAAAAAAGACATGGTTGAGCTTTTTCTCAACGAGGAATATCAATTATTAGATTACCCATCTTCAGACGGTACCACACCACTATTACTCGCCGCAGAGCATAGCAATTTAGATTGCTTTAAAGTTATTGAAAGGGCTGGAGCGAATAAGAGTTTAAGAAATAATGCTGGATTCAATTTATTGCTGCAGGCTGCTCAAAATTCCGAAGTAAAAGTATTCCAATATGTTTGGGAAATAGAGAAAATTCATTGGAAGGAAGTGAATCAGAAGAAAAGAAATGTCTTAGCTGTAGCTATTGCGGCGAAGCAATTACATACCGTTAAATTGCTGGTTAATAGTGGGCTTTTCGACCCTAGACAACTCATTGACGGTGAATTACCAGTATTATTTTTTGCGGCTAAATATAGTGATCATACTACCTTAGAATTTTTATGTCAGCGATTTTCGACGACATTAGGTATTAATACTCCAATCACGCTCAATGATTCGCAGTTGCAGTGCACTGTATTGGATCTTGCTTGTGAAACTAACAAGGGGTTTCTTAAAAGCCTAGGGGCCAAAACCCAAGCGGAGATCGACGCAGAGCAAAGACAGGCTGAAGCGGAACAACAACGAGTGAAAGATAAGCTCAAGCTGCTAGAGTCAGACAAAACTCGTTTAGCGAAGGAGAACGAACAACTAAAAAAGACATTCGCGCGCTTGAGCGCGCACGTTTGAGTTCAAGTGGTCGATATGTTGATGACTACAGTATTACAGAGACTTTCAGACAGTCGCATCTAATGTTAACTGGGCAAACTCCTTGGTGGGATAATTAGAGTTAACCAAAATGCAACTCAATATTAACCATGGTTTATAAGTGTTGAGTGATTTAATTCGGCTAGTTAGTTTTAGCTAAAAAGTAAAATCACGCTTTCATTAGTAAGGTAAATGATTTTGGCTTCATGTATTTCTAGTTTGATAACAAGTTGTATTCATTTTCCAGAAGCTGATCATCAGCTAGCATTAACTCCGGCTCAATTGAGTAATTTCCCTCATGGATTCGAAGCTGAAATTAGCATCATTCGTGATCTTTGTAATGATGATGACATAAAGTTCGGTAGCATTGATTATGACTCATTACGAAATATGTCGTTAGGCTTGAGGTTTGCTGACATTTCAACGCTAAGTGAAGCAAGGGAACTCGATTTACAAATTATTCCTCCTGCCCCTATTTTTCATATTTGGGTGGCTCTGCGTGGGGCATCGTTTTTTAATGGCAGCAATAATCCCAAAGGGCTGGATTATGTATCACGCATCACTCAGCAAGCTGACTTTTTATTAGAATATGACACCCCTTTATTTCTGGTTTATACCGAAAAAGGTATGACTGATGAACAGAAGCAAGAAATGGAATCTTTGTTCACCACTCACTCAAACATTATGGTGCTAAGCGTCGAAAAACATTTGTCTCATTTGCCCATGGCTTATTCTTACTCTGGGAAAAGCAGTTACGAGAAGGATCATATGGGAACTTATGATATTGATGGATTAAGAGTGTCTGTGTTGATGGATTTTCCCGAGGTATTCGAGGTGCTTGAGCAAGAAGCCGTTAAGCAAGATAAACTCGATTTTGTTGAAAGGTTGAAGAGATTCAATGGGCAAAGTGCTACTTATCATGATATTGATGACCAATTTATAAAACGTCCACCATTCTTTTTGGCTAAAGGGGGGATTATGTGTGGGTCGCTATTCGACGATCGCGAACTTATTTCATTCAGGCAGCAGGTTAACAAGGATCGAAAATATGATGTTGCAACTCCTATCGCTACGTATCAACCACGTGATGAGACAATCCTGACGGGCTTTCAGCTTGAGAGTTTTCAACAACAAAGAACTCAACTATTACTTGATTTATTTAATACTCAGTTTGAAGTTAACCGATTAACATTTATGTCATATCGAAATTTTTACTCAATGAACCATAATGCGGTTATGCGAATAAGAACTAAATTACAAGCAGGAGATAACCCAAAGTTGAGATCGAGTCAGCATGACTATTTAACGTTCGACAGCCATGCTTTTTCACCATGTTCACGCAGTGAGTTAGTAACAAAATTTCGTAAACTAGAATATATTCAGCAGGTTAACTATACCTATTTTGGCCACAATAACAGCTGGAACTAGCGGCTTTATTCAAAACCCTGATGTTCATTTTGGGCACTCGTTAACTTTAAAGAAAACATGAGGTTAACTTTGGTTTATAAATATTGAATGAGTCAAAAATTGAACTAGTTTATTAACAGTATATTTAATCATTCTGAAATATTAAGGTTAGTCATCGTGATTTCATGCAGTACGAGTTTGATGACCGTTTTCGATTATCTTTTTGTCGCGAAAACTCAGCCAGCATTAACTCAGACCCAAATAAATAATTTCCCAATTGGATTCGAGGTTGAAATTAGTATTATCCGAGATCTTTGTAGCGATGATGGCACAAGATTCGATACTATTGATAATGATTCATTACGGAATATGTCCTTAGGATTAAGGTTTGCTGGTATCTCAACCCACAGTGAAGCGAGAGAGCTTGATATTCAGATCATTCCACCTGCACCAATATTTCACATCTGGGTTTCCTTGCGCGGGGCATCATTCTTTGATGGTTATAATAACCCTCGATGCTTAGATTACGTATCACGTATAACGAAACAAGCAGACTTTTTATTACAACATGATATTCCTTTATTTATTGTTTATACCGAAAAGAATATGTCTGATGTTCAGAAACAAGAAATGGCTTCATTGTTTACCGAACATCCAAATATTATGGTGTTGAGTGTAGAAAAACACTTGTCTCACTTACCCATGGCTTTTTCTTATTCTGAAGAATGCAGACCTAAAGACGATTATGGTGAAACTTTTGATATTGACGGTTTGAGATTGTCTGTTTTGATGGATTATCCCGAAGTGTTTGATGTTCTCGAAAAAGAAGCTATCAAGCAAGAAAAATTAGACTTTGTTTCAAGATTGAAAGCGCTTGGAAAACAAAGCCTAATTTATCATGATATTGACGATCAGTTCTTACAGCGTCCACCATTTTTTCTGGCTAGAAAAGGCGTTATGGGAGCTACACTACTTAGTCGAGAAGCATTTGTTGAATTTCAACAACAGATAAAGGAGCTAAGGGATTATAATGTACCAAGTTTTACCTATACTCGCCCCTCAGTAGAAGCATCCGTTTTGACAGCTGATGAGATCGTAATATTCCAAAAACAACGAGCTCAACTAATCCTTGATATGTTTAATAGTCATTTTGACGTTGAGCTTTTTAGTTTGGTACCGACGAGAAATCTTTACGCTATAAATCATCCAGCTGTTATGAAAATGAGAACAAAGCTGACTGATACCCAGTATCAAAGACTGAGATCGAGTCAGCATGATTACCGCACTTTCGAACAACTTGCTTTTCAACCTTATCCTGCAAACGAATTGCAAATAAAAGCTCGTAAGTTAGATTTTATGCAACAGCTTAATTATACCTTCTTTGGACGCGATAACAGTTGGAAATAATCAGAGTGCTATTATTGAGGCACTCTTACCCAACCTTCCATCAAAATACGCGCACTACGACTCATAATAGCTTCTTCAACTTTCCAAGCATCGCCATTAAAGCTCGCCGCTGCGCCGACTTTTAAGGTGCCAGAAGGATGACCAAAACGAACGCTATCTCGCTGCCCACCACCTGCGGCTTGATTGACCAAAGTACCCGGAATGGCTGCTGCTGTCCCTATCGCAACGGCGGCTGTACCCATCATCGCATGGTGCAATTTACCCATAGATAAGGCGCGAACCAGTAGGTCGATATCCTCAGTTAAAATATTCTTACCGCTGGAAGCTTTATAACTTCTTGGCTCAGCAACAAAAGCAATCTTTGGCGTGTGCTGACGCTGCTCGGCCTCTTTGATATCCGATATGAGTCCCATTTTCACTGCACCATGAGCACGGAGAGATTCGAATTTTTCAAGTGCTTCAACATCGTTATTAATGTCATCTTGCAGTTCAGTGCCGGTATAACCAATGTCTGCAGCATTGACGAAAATCGTTGGAATACCAGCGTTGATCATCGTAGCGCTGATAGATCCAAATTCAGGTGTGGTCAGTACATCAACTAAATTACCAGTTGGGAATAAGCTCTCTGACTCATCAACAGGTTTCACGAATGAAAGCTCAATTTCAGCGGCAGGGAAGGTCACACCATCGAGTTCAAAATCACCCGTTTCTTGTACTTCACCATTGGTCATTGGCACTTTAGCAATAATGGTTTTACCAATGTTCTGTTGCCAAACTTTAACGGTAGCAATACCGTTTTCAGGTAGCTTTTCTTTGGCGACATAACCACTGTGAATGGCAAAAGCACCAACGGCGGATGATAAGTTGCCGCAGTTACCACTCCAGTCGACAAACGCCTTATCGATAGCCACTTGACCGAACAGGTAATTGACATCGTGTTCGCCATCGGTAGCTGGAGAGACAATCACGGTTTTACTGGTACTGGAAGTCGCACCGCCCATACCATCGACTTGTTTGGCGTATGGATCTGGGCTACCGATAACTCTTAGTAATAATCGATCTCTATCTTCACCAGCTTGCTGTGCAGTTTGAGGTAAGTCTTCTAAACGAAAGAAAACGCCTTTACTGGTGCCACCACGCATATAAGTGGCAGGAACTTTTATTTGTGGAGCAAATGTCATCTTGTTAAATCCTATGTGCGTTTGCACAACATAGTTTAAAAACCGAATTGGATAAGTGTTAAGTTATCAGTAAATCCAAGAGATAACTTATATCCCCTTCAAAGGTGTTGAAGGGATTGTTGAATATAAAATGGTGTGAGCCCGACATGGACGTCGGGCTAGATTTCGTGGGGCATGGATGCCCATCGAAATCGATAACCATTTATTCAGCAAGCCCTGAAGCGCTTACCTTTGTTGGGGCGGCTCAGGGGATTCAAAAGGGGAAGCAGCTGGAGGCTGCCCCTTTTGGCGGTGTGGTGTGCAACACCACGACTTTTTAAACGAAGTAACGACAGTATTGTATGTCTCGGTCAACTTCGAAAAAGTTTACTCACTTACATTTGCTTCTAAAAAGTCTTGAGCAAAGCGTTGCAGTACACCACCTGCACTGTAAACCGAGACTTCCTCTGCGGTATCTAAACGACAAGTGACAGGAACTGTGACCGTTTCACCATTACGACGAGTGATGTGTAACATCAACTCTGCACGAGGTGCTGGTGTGCCTTCAACATCGTAGGTTTCACTGCCATCAAGCTCTAAAACTTTACGATTCATGCCTTGATGGAATTCCAATGGCAGTACGCCCATGCCCACTAAGTTAGTACGGTGGATACGCTCAAAACCTTCGGCTACAATGGCTTCAACACCGGCTAAGCGAACGCCTTTTGCCGCCCAGTCGCGGGATGAGCCTTGACCATAATCCGCACCCGCGACAATGATTAAGTTTTGTCGACGATCCATATAGGTTTCAATTGCTTCCCACATACGGGTTTGCTGACCTTCAGGTTCGATACGAGCCAGTGATCCTTGAATGATCTCGCCTTTATCATCAAGGCACATTTCATTCAAAAGTTTAGGGTTAGCAAAAGTCGCACGTTGCGCCGTTAAGTGATCACCACGGTGGGTTGCGTAAGAGTTAAAGTCTTCTTCTGGTAGACCCATGTGTGCGAGGTATTCACCAGCTGCACTGCTGGCAAGAATGGCATTCGATGGTGACAAGTGATCGGTAGTAATGTTGTCACCTAAAACCGCTAACGGGCGCATGCCTTTTAAGGTACGTTCACCTGCTAATGCGCCTTCCCAATATGGAGGACGGCGAATGTAAGTCGATTGTGGACGCCAGTCGTATAACGGACTAGGAGCTTGTTCTGCTTCACCTAAGTCAAACATCTTGATGTAGATTTGCTTGAACTGTTCAGGTTTCACAGCACTGCCTACAACCGCATCGATCTCTTCATCGCTCGGCCATAGATCTTTAAGGGTGATCGAATTACCGTGTTGATCATGCCCTAAAACATCTTGTTCAATATCAAAACGGATAGTACCTGCAATGGCGTAGGCGATAACTAATGGTGGTGATGCTAGGAATGCTTGTTTAGCATAAGGATGAATACGACCATCGAAGTTACGGTTGCCTGAAAGTACCGCAGTTGAATACAGATCTCGATCGATGATTTCTTGTTGAATTTTCGGTTCAAGTGCGCCACTCATGCCGTTACAGGTGGTACAAGCGTAACCAACAATACCAAAGCCAAGCTTTTCAAGTTCAGGCAATAAGCCAGCTTCTTCAAGGTAAAGTTTGGCCACTTTAGAACCCGGAGCAAACGAGGTTTTTACCCATGGTTTGCGCACTAAGCCAAGTTCGTTAGCTTTTTTCGCTAACAAGCCAGCAGCAACCACGTTGCGAGGGTTTGAAGTGTTAGTACAAGAGGTGATAGCCGCGATGATCACCGCACCGTCAGGCATTAAATCACCTTCTTGTTTCCATTCACTCGCAATACCACGATCAGCAAGATCTGACGTCGGTAGACGGCGATGTGGATTCGATGGACCTGCCATGTTGCGGCCAACGCTGGATAAATCAAACTCAAGTACACGTTCGTATTGAGCCTCAACCATATCGTCAGCCCATAAACCTGTGGTTTTAGCGTAGTGTTCAACGAGAGCAACTTGCTCCGGTTCACGACCTGTGAGTTTTAGATAATCAATGGTTTGCTCATCAATGTAGAACATACCCGCAGAGGCACCGAATTCTGGTGTCATGTTCGAAATCGTGGCTCTGTCACCAATCGCCAATGAACGCGCACCTTCGCCAAAGAACTCAAGGTAAGCGGAGACTACACGTTGCTCACGTAAGAATTCAGTCAATGCTAATACGATATCAGTAGCCGTTATCCCCGGTTGACGTTGACCAATTAATTTTACACCGACAATATCAGGTAGGCGCATCATAGATGGGCGACCTAGCATTACGGTTTCTGCTTCAAGACCACCAACACCCAAAGCGATAACACCAAGTGCATCAACGTGTGGAGTGTGGCTGTCGGTACCCACACAAGTATCTGGGAAAGCAACGCCTTCCCTTGATTGGATAACGGGTGACATTTTTTCCAGATTGATCTGGTGCATAATGCCGTTACCTGCTGGGATCACATCCACATTTTTAAACGCGGTTTTTGTCCATTCGATGAAATGAAAGCGGTCTTCGTTACGTCTGTCTTCAATGGCGCGGTTTTTATCAAAAGCTTCTGGATCAAAGCCCGGGGCCTCAACTGCCAGTGAATGGTCAACAATCAATTGGGTTGGCACAACAGGATTAACTAACGCAGGATCGCCACCTTTTTCGGCAATGGCATCACGTAACCCTGCTAAATCAACTAAAGCCGTTTGACCTAAAATATCGTGGCAAACAACGCGAGCAGGGTACCAAGGAAAGTCTAAATCACGCTTGCGCTCGATAAGTTGCTTTAGGGAATCGGTTAGGGTTTCTGGACTACATCGACGGACTAATTGTTCTGCCAGAATTTTAGAAGTGTAGGGTAGGTGCTTATAGCTATCTGGCTTAATGGCATCAACCGCAGCTTGAGTATCAAAGTAATCGAGCTGAGTACCAGCAAGCGCTTTACGGTATTGAGAATTCATAGATCTTTCCACAACATTGCTTGGCTGGTCAGACACGGGAAACATCTGCCAGCCACGGGGTTGGAACGCGGTGTTAACTCATTGGTGAATTATTTTTAGTTTTAACAAGGAGCAATAGTGTGAACGTCAACAGAAGCGCACATCCATGTGCTGACGACCGTGACGTCCTATCACGGACGGTTGCCTTATCACACTATTACTCCTGTCTGTGTTATCGATAAATTTTCAATAATTCACGTATAAGGTTGTTTTTATCTTTCCGCGATTGGTTTTACTGCACGTGGCTCTTCGCCAACATAATCCGCACTTGGGCGAATAATACGGTTGTTCGAGCGTTGCTCCATCACGTGAGCTGCCCAACCCGTTAGACGTGAACACACAAAGATTGGTGTGAACAGTTTGGTTGGAATGCCCATGTAGTGGTACGCACTGGCGTGGAAGAAGTCAGCGTTACAGAACAATTTTTTCTGTTCCCACATGACAGATTCACATTCAACAGAAACTTTGTATAGGCGATCGTCACCAAAGTCGTCTGCTAGTTTTGCAGACCAGCCTTTAATGATGGCGTTACGAGGATCTGACTCACGGTAGATCGCATGACCAAAGCCCATGATTTTTTCTTTACGCTCTAGCATGCCCATTAGGGTGTCACGAGCGTGCTGCTCATCTTTCATATCTTCTATGAGCTCCATTGCCGCTTCATTGGCACCACCATGAAGTGGACCTCGCAGTGAGCCAATCGCACCAGTGATACAAGAGTGCATATCAGAAAGGGTTGAGGCACATACACGAGCGGTAAAGGTTGAAGCATTGAATTCATGCTCAGCGTATAAGATCAATGATGAATCCATCACCTTAGCGTGTAGCTCGCTTGGTTTTTTACCGTGTAGTAGGTGTAAGAAGTGCGCGCCGATATGTTCATCATCGGTTTCAGTTTCAATGCGAACACCGTCGTGGCTGTAGCGGTACCAATAACAAATGATAGATGGGAAAGCAGCGAGTAATCGGTCGGCTACATCGCCTTGTTCGTCAAAGCTGTTTTCCATTTCTAGGTTACCCAGCATTGAACAGCCAGTACGCATTACATCCATTGGGTGTGCAGATGCAGGAATACGCTCTAGCACTTCTTTTAGTGCCTGAGGTAAACCACGATTCGCTTTGATTTTAGCGATATATTCATCTAATTGAGCTTGGTTAGGTAGCTCGCCTTTTAAAATAAGGTAGGCAACTTCTTCAAAGCTGACGTTATCTGCCAAATCTTTTAAGTCGTAACCACGGTAGGTTAAGCCAGAGCCTGATTTTCCAACTGTACTGAGTGCGGTTTCGCCAGCGCTTTGACCACGAAGTCCTGCGCCACTTAGTTTTTTATCTACCATTGCAAATGCCCTTTAATTTGTGTTTGTGTTCTATCCTGACTGTCTTTTATGACAATTCTTGTTGTGGTTACAAGGCTGCTAAGTTTGAGCAGCCTTTTAAATTACTCTAACAATGAATTACTTATCTGAACTGAACAGTTCATCTAATTTATTTTCAAAGTCGTGATAACCAAGGTGTTCATACAAATCAGCACGAGTTTGCATCGTGTCGACAACATTGCGTTGATGGCCATCATTCATCAGTGCTTGCATTACATTTAATGCGGCTTGGTTGGCGGCGCGGAAAGTGCTAAGTGGGTAAAGCACCATATCTGCGCCCGCTTCGGCTAATTCTTCTTTGTTGAATAATTGAGTTTTGCCAAATTCGGTCATGTTCGCCAAAATTGGTGCGTTAACCGCTGCTTTAAATTCACGATAATGATCTAGCTCAGTCAATGCTTCAGCAAAAATCATGTTAGCGCCCGCTTCTAAATAAGCTTGAGCACGTTCAATGCCTGACTCCAATCCTTCAACCGCTACCGCATCGGTACGAGCCATGATCACAAAGTTTTCGTCAGTACGAGCATCAACCGCGGCTTTAATGCGATCGACCATTTCTTCTGTACTTACAACCGCTTTATTTGGACGATGACCACAACGCTTTTGCGCCACTTGATCTTCCATGTGAACTGCAGCTACACCAGCTTTTTCAAACTCTTTAATAGTGCGAGCAATGTTAAATGCGCCGCCCCAGCCTGTATCAATGTCAACAAGCAAAGGTAAGTCTGTTGCTGAAGTAATACGGCTGGCATCGGTAACGACATCGTTCATTGAAGTCATGCCTAAATCAGGCAGACCGTATGATGCGTTAGCCACACCAGCACCAGAAAGGTATAAGGCTTTAAAACCTGTGTGTTCAGCCATTAAGGCAAAGTAGGCGTTGGCGGTTCCTACAATTTGTAGAGGGTTTGAATTAGCTAAGGCATGACGAAAACGGAATCCGGCACTGGTCTTCATGAAATGATTTCCTTCTGGCTGTAGGGTGTAAGGAGAGTGTCTTGAGCTTGTTGCTGCTCAATCAATTTTTGTTCGGTATTGCGACGACCACGTTCAATGTGGCGGCGCATTAATAAGCTTGCGAGTTCACCATCACCAGCGGCAATGGCTTCAAAAATTTGTCTGTGTTCTTTGATCGCAAGCTCGGGTCGTTTCTTGCCACGGCATTGATAGCGATACATACAGATCAGGTGATAAACACCCGCGATCAAGGTTTCTTGTAAATATCGATTACCGCAGGCTTGAATGATTTGGTAGTGAAAGTCGATATCACTCATAAACAGAAATTCGTCATCACCTTTATCTAAGGCTTGTTGTTGACGATCCAACAGATCTTGCATTTGATCGAGTTGAGTTTGAGTAATGTTGTGAGCTGTCAGTTCGCAAGCTGTGGCTTCTAATACACTTCGAAGTTGGTAAAGCTCATTAAGTTCGCTGACGGATAGCTTGGCTACTCTGGCACCGACATGAGGAATTCGAACAACAAGTCTTTGACGCTCAAGGGCCTGCAAGGCTTCACGGGTAGGACCACGACTTATCCCATACTTCTGTGCAATGGTTTGTTCGTTAATCTTACTGCCTGCCTCAATCTCACCCGTGATGATGCTATTTTGAATTCTCGTCAAAATTTGATCCGCAAGGGTGAGTGACTTTTCAGTCATAGTGGCGTAATTCCTAAAAAAATAGTTCAATTAAGATGCAATTACCTTATTGATTATAGCTTTAATTGTCAACAATAAGTTTACGTTGACGTTAGGTTTATATGTCTAGTTATAAACATTTCGCGATTTTTAAGGGGTTTTTATATGGTTGTAACTTAAAAAAATTATGGATTGTAGACAATGTGGAAAATGCAACATTAAGCCTAATTAATGCTGCTCATGTCGAGAATGGGATTAGTATCGGTTGCAAGTACAAGTATAAGTTTAATATTGGCTAAACGATGACTGCAGCAATCACATTTAGAAACGACAGTTTGACGACGCAACCTGTTACCAGAGAGTACAAGCCAAAGCTTCAAGGTTATGACGTCAAAGGTAAGTTAAGTACCTAACTAAAAGTTATCTCATATTTTGAGCAATAATTATCCAAAATGGTTTCGACTGCTTTTTTGAGTTTCGAGTAAGTTTCGTAAGCACTAATGGATAACCACTCGTATTTGATTTTTCG
>NZ_ML014823.1 GCF_003675895.1 Parashewanella curva
ATCAGTATACAATCACAAAGCCAAACACCACTTGAGTTAGCTATTGCTCAAAAGGATGATGAAACTATTCGTCTGTTACAAGGCTATCAATCAAAAACAAACCCAAAATAGTAGTAAATGACTTTAATGGTAATGCCTAAAATTTAATTAACGTGACTCTTGTTGAGCTGTTACTTTTTGGTCATAAAAATACTTTTTGATTTTAGATTTTTCAGTGAGGTGTGCTGTATTTTTGTTTTAAATTTACGCAAGCAACAGCAATGGTTAGGTTTTACGCTCTAACAAACTTTTGTCCAATAACGTGTTTGAAACACTTTGCTCTCATTGGCTTTTTACTCGCTTTAATTGAGTGGCTTAAGATTCAAAGCAAGCAAGTTACCATTGTTGAGTCATTTCGTTTGAATTAAGGCTTCGGATAAATTTTTACGGTCAAAAACCTGATACGAGCCTACGGCGTGTTTGCTGATGTGATCGCTCCACCATTGCATGATTTTCTTTCTTTTTTTGAAATAGGTTGTGCGTTTATAGGCTGCTCTGATTTTATTGGGTTCAACATGGGCTAGGGCGGCATCTACTGCTTCAGGATGGAAACCCTTTTCATTCAGTGTTGTGCTGGCCAAAGATCTAAAGCCGTGTGCCGTTGTTTTGTTCCTAAGCCCCATTCTGCCAAGTGCTTTGTTGATTGTTTCGGAATCTGTGGCTTGGCGATATTTGTATCTGGATGGAAACACATGTTCAAGGTGACCGCTTAATGGTCTAACGGCCTCTAAAATAGCTATTGTTTGCTTTGTCAATGGAACCTTGTGCTCTCGGTTCATTTTCATTCGTTCTGGTGGGATCACCCATACTGCTTTTTCTATATTTATTTCACACCATTTTGTGCCTGCGGGTTCTGCTGGGCGAACCATGGTATGTAGTTGCCATTCAATAAGGCAGCGAGTACCGAAGTAAATATTGGCACTTGCGATTGCTTGCATCAGCTCTTTGATATTATCAGGTTCCATTGCTCGAAGATGAGTCACTTTGGGTTTACGAAATACTTTATTGATCCCCATTAATGGATTGGAATGAATTAAGCCACTGTTAACGGCATAGTTCATTACTTCATTCATGAGCTGGCCACAACGTTTAACCATTTCTAGTTTGCCTTGAGTTTCAACTGGCCTAAGAACTTGAATAGCAATAGGGGCAGTTATTTCTTTTATTGGCATTGAGCCAAGGGTAGGGAACACGTAGTTTTCTAGTTTACGCCAATTATCTGAAATAGTTTTAGGCTTTAGATGGCCTTCTTTGGTTGATTTCCATTGTTGGGCGAGAACCAAGAAAGAGTTAGCTTGCTCTTCAGCATGTATCCGTTTTTGCTCCGCTATAAATAACTGAGGATCTATTCCTTCTGCTAGTTGTGCTCTGTAAATTGAAGCTTTCTTTCTGGCATCAGCCAGAGAAACCGTCTGAAATGATCCGAGCCCCATTAAAGTTTTCTTTCCTGTTACAGGTCTGGTGTAACGAAATTCCCAGAACTTAGTTTGGTTAACCTTTACAAGCAGATATAAACCGCCGCCATCAGATTTTCGAACAACCTTCCCTTGAGCTTTTAAGGCTTCAATAGCTTTTACTGAAAGTTTGTTGAGTACTGGCATATGACCCCCAAAGTGTATGACCGTAAATGGAGCTTAAAGCTGCGAGAAAGTAGTCATACACTTTGTTTAACACAAAGATTTTTAAAGACAATTTTAATGTTTTTATCGACCTTTCGTGTTTTGGTCAATGTGTTGAGCTTCAAATTTAGAGTTCTAAAAGTGTATGACTAATTACTTCAAAACCATTGAATCATACACTTTGTCACACACGCAAATCGTGGAACAGTCTGGAAGAGTTTGGACTGGTTTGGACACTAACTGCTTGTTTAAGCTGAATTTAAGGCATTAAAAAAGACGTGCTTGGACGTCTCTAGTATGGAGTTTGGCGGTGAGGGAGGGATTCGAACCCTCGATACGTTTCCGTATACACACTTTCCAGGCGTGCTCCTTCGGCCACTCGGACACCTCACCGTTTTGTTGTCGAGAATCGCGAGACTTCGCTGTCGACGGGGCGCTACTTTACGCAAAAGCCGATACTCGGTCAAGCTAAAATCAAGTATCGGCGCTTAAGTGGATAAATGCTAGACGTTTTAAGGGGTTTATTGCTTATGCCTTGATTGCAAACAGCTTATCGTATCTTTAAGTGATAAGTTTTGCGACTCTAGCAATACCATTAAATGAAAGAGTAGATCGGCACTTTCATTAATGAGTTCCTCTTTATCATTAACTGTAGCGGCAAGTGCGACTTCAACGCCTTCTTCTCCTACTTTTTGGGCGATACGTTTTACTCCAGAATCAAATAAAGATTTGGTGTAGCTGTTTTCACTATCAGCATTTTTTCTTGTCTTGATGAGTTGAGATAAACCCAGTAAAAACGGCTTTGCGTTTTCATCATTCCAGCAGCTGATGGTGCCTAAGTGGCAGGTTGGTCCGTTAGGTATTGCTTGGATCAATAGGCTATCTTTATCGCAATCAATACTGGCGGATACAAGATTGAGAGTATTGCCAGAACTTTCACCTTTGACCCATAACCTTTGTTTGCTTCGGCTAAAAAAGGTGACTTGTTTGGTGGTTAATGTTTGGTTCAATGCTTCGACATTCATATATCCAAGCATTAATACTTGTCCTGATTGATAGTCTTGTACAATGGCAGGCACTAAGTGATTTTGTTTTTCCCAGTCGATACTGGATAAGTTTGTTGGGGTAATCTTTGTCATCTTGTTCTCAGTCGATTCTGGTTGGTATTTGGTTATTGGCTAATTGCTGTTTTAAATCACTTATGGCGATTTCTTGTTTGTGAAATACGCTAGCGGCTAGAGCACCATCCACATTGGTTTGGTTGAATACATCAATGAAGTGTTGGATGCTGCCAGCACCGCCCGAAGCGATAAGCGGTACCGTGCAAGCACTTCTTACTTTTTGCAGCTGTTCAATGTCGTAGCCGTTTTTAACGCCATCTTGGTTTATGGCATTGAGCACGATTTCACCACAGCCCAATTGTTGAACCTTTTCAACCCAATCTAAGGTATACCAATCGGTAAATTGAGTGGTGGAATCTGAGCCAGTAAATTGTTTGACTTTATAGCTATTACTTTCTTGATCGTGGTAAGAGTCAATGCCTACCACAATACATTGTTTGCCGAATTCATCTTGCATCCGAGTGATGAGTTCAGGCTCGGTAAGTGCAGGGGAGTTGATGGAGATTTTATCGGCACCGTAAGCCAAGATTTCTCTAGCGTGTTCCAAGGTTTTTATGCCACCGGCGACACAGAAGGGAATGTTGATCACTTCAGCGACTTGGCGTACCCAAGATTTATCGACTTTGTTGCCGTAGGCACTGGCTGTGATGTCGTAGAAGACTAATTCATCCGCACCTTCATCTGAATATCGAGCGGCCAGATCAACAATATCGCCCATGATTTTGTGATTGGTAAACTGTACGCCTTTCACGACTTTGCCGTCGCGTACGTCTAAGCAGGGAATTATCCGTTTTGCCAGCATTGAATTGCCTCCTCAACGGTGAATTCATTGATCAGCAGTGCTCTGCCGACAATCACGCAAGGCGCACCAGATTGTTTTACGTTTTCGATGTCTTGTAGGTTGCCGATACCGCCTGAGGCTTGCCATTGAATATCGGGATATTGCTGGGATAACTCCTTGTAGAGATTAACGTTTGCGCCTTGCAGCGTACCATCACAAGAAATGTCGGTGACTAAGCAGTGTTTCACTTTGTAGGCTTGATATGTGTCGAGTAGATTTTCAAGAGTGACGTTAGAGTTTGCTTGCCAGCCTGAGGTTGCCACATACTTCTTGCCATCTTTCATAATGTTAATGTCTAGGGCTAAACAAATGCGCTCTGATCCAAATCGTTCAAAACATTGTTTAACAATTTCAGGTTGGCTAACGGCTAATGAGCCAATGACCACTCGTTTCACGCCTATGTTTATTAGATCTTCTACTTGCTGAATATTGCGTATTCCACCACCAACTTGAATATTGGACGATAGTGATTGAGTTAGTGTTTTTATAAGTGACAGTTGGCGTTTTTGAGGATATTTAGCGCCAGTTAAATCCACAATATGTAGCCATTTCGCCCCTTGCTGTTGGTAGGATTGTAATTGCGTTAGTGGATCAACACTAAAATCCGTTTGTTTTGCATAATCCCCTTGGAATAGACGAACCACTTTGCCGTCAATTAAATCGATCGCTGGGATGATCATTATTGTTCAATCCTTAAATTTAGAAAATTATTCAAAATGGCTTCGCCTGTTTTACCGCTTTTTTCAGGGTGGAATTGCAAGCCGATAAAGTTGTCTTTGGCTATTGCTGCGCTGAACTTGTTGCCGTAATCGCTGCTGGCGATGGTGTAATCGCTAATCGGTGCGCCATAACTATGAACAAAATAAACAAAGGCGTTATTCGCAATGCCATCGAATATTGGATGTTTCATATTACTAAGCTGGTTCCATCCCATATGAGGTAGCGGTTGTCCTTGAGTTTCTAAATGCTCGATTTTAGTGGGTATTAAGCCAAGCCCTTTTACAGGAGAGTTGTTGCTTGATTCTTCTGATGTTTGTGTCAAAAGCTGCATTCCCAAACAAATGCCTAAAACAGGTTGTGTCAGTTGTTGTATGGTTTCAATTAAGGCTTTATTTGTGATGGACTGCATTCCTGATTGTGCTGCACCCACACCCGGCAATACCACTTTTTCAGCTTGTGTTATCACTTTAGGATCATCACTGGCGATGACTTCATCCGTTAAGCGTCTGATGGCTTGGTATACCGAGGTGAGATTACAAACACCTGTGTCGATAATCACAATGCTATTTTTTCCAATCTCAACCATTAGAGTGCCCCTTTGCTGGATGGAAGAAGATCAGATTCAATTTTTATGGCTTGACGTAAACAACGACCGATCGCTTTGAATTGTGACTCAACGAGGTGGTGTTGGTTTTCTCCTTGTGCTGATATGTGTAAGTTGCAAAGCAAGCCATCTGATAAAGAATGGAAAAAGTGCGGAACCATTTCGGTTGCCATTTCACCCACTTTGTCGCGTGTGTAGTCGACATCGTATTTGAAATAAGCGCGACCTGATAAGTCGATTAAGCACTGAGCTTGGGTTTCATCCATAGGTAAACTAAACCCAAAGCGTCCGATACCACGTTTATCCCCCAAGGCTTTTTTCATAGCTTGTCCAAGGGCGATACCTGTATCTTCTATAGTGTGGTGATCGTCTATGTGCAAATCGCCAGCTACTTCAACTTTGAGGTAAAAGCCTGCATGAGTGGCGATTTGATCCAGCATGTGATCGAAAAAGCCAATGCCTGTGTTGATTTGACTTGATTGTGATTTATCAAGATTTACCGTGACCTTGATTTTTGTTTCTTTAGTATTTCGCTCTACACTCGCTTGGCGTGGAGCATTACCCAGTGATTCGACAATATCATTCCAATTCATTTGATCGCGGTCGTATTTAATACCTTGTATACCCATTGCATCGGCCAGGTGAATATCAGTGTCCCGATCACCAATAACGGCCGATGTTTCGAAATCAATACAACCATTCACCAGTAAGTGCTTCACTAAACCGAGTTTGGGTTTACGGCAACTACAGTTATCGTTTTCAAAGTGAGGGCAAATGAGTTCGTCTTCAAACTTTACACCTTGGCTGGCAAACAACTGAATCACGAATTGATGTGATTCTTCAAAGTCAGCCGTTGGAAATGAATCTGTGCCTAAACCATCTTGGTTGCTGATCAAAATCAGTTTGTAACCTTTGCTTTGGAGCTTGATTAGAGCAGGGATGACATTCGGCTCAAATTCAACTTTATCGAGTCTATCCAGTTGCTTATCAATTTCTGGCTCTTTTACTAATGTGCCATCTCGATCAATCAACAGTATTTTAGTTTTCGTTTGTGGGGTATAACCTGTTAAGGATAAATAGGTTGAGTTGCTCATGCTTGTTCTCCAGCATTTATTGTGTCGATGACTTTCTGTGTTTGGACAGGGGCGCCAACCGTGAAGCGAATATAACGACTGAGTTGTGGACTGGTGTAACGACGAGCCAAAATGCCGTTGTCGATTAAACGTAGCCACATATCTTCTGGCTGTGAAAATTCAGCAAGGATAAAGTTGCCGTAACTGGTAAAGAAGGGGATATCAGCGAAGGTAAAGAAAGCTTCTAATCTCTTCTTTTGCTGGATGAGTGTGGCAACTTGTTGCTCCATAAGTTGAATTCCCGCTTGAGATAGCGCTTGTTGGGCTATCTCTGCTACAGGAACAGGGACAGGATAAGGCGCGATCACTTTGCCCACCAATTTAATTACTTCTGGATTAGCCAATAAAAATCCGCAGCGTAATCCTGCTAAGGCGAACGCTTTTGATAGGGTGCGAAGGATAATTAAATTTGGGTATGTTTCTAGCAATTCAACGGCAGAATTGGCAGGCGAAAATTCTATATAAGCTTCGTCTACTGCGATTAATTGCTTCGGAAACTGCTGCAATAAATTTTCAATAGACTGAGTAGTAACGATAGTACCCGTTGGGTTATTAGGGTTACAGACAAATATAATCTTTGAGTCGATAACAGTTGCGTCGAGTTCTGTTAGTTTAAATCTATCAGTAAAGGGCAGAGCAATTGACTCTACACCACAGGTTTCGGCTGAAATAGCATACATACCATAGCTTGGTGCAAAATAACTGATGCTATCTTGACTAGGGGTACAAAAGGTTCGGATCAATAATTCAATGGCTTCGTCAGCACCACGGGTACATAAGAGTTGATTTATTTCAACACCAGCGTAACTGGCATAGCTTTGGTTAAGCTCAAGTGGTTGTGGTTCTGGGTAGCGGTTCAGGTTCGATAGTGATACTTGCTCAATGTTGCAAAATGGTGATTCATTGGCATTGATCATTACGGCCGCTTCACCACCAATCACCCTCGCACTTTCATAAGGCACTAAATCCATTAAATTTGGTCGTTGTAATTGAGCAATCCAATTAAGATCATCCATTATCCTTGCTCCTTTAAAATCGCCTGCTTACGCACTCTAGCTGCATTGGCGTGTGCTTCTAATTGCTCTGCATTTGCCAAAGTAATTACCGCATCGGCTATAGCTAAAAAGCCCTGCTGGTTAAGACTTTGTACTGTGTAACGTCTTTGAAAGTCAGCCAGTGAAAGGCTTGAGACTGATTTAGCATAACCATAAGTAGGCAAGACATGGTTTGTACCGCTGGCATAATCACCCATAGATTCAGGCGAGTACGCCCCCAAAAAGATTGAACCCGCATTTCTTAGTGAACTTAGCAATTCTCTTGGAGATTGGCTTTGTACTATCAAGTGTTCAGGAGCATAGCGGTTAGATATTTCAACAGCTTGCTCTAACTCATTCACCACAATAATTCGACTTTGCATTAAGGCTTGTGCTGCGATTTCTTGCCTCGGAAGCTTACTCAGTTGCTTATCCACTTCACGATAAATGTCTCTGGCTTTTTTTTGGCATGTGGTAATACAGATACATTGTGAATCAACACCATGTTCAGCTTGAGACAGAAGATCAGCCGCTACAAACTCAGCACTGGCTTGATCGTCAGCAATGACTAGAACCTCAGAAGGTCCAGCTGGCATATCAATGGTGGTGTGAGTCCGATTATCACTGGCAATTTTACTCTTGGCTTCAGTCACATATCGATTACCGGGGCCGAATATTTTATCAACAGGTTTAATGGTTTCTGTGCCGTAGGCGAGAGCCGCAATGGCTTGAGCACCACCTAGTTGATAGATTTCATCTATGCCACATTTTTCAGCAATGGCTAAAATAGAAGGATGAATGGGCGGAGGAGATACGATGACTTTTCTCTGACAACCTGCAAGCATTGCTGGAATTGCCAGCATTAAAGTGGTCGTAAGTAATGGCGCCGTACCGCCAGGAATATAAAGCCCAACCGATTCAATTGCTTCGGTTCTCAATTCACATTCAACGCCTTTAGTGGTTTCCACTTTTATGGTTTGTTGTGCTTGAGCTGCGTGAAAACCTTGAATATTCCCAAACGCAAGTTTTATGGCGTTGTTCAGTTCATCATCCAATTGCTCTACTGCCGATAGAATTTCGAGTGGGTTAACGGCAAGTTGAGGAATTTCAATGTTATCTAGCTTTGATGTCAGAGCTTTTAGTGCATTATCACCGCCAGATATCACTTGCTGAATAATGTCATCAACTTGAGAGGAAACCTCTGAACTTTGAATTAACTCAGCTCTGGATAATGCCCTTAGTTGTTCGGCATTATCTAACTGAGACCATTCCAGTATTTGCATCGCAGTTACCTCATCATTTTTTCGATAGGTAAAATCAAAATTGAACTGGCACCCAGCGCTTTGAGTTTTTCCATGGTACACCAGAAAATATCTTCTTGGCTGACAGCGTGAACGGCCACAGCATCGTCATTGTGGGTCAGGTCCATAATGGTTGGGTTTTCTGCGCCCGGGAGTAGGGCAATTACATCTTCTAATGATGATTTCGGTACGTGCATCATGATGTACTTACTTTCATTAGCCTGCATAACACCATCAATTCGGCTGAGTATTTTTTCTATTAAATTGAGTTTGTATTCATCGGTTATAGTGGCGCTCTGGATCAAACAGGCTTTAGAGTGAAAGATGACATCCTGTTCAACCAAACCGTTAGCAGCCAAAGTCGCACCGGTAGAAACGAGATCACAAATAGCATCTGCAAGACCTGCTCGGGGAGCGACTTCAACAGAACCTTTTAGCTCACAGTCCTGAACTGTTAACCCTTTTGAATTCATGTACTGCTTGAGTAAATATGGGTAAGAGGTTGCAATTCTGGCGTTGTTTAAGCTTTCAATTCCTGTGTATTCTTGCTCAGACGGTGTGGCAATAGACAGTCGACATTCACCAAAATTAAGAACTTTGATTTTTTGGTATTCGGCAGGTGAACTTAGCTTCTGGCGAGTAAGTTGAGTTTCCACCAACACATTTTCACCAACGATGCCAAGGTCAACTACGCCATCCATGACTAAACCGGGGATATCGTCATCTCGAACACGCAGCATGTCGATATCAAAGTTATCTGAATGTGCGATAAGTGTTTGCTTGCTGAAAGTAAATTTAATACCACAGGTTTTTAAAAGCTGAATGGATTCATCTGCTAGGCGACCTGATTTTTGAATGGCGATTCTAAGTCTGTTATTACTCATTGTGTTTCCTGATACTAAAATTGAATACGAAAAAGCCCCTGAACTCCTTCAGGGGCTTTAACGTTAAAATTCGTATCAGGCCACCGGAAGGAACACACCTCCGGCGGATAACAACCGAAGGCTATCGCATATGATGATGGCGATGATGCTTGATAACGTTCAGTTGTAAAGTCATATATAAATCTCGTTTTGTTTGATTTCCACAGTCAAAATGACGTGGTCAATATTTAACTGTTTTATAAACTATCTGGCATTGAAAAAAATTGCAAGAAGGAGTTTGTGAATTTTTAATTATTTATAATGAATAAAAGTTTGAGTGAAAAGAGGTCGAAATCTAGTTGTTCATAACTAATTTTGAATTTTCTATTTTTGCGTGAAGTTAGATTGGACACTGTAATTTTGATAACTCATGTTCATTTGTTTAGAGTAACAAGACTATAAAAATGAGCTAGTGCTATGAAATTAAAATGGATTTTTATTGTTATATTATGTGTTTTTTAAGTAGGTTGTGTTTCTGTTGCGACGTATTTTTTAAGAAATCCACCTAATTTCCTTCCTAATAATCCCGTTTTTAGTGATGAAATGTTGGGGCTAGAAAAAAAGAAATTTTGCACTGTCGAAAGCCTATGTATGAGCTATTACTTTGGTAATCGGGAGAACGAAATGGAGATATCATCATTCAAATTTGTAATGGAGTTAAACAAAAAGGAAGGAAAGCAGTATACAGACGTTCGGTTTAGAAAAAGTCGGATGCCACGTTATAATGGTACAGTTGTGCTGTTTCATGGTTTTGGCGCAAATAAAGTTACTATGTTGATGACTGCAATGTACTTTAGAACTATGGGGTTTAATGTCCTAATACCTGATTTATTAGGCCATGGGGAAAGTTCAGGAAAAACCTCATTTGGTGTCAGAGATGCTGAAATAATCAACGAAATTATAGATGCTCAGCTTAGTGATCATATAAAAGGCAAGCCCATTATTTCTCTTGGTCAATCTTTAGGTGCATATGCTGCAATGCATTTAGCTAAAATGCGCAGTGATGTAGATGGAATATTATTGATGGCTCCAGTCGCTGATTTTAACAAATCGGCAATTCAATATGTACGAGTATTTAAACCTCCATTTAGTTCATGGTTAAGCGATGAGGATGTTAGGCAGGCAGCTCAAGGAGCAATCAGCGACAGCAATGTGGAGACTAATGCTCTTGACATGCTTAGCTTGATTGAAAAAACTGTTATCCCAACTTTAATAATGACGTCTGAAATTGACAGAATTACTAATTCTAAAGATTTTGCTGAACTCCAAGGCAATCATATTAAACAAGTGATATGGAAAATGAGAGCGCATGTCTTTACGTCAGCTATAGACCCCAAAACGCATATAGAAGTCATGAATTGGCTAGATTTACACATAAAAAAACAGCCTTACATTTATTTGTAAGGCTGGTACTTCAGCTTGTTATACGTATTAGCTTAGCAACAATCCATTTTTAGCGACATAAGCTTCAAACTCGGTGCAGCCGCCAATATATTGATCATCTAAAAGAACTTGAGGGACAGTACGAACATCAACACCCAATTTTTCACTTAGTTTTTCTTTTGAGATGTTTTCTGCATACATGTCTGTGTATGTAAAATCAAAATCATCACGTTTTTGTTTTAACATTTCTGCTATTTGAATTGCTCGTGTGCAATAAGGACAGCCCGGACGACCATAAATCGTTACTTGCATTGTTACTCCCATGTAACTTTTAAAGAGAAAACCGAACTTTTATACCATAGCAAGACCTGAAATTCTAAATATTAGTTTCAGTTTGATATCTGCCGTTGTAGTCAAAGTAATTTTCTAGCCATTGCCAGCTTTTTTTTTCTTTTTTGAGTAACAAAATATCGGGTTTTCTGAACCTTGAACGGTCGTTAATGACATCTTGTGGCTTTTTATATTTAGGGTGCTGAGTCCCCGGAACTTTGGTATGCGGATGAACAAATAACGCAAATAGGGCACGAATTTGTGCTGGAGTTTCCATTTTAAAGTAACGAGAGAAATCATTGCCCTCGTAGTCTATATACTGGACTTTTAAGGTGTAATTATCTGCATGCAATAACATATCTTGGCACTTGAATAAGTGGTGATGTTGCTGAGATAACACTTGCTTTAAGCGTTTGTCAGGATCGATCAGAGTTGAGTTGCAACTCTGACAGACTCTGGCTGCGATGTCGTTTTCTTCACCACAGTCAGGGCAAGATTTAGAGCGAAAACGAAAGTCACATTGCTGTGTATTGCCTTGATGTTCAACAATGCCTTGGCAGCGTCGGCCATAATGTTCAACCAATTCACCATCAGCATCGGTTATCCCCCAAAAGGTATTAGCAAACTCACAAACAGGGCAGTGGACCTGTACGGGAACACTTTTGCTGTTTGGCTTTGCTTGTCCAACTTCGGGAAAATACAAATCATAGCCATTAGCCGCATAATCAATCACCAAACAATCTTCTTTTCCATCAGCTAAACGCAAACCTCGTCCTACCATTTGTTGGAATAGGCTTACAGAGGCTGTTGGGCGTAAAATAGCAATAAAATCAACGTGCGGAGCATCAAAACCTGTGGTTAAAACCGCCACATTCACCAGAAACTTAAACTGTTTTTGTTTAAACTTTGATATGTATTGGTCGCGATCGGCTTGAGGTGTTTCTGCTGTGATAAGCACCGAATCGTCATCAAGGTAAGTCATGATCTCTTGCGCATGCCTAACGGTAGCTGCGAATATGATCACACCTTGTCGTTGCTTTGCTAGCTCGATAATTTGATTGGTGATCGCTTTAGTCGCTCGTCCTGCATGGTTGAGGAGGTTATCTACTTTTTGATGGTTATATTCACCTGTTTCAGAGGGCTGAATTGAGCTGAAATCATATTGTGCAGAAACTCCATCCAATACTTTAGGAGGTGTTAAAAACCCTTTTTTAATCAGAGGACGAAGCGGTAATTCAAAAATACATTTATCAAAAATAGGTTTGTCATCATTTCCGATTTTTCCATGATAATGATGGCGGTAAATCCAGCCGTTGCCTAATCGGTAAGGTGTAGCGGTTAAACCTAATAATCGTATCTTTGGATTGATGGCTTTTAAGTGTATTAGCAGTTGTTGATACTGACTGTTTTCATCCAAACTGACATGATGGCATTCGTCTATGATTACCAGTGAAAATGGCGTATCAAATTTTTCGATTGCCCTTGATGCCGATTGTACACTTGCGACGACGGTTTTTCCTTGGGTTTGTTTTTTATTTAACCCTGCGGAATAGATGTCTGCATCTTCAGTCAGTAATCCTACTTTTTCAGCATTTTGCTCAACCAGCTCTTTTACATGAGTAAGGATTAACACTCGACCTTTGGCTATTCTTGCGAGCTCAGCAATAACAATACTTTTGCCAGCGCCTGTCGGTAGGACGATGACAGCAGATTCTGTGGATGATTTGAAATGAGTAATGGCAGCATCGACGGAATGCTGTTGATAGTCCCTAAGTTTCACATTAAATATTTTGAAGATAACTAATCGCTAGACTTTAACACGATAACTGGATGAATGCAGGGCTGTTAGCTACTGAAGGATAAATCATTGTAGAAATAGTGAGATATATGAAGATGAGAAATAGTGTGATAAGACAACCGTCCGTGACAGGATGTCACGGTCGTCAGCACAAGGACGTGCGCTTATGTTGACGTTCACACTATTTTTCCGTTTTATTCAAAACACTTTAGCTTAGTTTGGAAACTTCAATTATTACTCACAATGCGGAGGACTAATTCTATTTTCAATCAATTGTTCAATAACTGCTGGTTCAGCTAACGTAGAACTATCACCAAAGTTATCATAATCATTGGCAGCGATTTTACGCAAAAATCGACGCATAATTTTACCACTTCTGGTCTTGGGCAAATCAGGAGCCCATTGTATTGTATCTAACGTGGCTAAAGCGCCCAAATGCTGTCTTACCCATTGAGTTAAAGTATGCTTTAATTCATCGGTCGGTTCGGTATTTTCTGTCAAGGTGACGTAAGCGTAAATGCCTTGCCCTTTAATATTGTGCGGGTAACCGACAACTGCGGCTTCGGCAACCGTTGTGTGACTGACCAAAGCGCTTTCAACTTCTGCTGTACCTAAACGGTGTCCTGAAACGTTGAGTACATCGTCAACACGGCCTGTGATCCAAAAATATCCATCTTCATCTCGTCTTGCACCATCACCCGAGAAGTAATAGTTTTCGAAAGTAGAGAAATACGTTTCTTCAAAACGTTGATGATTTCCATATACGGTTCGCATTTGTGAAGGCCAAGAACCAGTGAATACCAGATTCCCTTCACCAGCACCTTCGATAATATTACCGTCATTATCGACCAGTTCGGGTTTGATACCAAAGAATGGAAGTGTAGCCGCACCGGGCTTTGTCGCTGTTGCTCCTGGTAATGGCGTTAGCATTGGTGCTCCTGTTTCGGTTTGCCACCATGTGTCGACAATTGGACATCGTTGTTTACCGATCACTTCGTGGTACCAAAGCCATGCTTGAGGATTTATTGGCTCACCCGCTGTTCCCATTAATCGCAATGAGTCACCTTGATATTCGTTGAAACTATCAGCGCCTTTTGCCATTAATGCTCGGATAAGTGTTGGTGCAGTATAGAGAACTGTGACGTTATGACGGTCGATCATTTCACCAATACGTGAAGCAGAAGGGGAGTTAGGTATGCCTTCATGCATAACAACCGTTGCACCATTACAAAGTGGTCCGTAGACCATGAAGCTGTGAGCTGTGATCCAACCCACATCGGCAGTACACCAGTGGATATCATCTTTTTTGTAATCAAATACATATTCGTGAGTCATAGAGGTATAAACAAGATACCCACCTGTTGTATGAAGTACGCCTTTGGGCTGACCCGTTGAACCTGAGGTATAAAGTAAGAATAATGGGTCTTCGGCGTTCATTGCTTCTGCTTGATGTGTATGGTCAACTTGAGCACAAGCTTCTTGCCAGCAGAGATCACGATTATCCACCCAAATCGCACTATTTCCGGTGTGCTGATACACAATTACAGTTTCGATTTGCCCTTCATCTAATTGTTCTATTGCATGGTCAACATTCGCTTTTAGTGGAGTAATTCTGCCGCCACGAACACCTTCATCTGCGGTAATAATAACTTTTGAGTTTCCATCTTTTACTCGCGAAGCAATCGCATCAGGAGAGAAACCAGCAAAAATGACTGAGTGAGGTGCTCCAATTCGAGCGCAAGCCAACATAGCGATGATGACTTCAGGAACCATTGGCATGTAAATGGTAACGACTTCGCCTTTAGTCACACCTTTGGATAATAATACGTTAGCGAATTGGCAGACACGTTCATGCAATTGACGATAAGTGATGGTTTGTTGGTTACTGGCATCATCACCTTCCCAAATAATCGCGATTTTATCGCCTTGAGTTTCCAAATGGCGATCCAAACAGTTATAGCTGGCATTTAACTGACCATCTTCAAACCAGTTGATGTGGATATCACCTTTTTCAAAGCTGGTATTTTTGACTTTCGAATAAGGAGTAAACCAATGGAGTCGCTTTCCATGCTTTCCCCAAAACTGTTCGGGTGATTCGATAGACTGTTGATAAAGAGCATGGTAGCCCTCGATATCTATATTGGCTTTTTGTGTAAATTCTGGCGTAGGCGGGAACAGAGTATTATTCATTATTGCTTTTCCTTGCATGTGTCTGTTTTTGAGTGAGATTTTGTATTCTGATTATTTGATTCTCACTTGAGGGTAACGAAGAGTTTGAGAGTTTGTGGAGCACAGTAACCCTTTTGTTTGATTAGATAGTAACAAATCCAAATGAGTAGGAATGTAAGACTTTAGTATTGCCTCAGGTAAGTTTTTTTGAATGAAAAACATTTTAAGGAAAAGGCGAAATACAGATTTTTTCTGGTTATCCCACGGGGGAGTGCGTATAATTTCGCTGTTTTTTTTCTACATTAACTCGGAAGTCCTTCTGTGATCACAACTGCTAATATCACAATGCAATTTGGCTCTAAGCCATTGTTCGAAAATATCTCTGTTAAGTTTGGTGGTGGTAACCGCTATGGCTTAATTGGCGCAAATGGCTGTGGTAAATCCACTTTCATGAAAATTCTTACCGGTGAACTAGAGCCATCAAGTGGTAACGTTTCTATCGACGTAAACGAGCGTGTTGGTAAGTTGAGCCAGAACCAATTCGGTTACGAAGAGTACAGCTTGATTGATACAGTGATCATGGGACACACCGAACTTTGGGCAGTGAAAAAAGAGCGTGATGCGATTTACGCTATGGCTGAAATGTCTGAAGAAGATGGCATTCGTGTTGCTGATTTAGAAATGCAATACGCTGAGATGGATGGTTACTCAGCAGAATCCCGTGCTGGAGAACTTTTATTAGGTGTAGGTATTGGCATTGAGTCTCACTTCGGTTTGATGTCTGAAATCGCACCGGGCTTGAAACTTCGTGTTCTTTTGGCTCAGGCACTATTTTCTGATCCTGATTTGCTGCTACTTGACGAACCAACCAACAACTTGGATATCGACACTATTCGCTGGTTGCAAGAAGTGCTTAATGAACGCCAAAGCACCATGATCATCATCTCGCATGACCGTTACTTCCTGAACTCTGTATGTACTCACATGGCAGACTTGGACTACGGTGAGCTTAAAATCTTCCCGGGCAACTACGATGAATACATGACTGCAGCATCACAAGCTCGTGAGCGCATGTTAGCAGACAATGCTAAGAAGAAAGCACAAATTGCTGAGCTGCAAACCTTCGTAGCTCGATTCTCAGCTAACGCATCTAAAGCGAAACAAGCGACATCTCGTGCTAAGCAGATTGATAAGATCAAATTGGATGAAGTTAAACCTTCAAGCCGTCAAAATCCGTTCATTCGTTTCGAACAAGAAAAGAAATTGTTCCGTAACGCACTAACGGTTGAAAAGCTTTCCAATGGTTACGATGAATTACTGTTCAAGAATCTAAATATGATTGTTGAAGTAGGGGAGCGTGTTGCTGTTCTTGGTGAAAACGGTATTGGTAAAACGACTTTACTTCGCACCTTGATCCAAGATTTGCCGCAAAAAGACGGTTTAATTCAATGGTCTGAAAACTGTAATATCGGTTATTACGCACAAGATCATGAAGCTGATTTTGAAAACGACATGAACCTATTCGACTGGATGAGCCAATGGCGTAAGCCTGAAGATGACGACCAAGCAGTACGTGGCATTTTAGGTCGTATGTTGTTCAGTGCTGACGATATTAAGAAGTCAGTAAAAGTACTTTCTGGTGGTGAAAAGGGGCGTATGCTATTTGGTAAGCTAATTATGCAAAAGCCAAATATCCTGATTATGGATGAGCCAACTAACCACATGGATATGGAAACGATTGAATCATTAAACAATGCGCTTGAATTATTCGAGGGCACCTTGTTGTTCGTAAGTCACGATCGCGCCTTCGTATCATCACTTGCTAACCGCATTGTAGAGATCACCCCTAAAGGCGTTACAGACTTCAAAGGTAGCTACGATGAATTCCTTGCCAGTAAAGGGATTGAAGGATAATTAGCTCCTGCTAAATTGAATGCGTTCATCATAAGGTTGAACGCATTTTTTTGCTCTTATCGTATAACGCTCACTAAATTTTTTCTGAATTTCTCCTTAAATATCACTAAAGTCGATTTGCATTTTATTGCATAGTCATGCATGGTTTTGCACCTACTAGCATTAAGTTTGTGTACATAAGTGTGTACATATTTTCGAGAGGTGCATCATGTCGCTGTCAGATATGTGGTTAAGATCTGTGCATGGAAAGACTCAAGAAGAAGTAATTGAGAAAGCGGATAGGGATGGTTTAAGTGTTCGAGTTTCAAAACTTGGCAAGCTGACTTTTCAAGTGAGGTATAGAGTCGGTAATAAGCCTGCTAGAGTTGCAATTGGTAAGTATCCATCTTTAACTCTTAAACAAGCCAGAGAAGAAACCATCCGGCTAAAAGCGGAAATAGATAAAGGCAATGATCCTCGGATTGTTAAGAAGCTGGAAAAGAAAGCCAACCTTGAAGTCATCACCGTTAATGATCTTTTTGATATGTGGTTTGATGCATATTGTTCTCGACACTATAAACACCCCAATGAAGCTAAACGCAATTTTTCTAAGCACATTGCACCAGCATTAGGGAATTTGCCTTTTGATAAAATCAGTATTCATCAGTGGTACAGCCATTTTGAAAAGCTTGCTAGAAATTACTCTACAACGACGAAAAGTTGCTTAACCATCTGTAAATCAATGGCACAATGGGGGATTAAACGTAAGCTCATTGAGGCAAACCCTCTATTGGAGATTCGAGCGTCATCTGATCTTAAAGTCAAAAACAATAAAGTAGAAAGGATACTCAGTGATGAAGAAATTCGATTGTTATACCGTTATTTAGAGGAATCAGAAATGAAGCAAAGCAATAAAGTTTTGCTTCAATTGCTACTGCATTTTGGCTGCAGAGGAGGCGAATTGCGCTTTGCTAAGCCAAAAGATTTCGACTTTAAAAGCAAGAAATGGACAGTCCCTGTTGAAAACCACAAAGCAGGTAAATATACAGGCAAGCCGTTAGTACGCCCAATCATTGATGACGTTGCGGATTTGATTAAGCCCCTAATTAAAAAGTGTAAGACTGAATATTTGTTTCCTGCAGGGAATGGTGAGCAAATGTCGCGGGAAACCTTAGTTGCAATGCCAAGGCTGATCCTTAAATGGTATGCCCGTAGAGACATAGAGTTTGAAAAATGGACGATTCATGATCTAAGAAGGTCAATGCGAACTCGAATGTCAAAACTCATTGCAGTAGATGTTGCCGAAATCATGCTAGGGCATACACTCTCTGAAATAAGAGTCATCTATGATCGCTACGATTACCACGAAGAACAATGGCAAGGATACACAGCTTGGTGGCTCAAATTACAATCCATCTTAGATCCTAATGAGCCTGATAACGTAGTGCCGTTTAGAATGCGTAAAAAATGAAGTTGTTGTAGAGCAAGTCGGGTAGGCGATACCTGTTATCAGATACCGCCCACCTAAGAACCCAGAAGGTGACACTTCTGCCCCATTGTAAGATACAAAATACCTTTCGGTAAAATAGCTAATAACCTTTCTCCAATTTGAATACCAATTAACAATTCGAAGAAAAGCACAATTAATAACCGATCAAACCTTGAGCTGTTGCTCTAATAAGGTTTTTTAAGTAAAAGTAAATAATAATTGTTCTCAAGGATAGAGATAAAAATTGAAAACTAAAACTGTGACAGTTCTTTATTATGCAGAACCGACCAATATTGAGATAAAAGCTGAAACTCTCAAAAATCTTCCATATGAAGATCAAAACAGTAGAGTTAAGCTGCCAGACAATTTCAAAGCCAACAAGCTCATCATTGCTGTACTTGAAGGAGAAGTACGACTTCTCAATTATCTTTGTGAAAGAGCTGAGAAGGATTGATGGTAAATGATAGCATTATCGAACACACCAGAATTCTATCAAGATTTTGCCCCGAAATGATTTAGAGCATTAACTTTAATGTTGTTCTATGATTATTACTCCCAAATTATTTACATGAACATTAGATTTTAAATTAAATTCACTTAAAAGAAATTGACTGAATTCGTCACGC
>NZ_ML014824.1 GCF_003675895.1 Parashewanella curva
ACTAAATATTTGGTCAGCATGACATACTGGGAAGATCGGTCAAATGATCATTGAGGATCAAGTAAAATGGTGACTCAACCGTTGCTATTTTAAGCAGATTGAGTCAGATGGGCTGAATAGTTACGATTTTTTGTAAAGTTTTTTCAACCCAAGTATTCATGGCAGAGGTACTAATTTTGTTTCATAATAAGAAAAGTTTCACATTGAACACTGATCTCGTTGGAACTCATAAAATTTACACTTCAAGAAAAACACCTAAAATGTGGACAAGCCCCAATTTGGTTCCTAAAATCCACATCTTTCAACTTTGCATCTAAGAGCTTTCATGATCAGCTTAAACTTCGATATTCAATCTTTTTTAAAACAACAATGGCAAAAACAGCCTATTGTTATTCGTAATGCAATTAAGGATTTTGAAGATCCAATTACAGCTGATGAGCTAGCGGGGCTCGCGTGTGAAGAAGTAATCAGTTCTAGAGTAGTTGTGACTACTGATGACGACTGGCAGATCATTCAAGGTCCTTTTGAAGACTATGAGCAGTTTGGCAGTGAGAAATGGCAGTTATTAGTTCAGGCCGTTAATCACTGGTACCCAGAAATTGAACCATTAGTAGATGCGTTTCGTTTTATTCCTGATTGGCGCTTTGATGACGTAATGGTTTCATTCGCTACCCCAAATGGTGGAGTTGGTCCCCACATTGATAATTATGATGTCTTTATTTTACAAGGCGAAGGCCAACGTGCATGGAAAGTCGGTGATAAAGGCAATCATCAACAACGCAATGGCGATAAAAATACACCTCTCGTTGAAGATTTTGACCCCATCATTGAAGTCACCCTTAATAAAGGGGATATTTTATACATTCCGCCAGGTTTTCCTCACTGCGGGCAAACACTAACTAATGCTATGAGCTATTCCCTCGGCTTTCGCGCTCCAAGTCAACAAGAACTCATATCGGAAGTAGCGGATTTTTTAATTGATAACAATTCCGGTCACCAGCGCTTTACTTCTGATCAAGAAACTTGCGTAGCTGGAAATGTTGTTGAAGCTCACCAAAAAAAATTAATGAGCTTATTAAGTGAGCTTTGCTCCAAGCCAGACGCCTACCAGCCTATATTAGGACAGTTGTTAAGCCGAAACCGCTTCGATTTAGATGTATGTCCTGATGAACATATTGATACTGAAGCACTAAAAGATGCTATCGAAGCAGGAGCTTTAATCCAAAGGATTGGTGGGTTAAAAGTCTTGCGACTAGAAAACGATGGTGAAAAGCGCTTATTTATAGACGGCGAAAGTTATGCACTAAGCACTTTAGATGAAGCTGCTTTAGGGTATTTAAGTGAAAACCTAACTTACGATAATGAATGGTTAAGGTTCAATATCGCCAATGAAGACCTTCAGAGCTTTTTTGTTGATATTCTAAAAATGGGTTATGTGTACCTAACAGAGTAGTCTTGATAAAAGTATGGTCAATTATACCATTGCCCATACTTTAGAAAACGGAAAATTAAGCTTCTTCCTGCCAAAGTTTATCGTCAGCTTGCATTTTGTATAAATCTTCCGCTCTAGAAATTAACAAATTCGCATATTTTGCTTGAGTTTGATCGCGAGTTACACCAGTACGGATCAAATTTTCTGCTTTCATATGCCAAGTCATTGAAAAATGACGAACGGCTTCACGAGCCGTCTTAGCTACGCTGACTTCAACAACATCTGATGGTAAATCACCAGATAGTACCCAGTACGTTTTTTTAGTAGGTTGCTTGGTTTCCATTTTCCAAAGAGCAATAAACGGAACTAGATAACGGCTCTCTTTATCATGTACCTTATGAGGGATAATTCCCTTTTCAGCCATAAAACGGTTAGCCTTTTGAAATTGCTCTCTTACCCACTGACTTTGAGCTTGTTCAATTTGTTCTTGAGTAGGTTGTGCTGGTTGAGTCATGCTGGCCTTCATGCCAATATTCATATCTTCTTTTTTATCAACAAGTTGTTCCGTCATTTTTTACTACCTTTTATAATTATTGTCCTTACAATGCACGCTTTCCAAGCATCTCATTGTTTGTTTTTTGATAACTCTGTAGCATTTATCAACAAAGTGGAAAGCAAAATTGCCACATTCTTCAAAATATTTACATTCGGGATTTTGTTCAGAGTATCGCTAAATGCTAATGTTTCGCAACAAATATAACAAGGTCTCATAAATAAGATTTTTAATTGAGACTAGGATCAACTGATCCTAAGATTCTATGGAGAACAGAAATAGTGGCAGTTTTTGATAGCGTGTCTTTCGATAATCACGAGCAAATTGTACATTGTCATGATGAAGAGACAGGTTTAAAAGCGATTATCGCTGTGCATAATACAAATCTAGGTCCTGCATTCGGTGGCTGCCGTATGTGGAATTATGACTCAGACAAAGAAGCTTTAAATGATGTGCTTCGTTTGTCACGTGGTATGACGTATAAAAATGCACTAGCTGGTTTAAGCATGGGTGGCGGTAAATCAGTGATTATTGCTGATCCTAAAAATATCAAAGATCGAGAAGCGTTATTCCGCGCATTTGGTCGTGCCGTTCACAAGTTAGGTGGAAGCTACTACTCAGCTGAAGATGTTGGCGTAGGAACCGCTGACATTATGATCGCATACCAAGAAACGCCTTTCGTTGCTGGCTTAGAAGGTAAAAGTGGCGATCCTTCTCCTTTTACGGCTCTTGGTACTTACTTAGGTATTAAAGCCGCCATAAAGCACCAACGAGGTTTTGATTCGTTGAAAGGTATTAAAATTTCAGTACAAGGTGTTGGTCATGTTGGATATTACTTATGCCAGCGCTTGCACGAAGAAGGTGCAGAGTTATTTATTACCGATATCAACCAAGACAATCTAAATAAGGTTGCCACTGATTTTGGTGCTACTATCGTTGCTCCAGAAGATATCTATGGGTTAGACGTAGATGTGTATGCTCCTTGTGCGCTTGGTGCAACCATTAACGATGAAACTATTCCACAACTGAAAGCTAGCATTGTTGCTGGTTGTGCTAATAACCAGTTAGCTGAATTACGTCATGGCGACAAACTAAAAGAACTCAACATTCTTTATGCACCGGATTACGTTATCAACGCAGGCGGTATCATTAACGTATCTTTCGAAAATGATTATGATGCGACTGCATCAACTGCAAAAGTAGAAAAAATCTATGATACGCTGCTTACTATTTTCAAACGTGCGGACGAAGAAAACCGTACGACTAATGTGGTAGCAGACGAAATGGCTCGTGCCATCATTGAAGGCGCAGCTAAATAAATAAAAATTACTGAAAACCTAAGGGAGCTATTTGCTCCCTTTTTTATTTGGTTTAACTGGAAATTTTTCTTTTCTTTGCTTGAATTAATACCAACATGATTCAAATATGTTCTGTTCAGAACGGCCTGTATTGGATCTTTAACATGAACCTTCATACAGCAGAATTGAATTATGGTACGTTTTCAATATCAGATAGATCAAGACACAGTTGAGTTACAAGCCTGTAATTGGTTTGGAATGGAACGGTTGATTGTAAACGGTGAGCAAGTGGCTAAAAGGATTAATATCAACAATAGCTCTAGCCACCATTTTCAACTTTCAAGCGGTAAACACTGCCGTTTTCAAATGTTCGTAGATCCAGTAAGTGATCTACTCATATGTCGTATTTACAAAAACGAAACACTGCTTGCCAGCCTTAAACAAGGGAGGCAAAATCGAGCTAGAGAACATAAAAAACTCAACACTGCGCTAATAATATTAGTCATTATTTTTGGGATAATTTCTATTTTTTAACTTTGTCACAAGGAATGTACTTTTTTACCTGAGCATGCAATCTCTGAATTTGGCGATTTTCAAGCTGTTTTTTTCTTATGTACTTACAAACAAATGGTACTTGTTCAATATTTAAATTGAATGTAACAGTAAAAACAAAAACATTAGTATGTTCACTGGATAATTCTATATTCAAAAATGTGCTAAATGATACACCTAGTGTTGTTTTTATATTCGTTTTTTCTAAAACCTTTTTCACTTTAATAAATGACTCAATAAATTTAATATCATCTATTTCTTCGGATATTAAATTTGGAACATTTTCTCTTATTATTTTTTCATAAGTGTCGATAGAAATACTAAGTAAACTTAGACTTCTATGGCTTTTTTTTAGCAGAGCAAGTTTTTCTAGAATCCTATCTGCAAAATGAATCCAAATTGGTTTTTCCTTCCCTTTATATTCAATTAGACTAGTTGTTGTTAAATTTCGTAAACCTGAAGAGTCACTAGATAAACGCACAGTAGGTGAGATAGAGCCTGAGTTTATTGTACCATCAGCACGCGGCGAAGTTGCTAGCAAAACACAAAATGTTGATTCAGAGCTTTCCTTTTGGGAGAAACCACACATAGAAAACGAACTAGGTGAATCTTTATCATCCAAATCTACACTTTGCAAAAAACATGAATCATTGCCAGAACTTGCAAATGAGTCACTTCTTCCACTTGCGAAATACCTATCCGTAACATCATGACTTAAACTGCTTTTCGATGAGGGGGAAGTTCCCTCAGACTGCTGTGATAATGAGAGTAAGGGTTGTTGGCAATGCTCTTCAGAAGCTGAGTTAGTGTCACATGAGGGCGATGAAGCTATGAGACTTGAATCTGGATTTGAATTCAATACTTTTTGTCTAGTTCTGCCGCTATCAGGGATTAAAATTGATTGGGAAGTTTTTCTCTTTGGATCTTTTTGCTTTTCACTTGAACAAGGCGTGCATATTTCATATGAATCAGAAGAAGTATCTGGATGAATGGAAAGGGTTGTAGCACCTTTACTTAACTTAAAATTTACATAATCGGGTAACCTTGCCCCCCTCATTAAAAGCACCCTTTTGCTATCACCTGAAAGAAATGTATTCTCATAATTTTGAGGTACTGTATCAACAGTAGCAAATTGCGTATCTTCATCAAAAATTAAATCTTCAAGGTTTTCATAATTTAAGCTACTGTTTAATTTGGGAGCTGCTTTATCAAAAGCTTGTATAGGTGCCATTTGTTGATAATCGTCAATGCGCATAAATTCAACAATAACACTTTCATCAACAAAAGTTGTAGATGAGTTTCCATCCATTATGCAATTAATAAACTGTGTCCTTCTCGTATCAACCCACCTAAAATCCCAACCTGTTAAATTAGCATTTTGAATTTTTAACTCCCTCAATGAAAGCTCATAAGATTGAATTTGAAGTTTTCTATTTTGATAGGTGCAAAATAAACTTACCTTAAGCTTTTGAGTTTCTGTTGGTTCTCCTTTTATATACTCATTATGATATCCACCAAGAAACGTTTTTAGTCCGAAAAACAAACACACCCTTTCATGCGTAAACAAGCTATTTTCTTGTATTAAACGAACAATATAGCCATTTACTTTAGCAGCGTCTTTCCCAACACTTATGACCTTCTCTGTGAGTTGCAGTTGATAAATAGCTAACTTTTGCTCTATGGATAAGCTATCAGGGGAAATAGGACTAACTCCAGATGATGCCATAAATCTTCCCCCCAAGTTTCCTAGTTGTAATTAACCTAGGCATGACTAAATATTTATCATTCCGCCTCCTATTCCAAGTTACATCAACAGAGCCACTCCACAAAGTGAACATTCGTTAACCTTTGAATAACTTTGCAAAAATAACCCCACAAATTGTCACCAACCGAATAAAAACTCAAAGCGTATGTAAAGCCTTTCTGGATTTTCTGTATTAAACTCTTGGCTATTTCATTTAACTTGTTTTAGTCGCGCCGTAAAATGCCGTAGGATACTCGGCTCATATTCAAACTCTAAGCCTTTGATCTTATCGCGACGTTTATATACTTCAATAATGGCATCGGCGATGTAATCCATATGATCATTAGTGTAAGTCCTTCTTGGAATCGTAAGCCTCAGCAATTCGAATGGCGAAGGCTTTTGCTCTCCAGTTTCAGGATCCCGACCAAGCAAAAGCGAACCAATTTCTACGCCGCGAACACCGGATTCCAAATACAGTTCACAAGCTAAGGCATGAGCTGGAAATTGCTCAGGTGGAATATGTGGTAGCATTCGTGCTGCATCGACAAATACTGCATGACCACCTGTTGGATATTGAATAGGGACTCCTGCTTCACGTAGACGTTCACCCAGATAGGCTACCTGCCCAATGCGATAGTTGAGCATATCTTGGTTACAACTGTCTTCGATTCCAATCGCCAATGCTTCCATATCACGCCCAGCAAGCCCGCCATAAGTGACAAAGCCCTCCATGGGTACACAACGCCCTTGGCAAGCTTGAAACAGCTCTGTATCGTTTTTAATGCATAACAGCCCACCAATATTCACCATAGGATCTTTTTTGGCTGAAAGGGTCATCATATCGCCAAAGCTGAACATCTCTGCGACTATGGCTTTGATCGATTTGTCTTTGTAACCATCTTCTCTTTGTTGAATAAAATAAGCATTTTCAGCGTAGCGAGCCGAATCAATCACTACAGGAATATTATGTTGCTTGGCAATATCACTCACTTCTTTAATATTCGCCATAGACACAGGCTGACCACCAGAACTGTTACAAGTAACGGTAATAATAATACCTGCTACATTTTCACTACCATGAACTTCTATCTGATGCTTCAAAGCTTCAAGATCAAAATCCCCTTTCCACGGATGAAAAGTCTCAGTATCCAGTGCATTTTTAGTGAGGGTATTGATCGCTTTAGCACCACTGATTTCGACATGGGCGGCAGTAGTATCAAAATGATAGTTCGAAATAAAAACTGGCTTTTCACTTCCACATTTATCCACTAAACAAGGAAACAATACTTGCTCCGCTCCTCTGCCCTGATGAACTGGCATTACATAGTGATAACCAAACAAGTCTTGAGCACTTTTTTCTAGGTGAAAAAAGTTACGGCTGCCAGCGTAAGACTCATCACCTACCATCAAACCAGCCCATTGGCGATCACTCATAGCACCAGTGCCAGAGTCGGTTAATAAGTCGATGTAGACATCGTCGCTTCGCAATAAGAAAGGGTTATAACCCGCCTCAATTAAGGCTTGTTTACGTTCATGAAAATCTGTCACACGGATAGGTTCAACCATCTTGATACGAAATGGTTCGGGTATACGTTTCATTGTTATTCTCCAATTGATTAAAAATTAAGGTTCAATTGGAGCGAAACTAAAATAACAGGGAGTTTTGAGATAATTGATGGTCGATAACAAACCATTTAAGACTTTGGTTGGACATTTGAACTACTTTCATAAGAAAACTACTCCAAACGATTTACTTTTCTAAGTATTTGGTAAAATGCTTCCCGTTCAACAGAACTCAAACCAGAAAGAATTTCATCATACATACGCTCAAGTTCGGTACATACATCCTGTTTAAGTGCTTTGGCATCATCAGTTAAATAAACTTGAAAAGCGCGGCGATTATCTTGTTCTTGGTGGCGGTAAATATATCCTTGCTCTTGCAAGACATCCAAAAAACGGGTCATGGTGTAATTGGCAACATCACAGCGGTGAGATAACTCAGTTTGAGTAACCCCCTCTTTTTCCCATAATGCAAATAATACTGGCCAGTATTTTAAATCAAGTTGATAGCGTTTAAGCTTCATATCCATCTGTTTTTGAAGCTCAACATTAAAGTGAGAGATTAAATAACCCAGACTTTGTTGTCTTTGCATATTCAGTATCCTTACCACCAACGATAAGACCACTCTACTGAATTATTTTAAGTTTGTTAATCCTTTTAGGCTAAAAATTCTTCAATATATCGGTAGTAGCATGCTCTGTTTAAGCTTGCATTCAGTCCGTTGGGTAAATCACAAGTAATTTTATCGTCGAAAATGTTGAACATTTTCACGCTTTCTATGTGAAATTCAGTTCCAATTGAGGTTGTCACGTTCACAGAGCCGTCGCGAGCTAATTGGTAATCCACTAACTTGAATGGCTCAGCAGCCACTTCTACACGAACTTTTTCTACAGGAGTAATAAGAAAATATTCTTGATCAATATATTTTAAAATACCGCTGAACAAGCGAGCAAACTTAGACGGCAATGGCGCATTTTGATAAAACCATTGACCTTCAGAATCAATGTTGAATAACACTTCTTCACTGCAAAGTTCTACTTGCGACGACATCTTACGAAGCGCCGCTTCAGCGGTATTGTCTTTATTCATAATTTTACCCTAGCTGCTCAAGTAGCACTTCAATTGGATGTTGACTTCTAAAGCCTGCAAAACGCTTAACTTGACTACGGCAAGAAAAACCTGTCACCAATATTTGCTGTGGTTGCTGAACCTCAATCACACCTGTCCATGACAAGTCATAAAGCTTCTTGCTTCGCTGTAGATTTTTTTGCTCATGACCATAAGTTCCTGCCATACCACAACAACCCAAGTTCTTTACTTCTAGCTCTAATCCAAATTTATTGAATATTTGCTTCCACTCATTACCCGAGCTAGGTCTGGCTGTCGCTTCAGTACAATGGTTCATGAGTGTAAATTGTTGTGATGAAGTCGTTTTTATACCATCAATACTCAAAGTCGAAAGCCACTCGTTCACCAACAACACATCAAATTCACCGCAATTTTCACCGAGGATTTCTCGGTACTCGTCTCGGTAACAAAGTACTAAAGCTGGGTCTAAGCCGATCATTGGCATCTTGAGCTTAGCGACTTGAGATAAAAAGTCTGCACTATCTTGGGCAACCGAAGCAAAACGCTGCAGGAAACCTTTGATATGAATGGGCTTGCCGTTAGGTTTATAGGGCAATAAAACCGGGCGTAACCCTAGTCGTTCAATCAACTTAATCAGCTTAACCACTAACTGAGCATCATAAAAGCTGTTAAAAGGGTCTTGAACAATTAACACATAGTTTTCACGTTCAAACTCTGGAATGGCTTGCAACTTGGTCAGATCGTAACACGTTGCGTCATGGTGCTTAAGATGTGTATCTAGTGTAGGTACTGAAAGCGCAGGCGCATCTACGTAACCTAAGGTTTTTCTCATAACCCACTGGCTAAAGCTATTTTGCGACAGTACATTCATTAGCCTTGGCACTTTTGCCATCAGGGGTAAACTTTGCTCTATTCCTGCTACCAGATAATCGGTTGCTGGGCGAAGATAACGTTTGTAATAAATATCGAAAAACTGAGCTCGGAATTTAGGTACATCCACTTTTACGGGACATTGACTAGAACACGCTTTACAAGCCAAACAACCTTGTAGTGACTCCATCACTTCTTGCGAAAAATCGTACTCACTCTTTGACTTAAAGGTATTTACCGTTCGGGAAACCACACCTTGAGACTTTTCAGCCGCAAGCTGATTTACATCAACTCCACTCTTAGATAGCAGTCTCAACCATTCACGCATAACACCCGTTCTACCCTTCGGCGAATGGATTCTATCACCAGTGGCTTTGAATGATGGGCACATAGGCGATTGAGGACTGTAGTTAAAGCAAAGCCCGTTACCATTACAGTTCATGACATCAGGAAAAGCTTCTCTGACATTAACAGGTATTTGTCTATCAAATGTCCCTCGTTTTTCACTATCGACGTTATATTTTAATTCGGAAGCATCAGGAGAAAATAATTTACCCGGATTTAAACGATTATCGGGATCAAAGGCTTGTTTAATTTGGCACTGGATTTTATACAGCTCTTCACCAAATACTGCAGGCGCGTATTCACCTCGAACCCCTTTTCCGTGCTCACCCCACATCAAACCACCGTACTTCATGGTTAATGCCGCAACTTCATCCGATACTACTTTTAGTAACTTTTCATCATTAGGATCACACATATCTAATGCTGGACGAACATGAAGTACCCCAGCGTCAACATGACCAAACATACCGTAATTTAGTTGATGGCTGTCTAGTAACGCTCGAAACTCCATAATAAAATCAGCGAGATTTTCTGGTGGAACGGCCGTATCTTCGGCAAATGCTAACGGTTTACGATTACCTTTTGTCGCACCTAGCAAACCAACTGCTTTTTTTCGCATGGCATAGATTTTACTAATACTGCCAACATCACCCGTAAATTGATAATCTAACACGCCGGCTTGCTGAGCTTGAATTTGTGAGTCCAATCGCGCCGTCAATAATTCGAGCTTTTGTTGAACATCATCAGGCTCACCTGCAAATTCAACCATGTTTAAACCATCAATTTCTTTATTCGGTACATCAGCGATTAAATCTGAAACCGAATGCCAAATAATATCTTCTTTAGCTAAGTTCAGAACTTTAGAATCAATGGTTTCTACTACCGTCGCATGAGCTTTTACTAGATCAGGTGCATGGCGCAATGCCGATTCAAAAGAATCGTACTTGATGTTTACCATCAAACGCTTTTTCGGCAGTGGCGTAATGTTAAGCTTGGCTTCAGTGATGATTGACAGAGTGCCTTCAGACCCCGTCAGAATGCGAGATAAGTCAAATTGAGTGAAATCGTCATTCCAAATATGTTTTAAATCATAACCAGTAAGAAAACGGTTTAAATCTGGAAATCGCTCTAAGATCAATGCACGATTGTATTGACAAAGTTTAGCGATATTCGCAATAAAGCTAGGCTGTTCTTCCACTTGATTAACATCGATTGGAGACGTTTCCAATACGCTACCATCAAGTAATACGCTGGATAAGCCTAAAACGTGATCAGAAGTTTTTCCGTATACTAAAGAACCTGCACCTGATGCATCAGTATTAATCATGCCACCGATTGTAGCTCGATTAGACGTTGATAAGTCTGGACTAAAAAAGAAACCATGAGGCCGTAATGCATCATTTAGAGCGTCTTTCACCACACCTGTTTGTACCTTAACCCAACCTTGTTCAGCATTTACTTCCAATACTTTATTAAGATAACGTGATAAATCAATAATAATACCGTGGGTTAATGACTGCCCATTGGTTCCTGTACCGCCACCTCTAGGGCTAAACGTTACTTGTTTGTATTGTTCTTGATTGGCTAATTTGATTACAACTTGAACATCATGCTGATTTTTTGGGTAAATAACAGCTTGCGGAATAAATTGATAAACAGAATTGTCGGTAGCTTGGACAACACGGGTGTTATACCGTTTATCAATATCACCAGAAAAAATGCTGCGCTCGAGAGCATCGAGATAAGAAAGGTAAACAGGTTCAATAGTTTGGTTATGGCTAAGCTGGGGTAACATGGCTCAAACTTTTAATTTTGGTTATCTTTTAATTATACCTGATATTGTTAAAGAAAATCAGGCTAGATAGATGAAAATCATGTTTGCTTTACTTTCAAGTAAATAGTAAAGAGAACACTTGTTGAAACGAATTAATTTGGGTTTATAAACGATAATATTCCATATTTTGATACCTTAAAAATCCTCGTAATAAAAAAATGCCAATCAGCTTAACTGACTGGCATAAGACTCACGACAGAATATTTTTTAATTATGCTAGTAAAATCATATATCAAACCTGTCTGCATTCATTACCTTGCTCCAAGCTGATACGAAATCTTCTACAAACTTTTGCTTGTTATCATCTTGAGCATAAACTTCTGCATAAGCACGCAGGATGGAGTTAGAGCCAAACACTAAATCGACACGAGTTGCTGTCCACTTAACTTCGTCAGTATCACGAGACTTGATTTCATATGAATTTTTTCCTGTAGGGATCCAACGGTAATGCATATCAGTGAGGTTAACAAAAAAGTCATTAGTTAACGCTCCTTCTCTATCAGTGAATACGCCATGCTTAGAACCATTATGATTAGTTCCGAGAACGCGCATACCACCAATCAATACTGTCATTTCACAAGCGGTTAATCCCATAAGTTGTGTACGGTCTAACAACATTTCTTCAGGTTTTACTAAATAATCACCTTTAAGCCAATTCCGATATCCATCATGTAAAGGTTCTAGCACTTCAAATGATTCAGCATCAGTCATTTCATCAGTCGCGTCACCACGACCAGCAGTAAATGGAACTTTGATATCAATTCCTGCAGCTTTTGCTGCTTGTTCAACTCCAAGATTACCAGCAATAACGATAACATCAGCCACGCTCGCACCGCTTTCTGCCGCAATAGGTTCAAGTATTTTTAACACTCTGGCCAACCGTTCTGGTTCATTTCCTGCCCAATTATTTTGAGGAGACAAACGAATACGAGCGCCATTAGCCCCACCGCGTTTATCAGAATGACGAAATGTTCTGGCACTATCCCAAGCAGTAGAAACTAACTCACTAACAGTCAATCCGCTGGCTTCAATTTTTGCCTTTACTGTTTCAACATCATAATTTGTATTTCCAGCTGGCACAGGATCTTGCCAAATGAGATCTTCTTGCGGCACGTCAGGGCCGATATAACGAGCTTTAGGCCCCATATCTCTATGGGTTAACTTGAACCAAGCGCGTGCGAAAACCTCTGAAAAATATTCAGGATCATTATAAAAACGCTCAGAAATTTTCTTGTATTCAGGATCGACCTTTAAAGCCATATCAGCATCGGTCATGATTGGATTATGACGTATACTTGAAATTTCAACATCTACTGGCTTATCTTCTTCTTTGATATTAGTTGGCTCCCATTGCCAAGCACCCGCTGGGCTTTTCTTTAATTCCCACTCCAGATTAAGCAATAGTTCAAAATATCCGTTATCCCACTTTGTTGGATTTGTAGTCCACGCTCCTTCTAGACCGCTGGTAACAGCTTTACTGCCTACGCCACCGTCTTTTACCCATCCAAACCCTTGGTTTTCTATATCTGCTGCTTCAGGTTCTACTCCTAATAAAGAAGCATCACCATTACCATGACATTTGCCCACGGTATGTCCACCAGCTGTTAACGCGACTGTTTCTTCGTCATTCATAGCCATACGCTCAAAGGTAACGCGCATGTCTTTAGCGGTTTTTAAAGGATCAGGATTTCCGTCAACGCCTTCAGGATTCACATAAATTAACCCCATCATTACCGCAGCCAGTGGATTTTCTAAATCACGCTCACCTGAATAGCGACTGTTTTCCGCACCTGTTGGTGCTAACCATTCTTTTTCTGATCCCCAATAAGTATCTTTTTCTGGGTGCCATATATCTTCACGCCCAAAGCCAAAACCAAAGGTTTTAAGCCCCATGGATTCATATGCGATTGTTCCTGCATAGGCAATCAAATCAGCCCAGCTTAATTTGTTGCCATACTTCTTTTTGATCGACCAAAGTAAGCGCCGCGCTTTATCTAAATTTGTGTTATCAGGCCATGAGTTTAGTGGAGCAAATCTTAAATTCCCTGAACCAGCGCCACCCCGTCCGTCTGCAATTCGATAAGTTCCTGCCGCATGCCATGTCATTCTTATCATTAAGCCACCATAATGCCCCCAATCAGCAGGCCACCATGCTTGACTATCCGTCATTAAATTAGTGAGATCTTGTTTGAGGCGATTAAAATCTAATTGCTTAACTTGCTCTTGATAGTCAAAGCTTTCACCTAATGGATTAGTTTTAGTATCATGTTGATGCAGAATGTCTAAATTCAAATTCTTTGGCCACCAACTCACAATAGATTTCCCCGATTCAGTTGTAGCACCGTGCATAAAAGGACATTTACCTGAAGACATATTAAAGCTCCTTAAATAAGGTTAGAACTCTGATAGTAGTTTTCTAGTATGGAATGGTTTGACAAACAGGTGACAGTTTATAAAGGTATTACCTAAACGCAACTGACACATTCTCGCCTATATAGAAACAGGCAGTGATTATCACTATAGCTATTTTTGGGAAGGTTTGATCAAAAGCAATGAAAAATAAACATTAATACCAATCCGCAATTCAAATGTGATCGACTCAGAGCTATATCCGCAGTCAAAATACAAGCGTAATTGGTGAAGACATAGTAGCTCTACGTCAAACCAATTAAGAGAAGTAGTTTTACTACAGATAAGCTCCCGAAGGGCAAGGCTAAAGGCTTCCATCACTATGTCGTAACTTATTGAATTACTATAACAAAAGCACATAGTCCGTTGAGCGTCAGCTTTTTATGACGGCCGTAGGGGATATAGTACTGCGAATTTGAGCCTTGTACTGAAAGCCTATAACTCTTGTTGAGCGATCACTACTGAGTGCGGATTGGTAAAATCATATTTGCTGTTGCAGCTCTTTGTAACTAACTAAATCTTATAAAAATATTAATTAACCTTAATTTGATGAATCGCACGAAAGCCGCCATTATTAACAGCGTGGGCAGATTCTTTATTTTGATGTAGTTAGGAGCAACGCACAGAGTATGGCGAGTACAAATATTCCCAACAGACAAGCACCTTCAGGCTCCTTGGACTCCCAAGGGATGCTTGTACTTCGGTTGGAACATAAACTTGTTAAATTCAAATATGGTAGTTTAGTCCTCGACTTCAGCAAAGACGATTTAAACCAGTTCAAAGTTGAAGGTGAAGCTGACACTTATTTATTCAATCACGACAGTGTTCGCTTCAGAGTAAACATTTCAACTGGTGAAATTAGAATTACTGCAGAAAAAGCCCGCCTTTCAAAATTTTTTACTCAGGCACTTTACAAGAAAGCCTATAAAACAGACTTGGGCACAAATGAAACAACAGCATTAAGAGACTTTTCTTATTATTCAACTCGAAGTCAAGCGGGTAAACAACATCAAATTTTGAAGCCTTTGACTCAATTTATCAACAGAACCCCGACCACTGTTGATGCACTCACTCATCCTATGCCAACAGACAAAAAATACAATGATGAACAATCCATTAAAGAAGATCTTCGTGAAGGGGTCTCTCTTAATCAAGTAAGAGCCAGACTTCAAGAGTTAAAAAACTTATTGGGACAATCACCCAATTCACCTCAACATCTACAGTTTAACCCTGAAGATTATTCTTGGCTTTTTAAAGACCCTCAGCACTCCAAAATATACCGATATCAGGAGCATATCCGTCGTCTAATCAAAAAATTAGAGAAACAAGATGCTATTGAATATGCAAGCCTGCAGGGATGGAATATCAAGCCACTGACTAACCCTGCTTTGAATAATCCACCAGCGCAACCTGCTCAACCAACACGCCAAACATTAAATGAGGAAATAGGCTTAGAAACTATACCACATCAAAACACTCAAACAGCTCCTAGTATTACTGAAATAGATGATGAAGAAACCGACTTTAATACTGAGGCTTCTACAAACCCTCAACCTCTAGCCTCAGATAGAACGCCAAGGGCTCAAACTAGCGGTAATCGAACTGAAACAGTTGAAGTCCATCCGGATAATAATGAGACGTGATAAGATGCAAGAGTTACCTCACTGCAATCACATCAACAATCTTCACAAGCCAGTGCTGGAACGCCGACAAACACTCCGCCGCCCCCTCTGTAGCAGGTGTGCCAAGAAAAAATACAATTCCACAACCTGTTCGAACTGAGGCACCTCGACTAAACAGCACCAGCAGTCTGGTTCTTCTAGGAATCCAAATTTCAAAGTTTTTAGCTAATAAGCTGAGCAACTAATCCGATTAGACCGCCAAAGACGCCTCCCCATACCACAAGCCATCCAAGGTGCTTCCGAATCATTTGTTGAATAATATCTTTTACCATCTCTGGTGTTAGCTCTTCTAAGCGTTGCTCAACAATACTTTCAACTTGCGAAGAAATATCATTTGCTGGTGCAATATCCTGAATTTCACTGTTAACTAAATCAGCAAACTCATCCGATTCGGTAACCGAAATCAATGAGCCTTTAAGTTTTTCAATAAATGGCTCTCTGAGTGGCTCAAGTGCATCAGTTCCACCAAACATAGATAGCATGCTACCAAACGAGGATTTTTCAACTGTTTCAAGTAATGCATCAAAAGCTGGTGATAAATTCACTTTTTTAATTACTGGAGACAAAGAATGAGAAGCAACATTTGTTTGCTTACCAACAAAGCGTTCAATATTCTCTACCGTGAAAAATTGCTCCATAACTAACGTTTTGATTCCAAGTTTAAAGTCGGAAAATCTTGCAGGAATTACCCCTGAACCATATAAACCTGGCACTTTTTCAAACAACATATGAATAGCCAACCAGTTCGTGATTGCTCCAGACAATGCAAAAAGACCAATAGAAAATAGGTAAGGTTGTTGCAACACATAACCAAAGACAAAGATAACTGACGCAATTAAATTAGTAATCAAGCTCTTATTCAAAATTTGCTCTCCAATATTAAATATGTCGAAATTCTACAAGTATCCTAAGACCGTAACAAGCACCATACACCTGCAAAATGAGTGATAGATTTGCAAAAACTCCTTGAAGGGTAAAATCCGTTAAAGTAAAGTGGCGAGCTTTTGATAAATCAAAATTAATTTAGGGTAAGAAAAATTTTGTTGGGATTTGTGTTTCAATTACTATTCCTTTGTGAGCTTTACTCACACTCTAAGCCCTTACTCTAAGTTAATAAGTTGGAATCGCGACTGAATGACAGTATCTAATTATCGCCAAGCCACTGCTTCGGAAGAAAGCTTAAAAAGGATCTTTACAATTCCTGAAGATCCAAACTCAACGTTGAGTATTATTGAGCAAAAGCTAACCGAAGATTTAGCTGGTTTTCTGGGTGATAACATTGTTGCGAAAGAGCTTACTCTCAATGAAATTGAAACATGGTTTCAAGACCATAAAATTCCACAATCTCCAAGCTTTGTATCTCAATATACCGACGAGATCATGCAAAACTTAGTGGCGCATTCGGTTCACACCTCAGCTCCTACTTTTATTGGCCATATGACCTCTTCTCTGCCCTATTTCGTGTTGCCACTAACAAAATTGATGGCAGGATTGAATCAGAACTTGGTCAAAATCGAAACCTCAAAAGCTTTTACACCACTCGAGAAACAAGTATTGGGCATGATGCATCATTTAGTGTATCAGCAAGAACAAGATTTTTATCAAGATAAAATGCACAGTGCAGAGCACTCACTTGGCGCATTTTGCTCAGGCGGTACAATTGCTAATATTACCGCCCTGTGGACAGCAAGAAACATCCTTCTAGAAGCCGATGGAGACTTTAAAGGGGTGGCTCTACAGGGACTTATGGCAGGTTTACGCCATTATGGATATAACGACCTCGCCATATTGACTTCTGAAAGAGGTCATTATTCCTTAGGTAAGGCTGCTGACTTATTGGGTATTGGTCGAGAGAATATTATTGCCATTGAAACTGATGCCGATAATAAAGTCGATGTTGAGTTAATGCGCCAAAAAGCAGAGGAATTAGCGAAACAAAATATTCGGGTTATGGCGATTGTTGGTATTGCAGGTACTACAGAAACTGGAAATATCGATCCGCTGGTTGAACTTGCAGCTTTAGCGAAAGAATTAAATTGTCATTTTCATGTTGATGCAGCTTGGGGCGGTGCAACGTTGCTTTCCACAAAGTATCGTCATTTACTCAAAGGTATTGAATTGGCCGATTCAGTAACCATCGATGCTCATAAACAAATGTATGTTCCCATGGGAGCTGGCATGGTGATATTTAAATCTCCAACTCACAGCCAAGCCATAACTCATCACGCAGAATATATTTTACGCAAAGGTTCAAAAGACCTAGGAAGGCAAACCCTTGAGGGTTCTCGACCTGGCATGGCTATTTTGGTTCATGCTTGTTTGAAAATAATTGGGCTATCTGGTTATGAAATCCTGATAAACAACAGCATCGAAAAAGCGAAATATTTCGCAAAGCAAATCCATGAGCACCCAGATTTTGAGCTCATCACTGAGCCTGAATTATGCTTATTAACTTATCGCTATGTACCACAAGAGGTTCAAGATAGGCTTACACAAGCAATATCTGAAAATGACCAAACCAAAATTGAAGATATTAATTCTTTACTCGACGGTTTAACTCAGTTCATTCAAAAGCACCAACGTGAACAAGGCAAATCTTTCGTATCTCGAACTCGTATTCGACCTCAACAGTATCAAAGAAGACATACCGTTGTCTTCAGAACTGTATTGGCTAACCCATTAACAACAGAATCAATACTAAACGACATTTTGCAAGAGCAGACAGAAATTGCTGAGCTTGATGCTCAGTTCTACCCGCAACTTATGTCTTTGATCTAACAAGATTAAGTAACTCCTTACAGTTACCCTTACAGCAAGGAGCTAATTATTTGGCTTGTAATGAGGCGCAACATCTTGAAATGAAGCCGATAGCTCCACAACACTACCTACAGCAGGAAGTCCCACTTTAGGATCTGATTTCTTGATAAAAGTATAACTGTTATCGGCATAGGTATCTACATGGTTTGTCCAAAAAACGAACTAGCCAACTCTCTAAATGCTTCAATCTCCTCAATGGTATAGTTAGAAAGAACTTCGTTGAGCTGTAAAAAGACCCATAAGCCAGCTAATAAT
>NZ_ML014825.1 GCF_003675895.1 Parashewanella curva
TGCGTAAAAAAGAGGAAATCTTGACTGATGTGGATCACATAGATTAAAAATAGGGCTTCACGTTACGTTAGGTGCTTAGTGATCCACATCAATCTGGAATCGGTGATCCAATTCACCGGAATACGCATTCTGGAAGGACTGGAGGCATTAAACGATACGAAAAGGAATTATTTAAAATTTTTACTGATAAAAATTTGAGTGCAATTTATTTATCTTACCCCGGACAAGATGGTGCAAAAGGCCGCGTTGATAACACTGCTGCACTTATAAAATTACTGATTATAAGCGTGAAAAAAAGCACTAAATTTTGTAATGACAAAATTTTCTTCTATGGTCGCTCTTTAGGTTCGATGTTAGCGACAATTGTTGCAATAGAAATTTCACCCGATGGTTTAATTTTAGAAGGTGCTTCTCCTTCATTATCAGCAGCTATACGTAATCATTTAAATTTAAAATGGTACTTGAAGCCGTATACATTTTTACCAATAGAGTCGCTGCTAGCAGATGATATAAAGATTGAAGATTATCTAAAAAAGCTACAGTCGTGGTTAGAGCTGTTAGATAAAGGTGAAATAACATCGGGCTTTTGGGCTTTCTACCCAGAATATTTGATAGGCAGTTTTGATAAATACTCAATAATCATACCTACTTGGAATCATCTTTGGTATGTAGTTTATTTGTTGTTTTATACCTTAATGTTAATCCCAGTTTCTTGACCGCTAATCAAATTTATGGATGGGATTGGTCAGAAAATAATGAGAGTTGGGCTAGATAACGAGCTGGGGGTCTTAATTGTTATGCTTGTTCCAACAGTCATTTTTATGACTTACCGTTTTATATTAAAGCCAATCTACCCTTCAACACACGCTCTTATTGATGACTGGGCTAATCATCAGTTGTTTTTTAGTATTTTTATTTTCGGTTTTTTAATTGCGAAGGATAGTAGCTTTTGGAAAGCCGTCAGTAATGCACTGCTCCCTTCTCTTGTAATGGTCTTTGGTATAGCTTCATTGGCATCGATTGTCTGGTATTTAGAAGGACAAAGTTATTGGTCACCTGCTTTTGAAATGACTGAGCACTATTCTGAAATCGTAAGAAAAACAGTTTACCCTTGGTTTTCTATTGTCGCTATGTTAGCGATGGCGCAAAAGTGGTTGAATAAACCGAGTAAGGTGTTGTCATATATGACAGAAGCTGTATTTCCTTGGTATATACTGCATCAAACATTAATTGTTATGTTTGGTTATTGGTTAACGAGGCAAAACCTACCTGTTTATACTGAGTTCTTAGCTTTAACACTAGCGACATTTTTGGGTTGTTTACTTATACATGAATTTTGCATACGACGCTGGAAGTGGGTACGTCCTTTATTTGGGGTGAAATTAAATCAAACTAACATAGCAGCTCAGTAAAGCTCTAATGCAGTGCTGTCTAAAAAGTGTTGGGGAAAACATCACTTTTCACCCAACACCTTCACGACTCTTCCTTTAACCTCAGTAGCTTCTGTATCAACCAGATACTTTTCACCTTCATCATAAAAGTAGATGTTACCGTCTGGTAGCTGTCTGAGTTCACCTACTTGATGGGCGCCATTAACGCTGAAGAGGTATGTGCCTTTGGTGACAACATTTTGATTAGTGTTGATGAAGAGTAGGCCGTCTGAGTGTTCTAGTGCGAAGTCGTCAGTGCTGATCCCGAATCGGTTATGGAATTGTGGAGCGACAGGGAATTCTTCTACTTTTTTTAAATCGCCATTGCTTACAGCGTAAATAGACAGCTGATTTGATTCTGATGAAGAAGTCGTTATTTCAGTTTGTCTGAGTGGTGCGTCTTTTGATGTCCACTGTGTACCTTGGAAGATATCTGGTAGTTCACCTTTACCGAAACATAAATATTCCATTGAAACACCTGTTGCTAAATGAACACGGGTGAGCATTTCATAAGGAGTGGTGTTTCTAGTTTGCCATGTGGAGAAGGTGCCGGGATGAGTGCCAAGAACTTCTGCTAATTCAAGACGATTACGAACACAAAAGAGACTGATCAATCGCTCAACAATTTCTTTGCCACCGTCAGCATTTAATGCTGAATTTAGCGAATGTGAAAAATTCATGTTTTTCAGCTTGACGATACTACTCATTAGATCAACAATCCTTGCTCGATGGTTGAATTTTAGTCTTTCGGTAGCATTCCCCAACGCATAAGAAAGACAGTTAGTAATAAGGATACGATCAAATGAGTGATATTGCTATTCAAATTGCTTCTCCCTTCGTGACTTATGAAGAGTACGCCAAACTCTCTGGAGTCCCCTACAACACTATAAAGAAGATGGCTGCTGATGGTCGACTTCCAATTCGTCCAAAGCTTAAAAGAACAGACAAGCCTTTAATTAATTTATTGGCTTTAACCAAGGAGGCCGCTGAACTTATCACTTCGTCTTAAAGCTTTTCAGGGACAAATCGTTTTCAAATGGAACATAACAATGTTAAGAGGTCTTAGCTATGTTTACAGATGAAAAATCCAAACATGATCATGTGAATAATGCAATTCGTTCATTTGCTAAAAGTCATGTTTTATCAGATCTTGCTCAGCAAGTTGGTTTCCAAAGTGCTCAAGTGTTGCGAAATAAGCTCTGCCTAAATCAACCACACCAGTTAACCGTGAATGAGTTGGTTGATATAACGCTAGCGAGTGATAACCGCTGTATCGTTGATGGAGTGCTATTTCAGATTGGTTGCTTTCCATCGCAGTTGTTTAATGATGGTTACGCCAACTCTGCTAATTCAATAACAAACTGTCTATTGAAGATATGCTCAAATACAGGCTATTTGTCAGATCTGACATTGCAAATTCGAGATAAGCAACGAGTCACGGAAACTGCTCGTCATTCTATAGTTAAGCAAGCTGTAGAATTGATGTCAGAACTGAGGCAATTAATCGAGTTACTTGAAACAAAAGGAACGCCTCGATTAGTGAGTCATGGTTTCCCAAGTTGTCCTTCGATACCAGCAGCTTCATGAAGGAGGATGTGATGGATAATGTAAAAGCGTCCTCAACATACACCAATCAAAACTACAGTGTTGCTGAACTCGCCATACAGTCTATGAGAGCGATGCTAGGGCAGAGTAGCTTGGCTAGTCATTACGATAAGCTGACTAAAGAGCAAAAAATCATGTTGCTGATCCAAGCTGGTATTAATTCTCAGTTGTTTTGGGATTATCAATTCGAGCAATTTAATCCTAAGCAGCGGAATGATATTCGTCACGCCATTATCTTTGTTACTGATACCGCTAATGAGTTTAGTGGCGTTAACTTAAGCAAGGAACAGTGTCATTTTTCTCGTCACAATGCCTTTGTTGCAACCAATAGTAAACAATCAGAAGTTAACCTCTTAAGCGGCTGATCTCGCTAAGTTTCATCTAAATAAACCCAACTTTTAATCACTTATAGGAGAGCGATTATGTCTTCCTACGCCTTTGATTTGTCTAATCATCAGCATTTAGCCATGCGTCGTATCTTGGCTGAAATATACAGTAAATTTTGGTCAGCTATTCGCCATGGCGATTTTTCACTAGCCAACCGTTATGCAGGCATGACATCTGCACTACTAAGAGTGTGTTTATTAGTGCTCAATGACATTGATTTATACGAAATATGCTCACAGCTCAGTGATGTTCTGCATGAGCAGCTTGGCTATCACCAGCATCGCCAAGCGGCATGATCAAAAAGTGCAGAGCATACAGTTATGGAACTCAAGCATTTTGAGGCTCAGACAGGATTAAAACTATCTGATAAATTTGTCGGTTCTAGTGAACTGGACTTACAGTGTGTAGTTTCCTATCTAGCCTCGATCCCCGATGTTTTATCTTATCCACTTCTTATCGATTTCATTAGCCATTACCCAAGATCTACATCATTACAAATTCAAACACTCAAGCACGAAATTCAAATTAAATCTGAAGCCATAAAAGTCAATTTACGATGGATGGAAGGTCAATTACAGCGTATCCCCGAGGCTTCGGCTCTTTCTTTAAAGAATGAATATCTTCGAAGATACAAAAAGTACTCCAATCCCCGTAGCGCCAACATTTGGCTAAGAAAGCGTGTTGAGTTTATCAATGAAGTGATCCGCAAGTTTCCAATCCCTCTTTACCACCTCTGCTCAGAATTAAGGCTCAGTGAAACCGCACATGAATGGTCAACCTTATGTCTAAAGATCCTTGAAGATGAAACTGAGCAGCGAACCAAACAAGTTAATGCTGTAAAGCTTATCAAAGCGGTAAAGCATCCAGCTGATCGATGGGGGTTTAGTCCGTATCTTCCTAATTTAATTAAGCTAGAGAACAAAATTATTCGGGGGGATGACGTCTCAGGTGAATTTGATCTTATCGCTAAAGCCATAGCAAGATTGATTGATGAGCAATGGTGGCTCAATCAGCTCAATCGAGCTTATCAACAATACAAAGAACACGCAGCCATTATTGTCGGTAAGGTTCGCTGTGGTGTCTCTCCATACGTTTCTCATAAAACCTTGCAAGAATACCAAGCTCGTAAAAAAGCTAATTTTACTTGGCTAAAGATGATGTTGCTCATTAATGAGGAGCACGATTTAGAACTACCGTTACTAGAAGCGGTGAATGCCTCGATTTCAAACCCTGAACATCGACGAGTAGAACTCATGGTCAGAATGCGAGGCTTTGAACAATTAGCTGAAGAGCATGGCTATGTTGGTGAGTTTTATACTTGGACTGCGCCTTCCAAATACCATAGTTGGGTAAAAGACAAATCAGGTAAAAGCCACGCCAATTCAAATTACCAAGGCGCCACGCCAAGGGACACTCAAAAATACCTTTGCCAGCAGTGGTCAAAAGTCAGAGCTAAATTTGCCAGAAATGAAATCGAAACTTTTGGCTTTAGAGTTGTTGAACCTCATCACGATGGAACACCGCACTGGCATTTATTGTTGTTCTTTAAGCCTGAGCAAGTAGAACTGGCTAGGCAAATTATCTGTGAATATGCGGTTGAGCACGATAAAGAAGAGCTGAATATTGTCGGGGAACACTTCACGCCTGAAGATTGCAGCCCTCGCTTTGATTTCAAACCAATCGATCCAGCCTTTGGAAGTGCTACAGGCTATCTTGCCAAATACATCGCCAAAAATATTGATGGTGCTTATGTTGATGTCGACTTTGAAGCAGAAAGTTCTGGCAAGCATGCTGCTGAAGGCGTTGCATCTTGGGCAAGTACATGGCGAATACGGCAGTTTCAACAAATCGGTGGTGCGCCAGTCACAGTATGGCGAGAGTTACGAAGGAGAAGACAAGCCATCACTAATGACGATATTTTAGAGCGTGCTAGAAAAGCCGCTGATGCTGCCAACTGGCAAGGCTACATTGAAGCCAACGGAGGCTTATGCTGTAAGCGAGGCAATCGTCCAGTCAAGCTTGCCAAAATCGTCAACGAAGCTGCGAACCGCTACGGTGAAGACATCATTAAAATCATCGGTGTTATTGCTGATGCAAAAATAGAAACAAGGCTTGAAGGTTGGGAGCTGCAAAGGGCTGAGCCAGAAAAAACTGAACCCAAAGTTGATGTTCAATGCGAGGAACCTGTTTGCTCTTTAAGCAGTGACAGCTGCGCTCCTTGGAGATCTGACAATAACTGTACGGAAGAAGTAGGTATCATTAACCTCGCTTGTAAACAATCAAATAAACGGATGAAGGCGATTAGGGAAAGTTGTAATTTTTATGTTACATAAATTGTTCCCGTTAAACCTATTCCTGCTATCTGGCTATTAGATATAGTGATATCGTGTAGCGCATAAAAATGTGGCGTCAAAAAAGGACTGATAATGACAAACACAAAAGCGTACTACATCGACAGAGGGTTACACTGGCTATCCGCAATTATCATCATTGATATGCTTTGGGGAATGGGAACCTCAATACACATAACTGATTATCGTATTAAGGGCGACTTGATTCATAAGCAAGACGCAATGACAACTCACCTTATTGAAGCCATTGCCTTATTTGTTCTGTTAGGTGGTCGCATTTTATGGAATCGCATATATCCAAACCGTGATACGAAAATGGTTTTCCAAAGTGTGAGGCATAAGGTTATTACTTATGGGTTGCACTACTCGCTTTATCTAACCTTCGCATTACTTGCCATTTCAGGTTTCCTTTCTCTAATAAATGGTGAATTGCCATTAGACTTTTTAGGCGTTCTGTCTGTTCCATTTACACCAGTAGACCGAGATGTGTTTGGCTTTGCATTTGAAAGTCATGAATGGCTTACAAAATGGCTGTATGCAGTATTAGGGATTCATATTGTTGGTGGTTTGTATTTACACCGATAACCAACTTTTCTAAGCTGAGGGGTTCAAGTCTTCTTTTAATATTTCATATGGAGCTGTGTAGTTGTGAAAATCAAATCCATCAAAGAAACAATTATCCAACTTGAAAAGTCGTTGTTCTCTGATGCAGTTAGGTCGTCAAAATCTAAGTTGAATTCACTCATTGCTGATGACTTCATTGAAGTTTCAAGCACTGGTCTGCGATTTGGCAAAGACAATGTAATGAGCCGACTACCTACTGAAGATTCGTTTACCGTAAAAGCAACAGGTTTTGAGTGTCGTTTACTTTCAAATGATACTGCGATGTTACTCTATCAATCTGCATTCAAGCGAGGAGATAGTGACTTTTTATATTCTCATCGTTGCTCAATTTGGCAGCAGCAAAGTGATAGTAATTGGCAGATGATTTATCACCAAGGCACGAAATGTGAAGCATTTGAAATTGTAAATTAATACATATTTAATTTGCGTGTGATCTTTAAAGAGTGTAAGTATATGTCTTATACTTTGAGCAAAGATTCATTATTGGAGCCGATATGCCAGCAAGAACAATGACCGTTGATACAGGTGAAGAGCTACGCAGTTTTGTAGAAGGTCTTGTTGAGTCAGGAAATTACAAGACAAATAGTGAAGTCGTTCGTGAAGGTCTAAGACTTTTACAAGAGAAACAAGCTCACTCAAAATTAGAAACACTTCGTCAATTGATCGAAGAAGGTGAAAGTAGTGGTGAAGCTGTAAAGTGGGATATGAACTCATTTCTAACAACAGCGAAGATGAAAGCTCAGAATGGCTAAGTCAATTCATCTAAAACCCAAAGCCATACAAGACTTAGAAGATATTTTTATCTATAGCTACCGACAATTTGGTGAAGCCAGAGCTGAACAATATATTCAAGATTTAAACAGTGCTTTTACCAAAGCTGCCACTTCACCAGAGCTTGGTCGAAATTGCGATGAAATAAGCCCAAATTTGCAGGCGCTATTTGTCGTATCCCATGTTGTTTTTTATAAAGTCAAAGGCAATAATCTGACCGTAATCCGAGTGCTCCATAAATCAATGGATCACAAGCGGCATATGGGTTAATTAGAACAGTAATAAATTGATTTTTATTACCTCAACTCCACCAAGTCACGGTGATAGAGTTGAGGTGTGATGGCTCATATTTTAAAGCTTAGATTTTAAATCTGCTAAAGCCTCTTCGATTTCTGGCAGATAATCACTCTTGGTTTTCTTAGCAATAGATACTGCCTTTTTCATGTAAACCATTGCCTCTTTGAAGTTTCCATTGAGGGCAAAAGCATCTGCTTTTGATTTATACGCCCATTGAGATTTTGGAAACTCTGCTAAGTGAACATCGCTTGCAACCAATGCCTTTTTCTTATCCTTTAGCTGAGTGATGATATGCTGTACTGGCTGTCCAATTTCAAATTCTTGACCTTTGACATTTGTGCCATAGATAGCATTCAGCTTTTTGTAGTGACTAGAGAATAGGTTGGGGTCATTTACGATGTAAGTGAAAGGTAATAGCCAGTTATGAAACTGTGCTCTGAATGCACTGATTTGAGCATTTAACGGAATGGTCATGTGATCATCATTAGGGAAGTTAGCTTCTTCAAAGCTTATCCCTTGCTTACGTAGCGCAGATTTATAGTTGGTGTAAGTGGTTTTCATCCGCCCTGTTTCGTTTGCAATGCTCAAATATACGAATGGCTTTTTCTCTATGCTTAGAGGTTTGACTTTTGCCGTCAATGATTCGTTATTCCACCACATGGCAGGGCTAAAAAGGTAATAAGCGTTAAAAGTCTCTGGCCTTGTTTGGAGAACATAGGCTGCGAATAATCCACCTAAAGAGTGACCTGCAACCATATTGAAGCCAGAAGTTTTGTAATTTTTATTTACTTTTGGGATCAGTGTTTGATGAATAAATTCAAGAAGAACAGGTGCTTCACCTGCATTGTTATTCTTTGAAGGGGTAGTGAAGTAACGGTTTCTGTCTATGCCATTAAGTGCGACAACAATAAGCTCTGGCATAACGTCCGTTGATGCTAAAAATGCTGAATTGGTTGCAGTATGTTTACCGTGTTGTTGACCATCAAGTACATAGATTACAGGATATGGTGTTTCATCATTCACTTGATATGATGGAGGCAGAATTATTTCAGCTGTGACTTTCCCTAACTTAGTTGCTGGAAACTCTAATACTTCACCGTATACAGGTGCAATAAGCGTGATAAATAGCAAAGCAAAACCAATGAACTTAGCTTTCATAAAAATCCCTTTATCGTTTTAATTTATTTAAAAACAAAATTGCTAATGCATTTGTGGTAAGCAAGCTATCACACTATTACATTGAATGTTCAATGTTTTTTGTCAACCTCTCCATAAACGCTACTCTTCTCATTCTGAATAATAAGTAGTCCATTTCTGGTTTGTTCATGAGTAATAGTTGTGGGAATTCTGAATGGGCTTTGTCGGTGGCGAGTCCAAGGAATTCTTTTGAGCCATAGTAGCTTTTGCCGAAGCTGAGTCCATTGTGGATGTTGAATTCGGTGCGGATGCCGTTGATCTCGTGTTCGTCTTTGCTAACAGTTTTAATGTCGTTCCAGCGGAAGACGGTTTCAAAGCAGCCTTTGCGTTTCATAAAGCGTTTTCCAACTCGAAATAGGGCGCAGCGGTCTAGTAGGTTTTCACCAAAGTAGATGCTGTTCCATTCTTGATTGGTGGCGTGAGTCACACGATGTCCGTTTTGTTCGAACACATACGACATATAAGTGCAGCCGTAGTTGTAAGCTAAGTCTTGGTATATCTGCTCAAAGGTATCGTTGAAGTAAGTCGTAGCGATGATATTGTTCATATTACTCACCTCGATAGTCGATTAGCTTTGCAAAGCCATTGGAATTCTTAACTACTTTCTTGGTTTGGTTATCCAATAAAATCATGGTTTCGAAAGCGTGGGCTACGGGGGCGTGGTCATCGTTCTTGGTGATCAAAGCTTCAAAGGTGCATACGGCTCTGGTGGTTTCAAATACTCGATATTGAAAATGCAGTACATCATGCAAAAACGCTTCACCTTGATAGTCTACTTTAAGCTGTTTGATGTAAGCGGTAGCGCCATCAACATCCAATTCGTTAATGCCAAAGTGTTTGAAATACTCTAATCGAGCGTGATGCAGAAGTGACACCAATCCGTTGTAGCCTAAGTGATTACCATAGTTAAGATCAGCTACTCGAACAGATAAATCGACAGTGAAGTAGGGTGGTTGTTGCATGGTTATTGCTCCTCTTTATCAATCCAACAAGGATTTGAGTTAAATCGAAACAGCATCAGTACGACGATGCCAAATAATTTGAGCAATCCTTTGTATCTTACAATCCGAAATAAATGCGTTCTCAGCTTGGGTTTCGTAATTCAAGCTGTATAAATTCAATCGACCTTCTTTGCCTTGCTGAACTCTGCGGATCACCACTTGACCAGTTTCTAACGTGACGATGCAATCTTTCCCAATCAGCTTTTCAGCTTTATTAGGTAGTAACTGACAACCGCCAACATAATCACCTAGCTCGTAAAACGGAGCCATTGAATCATCACAGATAATCGAGACAATAGGGGAAGGGTTATTCTGCTCAAAGTAAAAGACTTCTTTTAAAATCCGAGCATCCAGTTCAAAGCATTCGGTTTCTGGTTGGTGATAACGTGGTGGGAAACCTTCACCTAAAAGTAACCAGTCAGTGGTACTGTTGATGTTGAGTGTTTCAAAGGCTGCAACTAACTTATTTGCGCCTTTAGTGGAAAGTGGGGTTTTGTCTGTTTCCCATGCTTGAAGAGTGGCTGCGGAAATGCCTGTAACCTCTTCGAACTTCTTGCGGCTTAGTCCTAACATCATTCTTAAGTTCTTCACTCTTGAGGATGGTGTTTGATAAGCATCGTTAGGTAATTCGGGGATAGATTCTTTAATCACGAATAACCTCCAAATGAAAAAATGCACAAAAGTGACAAAATCGACAAAATTGAAAAAATTGCCAAAAGTGAAAGAATGAACATTATTAGTAAAAATTGATAATTTATAAAATACGATTATCGAATAACGATATTTGTATAAAATCTAAGCAGCTTATTTCAATAATCTTAATCGCTGATATATTGATATTCGTTAATTTTCCAGTCGCTTATCGAGGGTGAAGTGCCTGTCGATAAGTTCTTTGAAAATTGTTGTGTTCTGATTTAGTGCTATACAAGGCGCAATGAAGGGCGCATAGCCGTAGCTATGTAACCGAAATTGCAACGACGTAGGGTGCTGAAGCAGGGCACAAGAAAATCTTAAGAAACTTGTGGTCAGGTACTTAAGCATGACGAAACCAGAAATCACACTCCAAGCCGCAGTAATGAGTTTTGATGAAGCAATGCAACATTGGATTGCTACCAATCCCGTTTACCAACATTGCCTTAAAGCCATTCAAAAAAGCTTCCCTGTCGCTAACCAAGATATAAAACAGCTCTATCTACTGTTAACCGATGCTATTTATATCAATGATGGTCTGTTGTTTGATTACTGCCTTTGTAAAGCTCTGCATCAATATCAAGCTCTAATTCACGAAGGAGAACTGGTTGCTTACACTGGTTTCAACGAAGCTTTGTTTGGTCATGCCGAAGCAGCGCTTGATAGCTGTGTAATCAATGATCCTAAAGGCGGTTCTTGGTCGATTGATAGTGGGAAAAATTTTAGGGATTGGTTAGATGAAAAGCCCTGTCGGTTTATGTTGTTGGAGCAGTGGGAGCTGGAGGTGTCTGTAATACGCCACAAAAAAGTAACCTTACAATGAATATTGAAGAGTGGTAACTTATTTGGGGGGTTAATGTATAAGGCTAAGTTTTACCTTGAATTTGGTGTCGCCTTTGTTATTTCAATCTTTTTGATATCATCTTTTGAAATCTTAGAAAGTACTAATATGAAATATGAAGTAAAAAAAATTAAAGTTGATCCAGTTGATCTTGAACAGCTTGGTACAAAAGAGAAATTTTGGTTTCGGTTCAAAGAGCATGATTCAAAATGGTTATTCAAGTACTCAAGAAAAGATACAGGTGAACACTGGTCAGAAAAGGTAGCTGAACAATTATGTAAATCTCTTGGTATACCTCATGTCATTTATTATATGGCTGAAATGAATGGTCGAAGTGGTGTAGTGTCTCCGAATATTATCTCACCTCACAGTCGTATGGTTATGGGGAATGAGGTTTTACATAATGAGACTCCCAATAGCTACCCTGAACCTTTGATAAATAGTCAGAAACAAGTAAGGGTTAAAGAGCATACCGTAACACGAGTTTTGGCTTGTTTAGATAATGGTGTTTTACCTCCAAAGACATGGCAAAAAAATCAACTGAATTCTGGAGATATTTTCTGTGGTTATTTAATGCTAGATGCATTGATAAGTAATCAAGATAGGCATCATGAAAATTGGGCCATCGTTGTCGATATGACATCATCAGAAAAATATCTTTGTGAAACATATGACCATGCAGCAAGTTTAGGTAGGGAGCTCAAAGATGAAGAGCGAAAAGAGCGTTTATTGACTAAAGATAAAAATAGAATGGTCGCAACTTTTGTAACTAAAGCTCGTTCTGAAATCTTTAGGTTTAAAAAAGACAAGAAGCCTTTATTTACTTTAGATGCATTTTTTGAGGCTGTTTCAGAAAGACCTTCAGCAAAAAAATATTGGATATCCAAGTTGAAAGAACTCACAGACTCCAAAATAAATGATATATTTAATGCGATACCTGATGACGTTATTTCATCAGAAGCTAGAGAATTCGCACTTCAAATGGTTATTGAAAATAAAAAAAGGTTATTAACAGATGAACGGGTCTAATCCAGTGTTCTTAGCTTGGCAATCTCCTGAATCAAGAGAGTGGCATGTTGTAGGTGCATTGTCGGAAACTGGTTCAGGGTATGAATTTCATTATACAAAAGGTGCTTTAAGAGCTGAAAAATTTGTTCCTTTCAGTGGTATGGATAATATAAATAAGTCCTATGTATCGGAAGAGCTATTTCCACTATTTTACAATCGGCTTTTATCTCAAAGAAGACCAGAGTATCCGAAGTTCATTGAGTGGTTGGGGTTAAAAAATAGTGAAGCAACACCGCTGAACATTCTTGCTCGCTCTGGTGGAATGAGAGGCACAGATCAACTTCAAGTATTTCGACGTGTTGAAATTAAGAAATCAGGAGAGTTTGAGCATTTCTTTTTTGCACATGGACTAAGTCATATGACCGAATCTGCACAAAAAAGAATAGAATTACTGGCTCAGGGAGATAAGCTATTCTTGTGCTTGGATTGCCAAAACGACAATGATTCTAAGGCTATACTAATTCGTGTTGATAACCCAGTAGAAGCTATTGGTTATTGCCCTAGATATCTTGCAAAGGATATTCAGAAGCTTATGAGGTTATCTTCAAATATTAGTATTTCAGTTGAAAGTGTTTCACAAGATGCTCCTTCAAATTATCGTATTTTATGCAAACTCGAAGGTGTTGTAGAGCCAGGCTTGGTAAAAGAGCTTGAAGAACAAGATGAGTATAAACATACTGTGTAATCAAAGAATGTGTATGTGATGTTTTGATAAACATACCCAACAACCACGCATAATCCTAAACTGCCTTTCATACACACGCTCTAACTCATAGGAGAGCGAAGAATGAAAGGCTTTTTCATTTCTGAACCCTATCAATTTTCACCACAAAAAATTCAGCTGACTAAGGCTGTGATTGCTCAGTTGTGGCTGTTGTCATTCCTATTACTCGCTCCTGAAATCGCCTTTGCTAATCCGATTACTGAAGGTGTGGATTGGGTGATGGATCTGCTGACTAATGGTATTGCTCGAAGTGCAGCAATTATTGGTATTGCCATTTTGGGTTATTTGGCTTGGTTTGGCAGGATCACGGGCGAGACTTGCGGTAAGTATATTGCAGGCATTGTGTTGGTGTTTGGTGGTTCAACCATTGTTGATCTTATTTCAGCTGCGGTGAAGTAGGGGATGGTGATGAGCGCTACTGAGATGAATCAGCATGATCCTTTGTTTGTAGCGGTAACTCGTCCTGCAATGAAATGGGGCGTGACTTTGGATGGCATTATTGTCGCTGGTGCATTGGTTGCTGTGTTGATGATTGTGACTAAGAACCCATTGATGCTACTGCTGTATGTGCCTATTCATGGTGTGATGTATGCGCTCTGTCTACGTGATCCAAGGTTATTCCGTTTACTGCTTTTGTGGTTCAAGACCAAAGCTAAGTCGATAGCTTGGCGACATTTGGGTGCTGCTACGGCTTGTCCTTATCGTAATACTCGCAATCAGAGGTGCGGCTTATGATTGCGTCCACACCAAAGCACATTTGGCAACATGAGAATGAAGCCACTGAGTTCATTCCTTATCAAACTCATGTCGATGAACACACCATAAAAACTCACAGTGGTGATTACTTACAGATAGTTCGTTTACAAGGTGTGGCTCATGAGTCGGTTGCACCAGAGCAAGTAAAGCTTTGGAAAGAACAACTCAATTTATTGCTGAGAAATATCGTCAGTCCGAACCTTTGTTTATGGACGCATTTAGTTCGTAAGAAACACCAAGTTTTCCCCCAAGGTCAGTTTGAATGTGAGTTTGATAGAAAGCTCAATGACAAATATGCCGCTATGGTTTGCCAAAGCCAATTGATGGTGAATGAGCTTTACCTGAGCATCATTTATCGAAGCCCAAATCAAGCATTGTCGTCTTGGTTTGGTAAGGCTCAGAAGCTCACGTCAGAACAACTCAATGAAGAAATAACACAGGCCATTGATGTGCTTAATGAAGTGGTAGAAACCGTAATTTCTTCATTATCAGCTTATCAGCCACAACGCTTAGGTGTGTATCTGAAAGGCAATGTTATCTATTCTGAGCTACTGACGGTATTGGATTATTTGGTTAATGGTGAATGGCAGCAAAGGGCATTACCTAAAGCCAATATTTCTGATTCATTGATGCGAGTTCGCCCACTGTTTGGTCGTGATGTTTTGGCGTTAACTGGCATTACGCAAACCCGTTTTGGCGCTTGTTTGGGGATCTCGGAATACCCTGAACAAACAGAAGCGGGTTTGCTTAATGCACTGTTGTCGGCTCCGTTTGAATTGGTATTGAGCCAAAGTTTTCAGTTCTTATCTAAGCCTGTTGCGACTGAGTTATTGCAACGTCAGCAAAAGCGGCTGCATACCACTGGTGACTTTGCTCATTCACAAATTGCAGCGATTGACTTGGGGCTAGACGACATAACCTCGAACCGCATTGTTTATGGCGAACACCATTTAACACTAACGGTTTTATCTGATACCCAAGCACAGCTTGAAAAATACTTGTCGCAACTCAAGTCAGAGTTAGCAGATATTGCGGTTATTCCTGTTCGTGAAAGCACAGCGTTAGCCGCTGCTTTTTGGTCACAACTTCCAGCTAACAGTCGGTTTCGTCCTCGTCCTTCTCCCATTTCATCTAAGAACTTTGCTGGCTTTTGCAGTTTTCATAACTTTCCTTCGGGTTACATGACTGGCAACCAATGGGGGGATGCGGTCACATTATTAAAAACCTCATCTGGCGCCCCCTATTACTTTAACTTTCATGAGAGCCATCGATCTCACAAGTCTACCAAGGAAACCAAGCTTAAGGATGAGCATCACGCACTAGGCAATACCTTGATCATTGGTGCATCGGGTAGCGGTAAAACCGTTCTGCAAGGTTTTCTGATTTCGCAAAGTAAGAAGTTTAACGCTACTCAAATCATTTTTGATAAAGACAGAGGGTTAGAGGTGTATGTTCGAGCATGCTCAGGCTTATATCTGCCTTTGCAGATGGGAAAAGTAACAGGCTTTAATCCGTTTCAGCTAGCGCCAACAGCCGCTAATCAGCTGTTTCTGACTCGGCTGATCAGTAAATTATGCGGTGATAACCTGAACCACACCCAACAGCAAGAAGTTGTTAGTGCTGTTCGTGGAGTGATGAGTCTTGAAAAGCCAATGAGAAGGTTAAGCCGATGCTTGGAGTTTCTTGACCCTGTTGAAGCCGAAGGTTGTCATGCCAAATTACTCAAATGGTGTCAAGGTGGTGAGTTGGCTTGGGTGCTGGACAATGACGTTGACGAGCTATCGGTAGATGAGCACAAACTACTTGGGTTTGATGTTACTGAATTTTTGGATGTGGCTGAGATCAGAACGCCAATTGTAATGTATCTGTTTCATCGGATTGAAAGCTTGATTGATGGTCGTAAATTGCAAATCGTTATGGATGAATTTTGGAAGCTATTGGCAGATGAATACTTTGAAGACTTAGCCAATAACAAACAAAAAACAATTCGCAAGCAAAACGGCATCATGATTTATGGTACTCAGTCTGCCCGTGATGTACTCAACTCTTCAATCGCTCATTCACTCATTGAGCAATGCGCCACGCTCATTCTAATGCCGAATCCTAAAGCCAGACGAGAAGAGTACATTGATGGTCTGCATCTTAGTGAGCGTGAGTTCGAGTTAATTAAAACTGAGCTGCAACCGAATTCACGGCAATTCATTGTTAAGCAAGGCCAGTCGAGTTCGGTAAATACTTTGAACTTAAACGGCTTTGATGAAGAGTTAGCGGTGATCTCTGGCACTTGCGATAAAGTTCAGTTAATGACTCAACTGATTGAGCAAGTTGGTGATGAACCGACTCAGTGGCTACCACTTTATTATCAGGCATTGGCTGATAAGCGAGGTGAAAAATGAAGTGGTTAGCTGTTTCACTCGCATTGGTTTTCATGCCTGTTTCGGTACAAGCCTTTCCCGTTATTGATGTGGCAAACCTGCATCAAAATATCATTCAAGTTAAGCACATGCTTGAACAAATTAATGCGCTAAAGCAGCAAGTACAAACGGCTAAGTCTCAGCTGAGTAGTATCAATGGCATTCGTGGTATGGCGAACGTGATTGATTCGGCTTATGACGTTTCAGTAAAAGTTGACCCAAATCTCACTCTAAATAAGCAAGGTATTCATAACAGTGAATGGCTCAGTTTAGGTGGTGATGTTGCAGGGCTTTACGATGATATTGGTCGCTATCGTGGTGAATGGTTTGGGCAAACACAAATTTCATTGCAGCAAACTCAAGAGCGTTATCAGCAGTTGATGAGGCTTATTCAACACATTAATCAAGCACCACAACAAAAGGATATTGAAGATCTTCAGGCTCGGATTAATGCCGAAGGTGTGATGCTGGAAAACGAGCAAGCCAAGTTGCAGTTACTCAATGCTCAAGCACAAGCCAGTGAAGCATTAACACAACAAAAAATTACTCAAATGGCGATTGAGTCAGCTGGCGAGTTACACCCGATTGATTGGTAATCGTCATTCCTGCGAAGACAGGACAAAAGCCCCGTGTGGGCGTTGAACGATATTTAAATATCGGGCGAAGCGAATAATCCAGAGCCTTTATAGTCGCTAGACACCTGCCTACGCAGGTGTGACAAACTAAATGAGGTATTTCAATGAAAGCATTTTTGTGCGCCATCATCAGCTTATTTGTGCTTTGTCTTACTGGTTGTAATAAACCGCCTGAACCAAAGTTTAAACACAAAGGGCATACGGTCACTTGGTTTATGAAACACGATGAGGTGTTAAAACAAACCTTAAAACTGTGCAGTGATGATCCTGCTAAATACAACAAAGAGCCTGATTGCATCAATGCCTTACATGCCGCTAACCAGTTATCCGCTGGTGAGCTTCATCCCATAGATTGGTAGATGTCGAATCTTTACTGAACACGGGGATTATGTATGGCTGGCAAAAGCAATCTGTATCAAGGGATATTCCATGCGGTAGATAGAGCCTTGAATGATTATGTTCAGCAAGGTTCGGAGCGTTTGATCCACTTTCTACTGCCTTTGTTTACCAGCTTGATGATCATCTGGTTAGCGATTTGGGGTTATGCCTTGATGACAGGTCGAAGCGAAGCACCATTACAAGAGGGCTTCTTTCGAATATTGCGTATCGGTTTCATTCTGGCTTTGGGCTTAACCGTGAGTAATTACAACCAAACGGTCGTTACCTTTTTAAGCCAAACGCCACAAACCATAGCGTCAATTGTCGAGGGTGGTCACTCATTAGATGCAGCACATTTATTGGATGAATTATTCAGCCAAGTATTTGCGCTAGCCGATAATGCGTGGAAGCAAGGTGGAGTAATGAATGGCAATTTCGGTATGTACTTTATTGCTGTAGCCGTATTACTGGTTGGCAGTTGCCTAACCTTGTTGGTCGCATTTTTCATTTTACTCAGCAAAGTGATGGTGAGCGTGCTGTTGGCTATCGGACCAGCTTTCTTTGTACTACTGCTGTTTCAAGCGACACAACGATTCTTCGAAAGCTGGTTAGCAATGGTGCTGAACTTCGGGTTTGTGCTGTTACTTGGTGTGACTTCAGGGCAATTGATGACTTCGGTAGCCAGTAGTTATCTTCATAAAATCGCTATGAACCATTCAACCGTTACCACGTTAAGCGATAGTTCAATGTTATGCATCGTGCTTGGTTTATGCATTTTGGTGATGAAACAAATTCCGGCAATGGCATCTGCTTTAGGTGGTGGCGTCGCTATTGCTGCCAATGGTGCTATTGCTAATAGCATACATTCTTTTAGACCTACCTACATTTCGCATGGTGATTTAAGTATCCGTACATTTTCAACCATTAACAAAAAAACAACATAGATCTTGTAGTGTTCTCATACGGTTTACCAAATTTTAAGCATGCCAAAAGGCTTCTGTCGT
>NZ_ML014826.1 GCF_003675895.1 Parashewanella curva
GGTTGGCACGAAGAACGATTTGCTTTTCAAAGTTAGAGAGTATGCACGACACTGTAATTGGTTTGTTAATCAATCGTGTAGAATTTGGAATTGATATTCATGCATACCACTAAATTAGGACACTACCAGATAAGGATTAGCCTTTTGAGCATCGTTTAACATGTGCATGTTTCTCACTCCTTCATCAGAATCTCTAGATTTAATACCTGATATCTGATAGGGCTTTAGTCCAAGCAAATTACCAACTGTTTGCCAGCGATGTTGTATTTCGAGAGTAGCCAAACATAAAACGTTTGTCGGAATATCATGAAATTTAAACTCCCCTTCTACCGAAGTTGAAGTTACAGCAGGTGAACTTGCTCTCGTTGATGGTATTGTTCTGTGTGAACTATGGGTTAAACGACCAGTCTGGCTTGATGATACTTGATTGTGTGCAACGTAATAGCTTTCATATTGGCTCACCTTAGCCGTAAGATTCCGAATTTGATCGTCTTTGGCATAAATTTGACGTTGAAGCTGATCGCGGGATGTTTCAACTTCATTGAATCGTCGTTGCAATAATGCATGTTGATGTTTTAATCTAGTGTATTCATCTTTTAATACCGTAACCTCTCTCAAGCTGGTTTCATTGGCGGTAGCAATACTTTCTGCATGGGTGTGTTGAGGTTCATTCCCAGATGTTTCCATGAATCGAATCAGAGTGGGTCGAAAATTGTGAGCAAGAACGATTTGGTCTGCCGTCTTCATTGCATCTACTATTTTTGTTATGCTGGCTTTGGGTTGAGTGAAAAACTTCTCTAATACGCGAGAAAGCATAGTTTCATGGTCACTACTCTTTTCAATCTTTTTCAGTTCTGTGCCGTTAATTCCAAGATGTAAACCGAATACATATGCACGATTAACCAGATCACGAACAATACATTCCAATATTCAGAGTGATTCTGAAGAAATTGAATTTGAGCCACAGATGATGTTATATCATCCATGGGACTCGCATCACCAAAACCGTTGTTGCCCTGTGAGCCAGCGCCAGAAACAGACATAAGAAATCTCACAATTTGAAAAGTTAAAAATGAGCCACATTAATAGCATTTTATAGGGTTATTAACTTGAATATTAATACAAATTAATTTTTAAAATTACAATAATCCTCATCAGTGCCAATGGTGACTGTAGTTGATACTCTTAACATTTATAACGCCTGCTACTTCTTTATGAGAGTTTAATAATAAAAGCCTGAATATGGTGTAGACTGAATACAGATTGAGCAATGATTCGGTCAATTACGTTGGATTATAGTTTAAAGCTTTATCTTCTTCTTTTATCAGGTAAACTAGCGCAAAATTACACCCAGCCATCTCATGGATATGAAATGGAGGTAAGTTCAGGGGGACTGTTATGATCACTGCATATCTTTATGAAAATCGTCGCTTAACTATTCAAGAATTGAACACCAAAGACGATATTCCAGAAGGCACCCTTTGGCTTGATCTTTATAAACCTGAAGATGATGAGCGTGAATGGTTGAGTAATTTTACTGTAGAAGAAGTACCTGAAGAAGAAGACATCAATGAGATCGAAGCTTCTGCACGTTTTTATCAAAACAGGGATGGTTTGCACATTAATTCTCTGTTCCCACAACGCGTCGGACAAGATGTTCGTGGTGTAAACATTTCCTTTAATCTTCGAAAAAACTTTTTACTTACCATTAGAGAAGAAGACGTAGGCTTAGTACGCTTACTGCGTAACTATTTACGCCTAGGCCGCCTGAAAGTTGCTACACCTCAGGAACTGTTTTTAGAGTTCTTCACATTGAAGGTCGATTACTTGTCTGATCTTATTGAAGACGTTTATACCGTATTGGAAAATATGGCTGAAGAAGTGTTTGAAAGCGAAGAGCTTGATGATGTCTTCAAGTTGATTACTTTACAGGAAGATTCAAATGGTAAGATCCGTTTGAGTTTGCTCGATACCCAACGTTCTTTACGATATATGCAGCGTTATTATCGTGGAAAAATGTCGGATGAAGAAATGAAAGATATCCGTGAAATGTTAGCGGATATTGAGTCACTAATGCCGCATAGCCAATTCATTTTCGATAAATTAAACTTTTTAATGGATGCAGCCATGGGGTTCACGGGGTTGCAACAAAACCGAATCATAAAAATATTTTCAGTTGCAGCTGTAGTCTTTTTACCGCCAACTTTGATTGCCAGCAGTTATGGCATGAACTTCCATGATATGCCTGAGCTTTCATGGACATTGGGTTACCCAATGGCTATAGCCATGATGCTGGCGAGTGCTGTGGGTACGTATTTCTTCTTTAAAAGGAAGCGTTGGTTGTAATAAAGTTATCGATTTGTTGACTCTTGGGCAGTATAGTTACGAATTGGTCGTATTGTCTGAGAGTTAACATGGATTTTATTGAAGTCTACCCAAATGCCTTACCTGATGAATTCTGTGATCAATTGATCCAAACTTTCACTAACCATTCTGGTGTTCGTTTTGGCGAAACTGGAAACGGTGTTGATAGTGAAAAGAAGCAAAGTAAAGATCTTACCTTAGATAACTTCCCAGAATTGGCTTCAATCAAGAATGAATTACTCGGTTACACCTTAAAAGGTGCAACTGACTATTTTAATAAATATTCTATGGCGTTGATGGGGGCGGTATCTGTTCAAGTAATGGATGAACACAACAAGCCTGTTACATTAACCTCAGATAATTTTGAAGCTTTAGGTAAGCCGAGAGCTATGCCTCTGGTTAAATACTTATACCGTAGTGGCACGATTAACATACAGCATTACCTAAAAGGGCAAGGTGGTTATCACCACTGGCACTCTGAACAATTCCCACAATTACAACATAATGAAGCATTACACAGAGTGGTTTTGTATATGTTCTATTTAAATGATGTAGAAGAAGGGGGAGAGACAGAGTTCTTTTATCAGCAGCGCAAAATTAAACCAAAAAAGGGAACAATGATTATCGCTCCAGCGGGTTTCACCCATACTCATAAAGGGCATGTGCCGTTAAGTAACGACAAGTATATTGCGACTTCTTGGATTATGTTTAATCGAGCCGAACACCTTTATGGGGCAATATCAAAATAATGGTTAGAGGTCGTATACGATCTCTAGTTAACAGGTATTTCAATCTCTATTTTCGCACCTGTCAATTTCGAACGACTAATAGATAACCTACCACCATAGGTTTCGACAATTTCATTGCAAATAGCCAACCCAAGACCCGTGCCTGCGTGTTGGGTATCTGCTCTAAAACCACGTTCTAGGATTTTGGATTTTATTTCATCAGGGATACCCGTTCCGTCATCTTCTATACAGAGATAAAATGATTTTCGAGTATGTGTAGCTTTAAAATGCACTTGGTTCGAACAAAGTCGAAATGCGTTTTCTAATAGGTTTCCACAAAGCTCTGTCAGATCGTCTTTGTTGCAAGGGAAGGTGAGTTTGTCGTCAATGTCTGAGGTGAATTGAATCTCCCTTTCTTGATATAATTTTTGCAATATAGGAACTAATTGTTCTATGACCTCGGAAATTTTTGTAGATTCTTCGATAATAGAACGTCGACCTAACAAAGCACGTTTTAAATGGTAATTGACCATATCATCCATTTGATAAATCTGTTCTAAAACCTGTTCCTGTTTGTCTTTAGTCTCGCTTTCTTTTCCTTCGATAAGTGCTCGAATAGAAGATAAACGAGTTTTGAGGCTATGTGCTAAATCGTTAATGGTATTTTTATATCGCTCCTGTTGAGCAGCGGATTGTTGGATCAGTTGGTTTAGCGCATTAACTGTGCCTTTGAACTCTCGTGGATAATTTTGGTTTAAATGTTTTGAGTGACCTTTTTTAATTTGATTCAGTTCCTTGATCATTTTCCTAAATGGCCGGATTCCCCAATATGTCATCGCTATCAAAAACAAACCTGTGAGGGCTAAAATGAGTGCAAGTTGTAAGTAGGTTTGGTGACTGAATTTTTGATATTCAAGGCTGAACCCATTGGCATCCTTAAGCACTAATAGCGTAATGTTTTTTCTTTTGGCTTGGAGCTTTAATGGATAAATTAAATAAGTGTTACCGTCTGTCAAATTGACGTAATAAGGAGGTTGGTTGTGTTTTACTTTGTGGTATTCATCACAGGTATTGGTCAAATTCCTTCTGTTTGCAAGATGGGATGACCAAATTTGTTTATGGTTTTTATCACAACTGACCATCATAAAGTCGATAGGGTTTTCTGGTGTATCTAAAACGCCTACTGTTGGATTATCTATGTGCTTTTTTAGTGTATCAATAGCAGTAGGGATATCTGCCATCAAGGCTTCAGTTTGTTGATTAAAACTTTGTTGAACATGCAATTGGTTAAATAACCAAGCTAAGGAAAGGGTGAGCAAGGTTATGATTATCACTGCCCCTGCTAATAACTGTTTGATTAAGCTGGGGCTGTTACTTTTTTTTAATTGCATGGTTGGTTAAATTTGTAACCTTGACCTCTGATAGTACTTATAGGGTTATCTAACCCATGTAGTGCGAGTTTTTTTCTCAATCGACTGACCATGACTTCAATTGTATTTGGGTCGCCTTCACGGTCAGCATAAATGACATCTAGTAGACGTCGTTTGGTGACTACTTCATGGTTATGGCGCATTAAATATTCCAGAATTAAATATTCAAATGCTGTTACATCGATAGCAGAACCACATAAACTGACTTGTTTAGCAGCGAGATCTATTTCTAAATCACCACTGGTTATGAGTGGTTTTACAAAGCCTGCGCTACGGCGTACTAAGGCATCAAGCCTTGCTACTAACTCTTCTTTTTGGAAGGGCTTAACAAGATAATCATCTGCTCCTGCGTTTAATCCGTCAACTTTATCTTTCCAATGCATACGAGCCGTTAAAATAAGAATAGGGGCTTTTAGATCATCATCTCTTAGCTTTTTGATTAGATTAATACCGTCAAAATCAGGCAGACCTATATCAACAATTGCAATATCTATTGGGTAATTTATGGCTTGGTAGTGGCCTTCTTTTGCATTTAAGGCAACTTGAACCTGATTACCGAGCTCTGAGAGCTGAACTTTAAGATGATGTGACAAAAGTGGGTCATCTTCTACAACCAATATCCGCATTATGAATTTCCAGTAGTGAATCAAACACTAACCCAAATAGAGTAATAATCAGTGAGCAGCAATTGCTGCTTGCTTTCTATTGTAGGTTTGTATTTACCTAAGCAAAAGAAAAGTGATGCATTTTTATGCGTCAGAGTGATTTATATACAAAATAGAGTTCGGTTGGAAGTAAAAATTGACTACTTTTAATCTTAAATAAATGTTAGATTTCCGTTCTATTTTCAAATTTTTTAATTTTTGGAGCAAGCGTGAAAGCACAAATCATTGAGGAAATGAAGGTTCAACCTCAAATCGATTCGGAGCAAGAAGTTCAGCGCAGAGTAGGGTTTATTAAGGCAATGTTGCTCAACTCTGGTTGCAAAAGTGTGGTTTTAGGGATCAGTGGTGGTGTTGACTCGTCGCTTGCAGGACGCCTTTGTCAACTCGCGGTTGAGCAGCTTAATGATGAACAAAAATTAAATAACTACCAATTTTTTGCTGTGCGTTTGCCTTACAAAATCCAAAAAGATGAAGATGAAGCACAACTCGCTTGCCAATTTATTAAGCCGTCTCATCAAATTACGGTAAATATTGCTGGTGGTGCTGATGGAATTCACTCAGAAGTAATAGCTGGACTCACTTCAGCACAAGTTGATGTTGCTGAGAACGTTAATGTAGATTTTGTAAAGGGCAATGTTAAAGCTCGTCAGCGCATGATCGCACAATATGAAATCGCAGGTTTGGTTAATGGTTTGGTTGTTGGAACAGATCATAGTGCTGAAAATATCACTGGTTTTTATACGAAATGGGGCGATGGAGCTTGTGATTTAGCGCCTTTATTTGGTTTAAGTAAACGGCAAGTTCGTCAATTAGCGAGTTATTTAGGTGCACCGGATATTTTAGTTCATAAAGCTCCTACAGCTGATTTAGAGGAAGACCAGCCTCAGTTAGAGGATGAAATAGCACTGGGTTTAACTTACGAACAAATCGATGACTTCTTAGAAGGTAAACTTGTTAACTCTGCTGTAGAAGATAAGTTGATTGAAATTTATAAAAGAACTCAGCATAAGCGTAAAGCGATTCCAACCATTTACGATCTATAAACTCCATTGTGTTAGATTTTTCTCATATCCGCTGGTTAGACGATAAAGGTCGTGTAAAGCCGCCTTTATCTCTTTATATTGTATTGGCATTCCTAGCAAGATCTTGGTGTATTTTTGCTATGTCTTTGACTCAGACAGGTCAGCGAGATGCGCTTGTTAAGTTATTTTACCCCGAAAAAACGGATTTTATTTCAGGATTGATTGCTGGCTCAATCGCTGTAGTGGTTTTTTTTCTAATTACGTTTGAGAGAAGAGGGAAGCCGACCTTTTTAATACCATTATTTCAGCGTATTAAGTGGGGGCTTTTTGTTACCTTGATTGCAGAGGCTTTTCTTATCTATGGGAAGCTGTCTTATTTGAAGTTTCAGTTTAGTTGGCAAAATGGATTAGAGGTTTTAGGGCTGTTTTGGTGTGGGTTGTTTATCTTTAAATCACAACATTTAGAGTATTATGTCAAAAACTGGACACTTGACAGAGAATAGCGGTATTCTGTCAATCAGTCATAAAAAGTAGCATAGTTACCCATAATGGATGTGGTTGTTGCAGATGTCGAATTCAGTAAAAATTCCCGTTTCTGATATTCAATTAGGAATGAAAATTAAGATCCCCTCAGCTTGGAAAGATCACCCTTTTTTTAGAAGCAGTATTCGGGTCAAAACGGCGAAAGAACTCCATGTAATTAAAGGCTTATCTCTGCCTTATGTGTATTTACTTGATGGGCATTATCAAACTCAAGACTTGAAGAGAGAATCTAGCACGGCAGAAAGTCCAGCACCGTTGCCTGAGCAGTCTATTTTTGACCCTAGCAAAGAAATTAAACAAGCCATTCAACGAAGCCAGAAAAGGTTTTCATTTAATATTGATGAAAATCAGATTATCCAAAATAAAATGCTGACCGATCCTGAAGGCGCGTATCGTCTTTCCACTGCCGTTGTTGAACAGTTATATCAACATCTAACAGAAGCAGAAGACACTCGACTTTGCTCGGTTAGAAAGCCAGAGGCACATAGAGACGTTAGTCAGCATTGTGTTTCTGTTGCGGTTATATCAATGATTTTGGCGAAAACGATAGGATTGAGTGAAGAGCAAATAAGAGATGTGGCTCAGGGAGCATTAATACACGACTATGGTAAGAGCAAAGTCCCAGATAGCATTGTAAGAAAAACAGGGGAGTTGACTAAAAGTGAAAAAAACTTTTTGAATTTACACCCGACCTATGGGGTAAACATTTTAAAACCACAAGGCGTATGGTCAGATGCGGTGCTCAGTATTGTAGGTTCACACCATGAGTATATTGATGGAAGCGGTTTTCCTCAACAGTTAAAAGGTGATCAAATCCCAATAACGACACAGGTTGTGAGTCTGGCTAATGAATTTGATATTTTACTAAATGATCCTAAATTCAGCTCTTCTAAGTTGGCTTTAGGTTATCTATATAAATATGGTGCTAAGCGACATGCTCCTGAATTATTAGCCGCTTTAATTAAAATCATAGGTGTTTTTCCACCTGGTACAATAGTGAAATTACAAGATGGGAGTTTTGCTAAAGTTCTAGTGAACAAAAATCATAGTAACTTTCCAGATGTTATAAGTCGTACGGCCTCTGGTAAACAGACGAAAATGCGCTGTTTAGAGAGTGAGCAAGTCGCTATTGAAAGCGTGGTCAGTAAAGATGATTTGGAAGAAAATGTTTTACACAGTCTTGGTGGTGATCAGGCGGTAAGTTTTTATTTTTGTGCCGAGTCCTAAGAGAAATAATATGAACGTAACGATTATTGGTTGTGGTTGGTTTGGCTTTCCGCTTGCACAGCGTTTGTTGAATGTTGGGTATCAGGTTTCTGGTAGTAAACGAGCATCTTCATCGCTTGGGGAGCTTAAGGCTGCTGGGATCAACACCTTTGCTTTAGATTTAAGTCAAAATCTAACAGCGAATGAACAGTTAGCAATTAAACCATTTTTAGAATCTGATCATTTGATTGTTTGCATACAACCGAGTTTACGAAAGCAATCCTCTACTTCATATCTGACGCAATTACAAAAATTAATGAGCTTAGTAGAAGCTAAGCAATACAAAAAGATGATCTTGGTCAGCTCTTCATCTGTTTATCCAGATATTGAGGGTGTCATGAAAGAAGATGATGCTTCTGTACACTCCGAATCTAGTCAGGTTATGTTAGCGGCCGAAGATCTATTTTTAAATCACAACAATGGTTATATTCTTAGATTTTCGGGATTAATCGGGCCTAAGCGTCCACCAGGGCGCTTTTTTTCAGGAAAATTTGAGATCCCTGCAGGCGATAAAGTTGTTAATTTAGTCCACCTTGAGGACTGTATTGCGGCAATGGTGGCATTGTTAACAGCTGATTCAGCTAGCAAAGTTTATAATGTTTGTTCTCCTCATCATCCTTCTCGTAGTGAGTTCTATACTCAAGCGACACTTCATTTTGGTGGCATCCAGCCAAGCTTTTTAAGTGATGGGATTCGTGGGAAAGAGGTGAGTGGCGTTAAAATCACTAATGAATTGGATTTTTCTTATCAATTTAACGATCTATATTTAGCACTTGATGCTTGTTAACTGAGGGTGAAATTGTGATAAAGAAACTTGTTGCTACTGCTTTTATTTGTATGTTGTCTTTGTTATGCAACCAAGCGCTTGCCGCAAATTTTGTAGAAGGTAAAGATTATATTAAAGTTGAAGGCATACCAGAGGCTCACAAGCCAGTGGTACGAGAGTTTTTCTCTTACAATTGCCCTCATTGTTATCATGCCGAGTCAAGTGTTGAAAAAATGGCGACAATGCTTAAAGGTAAGGTAGCTTTTGTAAGAACACCAGTTGGAGCGGGGCGTCCTAGTTGGATCTTAGGTCAAGAAGCCTATTTTGTTGCCAAAAAACTTAAAATTACCCAGCAAGTTCATAGTCAAATTTTTCACTATATTCACGAAGAAGCTGGGCCTTTCACTTCGGTTGCTCAGCTTAAAGCTTTTTTTATCACACAAGGTGTTAAAGCTTCAGATTTTGATATGGCTTATAATTCAGCGGATAGAAAAGCGGCGTTAAGCGAATATGGAATTCAAGTCCAGCTATCTGCTATTAGTGGTGTTCCAACGTTTTTAATTAATGGGATTTATGAGGTTAATCCAGCAGGCAAATCGGCGGACGAGTTAGTTGGTATTGTAAATTACTTAGTCAGCATGAAAGTTAAGTAATGACAACTACTGCTTGCAAAAAGAATCAGTAACCAGAGCTATGCATAAGTAAACCTCTACAGTACAGCTACTTATGCGTATTTCTGTGTTAAAACAGCCCGAAATAGGCTGGCTATTATGAACTGTTCTGCCTTGAACTACACAAAATTAGCAATACTATAGATTGAATTTATATTTCAATCATAAAAACAAAACGATATAGATTTCTTTATACAGAGTTCAGATTAAGTAGTTATTCTTATAATACGTTTACCTATTTTTTCCACTTCTTTTACTTCATTTTCTTTATGGTTCAATAGAGACTTGAGTGGAATATCATGTTCGTCAAAGAATGTGTTTCACCTTCTACTATAGGGCTTAATCCTTTAACTATATACAATAAAGTTACATTGCTCTTCGATTAGGCTTCTAATCGTCCTTTTTCGATGGCGAAGGCATTTCCTGAAGGGGGATATTCTTAAAGTTTGGTAGCTGTTTTGGCTTGTTAGTGACAAAAGGGTGTATACCTTCTCGTTCAAGTTCATCCCACTTCGCAGATTCTTTTTGTTCGAACTCTGTTACGTTTACATTACTTGCATGGCTTAGTTTTTTTCGGATATCGCTATATTGAGCCATAAATTTTTGTGCTGCAACATAGCCTAGGTTATCAATGATAACCCGCCGAGTTGATGTGCTTCCCCAGTAAGCGTGCAGTGGTTCTAAGTCCAGCTGCCTTTCACATGAAGTAATGATGATATTGCATATAGCATTGGCTAATTCTGGTCTTTTTGACCAATGCATTACAGTCAGAAGCAAAGCGCTTTTACCTTCTTTCACATTGTTCAACTGAGCAGAGATACTAAGTAAGGAGCTTACCATTTCTGTGTGTGCTTTTAACTCAGAAGGTCCCATGATTATCGCTTTGGCAACAATATGTGCAGGCACAGTAAGTTGTGCCTTTTTCATCCGTTCAATACAGTCGTTGATTGTTTTCTGATTGTGTCGGGAAGTAGCTACATCTAAAACCTCGAGTACTCTCTCTTGGAAAGCATTTTCTGGCATCTCATCAATCAGTATGATAATAGCTTCCATATTGCTGGCTTTCGTTGCTTCTTGGTATAGTTCTTCTATTGCATTCTCTCGAGTCTCTGGGCTTTTAAATTTCGTTTCGGTTTTTAAAAATTTTGCTAACATTTTTGAATGATTGGCCTTTTGAGCAGCTAATATTGCGGGGCTAACTCCTTTGTTGTTTTTTAAAAATGGATTAGCTCCATGCTTTATTAAATGTTCATCTATTCCCTTCGGATCACCGCAATTTTTTACACATAGATATAAAGGTGTGCAACCATTTTTATCTCGTATATCAACTTGTGGCGCGTATTTCAGTAATGTTTCGATACAATTGACACTGCCTGAACCAGCAGCATGATGTAAAGCTGAGTGGCCATCAGGATTTTGATAGTCAACATTTACTCCTTTTCCCAATAAATATTCCGATGTAAGGTGTTTATTGCCGTGGCAGGCAAGTTGTAAAGGGCTAGTACCTAGTCTTGATGTTATTTCTAAGTTCGCTCCTGCATCTCCCAATTCTTTAACGCGTTCAAGTTGGCCTAGTTCTATCAATTTGCGTATAGCGTTATTACCTTCGGCGTCTGTTATGTCTAAATCATCTGGTTTACAAGATTTTATTAGCTCTGGAATAAGGTGGTGTCGTTCTTTAGTGCAAGCCAAATGTAAGGCAGTATTTCCACTTAAGTTTTTTAAAACAGGTCTAGCTCCAGCAGCGACTAACAAAGCTATAGTTGGCTCATGTGCTTGATATACTGCGATGTGGAGCGGGGTCACTTGATTTGTTGATAGTGCTGAGAACTCAAACTGAGCGGTAGAACCCCAATAGTATTTTTTTACATCATTTGGACAGGAGTGCTCAGTAGGTTGATGTCTAGGATAGCATTGGCAAGAATAAGGCCGACTCCATTTTGTAGTAAACCCAAGCTCTGGCTCAACCTCTTTTTCTTTTACATTGTAGTTTTTTCTATCTATAAAGCAGGTAGGATTAATACCTGCTTGCAGATAAGCTTCAAGCAGTGTTAGATTTTTTGATAGAATCGCATGCGTAATAGCCACCCCAACAGGTTGTGCTTTTAATTCTTTATGAAGCATATTCATTTCTTGCTCGAGATGACTGATTGCGTTGTCCTCAGTATTTGCAAATACGTGCATGCTTCTATTTAGTTGACTTACTTTCCAGCATTTTCCTGCGCTAGTGGTATGTTCAATTTTTACTTCAAGTAGGCTTATCGCTGGTTCAAGCGCCCCTTTTTCAAATTGATGAAACTGAAGAACCGCTTGGTGTCTATTGATAGAGTTACAAGCTAATTCAGACAGCCCATGACTTATTCCGTATTTTTTATCACCACATTCCAATGAAAAGGCTGCTTGTGCTTGTTCGTAAACTAAAACAAGTTCTGTAGTGGGGGTTAACGTGGAGCGATTTGTTGCTTCAGCCATAGGTTTACTCAATTCAAATTAATGTTAATCAGTCGACAAAATATGTTCTAAAAAATTTCACTAATATTCATACATTAATACTGTGATTTAACTGAATCAAAGTTAAAAATGCTTACATTTCAATGCTTTTATGATTTGTTATTACAGGCTAGAGTGTTAAAAGAGCTTCCTTTGATGGGGTACAAATCAATGCCAATACCTTTCTTTTTAATAGGCGGGGCAGTGGGTGCACTTGCACTTGCTGAATATAAACAATATAAAAAAGACACTTTGCTTAATCGGATAGATTCATCCATGAATTTAGGCGAGCCAGAGTTAAAATTTTCTCCAAGTCTGGTTCATTCTTCAAATAAAAAAGTTGTGCCAACCCAAGGAGCAATAGTGTGTTGTCATGTATATGGGCTTGTTTGTCACGTTGGTATTTGGTGCGATGATGCCATTATTGAACTTCATGGTTCTGGCTTAGTTAGAGTGGTTTCTACAGAACGGTTTTTGAAGCAAAGAAGTGGAGAAACTATCTATGTTGCGTGTAACAATAAAGCTATACCAATATCTTGCGCCTCAGCAGCAGAACGGGCTAAGGCGCAAGTTTATTATTATCGAGAGTATGAATTACTTGCTAATAATTGCTATCGTTTCATTTGGTATTGTTTGAGTGGACAAGAAACTCAAATAAGCAGTTTTACAGCGCTAAACGAGAAGCTAGCGAATTATTTCCAACAAGATATTTATTGGGATGAGCTTCTCGTAAATTGAATGCCTATATTTCATCTTCTTCTGTCATTTCTTTGGGTTTTTTATCTTTTAAGTCAAAACCATCAAGCAGCAGTAGCACATCAGCAATAGCTGCTTTTATTGTGGCGTGTTCTTTCGAGCTTTTACCTGTGCGGCGATGGTGGTTTGATTCACTTAAAGTGATTTTATCAAGAATTGATTCAAGCTCGACTGGGTCGTTATTGTCTTGCAAGTCGATTGGGCGCTTGGCTTTTTTATTGTAGGCTTGGATTTCATGATCAAGAGTTTGTTGTGATTCTATTAATCGTTTCATAGCTTATCCCTAATCTTTGTTTGTTTCTGTTTACCTCTACTACTTTTTACTACATTTATTATGACTTTAGTGCAGAAACAATTGGCGATCAAGGGGCTGAGGATATAAAAAAGCCCTGAAAGTACAGGGCTTAGAATATTAAATTAGATGATTACTTATTTTTACAAAAGTGGTCTACAGCTTTTTTAGCTAGTTCTAAACCTGTTTGGTCACAAGGTGGTAACTCAGCATCGCTTTCACTGATTGGAGTTACTCTATCTCCCCATTTTAGAAGCATGGCAGCTGAAGTTAGCCCAGCACCAAAGGCACACGACAAGATGGTTTGATTAGGCTTTAATCGACCTTGCTCAATTGCATCGCAGATTGCGATTGGTACCGTTGCAGCAGAAGTGTTCCCGTAGTTAGCTATGTTCACAAATGCTTTTTCTTTAGGTATGCGCATTTTAGCGACAAGTGTATCGATGATTCTTTCATTAGCTTGATGTGGGATAACAATATCAACATCTTCTTTTTCAACACCACAGCGTTCTAAAACCTGAGCGCTTAGTTTTTTCATCCCGTTGATTGCACGTTTAAAGATCTCTTGACCATCAAACTGGATGTAAAAATCCAAAGATTTAGGGTCAAAACGATCCATTCCAGTTCCAAATGAAGCTTTAAGGATTTCTCGACCTTCAGGGTCATTATTTAAAGCATAAGCTTTTACACCACAATCTTCTTCTGTCGCTTCAAAGACAGCCGCACCAGCGCCATCACCGAATAAAACCGCAGTTTCACGGCGTGACCAGTCAATCATGAAGGTCAGTCTTTCAGCGCCAATAACTAAGACTTTTTTGCACTGACCACTTTCGATTTGTGCTGTTGCAAGTCCTGAACCGTATAAAAAACCACTACAGGCGGCATTAATATCAAAAGCAGCACAACTAGCTCCAACATTGGCTTGAACGGTTGCTGCAATATTAGGAACTAAAGTATCAGGCGTAGCGGTAGCAAGGATGATCATGTCAAGCTCACTGCCATCGATTCCAGCAGCAGCTAATGCTCTTTTAGCTGCAACAGTAGCTAGCTCAGAAGTATTCACATGACTGATATGACGTTGTTTAATTCCAGTTCGAGTTCTGATCCATTCATCTGAAGTTTCTATGAATGTGGCTAAATCATCATTGGTCAGTACGGCAGGAGGGACGCATTTCCCCCATCCTGTGATCATAGCGTTTGGCATATTAAGTTCTCTTTACTACTGTCTCAGTAATTATTATCTATTAGTTAACTTGTTGTGCAACCATGTTTTTAATGGTTTCTGCTGCGTGTAAAATATGTGATTTCAAAAGCTCACAAGCTTTGTTAGAGTCACCATTTTTGCAATACTCAAGCAGGTCTCGGTGCTCTTGCTCTGCTTTTGGAATACCACCACCAAGTAATAATTGTAATCTAATATAACGGTCACAATTGGTGTTCAGAGATTGAATCACTTCCAGTGTATGTGGACGATTCGCTGCTTGATATAAACAAGTATGGAACTGAGTATTGAGCTCACTCCAGCTTGCGACAGCGTTTTCTTGTTTAAATGCAGATTCCAATAGCTCTAAAACTTGTTCTGCTTCAGCATAATCAGTACGTTGCATATTTGGAATGGCCTTAGCTAGAAGGTCGGTTTCAACCATAGCTCTTAGCTCGAACAGCTCTGTCACTTGATCAACAGAAAGCACAGTGGCAGTAGCACCTTTGTGAGCTTCAAATTTAACCAAGCCTTCAGCTTCTAATTGTAGTAATGCTTCTCTAATTGGTATACGACTAACATTGAGTTCATCAGCGAGCGCACTTTGTCTTAATGGCTCTCCAGCCGCGATATCACCGGATAAGATTTTCTCTCTTAATACTTCAACGACAACTTGGGTTCTGGTTTTATGAACGATAGGTGTTTTTCGACTCATGAGCTATTTTTAGTGTTTACATATTTTATATAATTAGTTCCAAGATACCCCTTAAAAGCTAATAAATAAAGGGAAACCCTAGTTTTCCCTTTATTTTTGTTAAATCACTGAGTATTTATATCAAAATCCTCTAAAAAGCATACACAGTGCGAGTTTAATCAGGATATTAGTGTAACTCATTAGGTAATATTGAGGTAGGAGCGTTTTGAAAGCAAATCGGTCGTAAAAATCGATTGATTGCTTTTATACCAACTGAAGTTGTCTTTACGTCTGTACTGGCAGGATAAGGACCACCATGGTTCATGGAATGACATACTTCAACTCCTGTGGGCATCTGATTAAAGATGAGCCTTCCAACTTTATAGCTCAATTCATGAATAATATTCTTGTGCTGTTCAATATCTACTTGGTCACCATGGATACTGGCAGTTAACTGACCTTCAAGCTTCGAGATAACTCGAAGCAGTTCGTCAGTATCGTTGCATTCTACAATAATTGAACAAGGTCCAAATACTTCTTGTTGAAGCATTGATTCTTGCAGAAATGCGTTGGCAGACACACAGAAGCATTTTGGCTGAGTATGATGTTCTTTGCTTGGAGCATTCCCTTCTGCAATGGTTAGAGTTGCAAGGTGAGAAGCAAGGCTACTTGTTTTCTCTTGGTATTGAGAAGCAATACTAGAAGATAGCATTGGTGCAGATTCCTGTTCTTTCATTACCAAAGCTAGTTTGTTTTTGTAACGTTCCAAGCTATTACCTTTAAGTGCTATCAGCAATCCTGGGCTAGTGCAAAATTGACCATGCCCCATCATCATTGACTGAACTTGAGTAGTTGCGAGGCTTTCTGCATTGGTTTCTAGTTGGTTAGGTAACAATACTTGAGGATTGGTTGAGCCTAATTCTCCGTAAAAAGGAATTGGCTCATTCCGCTGAGCGCATAAGTCAGCTAATATTCGACCAACTTTGAGTGAGCCTGTAAAACCTACGGCTTTAATCAATGGGTGTTTTACTATAGCTGCAGCGGTGTCTGGTTTGCTGCTTTGTAACAAATTAAACACTCCAGATGGCACTTGCGATTTAATGACCGCTTTTTCAATGGCTTTCGTAACTAGCTCAGATGTCGCGGCATGAAGAGGGTGTCCTTTTACGATAACTGGGCAGCCAGCAGCCAATGCCGAAGCGGTATCACCGCCCGCAGTAGAAAAGGCTAGTGGGAAGTTAGAAGCACCAAACACAACCACTGGGCCTAGAGGAAGATAGCTTAAACGTGTATCAGGTTTAGGTAATGGACTGCGATTAGGATCTGCTGTATCAATTTGTACATCAGTATTAGGTTGACGTAAAAAATTTGCAAACATCAATAACTGATTGCAGGTGCGGCCAGCTTCACCTTGTAAACGGGCTTCAGGAAGTCCGGTTTCAAGCATGGCCGCTTGAATAATGTCAGCCTTTAAAGTTTCGATTTCTTGGGCTATGGCTTCGAGAAAAGTTGCTCGTTGTTCTGGAGTGGTTTGTCTATATTTAATAAATGCGTTATGGGCTGCTTGCACAGCCTGTTCGACCTGAGTTTCAGTTGCTTCAAAAAATGTCCAAGGACTTTCTTTGTTGGCAATGGGATCATAGCTTGGAAAACTTGGACCCGATCCAATCCATTGCTGATTGATAAAATGCTGCCCTAAGACGTCTTGAGATAAAGCTGTCATTGTTTTCTATTCCTTATAAATCTCAATTACACCACTTGAAAACCGTGGGCATATGGATCGTCATCGTCAATAATAATACTGTTGTGGCCAGTAACTCTTGCCCAGCCTTGAATACTTGGTACGATGGCTGGATGTTGTCCTACCTGAGTTTCTTCTTCTATCTTTCCAATAAATTGGCTGCCGATAATACTTTCGTGTGTATAAGTATCACCTACTGCAAGTTGTCCCTTTGCATAGAGTTGAGCTAAGCGGGCGCTGGTTCCGGTTCCACATGGAGAGCGATCAATAGCTTTATCACCATAAAATACGGCGTTTGCGCCATCTGAATCTTCATTGAGGGTGCTTCCTGTCCATAATACATGGCTTACTCCTCTAACCGTTGGATCATCCGGATGAATGCATTTTAGTGAAGAGGCAGCTTCTCGCACTATTGGGCTCCAATGCAGTATGTCGTTAGCTGTCCAGTTTCTTAGCCCAGGAAAGTTACCTTGTGGTTCGATGATGCAATAAAAATTACCACCATAGGCTATATCAACGGTGAGTAGACCTAATCCTGGAATATCAATCACAGCGTTTCTATGGGCTAGGTAACAAGCTACGTTGTGTATTTTCACCCAATCGACTTTGTTTTGAGTAAGTTGATATTCAACTTGAATTTGACCTGCTGGAACATCGAGAGTCAACTTTCCGGGAGTTTTTGGGGTGAGTAATCCGGCTTCAATAGCTGCGGTTACGGCACCAATCGTACCGTGGCCGCACATTGGTAAGCAGCCGCTAGTTTCAATAAATAAGAAAGAAGCATCTGAATTAGGGTTGCAAGCGGGATAAATAAAGGCGCCGGACATCATGTCATGACCACGAGGTTCAAACATAAGGGCTGTGCGTATCCAATCATAGTGAGTTAAGAAGTCTTGTCTTTTCTCGCTCATGGTGGCACCGTTTAATGAAGGATGGCCACTAGTGACCAACCTTACAGGGTTTCCGCAGGTGTGAGCATCAATGCAAAAAAACGTCCCTTTTATCATTGGTGTAATTCCTACTAAAGCGCTTTTGGTTAAATTAACTTGAGGTCTGTATAAAGAAATCAATACTGTTTTGTTTTTATAGATATAACTCAAGTTTCGGAGTTCAAATCCAACAATAAAAATCGTTTATCATGTTGATATTTAAAGAAAAGGTAAGGGTTTGCGTGTTATAATCTTGTTGCTTAGACAAAAACTAAAACACACAAACCCTT
>NZ_ML014827.1 GCF_003675895.1 Parashewanella curva
AGGTGATAAGTACAAAGCGCTACATAAAGATCACCAGTTAACGTTGTTCTGAGATAAATACCCCGCTTCGCGAAGCGAAGTCGAGCCGAAGGTGAGACAGCTTGCTGCGGGGTAGTTTAATGCTAAATAATTTCATTGGCTTTGTTTAAGAGCAGTCTGCAAAGTCTCGACACATGCTCCTTCCATTTGAACCCATTCAAGAAGCACTCTTGTGAGCTTTGGCGCAAGGCGACTTCCTTCATCATCAATGGCTTGTAGTTTGTAATTGCGGATTCGAAGAAAGGTACCAATTTGTTTCCATTGACAAGCCTCAGGCTTGAGCAACTTAACAAGGTTTGCAAAATGAAAGTAGGTAGGTTTGATTTGATTGCCTAAATCCATCGTTTCATTAACTGAAGTCGGAGGGCAAATTTTTTTGTAGATTAAAATGTCTTCCTGATCACCTTCAAACTTCAGCAAACATTGTTGTCACTCCTGCCTTCTCAGGTATGACGATAACTTAGAGTTAATATTTGAGTCAGTTATCAAACTGGCTAATATTTGGCTGAACTTGATAGGTGAACAGAAATGTCTTTGATTGTTAGGTAGTAGGAGAGTCAATTCAAATTAATAATAATTTAACCTGTCTCAGCAGAAGCAAACTTCTACAGTACAGCTACGATTAATGTTCAGCAAAGAATATGAAACAAGTTTAATCGATGCTCTCTTCAAAATAGCAACAGTTTTTATTAGGATCTGCATTCAATCTACGCAATTTAATACTAAATGCTGCCCATTAATCAGTTTCAAGTTACGCCAGTAATAACTCCAATAACGTCAATAGAGAAAGTTGGCTACGCTCCATTCCTGTGTACGGTCAATCAACATCAATATGGAGTAAGTCCAAGGCAGTCACCTTTACCGCACGTGTTTTTTATCAACTCTCAGCGCACCCTTCTAAATGGTTTAACTCTTATACCGTCAAGGCAAGAGGTGCTTGCACAAAGTGAAGGCGCTGCTTATAAGGTTCAGACCACCGCAAGTAGCATAGGGCTTGACAGTCGAGTGCTGACCTTGCAAGCCTCAGGTGTTGATTGCCCTTCTTATCTCCCAGCAGCTACAGAGGCAAATTTAAGTGCTCAAGGTAACAGCGCTAGGCAAATTTCAAACTTCAAAACCGTAAAGTCTCAACCGCACAAGCCACGCACACGGCTGTCATTTTCCACCAGAATGAATTATTTCAGACTGCTTCAAAAAGGTGAAATTACACCGGAATTCTTAACGGCTCAAGGTCTAAGTGCTGGGCAAATTGCAAGGTTGAAATATGAGGAACCTAAACCATATAAACGGCCTAATCGGTTGTCATTTTCCACCAGAAGTACTTTTCACCAGCAACTTCAAAGCGGTGATATTACAGAGGCAGAGTTAACCGATCACGGTCTCAGTGATTGGCAAATTTTAAAGCTTAAAACAGAAGCGCCTAATCCACCGAAGCCACCTAAGGCGCACAAGCGACACAATTTGTTGCCATATAGGGTCAGAAAGCAATATTATGAACAACTCATGAAAGGTGAAATTACAGATGCAGAATTAAGGAGTAGAGGGTTCAGTGACAGGCAAATTGCGAGCCTTAAAGCTAAAGAGCCTCAACCACATAAGCCACATAAGCCACATAAGCCACATAAGCCACATAACCGGCTATCGCTTGATGCTAAAGAGCAATATCATAAGCAACTAATACAAGGTGAAATTTCAGAGGCCGAGTTGATAGCCAAGGGGATATCAGCTGGGCAAATCAAAAAAATTAAATCACTTAGTCTTGAAATCGAAGAAATGGTTCCTTCGAAAAGTCACGATATAGTTGATACTCAAAGCTCTTAACTCAATGCTTCCTGCTAATCAACATTCTCTTGTCAGTAAAAAGCTCGATTTTTTGATTTATAGATGAACGCTGAAAAGCAGTGAATAATCTTCGTGGCGTTAAGTCCTATGCAGTGCTGGTCTCTGACAAACTTTTGGTTCAATAACCATACAGCTCTGGGTGATAAATTAGCTATAACACTAACGATTGGGATTGGCTATGACCACAGAGCTAACGGCATCTTGGCACTATCAAGGCTGCTATGAATCCACCCCTGATTCGCGTCGGCAAGATGCTGAAGCGGTGAAGCTCTTGCTCGATGCCGAGCAACCGCAGCCTTATTCTCAATCCATAAAAAACACCACTACCTCACTTTGGAAGGTTGGAACAGGGGTTGGAGTCGGGCTTTTCTTTGGTGGGCCTACAGGGGCGGCGTTAGGTGGCGCCACTGCTTGTGGTATTCACTTAACGGGACGAGCGGTTGAATGGGGTGTCGGTAAGGTCACTACGGCACAAAACGCAAAAATAGTAGCGGCAGGGGCTGAATTTATGGCTTCAGGCTACGCCAGTTGGTGCGCGGCAAAAACCGCATTAAAGGCGGGTTCATCCATGTTAGGAGGCTATGTGGCATCCAAGCTGGTGAATGAAAGCTTGTCTGATGAAACACCAGTCCCTGTTAGGCAATTTGCCAACTTTGCAGGAGGTATTGCTGGCAGTATGCTCGGAGGAATGGCTGGCGGTCATATTGAAACCGTGTTTGCCCTTGATGGCACTGGCGCATTACCTACAAACCCACACTCAAGTTTAAACTCTGAGGCTAAAGCCCACTTTGCAGGTGCGGGACGAACCTTAAAAGGCGTAAATGAACCACAGTCATTTAACACCACCCTCAATGCCAGTGAATCTTCCCTATTACAACACGCTACCCAACCTAATTCGCAAAACGCAACCTTAAATACCTCTGAATTCGACTCGCTAGCCGATAAATTGGAAAGCAGGTTATATCGCCCGCCCGTCAAAGTTGATGAACCGCGTGACCCTTTACCTAAGACTGATACTCAGCCAGCGACGGCAAATAAAGTAAAAGGGATTGATAGCTTTGGTGGCGGTACTTTTTCAGCTGACAGTAAGCAGTACATAACAAGAAGAAGCTTGAAATCTGTCAACCCAACTGATAGCACTAACCAAAGCTGTGTACCTTGTACGAATATGGATGCTTCAGTCACCAGAGTTTGGCATGCTAGCTCCTTTTCCACAAAACAGTCTTGCTTTTTCAGTATTCAAATTGGTAGCGCTCTAGGTAATAGGCATTTATTTACAAGTAAGATTTATACTAAAGTAAAAGACGCAAATTGTAATTTAGAGATAAGAATTGAAATAGCTGATCGTTTGGCTGGAAATCTTGTAGGATCAGTTTTGTTTTCAGGATATTATAACGCTCCGGCGCACAAATTAGATTCTGCTTTGTGCTGTGGTGGTGGAGTGGGAGTTAGGTATAGTAATTCATGCCCTAACACTATTCCGAGTAGCGAATTTAGCTCTGCTCCTCAGAATGGTTCTCAATCAATCCCTCCCAATTGTCGCCCCCTTGATGACGTTGCCTATAACTGCACAGCACAAAATCAATATCAATTTCAGCAAACAAGCACTGCGCCCATTCCCATTGATTCATTACCAAGGAGAAACCAAGGTGCGCTAAATCAAGCGTTAATTGCTAGCAGCAATCCCCCTGCCGTAATCGGCGATAACAGCTTTAAACGTGTACGAGCAAATACTCTTATTAATAAAATCAAAGAACTCTATCCTAACGTTCATTGTCAAGGGGAGTTGGAGGGGGAAGTCAATACTAATTTTTTAACAGCTGAAGATTATCAAACAGCTTTTAACGCCTCTCAATCGGCACCAGAATCTGAGTCGTACGTATGCCAGCCTGAAGAGGCACTTATTTTAAGTAATCAAACACCACAGCCTTTTGATATTTCAGATCTGCCTACCGGTAGACTGCCCTATAATCGCGCTTTAAAATCGGAGCAAAGCACTCTGGTGCTGCAAGATAATGGTGAAAAAAGAGTCTATTGGCAAAGCTTTATTGCGCAGTTACGCATTCTCACGCCAACACCTGACTGTGTCGGTGAACTCCAAGGGGAATACAATAGCGAGTCTCTAACTTATGATGCATACAAAGCAGCGTTTGAAGCCGCAGCATCGGCACCTGATTTATGCAGTAATCAATCAGTTTTATCAATTACACAGCCAACCTTGGGCTCAACGCTCCCAATTTATGACTTAGCCAACACATTCTCAATTAACCCTAATGTACTTTTAACGGTAAATGGAAGTCTACCCATAGGCTACCAAGGTTTAGCCAGTTGGCAGAGTATAACAGAGCAGTTGTCACCGGCGGCGTCTTTAGTTGAACAAGGCTGTGTGTACAATCTTTCTTTATGGAAAAATTTGGATTTAGCAACATTGCAACAAGCACACAGTGTGGCAAATAAGTTACCCGGCTTCGCTGCTGATGACTGTAAGGGAGGGATTTACAATTTACCTTTTTCTGAAGCTGCGGTAAATGCATCCCAATTGGCGAATGAGTTTGCCGTTCATGCACCAAATTGGGCAGATGTGGGGCTGCATATTAATGGAAACCAATTAGTCAGCTATTTGGGTGGTATATACCCATGGTCTGAATTACTATCATATAGCTCTCAAAGCCAGTACCAATGCCTGCAAACAGAGCAGCCCCAACCCAGTTTTAAAGGCATAACTCATTATCGACTTACAGTTCCATTTACCAGTTTATGTGATCTTGAAAATGAATATATTGCTATTGATGCACCGCAACAGCCGTTATTGCTCGATGAATTACCAATTGGAGGTTATTATACTCGATACTCCCCAGTTAGCCCTGATGTATTGATTTCAAAGGGCAGCAAAGTTGTGCGTAGCAGCGATTTTATTTCTAATGCACAGTTTCGATTCGGAACCTGTTTTGGTGGTAACCCTGGTTCATTTAATCTTAGAGTTTCTCAACCAGAAAGCCTCAAACTTGCTTTTGATGACACACCTATCGCACCACAATCATGTTTAACTACAGCCATACCCGACAAATGGGGGGATGTTGTCGATTACTCTGACTTGTTAAAAAGCTTTAACACCAGTACGCCAGTTTATTTAAATGGCAGTGACTTAGTGTATCGCTCACCCAATCATACACAGTGGTCGCAACTTACCGCGCAATGGAAACCTAAATTTAGGGAAAACGGTTGTGTTACCAACAATCTCACATGGCGTGAAATTGCTCAGCAAGATTTAGATGCGGCAATAACAAGCGCGCCTAAAGTAGAAGTTTCGCCCGATAATTGCAATTCAGGAGTCACGCCACATACACCTACTTTTAATCTTTCCGAAAGCGTCAACGTGACCGAATTGGTCGAGCGTTTTGAAACTGACTTTCCTGAATTTGGTACCATAGGTTTACGGCTTAATTCCAATCTTGAATTGGAATACAACGGCTCAACCATTACCTTTGAAGATATTGAGCCTTGCTTACCGCAATCTAAAAAGTGCTCACTTCAGGCTGTAGGTGCTAAATCTACGTATTATGACTATAAAGGGTTAACAGAAGAGGATTTTGATGAAGCGATTGAGTCATTTTTGGATGGCTTAGTGAATGAATGTATCGCTAAAAATGAAATAGAGCGAACTCGTACTCTAACCCTTGAGTCTAGTCAGGCTAAAAGTGTATCTATAACAACTCAACCAAGCTCAATTGTAGAAGTTAAACCGGGTAACGGCAATAGTGCTGGTTTAATCGCAGGTTTGGTGGTTTCGGGAGTGTTGACTCTCGTTGGGGCAACAGGGTTAGGGGTGGTGTTATGTCTGATTAAACGCCAAATTTTGGACAAACGGGAAAACATGGATGTTGAAGCAGTTCAAGGAGCACTATTGTCTTCTCAAAAGCCCAAAAAGCCTATCCCGCAAGCCATTTCCATGAATGAATTACAATCTGCGAGTAATGTTCCGCCATCGCCATCGCCATCGCTTTCGGCGAGCCCTTCCACCAAACCAGTGCCTAACCCTCAATCTGTTATGCCTTCTGCTCAAGCTGCAACTCATTCGGGGGAGTCAGCACAAGAGGCCAAGCCTTTACCCAGTGCCGTACCTTTCCCTGCCGCTGAGGTAGCCTTAAAAACTGAAGTGGCGTTCACTGTGAAAGGGTTAACCAACGAATATGTGAGTAAGCTGCTTTCAGCGTGCGCAAACGGTAAGCTAAATCAGCTTAAAAGGCTCATTCTGTCTGCGCCTTCTGGGTTCAATGTTCAGTTATTATTAGAACACAAGCCATCTGACGATATGGTGAGCTTATTACACATTGCTTGTGCGGCAGGGAAAAGCGAAGTAGTTGCGTATTTAATTGGTCTAAATGCCAATGTGAATAGCGTTTCACGCAATGGCGTTACGCCGCTTTATCTTGCGGTATGGCAAAGAAAGACGGACGTTGTACAGCAGCTTCTAAAAGCGAACGCCGACATTAATATAAAGTCCAATGGCAAAACGCCTTCAGCGTTAGCGATGGAGCTAAATGATGATGACATGATTGCGCTCTTAAACAATCGTTAGCGATAAATACCACAAAGAAAATGCTTTGGCAGAGAAATGTCTTGTACTCAGAATAAGCAACCTAAACGACATTATTGAGATGAGATAAAGATGATTGATAACCAATCTAACATTGAAATATCGTCTTCCCAAACGTTGCGCCCAGCTTCGACTCATATGAGAGCAGAACCTGCAACTGAGTGGGTAAGTTCAGTAAGCCAATATTGTTTAAAATCATCCGTTCAAGCCTCTGAGGAGCAGAGTAACCTCAGATTAAAGCTTAAAGCATTTTTTTGTTGTTGCACTACAGCAAAAGATGAGATTGGGGTTAATGCGGACTCCATTGGATGCAATGAAAGCACCATAGAAAAGATCCCAAAACTCAGCGTTCATACAATCATAACGCCGTTTTCTTACGACTAGCTTATTTTTTATCGCAAGAAAACAGACAAGAGCCTCAGCCGCGTCTTTAGGTTTGGTTGTCAGAATTGCTAACAAAGTGAAAGCCTTTCACTATCACTTCTTGCGAATTTCCATCTTCTGTCATTTTAATCTTCAGCTCATTAAAGGATGAGTGCCTTTCTAAAGTTGTTAGCAATACATCAGCCGGTATCGAGTTTGTAACTAACCGCAATTGAGTTAAGTGCTGTAGGAGGAGAGCATTACTTCCTTCAGAGGTGGGCATAATGGTTATAGCACTGTTTATAGAACTCTGTGATGGCTTTACTGTATAAGCCATGTCATCACTGGGTGCGAAAGGGGAAGGGCTAAAAACGTTAGCGACAGGAGAATCGGTAGAGCTTGTAATTGTGGGGAGGGAATCATCATCAAATTGCTTTATTGCTTCCGTATTCACATTTTCTTCAACGATTTCAGAATCGCTCTCATTTGAGCTTTCAGGCTCTGAAATATCCTCTGTTATTGTTAAAGCCGGATTTGTTTGCCTTTGCTCTTGATGAGTACTACCTTGTGGTTTAAAAAAGTCACTATCAATTATCTTATAGGCTCTAGGATTTAAATTCTCGTCGTCAGTGTCAGAGTCGCTTTCTGAATCATTATAACCGCTCACATTTAGGTTTTCTGGAGCTTTTGTTGTTAAAGCTAAATTTGTCTGCCTTTGTACTTGATGAGTATTTTCTTGTGGTTTAAAAAATTGAGCTATTCTTCCTGAGTTATGGGAGACCACACAGTAGACTATCCCCACACCCACCCCCAACCAAACGCCAGGGTTATTCCCTAAACCAAAAGTCGCACCAACTAGAATTGAACCTGAGACGAGGGTATCAACGGACGGTAAGTGTTCTGAAACCTTATCTGTTATCGTTTCTAATGTTCCCAACCCATATGTCGGTAATACTCTATAGCCCATGCCATTATGTATAGTCATCAACACTTCTCCAGCGTTTCTGCAAAAAATAGAATAACCCTTTGTAACTCCATGAAAATATTGATTCAACTCTTGTGAATAAAGTTTAACTTTCACATTAAGTTTGTGTGGCTATGCGTTAATGCCTTTAATTCTATGCTCTCAAGCCTTCTAGTCAGCTTCTTATATATGTGGCCTCATACATCCCGAGTACAAATCAATACTTTGTTCAAATAAAAGAAAGGATTAACTGATTAGTATGTAACAATATCAAACGACAATTGGGTAATTCATGGCCTGTTCATTCTCACAATTATCATTCAAACGTTTTTCGTCATTGAGAAAAAGCATCATTTATGTTTTTTACATTTGGCATAAGATTCACTCATGATTCATTCAGTATCACATCATGATGTTTTGCAGCCAGCCGCATTAGATAACATTGCTCTGGACACTGCTGTATTTAACGGCCGCCAATATTTGATTAATCAACTCGATCAATTTGATGCATTTATTTTATTTATTCGTAGACATACTATTGAATTACCTTGCTCAGCAACTGCCTGTATGAAAGCCGCACCCTCTGAACGGCAAACTGACTCTAAGGTGTTAGTCATGCAAGAGTTTGGTGCAATCATAGAGCGATATAGGACTTTAGCACTTGAGTTGTATAGCTCTGATAAAGAGGGTAAGCAAGATTATTTGCCTCGACTTGCGAAGCTTGACAATTTCATCCGCTCTATGTACCAAAGTGGTAAACTCACAGATAGTCAGGTTGCCGACTTTACTTCGATGCTTTTGCATCAAGTTACAGAGTGCCCAAAGTGGGAAAAGCATCATCAGAAATTATTTTTTGCCGCTTTTCCCATGGAGGTAGACTGTGAGGCAGAATGGCAATGCCTATCAGGCATCCAGTTACGATTATTAAAGTCGGCAAAACAAAAGGTTGACCCTTTCTCCCAAACGTTTACTCAATGGCAAGAAGAAAGCACAATCGCTTTGTTAAATGAGGTGGGTTATGAAACGGGTATCCACATAATGACCATGGCGAAATGGTTGATCACTGGCATAAAGGAAGATTCCGATGTGCATTTTAAATACCCTTTAATTCATTTGTACTCCCATCATATCTATGACCTGTTAGTAACATCAATGCCGAAGTTTTTGACGATGCTCAATACTGGGGTTAGCCAATATCTGCTAAATACAGAACAAATGCTAAGGGTTAAAAATGAGTGCGAAGGAGTGGAGGATATTGGTGATGAAGATTTAGAAAAACTCACAGGATTGCAAGAGCGGTTTCATGAAGCTGCTTGGACAGTGTATTTTAAAGTTTGGTTAATGTTCAAAAAATCGGCAGTTGCCCCCAATAATGAAAAACTAAAGCGACATGTTATTGACAATGTTACTCAAGAGCTTTCATTCTTTTTTCACAATACCAATATTTGCCAAGGACAAGTTCCGCCTCTTTCACGTTACACAACTGATATTGTATATTGGTGCGAGCGATTACAAGCTAATGACTTTTCAGCCTATGCAGCATTATTGGTTGTATGCTTAAAAACCCCAGATACTCGTCCATTTCTTCTTTTTAACCTCATTATGAAATTTAAGGAATCTAGTGGTGAGGCATTATTACAGTTTTTGACAAAACAGAAAGATCGTTCAATTTTTCTAAGCTGTTGGTATGATCAAATTCATGAGAATGTAATAGCACTGCAGACGTTGTTAGATACACATGAAACCATTCTTAAGCCAACTGTTTCTGCTGTTAATCGGAGCTGGACTGTTCTAAATACCTATCTACAAGAAAAAATTCTTAGGCAATTTATATCAGAAGGCGCTTCGTTAAGCGTTTTTAAAGCGATTGCGTCACATGGAATAAAAAATGTAGACCTAACCGATTTAAATTGGAAAGCTTGGTTAAATTCGCCTGAAATTGTTACGATCCTCGATCTATTAAAAGAGCATATAGATTTGAATGAGGAGTTGACGACCTACCTTCCTAATGTAGGGGGTAACTATCAATTGATTCATATCGCTATCGCTTTTCATAATGATGCATTATTGTCGTTTTTGTTACAACAACCAGACGTTGAGTTAACCCCAAAAAATCGACAATTAATGTCCCCCCTTTATTTTGCTTGTTGGATAGGCAGAAACAATGAAGTAAAAAAGCTACTTGAATATCAGTCTAATCACTTAAAGATTGATATTGGCTTAAGGCAAAGTGATGCAAAGACGAACCTAACACCTTTTCAAAAGTCTTGCCAATTATCGAATACAAGTTTGATAAAGATTTTTGTAGATTTTTGTTTAAGACAATCAAGCTTTATAGACGTACTTTTTGAACCAGATATAAAAACAAAAACCACCCCGTTTCAGCATGCTTGCGCACTAGGAAAGTTAGGAATTGTCAAAATCTATTTGGACTTGTGTCGAGAGCGGCCGAGTCTTATAAGGCCTATATTTAGTATTCATCCCATAACAAAGTTAACGCCTGTCCATGCCGCTTGTAAATTTGAAAGGCTTGGTGTGTTAAAATTGCTTTTTGACGTGCTCATTGAACAACCAAAATTAGAACGAGAATTGTTAGCCGTCGAACAAGAAGGGTTTTCGACACCGATTCACTATGTTTGTGAATTAGGTAAAGTAAATTTAATGGAATTTTTTTTAGAATTTTGCAAAAACGTTGAAGCTACCACACCTTGCTTGAAAAAGGCGCTGTTTAAACAATTCATTTTGCCTCATGCTATCACCCAATCTACTCCTTTTATGGCAGCGTGCATACATGGTCATAAGCAAATCGTTCAAGTTATGCTCAAGTTTCAAACTGAAAACCCTGAGTTCGAACTTGCTACTGAGCAAAGGCATACTGGCTCTGGCAGCAGGCCAATACATGCTGCCTTCCTTCATAGGCAGTACGATGTAGTTAAAGCCCTACTTTTATGGGGAGGGATTGATGCTACAAATGCATCTAAAGAAGAATTAAAGAAAATGGTTCTATAAAGCAAAGTTGACTTGATGGAACTGGTTGAATTTAGATGCGTTAAATCCGGATTTAACCAGAATTAAATTACAACAATTCAATATGACTGAAAATGTAAAAGGATTGGTTATCACACTTCTGAACGTAGCCTATCTCATAAATGCACAAAATCGAACTGCTCGATATCAGTTAGAAATTGCACCATGCTATTTAGGGCGTGTTGATCTTTCGTGATTATTTTTGCAGCGATAAATTGGTTATCTTATGCAAGGCAGAGTTTGTGCGGTGTGGTTAGTCCACATAAACAAACGATAACGCAGCAGAAGTGACCAATTTACGCTGTCTTTGATGCTTTTGTAATCATTCACCAGCGAAGTATTGACTAATCGCTGGTGAGGTTGAACACGTCTGGGTAAGGTTTTCTTTCTGTTACTGCTGTAACAATCTCCGATATGACATCAAGTGCCGATAGACCACGCTTTTTACATGTCTCAATCACTGACAATACTCTAGGTTGGCATCGGCCAGAGTATCTCTCTGATGGTGTATCAGCGCCTTTTTCCAGTAAGCTTTTAAAGCTCTGTTTCAGACGTTGCATTCTTCTTAACCACTGAACTTCCGTTAGTAGATTTTGCTCATATCGATGCTGAGAGTTCGAAATACAGTTTGAAGGATTAGCACCAACTTCTTCCCTATGCGAGAAGTCAGCCCACCATCTGAGTAATCCGCCATTTGTTGAAGGTTACGTAATACATGAGCAAGGCACAGCTGGTGCTTTTCTGGGTTAATGAAGTTATAGGCCGCATATTGGTCAGTGATAACAATGTTGTCCTTACATTCACCAAGCATAAATTTTAGCGTTGTCTTTATTTCTGAAGTATCGAACTGTCTGAAATACAGCATCTTGTGATGAAATCAACCAACACCAACGAGTTCCTTGTTCACCATTACGAAAGTGGGAAGTTTCATCACTATGAACATACAAAGCTTTGTGGATATGCTCTTTCAAGCTTTGATGCGTTGGAGTGAGCATAGAACTGACTTTTCCTTGTGCTTCTGAAATCGCTCCCGTTGAAAAAGTCACTCCGTATTGATCAAGTAGCAGCTGTCGAGTTTGAGAAACACTTAAGTGGTACTTTGCTGCCAACACTGCGATATGACTCATTAAACGAGCACCGATTTGGCCTTTGGGGGCAGTTTCAGGTAACTCCCCTTTGTAGGTGGCATTACAATATTCACAGTGTCCATGAAAGATTTGATACTCAATAATTTCCAAAGGCACTTTGGGTAAATCGAAGACTTGATGACGGCGACTACATTGCTCATTTACATTGATGTGATGGTGACAAGCCGAGCAGCAAGCTTGAGGCTTGCACTCAATGATTTTGTCAGTATCAGACAATTCAGCTAACGGTCTTTTGTGCCCCGTGTGGCCTGGCTGAGCCCACCTTATTTCGGCTACGAGGCATTTGAGCTTTTTTCGCTCCGCCTTAGCTTCAGGTGTATCTGAAGAGGGTGACTTTGATGAGTTTCGAGAAGATTGCTTCAGCTTATCTTCATACTCCCTAAGCTTTTGCCAGAGCTCTTGTATGAGTAAATTAGCTTCTATCAAATTTGAAGGCTGGGGCGCATCTTTCTCATATAGCTTTTTCTTTTTCATGTGAACATAAAAACACCATAAAAAGATCGAGCAAGTAACAATGTTAGATCAAGTGATTTGTTTCACAGAAATCAATAGGGGCTTGGTGAATGGTTACAGGGAAAAGATAGTAAGGCTAATAGGAGGTCACACGTTGACATTCTATAAAATCAAAAAAGTGACCTAGGGGTCTGATCAATGTCTGTTATAACCGAGTCGATGCTTAGGTCAACCGACCGGGTTATCATTTATAGATTCAACACCGCTTGTTGTTTGCAATAATCTTAGAATTCAAAGCCATAAAGTATTTAAAGGAATAGCTGAGCGAGGTAAATCATCGACAGGGTGGAAGTACGGCTTTAAATTGCATCTAGTCATCAACCACTTAGGTGAATTTTTGTCTTTTTGTGTAACGAAAGGAAATATTGATGACCGCAAGCCTGTAGCAGATCTGGTTGGTGAATTAGTTGGTTGGATTTATGGAGATAAAGGCTACCTTTCTGAAAAGCTACGCGCTTGGTTAGCTGAAAATGATATCCATCTTGTGACAAAAGTTAGAAAAAATATGAAAGCTAAGGCGTTAAAAGCATTCGATAAAATAATGCTGCGCAAGAGAGCAGTTATTGAGAGCGTTATTGACCAACTAAAAAACGTTTCACAAATTGAGCATACTCGACACCGTTCTCCATTTGACTTTGCAGTTAACTTACTAGCAGGACTGATTGCTTACACTAAACAGCCATTGAAGCCACATATTGATAGAGAATCTAATAGGTGATCTTCCAATGGCTATCTAAATTTCGTCGAACTCACGTTAACATAATCCTTTTGCACTGTATGGTTAGCGAACAAATAGCGACAAAGGTCTTTAATCCTAACAACATCAGTTGGCTGCGTGATTTAGCGATATCTGTTCACTTTGAATTATCAGGTGGACAAGTTCATCATGTAAGTGTTGGTAAATCGCTCATTACCTCATAGCCCGAGTCTGAGGTCGTCGTTACGTATAAAGGCTTTGATAGTCAGCTGTTAAGGGAACGTATAAAAAAGTTGAAAGCTCAGCATGTTACCTCAAGGAAAGGAATAGCAAGTGATGATATCGACTGGTGCCTTTATCGCTATCGACATTGGGTTAAAAATGCATTCCTGAGAATAAAGATGTATCGAGCAGTAGCTATTCGATACGATAAATTGGCTAGGAATTATCACAGCATGGTGGCTTTGGCCATTACTATGATGTGGTTACCAATGTGAGTTGGTTGAGTAATGAACCGCAAAGTTCAACTCGCTTTAATTAAAACAATTGTTCCTGAGTCGCTTTTTCTCTCTATACAATTTAGTCCGTATTTCTCTTTAAGGTGACTCACCATTCCTTCTTTTAATATGCCATACCCGTGGTAACCCGTTACAATAGAAGTGATTATATGGCCTTTATTCTCTGTCAGATAAGAGAATAATAACTTGGCAAAATCCAAAGATACTCCTCGAATGTGAGCCCCTGATTCAAAAGTGGTGCGGAAGATTTTATTTCTATGCAAATTTAAAGTGTTACCTTGCAATCCCATGCTAGGAAGGAATAACCCCTGCCGAATGCCAGTTTCAATCATACTTGGGAATTTGTCTTCTTCAAGTATTGTTAGTTGACTATACAACATAGGTGATAGGGGGAAATCATATTTTTTCAACATCTTGGGTAAATCATTTTTTGCACTATCAAAATTTCCTGTTTTAGCGCAAACATCAATAAAAGCACTGCAAATGTCATCACTGGGTTCAATTCCCCATTGTTGCATCAAACTTCCAGTCTCTAAAAACAATTTCTCAGCTTCAGGAAAACGTCCAAATTGACCACATATTACGAGAAGGTTTATGAAAGTAGCAGTATCTGGTGTGAGCTTTGAACCGGGTTGTAAGTACGCGTTGCCTCCATTCACTAACGACCAGGCACTCTCAAAATCTCCAATTTTCTCGCAAACACTCATAAAGGCGCAGCAATTTGCAAGATTGGGATCAATCCCCCATTGCTTGATAAGACTAGGGGCGTTTTGATTGCTTAAAAATAACTCCTTTGCTTTTGAAAAACGGTTTGTTTCTTTACAGAGCGTAAGAAGGTTTGTACAGGTGATGTTATTTGCGGCTAGCGCTGTATCTGGTTTCAATATAGGGGGGCTTCCGCATACTAGGGACCAAGCCTCATCAAAATTTCCTGTTTGTGAGCAGACATAAATATAAGCATTATAAATCGCAGTTCTAGGCTCTACTCCCCAGCTGTTCATTAAACTAGGCTCCTCTCCATTCCCAAAGAGTAATTCTTTAGCTTCAGCAAAATGTTTAGTTTTGGCACAAAGGGTAAGAAGATTAAGACAGGCTACAGCATCAGGAGCGATAATACTATCAGGCTTAACAACAGCTCTATCCCCAAGAACTAACGACCAAGCGCTTTCAAAGTCACCTGCTTGTGTGCACATTTCAATGTAGGCACAGAAGAGCTTAATGTTAGGCTTTACACCCCACAGGCTCAATAAGCCAAGATCACCCTCTTTTGTTGGAAACAGTTTTTTTGCCTCATCGAAATGCTTTGTTGCAACGCAAAGAGCCAGAAGGTTTATACAAGTGGTTGCATTGGGTGCAAGGGGGGAGCCGGGTTTCATGATCGCCTTGTCGCCATAGACCAGTGACCAAGCAGGTTTAAAATTTCCTGTCTGAGTACAAACATCTATAAATGCACTGTAAATTACAACATCAGCCTCAATCCTCCACGAATTCATCATACTGCCAGCTCCTAAGACCAATGCGCTTGCTTCAGTGAAACGCTGTGTCTCAGAGCAAAGTTTAAGAAGATTTACACAGGTGATTACATCTGGTGCCAGATTAGTGCCATATTTCAAAATAGCTTTGGCTCCATTCACTAAAGACCAAGCGTCTTCAAAATTCCCACTTTGAGCACAAACACCAATAAAGGCATTGCAAATTGCAGTATTGCGGCTGACGTTCCATTTTGTCATGAGGCTTTCTTTTATAAAAAACAGTTCGTTAGCTTCAGTAAAATGCCTTGTATTTCCGCAAAGTTTGAGGAGATTTGTACAGGTAAGTGCATTTGGGGCAAGCTTTGTGCTGGGCTTCATTATCGCTTTGTTTCCGTCCACCAAAGACCAAGCATCTTCAAAATTCCCTGTTTGAGCGCAAACACCAATAAAAGCATTACAAATCGCAGTATTAGGCTCAAGATGCCATTGCTTCATCAAACTAACGTCATCTTCAGTGCCTAGAAATAATAACTTTGCAGCCTCGAAATTCTGTGTTTTATCACATAGTGTAAGAAGGTTAATACAGGTAACTGCATCGGGTGTCAAAGTGGGATCTTTTTTCATTACGGCTTCATCGCCATCCACCAAAGACCAGGCTAGTTCAAAGTTTTTTGTTTGTGCGCAGACACCAATAAAAGTGCTGTAAATTTTTATATTAGGCTTAACCCCCCAAACACTCATTAAACTTGGGGTCTTTTTTTCTCTTTGCATATCCCCTAGCACCAAAGCCTTTGCTTCATAAAAGTGCCCCGTTGTGCTACAAAGTTTAAGAAGTGCTAAACATGTGATTGTATCCGGAGTCACACCACTCTTAGGTTTTATCAGAACTTCATGTCCAGAAAACAGAGACCAAGCGAGTTCAAAGTTCTCTGTTTGGGCACAAACGGCAATAAAGGCATTACAAATTGAAATGTTGAGTTTTACCCCCCACTGCCTAATCAAGCTGTCATTGAATTCATTGCCAAACAGCAATTTATTTGCATCTAAAATGTTGGCATTTAATCTTGCTAATTGAAGCAGCAATGTGCAAGTTCTTGCTTCGAAATTTGAACGTAAATTTGTGATTGCAGTAAAAATGCCATTAAAATCACATGGATCCAGATCTTCAAACTCTAATGCTTTATGCAATAATTTATTAATAAGTCTAACATCCCAATGAGTATTAGGGGTAAATTGGGTTATCTCTTGAATGATGTTTACAAGTGATGAAAGTTTGTTGCACGAACTTACTAAACTGTTTAAAAGGTAACCTGCGCGGTCTATTGTTATCTGTCGTTGACTCAACTGTTCAAGAATTGATTTAGCTTTCCTAAAGGGGGGAAGTGCGGTTTGCACTTTCGTATTATAAAGCGAGAATTGAGCCTTTTGTAATGGGCGATCAGAGCCTTGATGTCTTTTAAAAAAACGAACAAGGTTATCCTTCTCATTTCTACTTAAATTTTTATATGCAGTGGCCAGTTGTGTATGGCGATCGAATGTTGAATACTGGTAATTTAAATATCGTGAGGCTTGGCTTGGATTTTGATTAAGTGTATTAAAAACGAAATGATAATTTTGACTAAATCCACTGTGATCTTGTGAGTTAGAAACTGCCATGCTTTTTAGTGTGAATAGCTTACAATTGCAAATTAGATTTATGCTAGCTATTCTTTGAATTTAAAACAAAAATCTCTTATAAAAACTTCACTTCTGTTCAGTTATTATTGCTTTTTGTACAGCTATTATACTCTCGTACCGTAATAGATACTTAAATCTAAACATTTATCAAGTTGATACTCACTAACAAGAACTTTGAATTGGATAGTTGTTTTAAGAAAACGGATTTTATCTATACTTTAGATGGCAAGTTAATCGTAACTGATTGGAGTAAATTGGTTCCTCTTGCTGTGTTTGGTGCAAGAAAAATAGACAAAAGATGAGCTGTTTAAATAACCTTATTGCTGTTCTACCTTGTACTGCTCCGAGTAATTCTGATGTCGAGCATTTAGGGGGGATTTTTACTAAAAGGTGAACATGATCCTCTTGAACATTAAGCTCTACTACTTGGCAATCTAACCTACCACAATATATCTGAATACAGTTGAACACATCATGTGCTTTAGGTTCATGTTTTCATCTATACCCGTGATCATTCAAGATGCGACTTTTTCAAACAAAGACTTGAAATTTTCTGTAATGAGATCATCATACAGCCATGATTGAAATATCCTTAAGCCAAGAAGAAAAGCACTTATTGGAATCACG
>NZ_ML014828.1 GCF_003675895.1 Parashewanella curva
TGTCAGGTTAGATGCCCACTATAGTGCGGAGAGCTTGTTGATCACGAAAGAGTACTGTCCAACCTCTTTTCCTGCTCTCATTGCCTTTTGGCCACAGCGTAAAATCAACCACTTTCGCTGCTTCATCGTATAACGCACCTTAATATGGATTCACGTATGTTCATCATACTGGCTACCTAGCATTTACCCGATTCATGTGGTTATCAGGAGGAACGATGAGATGGTCTCCTCCTCTTATCGGCATCGCAATGTGCCAAACTTGAAGTTGAAAAACCAAGTTAACAGAGTGAGGAGACCACTATGAAGATTACTACAGTTGGAATAGATTTAGCAAAAAATGTCAGTCATGTTGTAGCTTGCAACCAAGCTGGAAAAATCGTTAAGAAAAAAATGCTTAGCCGAAAAGATATTATCAGTTTCTTTACTCAGCTCCCCAAATGTTTAGTTGGCATGGAAGCTTGCGCTACAGCGCATTACTGGGCGAGAGAAATTGAGAAGCTAGGACATACTGTTAAGCAAATACCACCTCAATATGTTAAAGCGTTTGTTAGAGGTAACAAAAATGACTACAACGATGCACTTGCGATAGCTGAAGCGGTGGTTAAACCAGAAATGCGTTTTAGCAGAACCAAAACTCAAGAGCAACAAGACATACAAGCTTTACATACGCTTCGTAAAAAGTGTGAAAGAGATAGAACAGCTAACTGTAATGAAATTAGAAGCCTACTTGCAGAGTACGGTATCACTATTTCAAAAGGTGTAAACAATGTTTATAAAAGCTTGCCAGTACACTTTGACAGATGTGCCGATAACGGATTAAGTGGGCTATTCAAGGAGTTACTTGAGCACCACTATAACAAGCTCGAAGAATTACAAAAGAACCTTGAATTTTACACAAAGAAAATAAAAGAGTTGAGCAAAACAAAAGAGTGTAAAAAGCTACAAGAAGTACCCGGTATCGGTCCAATAGTAGCCAGTGCTTTTTATCAGCATGTTGGCAATGGTAGTGAATTTAAAAATGGGCGTTGTGTATCAGCCTCATTAGGATTAGTCCCAAAGCAGCATAGCTCTGGTGGTAAAGACAGGTTACTTGGGATAAGTAAACGAGGAGATCCTTATTTGAGATGCTTGTTGATACATGGTGCAAGAGCAGTCATAAGAACTAGCGGTGATAAAGATACACCTCTAGCTAATTGGATAAGAAAAATAGAGACAACACGAGGCAAAAATAAAGCCGTGGTTGCACTGGCCAATAAAATTGCCCGAATAGGTTGGGCAATACTGAAAAATGACAGTCACTACCAAGCTGAATATGCTGCTTAATTGGCATTAACATTTAACTAAAAAGTTCAACCCCAAGGATTGCTGATAAAAAGTAACTGATGACAAACAGGTAAGACCGACATATCGAAAACCCGATAGAGGGCATGAGTTTTGAACTCGTGGGAACGATAGGGACGATATGTGCGAAGTTCATTGAGGCTCGAAACCCAAGTGTTTCAACTACGAAGCCGGATATACGAACGCAAACCTATCCCTGTCAAAAGCTATTTTTTACTTGCAATATTGGAGGAGACCATATACGTCCTCTCACGATTATTTTCCCGTCGAATCGACTTCATTACATTGTCAGGCTCGCTGCTTTATTCAGAGCCCTAGGTTCAACCGGTGATACGGCAGGTTCACTCTAAGCGGTGAACAGCGCTTCATACGACTTCACGTCGCACGGACAGGAATAAGTTAATTTTTCATTTCGAAAATAATTTTTTTAACAATATAAGGGCAGTTTTAAGCGGCTTATTTGCATATTATATTTTCAATAGTTCCTAACCTACTCATGCATATTTGATATTGTCAGAAATAGACTTATTCACCAGAGGGGAGAGATCATGTTTCTGTTTTTAAGTCATTCCCAATTGCATAAAGTTAAGCCTCTTCTATTTCTTTCTATTTCTTCTTTTTTGCTCTTATTTGACAGTGCTTCTTATGCTGGTGAGAATCATCGTCCAGACCTAAAAGCTCAAAAAATACTATTTCATTCACAAGAAGAAACTTGCAGCCAATGTCAGACAGAAGAGCAACAAATTAATGAAAAATGTAAACAAATTTGTCCATTAAATGCCCGCGCATGTAGTGCTTGTTTAGCTGAATTAAAAGCACAGCAAGATATTTGTGAAAGTATCTGCAACTAAGGAGCGTTTTCAAACAGGCTGCATTCAGCTTAATTCTGGGCAGAACCTTTTTAGCATCAAAAAGAAACCATTTATTAAAGATAAAATGGTAAGAACTTTTCATAAATCAACGTAGATTGTTAGGTGCAAACTTTATTGTTCTTGCATAATGGGGTTGAAAGTCTTTCAGGTTTTTTGATGAAAAAGTGTTGTTTGATACACGAAATACACAATGCGCTTACAAAACTGAAAGTTTTCTGTAATTTTTGTTTTGGCGTTGCTATAATCCGTAACAACAAAAGCATAAAGATAATCTTTGTACCTAAATATCTTCGGAGCAGCAAATGGCAAACTATGAAAATCATGAAGCTTACTACCAAATCAAAGATCAAGTAATCAGCACGTTACCTCTTGATGAGTCACTTGTTCAAACAGAAGAGCAAGATTAATAAAAAGAATCCAATAAAAAAGCCCGCATCGCGGTTTTTTTTATGTCTGGATAAAACTAGTAAAATAAAGCAGCTGTTTACAGCTTATAATTCAGTTGATAATTGATGAGTGAAAAATTCGTAAATCAGCATAAGTATGCCATCTTTGGTCGTGCTTCAATTTTTGCCTTTATGAAATTCAGGAAATATCTTGTTCGTATTTTACCTAAGAGTATTGTGAAAAAAACAACAGGGCTCTTGATTTATAGTAATAAAATTCCTGAGTAAAAACACTAATGTTTAGAGTAAAAAAACTAATTTAATCAATTGGTAGTCACCATTTCGTTAAATCGGAAAGCTCACCATGACGTGCGTCACAGTACGCGTATTCAAGCTTAAAACTTATTGTTCCATACTGAAAAGCTTTGTAGCTTTATTTGGTATGCGTCACAACTTTTAGGCTTGTCATCCAATGAACTCTGAAATCGTTAATAGTGACGATTTATTCACTCAAGCAGTAACTTTTCATCAACAAGGAATGTTTGATAAAGCACAGTCTTGCTATCAGCAAGTATTGTTACAAAATCCAGATCATCTTTCTTCTTGGATAAATTTGGGAGTGTTAAACCGAAGAAATAAACGCTATTCAACATCTTTATTGTGTTATCAACGTGCTTTGGCATTAAAAGCTGATGATGCTGGAATACTCAGTAATATGGCCAATGTCTTAAAAGACAGTGATCGGGTTGAAGAAGCCATTCATTATGCTCAAAAAGCTGTTGATATTGAGCCTGAAAATGTGACTTTTAGACATAACTTGGCGATTGCATTGAGAGAAGATAAGCAATTTGAACTGTCGTTACAGGAATTGAATACGTGTCTTTCTATACAACCTGATAATCCTAACTTGCAATGGGATCGGTCTTTAGTTCTATTGATGATGCAGAAGTTTAGTGAGGGTTTTCTTGCGTTTGAAGCAAGGTGGAAAACTGGAGACTTACCACAACCCAATGTTCCAAGTCATTGTAAGCGTTGGAAAGGACAGCCGTTCAAGGGAGAAAAACTGTTACTACTGACCGAGCAAGGCTTTGGTGACACAATCTTTTGTATTCGATATATCCATTTAGTCTGTCAGTTGGGTGGCGAAGTCATACTCGAGTGTAAGTCTCCGTTAAAGCGACTTTTTTCTAATTTACCCGTGACTTTACTTTCTTTTGAAGCAGCAAGAGATGGTATCGACTGGTATTGTCCAATGATGAGCTTACCTGGGCTGTTTTTAGGTCAAGAGCCGCCACCACCAAAGTTATATATTCCAAAATCAATTACAATTCAGTTAAGTGAGCGTTTGGCTTCGGAAAGAGGGAATTTGCAGGTTGGTATTATTTGGTCTGGAAGTGTCACTTATGGTGACAACGATAAACGGTCAATATCCCTTTCAAGCTTATTACCTATATTTGAATCTTTGCCAGAAGTTAGATTTTACAGCCTTCAAAAGGGGCCAAAGGAACATGAACTTAGAGAATCGGGTTTACAAGTGCTTATACCTGACTTCGGAAGTGAGTTAGATGATTTTGCTGAAACTGCGGCATTGCTCAAACGGCTCGACTTGTTAGTTATGACCGACAGTGCTTGTGTGCATCTTGCGGGGAGTATTAATACCCCAATTATTAACTTGCTTCAGTACAAACCGGGGTGGGTTTATTTTCCAGAATCCTATACCAGTCGTTGGTATCCATCAATGCGAATTTTACGTCAGCAAACCTCAGGTGATTGGGAGCCAGTGTTGGTGCAATTGCAATTTCTTTTATCTGAGCTGGCTAAGAGTAAGCATATAAATTTACAACACACGGATGTGCTCAATATTCTTGATAAATTTGAAACTAGGAGCACCAGTGCATGAATCAAGACTCCACTCCTGAAATTGAAGAACAAGAAGCAGAGCCTAAAGTTCCAACAGGCTTACTTTGTCTGACCATGATGCTGCAGTATCTAGAAAAGCCAGCAGATCCACAAACCTTGATGCATGAATTTTGCCCTGATGGCGATGATCTCGATATCATTAAATTAGTGCGAGCAGCAAAGCAGCTCAAAATCAAAGCAAGACAGGTTAAGGTCAAAGCAAATCGGCTAGAAAAAGCACCTTTTCCATTTATAGCTCAAGATAACCAAGGTCAATTCTTCTTAGTAGCCGCCATCCGTGACGGAAAGGCGTTGGTCCAAAGCCCCATAAGCCAACAACCTGAGCAACTAGAGATGGATGAACTCTGGCAACGTTGGGATGGCACAGCGGTGTTTATGACTCGTCGAGCTATGTTAGCGGGTAAGTCACGAAAGTTTGATATTTCTTGGTTTATTCCCGTGGTGGTTAAATACCGTAAAATGTTTAAAGAAGTATTAATCGCCTCTTTATTCATCCAATTATTTGCTTTGATCACACCGTTGTTTTTTCAAGTCGTGATGGATAAAGTTTTGGTACATCGAGGGTTAACCACGCTTGATGTTCTGGCGTTTGGGTTATTGGTGATCACTTTCTTTGAGATCATCTTAGGCGGACTGAGAACCTATGTCTTTTCTCATACCACCAGCCGAGTAGACGTTGAGCTAGGGGCGAGGTTATTCGATCACATGCTTCGCTTACCGATAGCTTATTTTAATACTCGGCCTGTTGGACAAGTGGTAGCTAGAGTTAGAGAGCTTGAGAATATTCGGTCTTTTTTAACAGGAAATGCACTAACCGTTGTCTTGGATTTACTGTTCACTTTTGTATTCTTTGCAGTAATGTTTTATTACTCACCCATGTTGACATGGATTGTTTTAGGCTCAATTCCTATTTATGTCATTATTTCTATATTGTTAACTCCTGAAATTCGTAAGCGTACTGAAGAGCAATTTCAAAGAGGCGCCATCAATCAGTCTTTTCTGACCGAATCTATTACAGGGATGGAAACGCTTAAGTCAATGTCGGTAGAACCTCAAATGCGCCAGCGTTGGGAGGAGCAGCTATCAGGTTACGTAAAAGCCAGTTTTCGCAGTGTGGTATTGGGTACGTTTGGGGGGCAAGCGGTACAGCTGGTGTCCAAGATAGTCACAGTAGTCTTGTTATGGCAAGGCGCTCAATTGGTGATTAAGGGCGAGCTTAGTGTAGGGCAATTAATTGCGTTTAATATGTTGTCAGGGCAGGTAGCAGCACCGATCTTACGATTGGCGCAGTTATGGCAAAACTTTCAACAATTTCGCATATCTCTTGACCGATTAGGTGATGTACTTAATGTACCTCAGGAGCCTCAGCAAAACCTAGACAGACCGAACTTACCTCCGGTAAAAGGTGAAATTAAGTTTTCAGACATTGTTTTCCGATATACCCCTTTAGGTCCCGAGATTTTAAGAGGGGTCAATCTTACCATTCCCGCAGGGCAAATCATTGGCATTGTAGGGCGGTCTGGCTCAGGTAAATCGACATTAACCAAGCTTATCCAGCGCCTTTATATTCCTGAGGCCGGAAAAGTATTAGTGGATGGCAATGATTTAGCCTTGCTAGATCCTGCATGGTTACGGCGCCAAGTCGGAGTTGTTCTTCAAGAAAACATTCTGTTTAACCGCAGCGTTAAAGACAATATTGCGCTTTCTGATCCATCACTTTCAATGGATCAAATTATCAATGCTGCGAAATTGTCCGGCGCGCATGAATTTATTCTCGGTTTGTCTCATGGCTATGACACTGAAATAGGTGAAAGAGGTGCAGGCTTATCTGGAGGGCAGCGACAGCGAATTGCTATTGCAAGGGCACTTATCACCAACCCACGAATTTTAATTTTCGATGAAGCAACCTCAGCGTTAGATTATGAGTCAGAAAGTGCCATCCAGAAAAATATGCAATCTATTTGCAAGGGGCGCACAGTTATCATCATTGCTCATCGTCTGTCTACCGTTCGCAGTTGCGATAGAATCATTACTATCGAGGAAGGCAAAGTTATTGAGGATGGTTCTCATGAACAACTGCTTGCTCAAAATGGTCGATATGCCATGTTGTGGGCGGCACAAAGTGGGGAGGCTTCCTAATGTTTGAAGGGCTAAAAAAAATCCGTGAGATATGGAGTGCTTCCAAAGCTCAAGAAAAGGAAAACGAAAAACATCACATCGAAAGGAAAGGGGATGAATTAGAGTTTCTACCTGCTGCGGTAGAAATCTTAGAAACGCCAGCTTCTCCAGCAGGGCGAACCACAGTATGGTTAATCATGGCATTGTTTACCATTGCCGTTTTGTGGGCTTGGTTTGGCAAAATTGATACTGAAGCCGTTGCCTTAGGTAAGCTCATTCCCGTAGGTCAAGTAAAAGCGATTCAACCACTTGATATTGGTAAAGTTGAAGCTATTTATGTTGAAGATGGTCAGCATGTAAAAGCTGGACAAAAGCTCATAAAATTAGATCCCACAGAATCCGAGGTTGATGTAAAACAAGTTGAATATGAACTCAGGCAAGCGCAATTAGACGAAGCTCGATTACAGGTTGTATTAAAGGTTATCAGTTCAGGAAAAGTACTCGCACCGGATTTGAGGGCAGAATTAATGTCCTCGCATAAGCCTTGGGTAAAAGAAATCGATGCTCCGCAGTGGGTATTGCAACAGCGATTACTCGACAGAGATTTGGATTATTTTTTCAGTACGGACACGACTTACCAAGAATCGGTCAATCAAAGAAAGGCTAGTATTAGTGCAGTAAAAGCGGAAATTCAGCGACTAAAAACACTTGAACCTTTGTTTGGTGAGCAAGAAAAAGCAATACGTCAGCTATTAAAAAAAGGTCATGTATCAAAACTTGAGTGGTTGAACTTTAAAGAAAAGCAAATTGAAACGACACAAAGCTTAGTGGTGCAAATAAGTCGTCTGCAAGAAGCCAAAGCATCATTACAAGCCTTAAAAACGGAGCGGCAAACCAAGAGTTTTGAATTTCGACGGGAGCGAGTACAACAATTACAACAAGCACAGCAACGAGTTCAAACGGGTACTTTGACCTTATTAAAAGCCAAAGAACGTGAACAAAATCGCTATCTGACCTCCCCTGTAAATGGCACGGTTCAGCAACTTCAGGTTCATACTATCGGCGGTGTTGTTCAACCTGCACAGGCCTTGATGGTCATTGTACCAGAAGGAGCAAAACTAGAAGCTGAGGCTATGGTGCTGAATAAAGACATAGGCTTTATTCATCAAGGGCAAACGGTAGAATTGAAAATAGATAGTTTTCCATATACCCGCTACGGTTTAATCGAAGGAACTGTTCGCTCTATTACGACTGATGCGGTGAATGATGAAAAACAAGGTCCAGTGTATCCGATGCGTGTGACACTTAAGCAGAAAAAGATCTTAGTTGATGATAAATGGGTGCCTTTGCAACCGGGCATGACCTTAAGCGCTGAAGTAAAAACGGGTAAAAGAAGATTGCTTGAGTTTTTCTTAGCGCCGTTTTTACGTTATCAAGATGAAGCCATGAAGGAGCGTTAAGTGGGGTACTCATTACCAACAGATGCCCTTGCTCTGAAACGTGTAGCAGAACACTTGCAGCTTGATATACCATTACTTGAGCAAAAGTCAGGGATAGATTTTCAGTTGATTGAAAAACAAGCGTGGATACCTGCTACACGAACAAGAAAGTTGTATTTGGCAATCGCATCACAGCTAAATTGTAGTGATTACCCTATTAAAATTGGTTTGAGCTTTTCTCCAGATACCCTAGGGCCATTAGGGATTTTATTTTTGTTATCATCGACCCTTGAGCAAGGATTTAAAGCGCTAGAACGCTTTTATCCTCTGCAAGACAAAAGTTTCACTCCAGTATTGAAAACTTCAGGAGAAACAACAGCGATTGAAATTCAGTTTGCATACCCTATGACACGGTATTTACAAGATGCTGTTGCAGTTACTGCCATTTTTCGTCTGTTTTCATTGTTAAGACTTAGTTTAGGAAGAGAATACCAACCCCTTAAAATTTGCTTTAAGCGAGGTTTACCGTTTTTTAATAACGAAATAAGCACTTCACTTAATTGTGAATTTAATAGTAAAAGTAACGCCATTTTCATTCCAACCAGAGACATTCAGGCTTCGACTCAAATGGCAGGAGAAGCCATTAATCAGCAAATTCGTGAAACCATTAAAAATCATCTAATCGCTGATAAAAATTTTATCATTCCTCTAAAACAACTAATCAAAGAGAAGTTAGAGCAAACGGATTATAGTCTTGAGCTAGCCGCACAAGGCTTAAACCTTTCAGTTCGGACATTACAACGTCGTCTAAAAGATTTAGGTCTTACTTTTAGTAAATTGGTACAGTTAGTTCGATTGGAGTTGGCATTAGAACTACTCGAAAATAAAAATTTAACCTTAGCTATGATTGCGGAAAAGCTGGGATACGCTGATGAGTCTGTGCTTTCACGGGCATTAATCCATAAATATGGGATAACGCCATCCAAATATCGCAGTTGCTTGTGATCTAGATCAAGAACGAAATCAAATGACACTATTCTGGCGCGAAGTATCATTAACCACACTTATTGTAAGAGTAAACTTCTGCTCACCTGAAGTACCCAATAAGTGAGGGATAAAATGCCTACCGCAACACTTGATACAACACTCAATCAGTTAGAGAGTCAAAGCGAATCTCAACTGAAAAACATGCAAAAAACCTTTAATAGCGAAATAACTAAAGTCATAAAAGAAGCGGTTACAGGTAATCAGCAACTTTCGACACAAGACCTTATTAAAAATGTCTTAGCGGCTGTCTCTAAATCTGGTGCTGGTGACCTAGCGGATGGACTCAAAGACGCATTAAACGATGACGGTGTCCGAAGATTTGCAACCGATGCCGATCAAGGGAAACTTAACCCTAAGGAAATAAAAGAAGGCACAAATCCAGAAGATGCTGATTACTTTAAAGACAATACCGATGAGTTTAAGCAACTATTAGCAAAAAATAATAAAACGCCTGATTCAATTGCTGAAGAATTGATAAAACAAAAAACTAATATTAATCCCCTGAGAAAAAGTGTTATTGCTGAGCTAACTCGTAGAAATTTGGCACCTGATCTTAATCACGACTTTGGTGAGTTTGCTCACGATTTGAGCGATTATTTTAGCGGTACAGGTTCAAATTTAACTGTGATTAAAGATGAGTTCTTAGGGATTAAAGATAAACTTGATCTAACGGATAAATTACAAAAACTTCGCATAGCGAGGCTCTCCCGTACGTTAGATACAGATAAGGCATTATTATCGGATACAGAACTCAGGGAGTTGATGTCCAAAAATTTAATTTCTAAAGATGTTAAATCAACCATAGCAGGTGATATTTCAGCTGAATTATCACCGATATTTAAAGGAATAGGCCTTGGGTTTGGCGCAGTTAGCTCAGGTCTAGGCTTCTATGCCGCTACAAAAAAATTAGAAGAGGGAGACGTAAAAGCCGCGGGAATTCGATACGCAGGTGCTGCATTGGGTACAGCAAAATTGATTTTCGGAACTTATCAATTAATTGGTAAGCAAATAGCGGGAAAATTCGCTAATCCTGTTGTCAAAGCTTTGTTGAATCCTGCTACAGCGTTAAATGCCGGTGCATCAGCTACTAAAGGCGCTACTGCAGCCGCTCGTTTTGTCACTGGTGTTGGTGCTGTGATAGCCGTTACCGTTGGTTTACATAGCTTAATTAAAAATGCCATGGCGGCTAATGATGCTCGCGAACAAGGTAATCATGGTAAAGCGGCCATATTAGGCATTCAGTCAGCATTAGATGGTGTCTCTATAATACTGGACGGTGCCAGTCTTGTCTTTGACTTTATTCCTATTATTGGAACTGCAATTTCTGCTGTTTTGGATATTATCAATCTTGGAGTCAGTGTCTTAAATACGGCACTTGGCTTCATACTACCTCTTGCTGAAGATGCTTCAGTTGACTTCAAAAACTTCCTAAAAAGTGATGCATTTAAAGATAACTTTGAACGCTTAGTTGATGACTTAAGAGAGCAAGGTTATGACAGTCTGGATTATCGAGTTGATGCTGTAAAGGCAGGAATCAATCAGGATGTCAACCATAACTTAAGAGCACTTAGACAACGTTTCCTTGTCGACCTTAGTCATGCTGCCCCTGACGTGATTAAGAATATTGCCATTATCGATAACACATCCGTAGGTGAAGTGATTGAAGGCGGTTTGGGTGATGATCTACTTAAGGGTGGCGATGGTAATGATGTGCTGCGAGGTGGAGCGGGTAATGATATTCTCGATGGTGGTCCGGGCGCTGATATTTTAGAAGGCGGGACAGGGGATGATCGCCTTATTAGTGAAATCGGTATTGATATTCGAGTAGACGGTGGAGAAGGTAATGATACTGTTGTCACGGATGAATTACCTCGCTTAATTGTATTTAATGAATGGGGAGAAAATTCTAGAACTCCAATGCCTAAATTAAGCTTTAAAATTGAGAACGGTCGTGGAGTGGCGCGTTTAAAATTTTGGCAGGATTGGGAAGGGTTTGTGAGTAGTGATAAATTCATTGTGAGTAGTACAAATTCACTTAGAGTTGATAACCGTGATGATAACAATGGACTTTTCAGCGCTTTAATTAAAAACCTAAATCGAGGACCAACAAACGAACACATTACAAACCAAATCAACAGGCGATTTGGTGAAAGACTACTAGATAAGTTCACTCGATTATCTCAAGGTCGATCAGATCCTGACCTTCCTAACATAGTCAATGAAAGCTATGGAGGTAGATATAACGTTGAAACGAACCTCTTTACATCACATATTAATTTAAATCGTGCTCAAAATGCGCTTCAGCAAGATGTTCAGAATTGGGTTAATGCTCGCCGTAACAGTGGAAAAACCATTTATCGGTTAAGTCAAGATATTTTCAGCGATGGTGAATTGCTATTAGTTCGAATTAGAAAATCTGATACTGAATATAAAGGACATATTATCGTCAAGGGGTCATCGCTTGAATATATTGATTTTCAAGATTTTAGCAATGTCAGTGCTCCTCAATTATTGCTTTTATTCCATCGTATTATCAAAGGAACCGATATCGCCAATGTCGAAAACTTTGAAGCTGGTAACGAAGTTGATGTGATTGTGGGAAACTCAAAAGATAACCGCATAAAAGGTCGTGGAGGTAAAGACACCTTAGATGGTGGCGCTGGCAGTGATACTTACGATATTAGTGATGCAGATAAATCCGTTTTCGTAAATCTCAACCCTTTATTAAGCGATAATCAGCAAAGTAATTTTGACAAAATCAAAAACTTTGAAAATGTAATCGGAGGTCGACATGCCGATAGAATCACCGGTGATGCTAAAGATAATGTATTAGAAGGGCGTGATGGAAATGACGTACTCATTGGCCATGACGGTGATGATATTTTGTCTGGCGGTAATGGTATCGATAAACTTGATGGTGGAGATGGTTTTGATACGGTCGATTATAGCCGGGACAAAGGTGACTACGAAAGTCAACTCAAAATTGATCTCGAGGAAGGTCGAACGCAGTACCGTGGTCGAAATCAAGAACAATGGAGAAATGAAGATACGCTAATAAGCATTGAAGGTGCCATTGGTGGAGAGCAAGCAGACATAATCTTAGGTAGTGATAAGAGTAATCGCCTTTCAGGTCGTGGTGGAGATGACACTATTCGAGGTGAAGGTGGTCATGATGTTATCTATGGTGGTAGTGGCGAAGATACATTGTATGGCGGAGAGGGAACTGACACTTTTGGCGTGAGTTATGAGAGTGAGCTAGGAAGAAGCATTTCTACAGGTGTGTTTTCCGTAGAAAATACAACCCAATTTTCTAATACAGATTCACCATTCAGGATAAGAGTTGGCGGACGTCAAGCATTTGCAATAACCAAGTTAACAGGCAATCGAATTGAGCTTAGCATTGCTGAACGTAAAGTGATTATCCAAAACGGTGACATTCATTCACTCATTGGTGTACGCAAAGGCCCTGAATATAATCCGTTTACAGAATCTTCAGCAGAAAATGAACCACTGAGACTAAATCGTTTACATGGCGTTAAAATTCGCCTTTCACGTTCTTCAGATAAGTGGTTATCCATAAAAGTTAAGCCCAATGGAGAACGTAGCTTTTATTTGTCTGGTAAAGATTTTTCCTTCTCGACCATTGTTTCGCATATAGCAGTAGCAGATCTCGCTACAGGAACGAACCAAGTAACGGTAACCCGCAAATCTGCTATTAGTTTCGAAGGAAATCTTGGCAATATCACTAAACTTTATCAGGACAGTAGCACTCCTTCTCAAACTGAACGATTTTATGATTTTGAAAACCTTACTGGAAGTAAAGCTGCTGATGTATTAAAAGGCGACCAATTCGATAATAGAATAAGAGGATCAGCAGGAAATGATGTCTTAGAAGGGAAAGGTGGTAATGATGTTCTTTTAGGTGGAACTGGTCGAGATACATTAAGAGGCGGAGAGGGCATAGATACTGCTTCTTGGGCAGATTTAAGTACTGCAACAGGCGGGTATAACAGAGGTGTTGTTGTTGATTTAGAAAAAGGTAAATCAACCATAGGTGGACATGATGAAGACAGATTGGAGAGTATTGAAAACGTCACAGGTTCGAGATTCGATGACACTATTTATGGTGATAATCACTCAAACTACCTAAGCGGTGGTCTTGGAAAAGATACCATTTACGGTAGAGGTGGTGATGATGTTTTTGTAATTAGGGATTACTCGTATACAAATCTGGATAATAATAACGCTGCGTCTGGTCGTTTGCTAAGAGCAGATGATTTATTTGGTGGGCAAGGTCATGATATTGTCGATTTCAGTCAATTTGAAGGCGAGCATGGCATAAAAATTAATCTAGAGGGTGGGCACGCAGTAAGTCTCAGAGAGACGAACAATCATCTTGCTCATCTAAACAGTATTGAAGGTGCTGTAGGAAGCCAAAAATCAGACCAAATTTTAGGTACTCAAGAAGCTAATAAATTATTCGGTGCAGATGGTGATGATTTTATTATCGCTCAAGCAGGTGATGATACCATTACGGGGGGAGATGGTAGAGATAAAATTTTTGGTGGAGAAGGCATTGATACGGTTAATTATAATGATGCGTTTAGATCAACTGGTGTAAAGGTTCAGCTACGTAAAGCTACATTCTATCAGTGGTCAGAAAAGCAGCTTAAATTTCTAGCTCCAGAGGCGGTTTTAAAGAGTTATACAAATGCGCTCAAAAATGAAAACTTTATTGCAGGTGAAGAAGATCTAGTTTTAGATGTCGAGAATATTCAAGGTTCAAGCTTTGGTGACAAACTGCTTGGTAATGAAGAAAATAACACACTTGTTGGCTTAGGTGGCAGTGATACCTTGATAGGTGGCGATGGTAATGACTTCCTTGTAGGAGATGGTGGTGCAGATCTAACTGACATAGATACTCTTGAAGGCGGCAAAGGTGATGACACCTTAGTCGCTGGCGGTGGCGCTGATGTTTTGAAGGGTGGAGAAGGTCGAGATACGTATTTGATCTCAGAAAACTCTCGAAATAGCCGAATTATCGAAGCTGATAATTTCAGCCGTATTGGTTTTGCGGGTCTCCAAAAATCACAAGTGAATGTTCGAGTTAATGTTCAAACTGGTGATATTGAATTTTATGTTGCACAAAATGTGTTAGCTAAAATTGCAATCAGTAGCTTAGGAGTTTCGGCTGGAAATAATGGTCAATGGAGCCGAGAAGAAACCATTAAGTTAGTTTCTGCATTGGTAAAACGCTTCCCTGCTATTAGTTTTACCGATGCACAGCTTACGTCTGCTGAGTTAACTGAGTACATGCTCATCAACCTGATTAATGGAACTCCTGGTGAAGATAATAGCCAGGTTAAAGTGGGTAATGACTTAGCTAATGAAATTCATGGCAATAATGAAAAGAGCATTTTATTTGGTCAAGGAGGAGATGATAGATTAACCGATGGCGGTGCAGGTAACGATACGCTCCACGGTGGTCATGGCAACGATATTCTAGTTGCTGGTGAAGGTGATGATTTACTCAAAGGTGATGAAGGCGACGATACCTTAGCCGTTTCAGATGTTGATTCTTTAGGGAGTGATACTTTCATCGGGGGGACTGGTAGTGACAGTGCCTCTTGGTCAAACTTAAGAGGCGGCAAGCACGTTGAAGTCAGTACATCAGGTGACAAGTTAACAGCAACCGTGAAAAATGCACAAGGACAAGCCATTGGTAATCAATCGCTAGAATCCATTGAAAATCTATTTGGCACGAGTGGCAACGATATTCTTATTCATGGTGCAGGTGACAACTTACTTGTCGGATTAGGTGGGAATGATACCTTTGACGGTGGTGCAGGTTCAGATCGTTACCTTGTTGGAGATGGTCATGATGTTGTGAAAGACAGTGGTCAAGATAACGGAAAAGATACCATAGCCGTTAAAGCGGATAGAGCAGAAAAACTGTTTGTAATTCGAGATGGTGACGATCTAAAAATCTATATTGATGATGGAAAAGCGACCACGATAGCTGAATTGAAAAACAGTGTGACTTTGAAAGGATGGTCGAAAAGTCATGCTGGCATCGAACAATTGCGTTTGAGTGATGGAAGTGTATTGAGTGTCAAAGAAATTGGGTTACTTGAATCGCTAACACAATTGAGATTTGGTGGCTCTGTTCCTAGTGCTAATTCTGATATTACAAAACAACGAAGTGCATTGAATGTACGATTAGCAAGAGGCGAAAACATTTCACTACATGAAGAACAATTGAAATTGATAAATTCCGATTCGCTTGGAGATGATCTGCAACTTGAGTTAGGTAACGTCCCACTTTCAAAACTAGAAGCCGTTCGTCAAGGCGATCATTTAGTCCTGAAGAGTGGAAGCAAAGCTATAGCTTTATTAGAAGATTGGTTCAATAACTCAACGCCTATTCAGTCGCTTAAAGTTAATGAAAATATCACATTAAGCGGTGAGGCGTTTAAACTGGCTGTGGGTAACTTGTCAGATCAGCAAAATAAACCCATTATCGAAATATTAAATACACCAACCCAGTATGATGACAACCTACTCGCGAGCGGTGGTCAACTTGATGGTGGTAAAGGGAGTGATACATACTTACTCAATGACTTTAGTGGAAATACAGTTATTGATGATAGTCAGGGCAAGAGCTTATTGCTTTTGACGAAAGGCTTATCCGATTTAACAACAAGCAGAGTTGATGATGATTTGATTATCCGTCGAAATGGTAATGATGATTCCGTGAGAATAAAGAATTTCTTTGCTGAAGGTAGCAAGTTTACCTTAGATTTGGGTGAGCATGTTCGACCCGATAGCTCTCCATATGATCGTTTGTACCGAAAGCATGTTGCTATTGAAGGAAATGGTATAAGTCGCTTAGCTAAATATTCAGGTATCTCTTTACAAGCGATTGCCAGTATCTATGAGGATAGCGCTCCTGAATTAGAATATAATGACCGCCCCAATCAAGGGGAAGGTCAGGAATTGAACCCTTGGGGTAGAAAAACGATTACTGACTTAAGAGATATTCCAGGAACCCCTTATCGGGTCCTGCAAAAAGCAGCGTTTTATGAGCTTTCACCAGATGCAGGTTCAACTCAAAAAAGGGCCGTGGTATATACTAATCGCGATGATGACAATTCCCCCTATGTTTCTGTGCCAAGTTATATTGCTGCAAAGTACAATATACGTTCTGAAGTTTTTTTTAATGAGCCATCGCAATATAGAGCTGGAACAATTACTGGTACCAATGGTCATGACGTTATACAAGTAACCCAAGCAAAACTAGGTGTTAATGTGTTTGCAGGTGAAGGTAATGACACTGTTAAGGGAGCTCAAAGGCACAGTAATATCTTAGAAGGTGGGATAGGGAATGATGTACTTGTAGGTGGTGATAAGCAAGACATCTTACTTGGTGAAAAAGGAGCCGATACACTCATTGCTGGAAAAGGTGCGGATTATGTGAAAGGTGGAGCGGGCGATGACACTTACGTTTTCCATGAAAATGACGGTCAGGACACCATTATAGATAGCCAAGGTACTGATACCTTGAAACTTGAAGGGGTGGATCTAAATCATGTCGTGTTTAGACGTACAGGGAATGACTTACGAGTGCTAGTTCTTGGTGATAATGACCACGATACACTCGGCAGTGTTACTGATCAGCTCACCATCAAAGAGCATTTCAATGGTAAAGCGGTTGAACATGTTCACGTAGGGAATAGAGATCTTCAAATGGCTGATATTGGAAAGCTAGTTCAAGCAACGGCGACTTTCCTTGCTGAAAATGGTGGTACTGTGGATGCCGTTGATATTGACGATAAACGCAACGTGTTATTGAACTTGAGCGTTAATGCTTTGGGCTAATCGCCTCGTTAATTCTGAAAGGGTAGGCATTATGCCTACCCTTTTTAATGCTGAACATACATATTATCCAGATTTGTGATAGCTGGTGACGGTCTGAGTTTCGTTTTTATTGAAAATGGGTATATTAAATCGATAAAAAGGAATCATAAAAGGTAACCGTCTGCCAAACAGCACCTGTCTTAGTTAATTAAAATCGGCATAGTGGTCTTTATTTGTCAAAGGCTACAGCTAATGCGACATCAACATAGAAGCCCTGAAGAGTGGCTGCACCTTCTAGAAGAGCAACGGGATTCAGGATTAACCATAGGTCAATTCTGTCATCAAAAATCGATCCTTATCCAATCATTCCATAACGCCAAAGCTAAAATAAAACGCTTACGTAAAGAAGTGGAACACAGTAA
>NZ_ML014829.1 GCF_003675895.1 Parashewanella curva
TAGGGGTCGGAGTTGGTCTTGCAACAGGTGGTGTTGGTGGTGCTGTAATGGCATTAGGCTATTGCGTTGTTTTTAGCAAGTCTGGACAATTAATCCAGTTTATGGAAAAGAAAGCCACAAATTTACTGCCTGAATCAGTAAGAGAAACTAAAACCGTGCAATACACAAGTAGCACTGTTAGTACGGTTGCGCAAGGTGCGCTAATTGCGGCAACGTCACCATCAAGCATGGTAGCAGGAACAGCCAAAGCGGTGGCTGGTATGATTGGTGGTCGATTGACTGCTACTGGGTCAGATATGGTTATGGATGAACTCGGAGTGGCTAAAGACAGTACCATTAGGCACATTAGTAACGGCGCATTTGGTTTTGTAGGAGGTTATGCGGCCAGCCAAGCGACAGAAAGTGCCATTAATTATGTAGCGAAAAGCATTCCGGTAGAAACAGCCACAAGCACTGGCTCAAGTGATAAGCCAGATGTCGTTACCGATAATAACAGCGATGCCTCTTATGATGCCCCCGAAATGGCTTCATCAATAAATATTACGTCTCCCCCTCAAGATGCTGGCTTAAATGCATCTGATGTGGATTCACTCATTGATAAATTGCAGCAAAGTGTAGATAGGCCTCCAATACAAGCAAACGAACCTGTTGAAAGCTTATATGCTGCAGGCTCAAAACAGCAGATAACATCAAGGCGATTAATGAGTGTTGCTGAAGATTATCGGGAGGAAACACTTGGGGACAGTCCAGCTGAAGCAACGTTAACACACGCAAGAGTGAAAAAATCGTGTGTTGATTGCCTTGAAATGCAAGCTTCTGATAGTCGGGTATGGTATTTACCATGGTCAATACATGATTTTCGAACCTGCGACAATCCTAATACATTTTTTGAAGCTTGTCCTGATTCACGATATACCTATCCTAGAAACTATTACGCAAAAGTTGTCAATTCTAACTGCGATATAGTAATACGGGGTCGTCGACAGGGGGCAAACTGTGGTTTGTTATTTGCTTACAATGCATGGGCAAATAATGATGACAAAACTACTGGAACTTGTTGTGGTGGTGGAAATGGAATTGCCATAACTTATGCATGTGCGAGCGAATCTATTGAAGCATCATTAACATCCAATTTCACCAACAATCCCTGCCGCCCTCCTGATTCAGTTGCTTATCGCTGCAAGGCAACCGAAAGTTATAATCTCACTGATAGTCCTCAATCAGTTTCATTTATATCCACAAGCCACACAGCTGCTCAAGCTAAATCAGGCATAAATAATGCTATTTATGCCCCCTCTCGCCACATAGTAATGAGCAATGGAGGTTATAGGCGAGTTTCATTTGGGGCGCTTAGAGATAGGCTTGTTGCTCAAGGTAAAACAGGGGTTAATTGCGCATCGGGTCTACCACAGCAGCAGGCGATAAACACGGATTTTATTTCATATTATGATTTGCTGCAGGCATTAAATGACCCAGACACACCACTTAGCCCTAGAATATGCCCCAACCCAAGCGATATGCCAAGCAGCCTTTATGGGGGCGCTGTATTACTCACTGATATCGCAAATAAATTTGCCACCGTTAGCAATCCAGTTCAATTTACAAATGCTTCAATAGTCGTTTCTGGCAACCAATATACCAATTGGCAACATATGGAAGCGCAGCTTAATGCCGTAAGCTACAATGGGGAAAAGTTATATGCTACCAATGGCTGCGTCAGTGCCGCTAATCGTTGGCGAGGTTTATCCATGTCAGTGTTGCAAGCAGCTTTCAATGGTGCGAGTAAAGTGACTGGGATATCATCGTCTGATTGTTCTTTACGGATTGAAGAGCCAAACCTGACGCCTGTCAATGATACCATTTCTTTAATGGCGATCGCTGAATCGTATACAACCCAAAGCCCCTATTATGGCCAAGTTGGGGTTAGATTGGTCTCTACAGAGTACGTTCAGCATGGTAATGCGTATTTGCGCCGAAGCCATTTAAGACAATCGCTATCGTCATCTAAACGATGTTCCAAACTACCTGCTCAACAATCTCATATAAATGATGCATATAAAGCGATCACACAAGGCGATCTAGCCAATGCATTTCAGAACTATTGTGATTTTCTAAATGATATACGTACAAAAGTACTAAACCTCCCTTTTCATTTTCCAATAAGAGCCACCCTCTTATCAACCGTTACTTCTCATCAAGACTACCCCTACTTAGAATTGGAACATACAGGTCCTTTTATTCTGTTAAGTCATAATGGTAAGGTTGTATATCTTGAGAATTTGCTTACGAGCATTCGAACTTTATATCCGCAAGCTAATAGTTATTGTGGTGCTAGTAGCTCGTCCCCATTAAATTTGGCATCTGTTTCTCAGAGTGCATTATTAGAAGCGTTTGCGGCAACGCCAAATGCCCCCCAACAGTGTTCAAACTCTGTGTCACTAAGAAGATTTGGTAATGTGGTTTCACTCCAAAGTGTTGCAGATACGTTTAATCACTCACCATCAGTTAAGCTTGAACCTACCGATATTGTCTATAGTACCGAATCACACGATGGTGTCACTTGGCGTAACCTAACAGCCCACTTTACCAATAATACTCTGACATATAACAGCTGTGTAGATGATGAGTTTGCCTTTAGAAATGTGAGTGCCGATGAACTTATACAAGCGCATGCGTCTGCTCCAGTAGCGACGCCTGTCGAATTAGGGGATTGCAGCCAAGGGGTAGAGGTCGTAACAGAAAATGACATTCTTCCGCTTGCAGATGCGGTCGCAGACGCAACCAGAGGATTTGGCAATAATGGGGTGACAGGAGGTGCACAGCAAATTAATGTTGAGGGAACAAACGTTAGTTGGGCTGACATTGCAAAACAGCTGCCAGTAGAAAAACAGTGTAAAACCTTACCTGAAAACTCTACAGTCAATGCTCATACTACCTTTAAAAATTTAACCAAATCTGAAGTAGAAGCTGCTGCGGCTGAACACCTAAACCTACTATGTGATGAAGATACTGCGTTTGTTGCAGAAGAAGAAAGTCAACTTGGAGTACCAATTGAGAGTATACCAACTCAAGCCAATGCTAGAGCGCTAGCCACTGTTGATGAGAGCACCTTATTTTCAGATGGTACTTCAAAAGCTGTTAACCTCAGTCAGTTCACAAAAACATTAAACCAACTCTTTCCCAATGCCATTTGCCTTGGCGAATTGGAAGGCTCAGCACAATTACAAAGACTCACTCAAGCTGATTTACAACAAGCTTTCAATGCTACTCCTCCAGCGCCAATAGCTCAAGAGTGTGCTGATGCAGTGCCACCGAAAAGATACGGTACTGTCATCACAGCAGAAGAAATAGAAAATCAAATAAGTCAAAATCGCACCATAAAGCTCAATGGTACGGATTTAGTGTTTGATGATGAATATGTCACATGGGAAAGCATTGTTGAGAAGCTACCCGAAGACTATTTTAAAGAACACGGCTGTATAAATGATGAACATACTTGGAGGCAATTGTCGCTTGAGGTATTTCAAGATGCATATGATGCAGCAAATGCTACGGCCAATGTTACGCTTGATGATTGCTCGGCACGAATTGATAGCTTTATGGCGCAAATGTCACCTACATCAATCAGTGAAGTAGCGTCAGCTTTTAATCGTTATCCTGACTTTGGTAATGCGGGATTATCACTAGGGCAAGATTTGCAAATTAGGCTGAATGATAGTGTCATTCAAATTAAGGATATTTTACCGTTTTTTCCTGAAGAAAAACGTTGTTTATTACTCCCTCAAGCAGCGGCTTCAGATACGCAATATAATAGCTTTAAAGCGATAACAGACGAAGAGTTAACCTCTGCGATTCTTGAATACATCAGATCAGTTACTAGGGCTCCTACAGTTGATAATCCCACAAACGATAATAGTATTGTTCGAGTGATTGGTGGAGTGGTCGGCACAGTTGTAGGTGTAACCCTTATAAGCATTCCAATAGCTCTGCTTATTTATTTTGTAAAACGACAAATGCAGGCTCAAGGTCTTACTTTGAAAAAGACGGAAGAGGGGCTCGATGAAGCCTGTAAAATTACTGAAGATGCGATACAGAAAGGGAGTGAAGGTATAACTGGGGTCATGCAACAAGCAGCTCGAGATTTGAACGTAAAATCAAATGCACAATATTATGTCGCAAATAATAGCCCTCAACATGATGCTTCTAAAATCCAATCAAGTGCTGTGGTTAGTTTTAGGGAGCTTGAGCAAAGAAGCTTAGCGGAAGATAGAACTTTTACAGTTAAGGCTGAAGTACCAAGCGCAAATTCAACTAAACCACCGCTACCGAGTGCAGCACCGCCAGTCTCACCTTCACCGAAGCCATTAAAACTTCAGACTCTACCAGTAGTAAATGAATTGAGTGAAGAACTGGCTTTACGCTTGAAAAGTGCTTGTATTGAGGGTGACCTTGCAAGATTAAAACAAATATCACCTAATAACTTTAATGTTAACCAGTTATTACCACATCATCTTACTGGAGATAAGGTTAGCCTATTGCACCTTGCCTGTGCATCAGGGCAAACACATATTGTTCATTATTTGATAGAGCAAGGAGCCGATGTCAACCTTTCATCAGCTTTGAGCATGACACCACTTTATTTGGCCACTCTGCAAAGAAAAACGGAAGTAATAAAACAACTGCTAAAAGCCAATGTCGATATCAGTATTCAATCACAAAGCCAAACGCCACTTGAGTTAGCTAAAGCTCAAAAAGATGATGAAACTATTCGCCTGTTACAAGGGCGTCAACCTAAAACAGCCAAAAAGAGCAGTAAACGGTTTTAACGGTAATATCTAAAATCTAGTTAACATAACTCTTATTCAGCCGTTACTTGTTGAACATGAGAACTAGATTTTGATTTTAGATTTTTTGAGTGAGGAACACTGTATTTTTGTTATAAATGTACGCAAGCAACAGCAATAGTTAGAGTTTATGCTCTAACTGGCTTTTGTCCAAAAATGTGATAGTAACTCATTATGTTCGAGAGACTATGCTTATACTTTCATCGCGATAGAATTAGTTCAATCATTCAAAGAACAGAAGCATTTTTATACACTTAAAATGTCCTTGTCTTAACCAGCTTTTAGGGCTTAAATGAACTGATCTAACCACTGATGTGGGGGAATTAGTTTAGTTACATCGATATTATATATTTCATGTCCTTTTCTAATCGTATAGTTACTGTGAACTTGTGCCCCCTCCCCGTAGTAAACAGCATGCCTTTTAAATTCACTTTTAGAAATGCCACCCAACAGAGTCATCTTTTTTTCACTATTTTGATAAGACATAAAAAAGTAATGCTGTACATCCTCATTAATATGTTGGGCTGTAATTTGTGCTGTATAGCTTGACTGGACCGGTACTTTTCGCTTCACCGTTTTTACATCAAGCAAAGAACCATCCATCATTATAAAGTCAGCTTTTCCTGCGGCATCTTCTAAAATCCATTGGTAGTTACTTCGATCTATGCCACGGTAACTCAAAAATGATTTAAGTACGAACTCGCCTAGATCCCCAACCCAGCGCTCATCCGTTTTTTCTTCTGTGTAGATATTGCCATATTTCTCATCTCGACTCTTCCTAAGCGCGATAGCTTTCTCTTCAGCCGACTCTGGAATATCAAGAATAATCCATCCATATTGATTAACTATGCTAGGCAAACTTTACTCCTTTGTAGTGTCATGTGGTCCAAGAAATCGATCACCGTTGAAATGAATCATATGATCAGGGTTTTCAGCAATCCATACCTCAGTTTCCCAAGCAATATCTGCTGCATTTTTTCTAAATTCAGTCCTATGAGGAAATGCTGTAACGTACACACGCCCAACAGAGCAGTCTTTTAAAGCTTCTTCAAGTTCTAACCACCTCTTGGGACTTACTGGTCCGTGACTTGTTACCGCCTCAATTAAGAACAACCAATGACGTTTTTCATCATAAACAACAATATCGGGTAGCTTATCGTGCGACATGGGAGGAACATTCAAAGATTCTAAGTAGTCAACTTCTAAAACCATATGTTTACCACCTTCATTACGGCTACTTGCTGTATCACCGATATAAAGAACCTTCCCAGCTTCACCAACAAAACGTGGACAAAACTCATGTATGATATCAGCATGAAGTTGGTTATGAGCTCCCGGAGAAAGCTTAATTTCACTCCCATCAGGCAAGTGCACCGGAATTTTTTCTCTATTTATAGTCCTCTGGTACATGGCTTGTAAAGTAGGGACATTCATAAGAAATTTATCCACTAACTCTTTCCAATTGCCATCAGGGTAAGCATGGAGAATGTCTATAATTGGCTGGTTCAACGAATAGTTATTATCTTTGCTATTCGTTGCTCTAGCAGGATTATCACGGTTTCTATCAACGATTTGAGCTTGATCAAATTGATGTAAAGTTTGCCTTCTAATCGTTTCACGAGAGTTTGGCTTATAATCCTTTCCATATTCAGATCGGATAAAGTCCATGATATCAACAGTTGGTAAAAGTGGCGCTGTAGCAACACTCCAATCGTCCTTTGGTTTTACATTAGCGAGAGCTAAGAAAACCCAAGCAGATCTATCGTTATATTGTTGCTTTGGTAATCCAAATGCTTTGAGTATTTCTTTTGCTTGTTCTAGTTTTATTTCTTTCATTTTCTATAACTTTCAGCAACTAAAGTAATAAGCTCTACAATGTAACCTATGTGCAGGTTTTATTCTTCCTTTTGTGCAGGTTTTTTGCGATACTTCCCCCAACAAATCACCACTGTATAAATAAACATGTATGACTGAATTTTCTCAACAATTTCCACTAAATTTAAATGACATTGCAGATGCCAATAGAGTAGAAGCGAATCAAAAGCTTGATGAAAAACTTAGAGGAAAATTAGGTCAGTTCATGTCATCTTCTGCTGTATCGAAGCTTCTCGCAGATATGTTTGAAAATGTTGATGGTGAACATCGGCTTCTAGATGCTGGAGCAGGGGTAGGCTCTTTAACAGCTGCTTTTGTTGAACGAGCGAAAAGCGATGCAACAAGTATTGACTCAACTTGTTTTGAGCTATCAAGCATAATGAATCAGTATTTATCAGATACACTAAAATATTGCTCAACTTCATGCGAAGTCAATAGTGTTCAGTGGAAACAAACTATTATCGAAGAAGACTTCATTCTGAACGCAGTAGAAACACTTCAAAACGATACATTCAAGCCTTCATTCAATAAGGCTGTCCTTAACCCACCTTATTTGAAAATCTCAGCAAAAGGTACAGAAAGAAAAGCCCTTAGGAAAGTTGGTTTTGAAACCGGAAACCTGTATTCAGCGTTCGTTGGGTTGGCCATAAAACTTTTAGAAAAGGGAGGAGAACTTGTCGCGATCACTCCACGCTCATTCTGTAACGGCCCTTACTTTAATGACTTTCGTAGACTTCTATTAGATTCATGCTCTCTAAATAAGATTCATGTTTTCAATAGCCGAAAATCAGCATTTAAAACTGACAAAGTATTACAGGAAAATGTTGTATATCACTTGACGAAAGGTGAACCGCAAAGAAGTATGGTAGTTGTGACTTCTAGTTCTTGTGCAGAAGATCCAACACCACTTGTCTATGAGGTTCCATTTCACAGAGTGGTGAATGAGAATAACCCTGATCGATTCATTCATATAATTACTGATGAAGATGAGCAAAATGTCGCAGCTAGAGCAGGTGGTTTGCCCTGCTCGCTTGAAGATCTTGGCATTCAGGCAAGTACAGGAAAAGTTGTAGACTTTCGAACCAGAGAAAACTTAAGTACTAATTATGTGGCTGGTTCAGTACCTTTAATCTTTCCTCAGCATTTACAAAAAGGGTCCATTAAATGGCCTATAGAAAATGCAAAAAAGCCTAATGCATTATTAAGCAATGAGAACACAGCAAATCTAATGGTTCAAAACGGAACTTACGTCTTAACTCGTAGGCTCACAGCCAAAGAGGAAAAGCGTAGAATTGTTGCTTCAATTTACACACCTGATATCGCTGATGTAGAAGTTGTCGGTTTCGAGAACAAAACTAACTACTTTCACGCAATGGGTAAGCCATTAGAGCATGAAGTAGCCAAAGGCTTATGGGTGTTTTTAAATAGTAGCTTGGTAGATAAGTACTTTCGTCAAATGAACGGTCATACACAAGTAAATGCTACTGATCTTCGAACCTTACGTTATCCTAACAAGGAACAGCTTATAACGATGGGAGAAATGATCGATTTCAAAGGCTTTAACCAAGACCGTATTGATCAAATTATTGATAGTTTTCAGTAAATAAAATAAACATGAATGTATTTACTTATAACAGTGAATACGTTCAGCTCTATCATCGTTGATTTTTCTCAGCCATCATGCCTATCCTGATCTTAAATAGATACATTGGGGTGCATTTGGGTGCATTTGAAATTTTCTTTTTCTCAGCATGTTTACAGTTCTTTCCCTCGATGCAAGTATCGGTTTCAACAAATGAAAACCTGATACTTTCATGGATGTGAAGTGTCTTTCATAAATAACTCTAGCCCTAAATTTGGGCATATGTTTGGAGTCGATAATGAAAGTAAACTCACTCAACACCACTGCCATAAATTCGATTCAATCAAGCAGTTCTCGAGCGCTGGTCGCCCATCTTTTTTTGATTTCTATTTTGCTGCTGACTCCCGAACTTGTCTTTGCCGATCCCATTTCTGAAGGCGTCGATTGGGTAATGCAACTTCTTACCAATGGTATTGCTCGCAGTGCTGCGATTATCGGGATTGCCATATTGGGTTATCTGGCATGGTTTGGTCGCATTACTGGTGAGACTTGCGGTAAGTATATTGCGGGAATAGTGCTGGTATTTGGTGGTTCAACCATTGTTGACCTGATAATTTCTGCTGTGAAATAGAGGATAGTCATTATGTCCTCTACTGACTTTCGTGATCCTTTATTTGTGGCTGTGACTCGTCCTGCGATGAAATGGGGCGTAACTTTAGACGGCATTATCATTGCGGCATCAGTCGTTACAGTACTAATGATAGCCACTAAAAACCCTTTCGTTTTATTGCTGTATTTTCCCCTTCATGCGCTTATGTATTCACTGTGTTTGCGTGATCCCATGATGTTTCGTTTACTCAAGTTATGGATGAACACCAAGGCTAAATCCGTGTGCTGGCGTGATTTAGGTTTCGCCAGTGCCAGTCCTATTGTGAACACCCGAAATAAAGGGAGAATACTATGAGTGCAATAGCCATCGAAAAGCTCACTAAGCAGTGGCAGCGAGAAAACTCCGTTGATGAGTTTATTCCTTACCAAGCACATGTAGACGAACACACCATCAAAACCCATAGCGGAGATTATTTGCAGATCATCAAATTGCAAGGTGTAGCGCATGAATCGGCAGATCCTGAGCAAGTAAATCTGTGGAAAGAGCAATTCAATTTGATGCTACGTAACATCGCCAGCCCTCATGTATGTTTATGGACGCATCTTATTCGTCGAGGAGCTAAAGTCGTTCCCACAGGTGAGTTTATTTCGGATTTTGATAAGCAGTTAAATCAGAAATACATCAAAAAAATCTGTCAGAGCCAGTTGATGGTTAATGAGCTTTACCTAACCGTTATCTACCGTGATGCCAATGTACCGCTAAAATCAAAGTTAAAAGTAAAGTCTCCCACTGTTGAACAGTTACTTGCCGAACAAAAGCAAGCGATATCAGCGTTAAATGACGTTGTTAGTACTGTTTTATCATCATTGGAAAGCTATCAGCCAAAACGGTTAGGTATCTACAGTAAGGACGTTATCAATGAAGGCAAAATAAAAGGGAAAATATTTTACAGCGACTTACTGACACTCTTAGACTATCTGACCAATGGCGAGTGGCAGCCCAGAGCCATTACGACTAAAGATATTTCAAAGTCATTATCCAGAGTCAGACCACTTTTTTCTGATAACACCTTTGCCTTGAAAGGCATTACGCAAACCCGTTTGGGCGCGTGTTTAAGTATTAAGGAGTACCCTGAACACACCGAAGCGGGTTTGCTTAATGCACTTTTATCAGCACCGTTTGAGTTGGTGTTAACACAAAGCTTTCAGTTCTTATCCAAACCTGTCGCTACTGAGATTTTATTGCGCCAACAAAAAAGGCTGACAGCCACAGGAGATTTCGCACATTCTCAAGTCGATGCCATTGATCTTGGGTTGGATGATTTAACCGCTGGGCGCATGGTTTATGGTGAGCATCACATGGTGTTAACCGCATTGACTGACACGACAGAAGCCCTTAATAAGTATCTTTCAGCACTAAAATCTGAGCTGGCCGACCAAGCCATTATTCTCACCAGAGATGATTTATCTATTCAATCAGCGTTCTACTCTCAGCTTCCTGCAAACAGTCGCTATCGTCCTCGCCCAGCTCGAATTTCTTCTCGTAACTTTGCCGGATTTTGCAGTTTTCATAATTACCCTTCTGGCCAAGTTTACGGCAATCAATGGGGCGATGCGGTAACAGTATTGCAAACAGCGTCTGGTGCGCCATACTACTTCAACTTTCATGAAGTCCACTCTCATCCACAAGAGCAGCGGTTAAACCAAGTCCTAGTTCATGAAAGTCGTGAAGATAAGGAAGACTTGCTCAAGGATGAGCATCACGCTTTAGGTAACACCTTAATCATCGGTGCTTCTGGCTCAGGTAAAACGGTGCTGCAAGGCTTTTTGATTTCCCAAAGTAAGAAGTATCAGCCAACACAAATCATCTTCGATAAAGACCGTGGTTTAGAAATCTACGTTCGTGCCACTCAAGGACTATATCTACCACTGCAAATGGGAAAATCCACTGGCTTTAATCCTTTTCAGCTTGAACCCACCGCCGACAATATTCTGTTTATCACTTCATTAGTCTCCAAACTTTGTGGAAGTGACTTAGCTCATCAACATCAACAAGACTTAGCTGATGCCGTAAAAGGCGTAATGAGTTTACCTAAGCCGCAACGCCGTTTAAGTCGATGTTTGGAATTTCTTGATCCCGTTGACCCAAATGGTTGTAGTTCAAGATTACAAAAATGGTGTCGTGGTGGTGAACTATCCTGGGTTTTGGATAATGAGGTTGATGAGCTATCTATCACTAATCAAACCTTATTTGGCTTTGATGTTACAGAGTTTTTAGATATTGAAGAAATTCGCACACCGATTGTGATGTATCTGTTTTATCGCATTGAAAAACTCATTGATGGTCGCAAGTTGCAAGTTTTTATGGATGAATTTTGGAAACTACTGGCTGATGAATACTTTGAAGATTTAGCTCAAAACAAGCAAAAAGTCATTCGTAAACAAAACGGCATTATGGTGTATGGCACACAATCGGTTAAGGACGTGCTGAACTCACCCATAGCTCATACCTTGATTGAGCAATGCGCCACTCTAATTTTAATGCCCAATCCCAAAGCTCGGCGTGATGATTATATGGATGGTCTTCATCTAACTGAACGTGAATTTGAGCTTATTAGCACGGAGCTACAGCCGAACTCCCGCCAATTTATAATCAAACAAGGTCATGAAAGTGTGGTAGCCAAGCTGGATTTAAACGGCTTTGATGACGAACTGGCGGTGATTTCAGGCACGATCGATAAAGTCAATTTGATGTATCAGATAGTGGAAACCGCAGGCAGTGATCCCAAAGACTGGCTACCTGAATACTTCAATGCCTTGCATGATCAGCGAGGTAAAGCATGAAACGGTTATTGTTGATGATGATGTTATTACTGCCATTACCTTGTTTCGCTTTTCCAGTGATTGACATTGCTAACCTGCATCAAAAAATCATTGAAATACGTCACTTACTGGAAGAAATCAACACCCTAAAACAGCAGCTTGATACCGCTAAACGTCAACTCAGTAGCATTAATGGTATCACTGGAATGAGCGATGCCATTGATTCCGTTTATGACGTAGCAGTTAAAGTTGATCCCAATCTCACTCTCAAACAACAAGGCTTACACAATAGCGAGTGGTTAAAACTGGGTGGTGACAGCGCAAGCTTGTTTGATGACATCAATCGCTACCGTGGGCGTTGGTTAGGTCAAACCCAATTGTCTCTGCAAGAAACCCAAGTTAGATATGACCAACTGACAAGGCTTATCAACAAGATAGGACAAGCGCCACAGCAAAAAGATATTCAAGACTTACAAGCTCGAATTCAAGCCGAAAACGCCATGCTTTCCAATGAACAAGCCAAATTGCAATTGATGAAAGCTCAAGCACAAGCCAGTGATGCACTCGCCCAGCAACGTATTACCCAAATGGCGATTGAATCGGCTGGCGAATTACACCCGATTAATGTGAATTGGAATTAACCCACCACGGATGGCAGAACCACTCTTATCAAATGAGGACTCTGCATGAAAACCATCAATCTTATTGTCATTTCACTATTCATCAGCTTATTGGCTGGCTGTTCAAAAATGAGCAATCACCATAACCATCAAAGCCAAGCCCATGATGTGGCTTGGTTCAAAACGCATCAAAAAATCTTGATGCAAACCTTAACTCAGTGCAGCAACAATCCGGCTAAATATCGCAATCACCCTGAATGCATCAACGCTCAACAAGCGGCAAATGACATTGTGGCAGGCGATCCTGTGCCGTTACCTGCAAATATGGCTCATCCCAAAGAGTAATCATGATGGCGGCTACCAGTAATTTGTATCGCAGTATTTTCAGCTTGGTGGATCAAGCCTTGCACAATTATGTGCAACAAGGCTCGGCAAGGCTGATCCAATACTTAATTCCTGTGTTTACCAGCATGATGATTTTGTGGGTCGCGATCTGGGGCTACTCAATGATGTTTGGTCGCAGTCAGGAGCCATTACAAGAGGGCTTTTTTCGCATCATTCGGATTGGATTTATTTTGACTTTGGGATTAACCGTTGGTCATTACAACCAAACCGTGGTGCGCTTTTTAAGTGAAACACCACAGTTTTTAGCGGCGGTTGTGTCTGGCACCAAAACCCAAAATGCAGCGCAGCTGCTAGATCACTTGTTCGGTCAAATCCTCATCCTTGCCGATAATGCATGGCGACAAGGTGGCGTGATGAATGGCAATTTCGGCATGTACATTCTGGCGATGGGCATATTAACCATCGGTGGTTGCCTGACTTTATTAGTGGCGTTCTTTATTTTGCTTAGCAAAGTCATGGTCAGTGTGTTGTTGGCCATCGGTCCAGCTTTCTTTGTTCTACTTTTGTTTCAAGCGACACAACGCTTCTTTGAAAGCTGGTTGGGTATGGTGCTTAACTTCGGCTTCATCTTATTGCTTGGCGTATCGTCAGGACAGTTGATGACTACAGTAGCCTCTAAATATCTTGCACAAATTTCTCATAACCATGCCGCTTTAACTACGCTAAGCGACAGCTCCATGCTGTGCATCGTCATGGGACTGTGCATCTTAGTGATGAAGCAAATTCCTGCCATGGCCTCAGCCCTTGGCGGTGGCGTGGCGATTGCGGCACATGGTGCGATATCTAACAGTCTCCATGCTATGCGTCCGACAACCTTACGACATCAATACCGCACTCTCAGAAGAGATTTGAATTACACAGGTCAAGCTCTTTCAGCTCCAATGAAACCAGTTGGTTCGGGCTATCGTGCCTATCAACAACGCTTTGGTGGTAACAGCATTTCGGGAGAAAGTGAACAATGAAAAAATTCTTATCAGCGTGCTTCATCCTACTGTTAACCCATTGCTCAAGCATGCCCAAACCACCGCACTGTAAAGATGATGGTAAAAGACTCAAGCCTGTGAACGTAAAGCCAATTGTCGTTAAGCCTGTTGAGGTTCGCCATGACTGAACTTGAGCAGCAACTTACTGATAAGCAGCTACTTCAGAAATACTTTGCTGAAGCCAGAGGGTGGGATGCTGAGCTGAATGTCAAAATCAAACAATCTGAGCAACGAGCTTGGAAATGCTGTTTGTTGCTGGCTTTGATTACCACTCTTTTGGCGATTAGTTTGATCACCTTAATGCCACTAAAATCCATCGAGCCTTTTGTGATTCGAGTCGATAACAACACAGGCTTTGTGGATGTGATTTCCACCTTAACCAGCAAAGGGCAAGTGAAACAACAGGCTCAGGAAGTCCTAGACAAATATTTCTTAGCTCAATACATACGCCATCGAGAAGGCTACCAGTGGCAAACCCGAAGTTATGACAGAAAGCTTATCGGCTTGATGTCTGATGAAAACGTTCAGCAAGATTACGGCTTACAAACTGATCCCAAATCTAATCCCAAAGCACCAATTAATCTTTATGGTCAATCAGCACAAGTACTGATCAAAGTGAACGCCATTAGCTTTATCGCTCACGACCAAACGAATGGTGAATCAACCACAACGGCGTTAGTCCGTTATACCAAGCAAGTTAAACAAGTCGGTGAAGACCATCCGTTAACTCATTGGGTTACCACCATCACCTTCACTTACCGTAATGCGCCAATGTCGGTAGGAGACAGACAACTCAATCCTCTCGGTTTTCAAGTACTGAGCTATCGCAATGATCAAGCTACGGGAGGAGATTAGGGTGTGTGGTTTAAGCAATCTTCTCCGTCGCACCTGCGAAGGCAGGTGCCTAGTGCCTTTGAAACTCAATAAAAGCAAAAGTCTCTGGATGCCTGCCTTCGCAGGCATGACGTTACTTATATTCTGTTCTACTTCATTTGCCCTTGAAACCCCACATATCGGCCATTTTGACAGACGAGTACGCCACATCAATTTTAATCCTCAACAAGTGGTGAAATTGGTAGGTCATTATGGCTTTGCCACCGATATTGCTTTTGCCAGAGGTGAAGCCATCAAACAAATTGCGATGGGTGACAGTGCCGCTTGGAGTGTAACGCCAGTAGATAATCACATCTTTATCAAGCCTAAAGCGCAGCAAGCCATTACCAATATGACGGTGCTGACTAATCGCCATGTGTACCAATTTGAGTTAAATGCGTCACAGCTTAAAAACAGCAATCAAGCTACGAGCCGTAATATGATGTTTGCGGTAGATTTTATCTATCCTGATGATCTTAAAACTCAGCTACATCAACACAACCAACAGCAGTTACTTGACGATCAACTTAACCGTCACACTTCACCACAGGTGAATAACCAAAACTATTTCTATAAAGGCGATAAAGCCATTCTGCCTGTATCGACCTTTGATGATGGCCGCTTTACTTACCTTAAATTTGACCCCAAGCAAGACTTACCTGCGGTGTATACCGTCAATAGTGATAACAGTGAAAGTTTGATTAATAGCCACATCAATCCAGATTTTCCCAACACCATAGTGATCAGGCGCGTGGTAAGACGATTAGTGTTACGACAAGGCCAATTAGTCCTGTGTTTATTTAACCAATCCTTTGATGCAGAACAGCCAGCAAGCTATCAAAAAACACAGATCCCACAAGTGAAGCGCATTGCTAAAAGACGGGGGGGTAAAGCATGACTGAATCATCATCAAATCAAGTTGAAGAACTGTCATCTAATCCCGTTCCAGAGTTAGGTAATCGAGTTCAAAACAACTCATGGCTCACCAAAGCGGTGATGTTCGTTATTGCTTGCTTGATGATTGTGCTGCTAGTCGCCATCAATGGTGGTTTTAGTCATGCTAAATCTGATAGCAACTCAGCCCAACATCATTACACCATTGCCGATCATTTGGGTGCGCCACCAGAACCTGAACAGCACTCAAAACCCACTAAAGCAACAACACCAACCGCAGATAAAAGCTCAATTATTCATACTGGGCAATTAGACGAACCAAACTCACCGCAATTCAGTCATTTAGCTCGTTTAAGCGGTCAGAAGAAAACTCTCACACCACAACAGCGAAAACAGCTCGATGATTTATTGGTATTGAATAACAGCTCACAACAAACAGTTTCAAGAAACATCCAACAGCGAGAGTCTTTGCCTGACTTAAACCAAGCACAACCTGATAGCCACTCACTAAACCAACAACTGCAAGCCTCCAAGATTCAAGGCAGTATCGCCAGTCGCATCATTGATCCCAACTTGTTTATTACCAAAGGCGCATTTCTCGACTGCATTTTAGAAACCGCCATTAGCAGCGACGTAGCAGGCATGACCCGTTGTCAATTAAGTCGTGATATTTACTCTACCAATGGCAAGGTATTGCTGCTCGAAAAAGGCAGTCATATTGTTGGTGAATACCAAGCTGGATTAGAGCAAGGACAAGCTCGAATTTTTGTATTGTGGGATCGCATCGAAACTCCAACAGGCGTGATTTTGGATTTAGCTTCACCGGGAACGGATAGCCTTGGTCGTAGCGGTCACACAGGTTATGTCGATGGTCATTTTGGACAGCGATTTGGCAGTGCCATGCTACTCAGTTTGATTGGTGATGTCGGCACTTATTACGCCAATAAATCCAAAGGGAATAGCAACAAAATCCAATTCGGAGACACCATTGGAGGTACTAAAGATCTCGCTTCTATTGCACTTCAAGACTCGATTCATATCAAACCAACTTTGTATAAAAACCAAGGGGAACACATCAATGTGTTTGTGGCCAGAGACTTAGATTTTAGGAGTGTTTATGAGCTTAAACTTAGCCAATGAAGTTGCAATTGAAG
>NZ_ML014830.1 GCF_003675895.1 Parashewanella curva
GCAAAAAGAGGGTTAATACCAATAACTTTGTCGGGTTAAGCCCCCCCCTACGAAAGAACCGAATGATCAAGCTCAGATCGAGCCACTGGATATTGAGGGTGGAGGGCAACTGATTTATTTAGGTTCAAGGTGTTGATAGAGAAATTTATCAATACCTTAACATTGATGCTCCTTCGAGCTTTTTATTATTTGCTGGAGCTGGTTCAGGAAAAACTAGAACACTTGTAAATGTACTTCAGGCTGTCCGTGACAATGAGCTTCATAGATTTATAAAAGCAGGACAGCGTATTGCCGTTATTACATACACTAATGCTGCTTGTGAAGAGATTAAGCATCGTCTTCAATACGATCCAATATTTGCAGTATCTACCATACACAGCTTTGTTTGGGAGTTAATTCAGCCATTTACAAGTGATATTAAGAAATGGTTGGAAACTGATTTAAGAGAAAATATTGATAAGTTACAAGACAAAATTAATAGAGCAAGAGATAAGTCTGGTCAAACAGCGATAAAAAATGCTCGAAGCAGAGATTCAAAATTAAAACGGTTGGAAAGACTTGATATAGTACAAAGCTTTGTATATAGCCCGACTAGCACACGACTGACAATCGGGTCTTTGACCCATACAGAGGTAATTAAAATTGCCACTGAATTTTTAAGTGAACAACCATTGTTTCAAAAAGTGTTAGTTAACAAATTCCCTATATTACTGATTGATGAAAGTCAGGATACAAACAAAGGGCTTATGGACGCACTTATACAGACCCAGCAAAATCATTCTGGTTGCTTTTCTTTAGGTCTTTTTGGTGATCTTATGCAAAGAATTTATAGTGGAGGTAAAGAGGATTTAGCTACGAACCTGCCTCAAAACTGGAAAACCCCAGAGAAGAAAACCAACTATCGTTCTCCTAAAAGGGTTATCAGGCTGATAAACAAAATTAGACATGAGGATGATGGTAAACAACAGGCCGAAAAGCCAGATGCAGAAGAAGGCATTGTTCGCTTATTTATAGTTCAGACACCCAACGAAAATAAGTCAGAGATTGAAGTTGGTATAAGAGAGCAGATGAAGGTCATAACTGATGATGAAAATTGGGAAGATGATAGTCAGGTAAAAACGTTAACGCTTGAACATGCCATGGCAGCTCGTAGAGGAGAATTTGATGAATTTTTCACTCCATTATCAACAGAGGATAGTCTTAGAGATTCCTTACTAAACGGAACGAGTTCGACATTTAAGTTTTGTACTCATCAAGTTTTACCTTTAGCAAATGTAATTCGTAATGAAGATGACTTTGAAATTATGAGAATTATAAAGAAATACTCTCATTTGATCGGAAAGGAGAATGAAGAGTTCTTTGCAGAACCGATAGCCCTATTAGCTTCAGTGGATGATGGGGTGAGTAAAGTCAAAACATTGCTGGAAAATGATATTAGCCTCAGAGAATTACTGTCACTAATAGGGAAGTATCAACTGTTAGTAATCCCTGATATCTTAAACGACCTTTTATTGGAAGATACCGTAGAACTCGAAGAGGAAGTTGAATTACCTCCCAACCAAGAAGCTTGGGATAAAGCACTTGATGCCAGACTTAGCCATGTTGAAAACTATGCGAAATATGTGACTGACGAGTTAGGTTTCGCTACACATCAGGGAGTTAAAGGGCTGGAATTTGATCGAGTTTTGGCAGTAATAGACGACAAAGATTCAAAGGGCTTTCTTTTCAAGTATGAGAAATTTTTTGGTGCTGAAGATCTGACGGCTACAGATAAGAGAAATGAGGCAAGTGGTATAGATTCAGTATTATCCAGAACCAGACGGCTGTTCTATGTAATATGCAGTAGAGCAGAGAAGAGTCTTGCTGTTGTTGCTTATTCACAAGATCCTTTAGCAGTGAAGAATCGTGCGATTGATGCTGAATGGTTTGTTGAAGATGAAATTATACTGATTTAGCTAGTAGGCCTTTTCTACATCTAATCTAATGTTACCGAGCTATGGTAAATGTTCTGGCTCGTTTTTTCAAAAGTTAGCTGGACATGTATAGATTTTCCAATTTTCTATACATGTCATGTTTAACATGTATAGATTTTAGCGTTTTTTATGCATATCAGTGTCGAATCACCTGTCAAATAACTGGTACAGCTCATTACCGTAATAATCAAACAGCATTAAAGGGAAGGCTGAAATCACTGCGACTTCGTTATTGGAGATGTGTTTTTCTAGCTGCTTTTCAAAGATAGAATCTTGTTCAATTTGTAGCACTGGTAGGGTTAAAGAATCATTAACCAAATAATTCGAACGAGCTAAATGACAATGGGTGATGCTGCGCCATGTATCAAATGTATAAGCTCCCCAATTATGATAACTCTTATCTAAATCTTGATTCTGGTTGATCCATTTTTTGTAATTGGTGAGATTTTTGGTTGAGTGAAGTTCTTCAGAAAAAGTGGAATCTTTTTGATGTCTGATAGCTTCAACCATCGGGTAACTGATGCACATCAAGCCACGTTCTTGAGGATCATTAAACGTATCAAGCATCACTTGAAGTTTTTCGTCATCAGCGTTTGAGCAGTGGCAATCGTAATCAAAGAATAAATAGATATCACTGATATTGTCAGGATCGTCAATTTCAAGCACAGCTTTATCATTTTCAGATAAGTTTGGCCGATTAGATAACTGCTCAACAAGAAGTTCATAAGTATCAAAATACTCATCCTTAACCACTTCTTGATAGAGCTTATAAATGTTACAACCGAATGATACTTTTAGGATTGTTTTCGTATCTTCATCAAGCAAATGGTGGCACAGATTATCGGTGATATTTGGCTCTGCCTTTTGCCCTTCAAAAATACATAAAACATAGCTACTCATCAAACGCTCCAGAGCGATACATCTTCTCTAAGTTATGAGCTTTGCGGATCTCTCTATTCGTCAATTTATGAATTGGCGTAAGGCATTGCTGATCTAATACAAAGTAACAATCAGGGCGAAGTAGGTTGTTGGAAAGTAAGCTACTGTTGTGTGTGGTGATAATGGATTGGCAGCTAATATCTGAAACCAGTCCAACAATACGTTTTGATAAAGCGAAGTGATAAAACGCATCAAACTCATCAATGTAAGCGAAAGAGATTTCACCTGCTTTGAGTTTTAGGTACCAATAGTAGAAATTGCCAAGCGACATAGTTCCGGTAGAGGCGACCAAAGAGAATTCAATTCCTTTACCATCAAAATCAAACTCAATGACTTCTTCCCCTTTGGCGCCAGATTGCTTTAGTTTGCAATCGACACCTGATTCATTGAGAAAGCTCTCGAAGTCCTTCAACATGCCTTGCTCAAGAATTGTCTGTGATATGCGCTTGGAATCAATAGGCTGACCATGAAACTCTTTGGTTCGATTCAAAGTACGGAAGAAAAGCATACCGTCAACAAATTCAACAAACTTATAAAAGGCTTGGTTAACAGCGTTGTCATCCAATAGAGCATTGGAGTTAACAAACTTTACTGCGGAAATGTTACGTCCCGTAAAGTCATTTTTTAGGCTTGAAGAACCTTTCAAGTTATAAGTAGCAATAGAAGAACTTCTTCGGTCTAGTTCAATAACGGTTTTACCATCAATGCTGAGTATTTCGAAAAGTGTTTCATCACAAACCTGCTTGGCATAATGATAGAGCACCTTGACGCCATCAAAGTCAAATTCATACTTAAATTCTGCATATTTACTACTTGAACGTGCATTTAGGTAGTTGGACTTGAGAGAACTAAGAACAATGGTATCTGTTAGGTGGCAGGTAATATCAAGTAAAGCCAACCCAAGATTAGACTTACCGTGACCATTCTTACCATAAATTATCCCGTGTTTAATTTTTCCATTAGAAACTGCATGATCATTGAACTCATAAGACTTGTCGGTTGTAAGATCTATCTCAAACCAATCTTCAAAATTTCTAAAGTTTTTAACGGAGAGTTTCGCCAGCATCTGTGATGTCCCTAGTCAGCTATGAGACTAACTATAACATATAGAAAAGGTGGTGCCGTAAAAAAAATACGGTTGTTTAGTGGGATAGTAGGCAGATTTCATTTCGTTATTAATGTTGTATTGTGATTTCTCTTTTTTGAGCAGCTTAGATATAGATAAATTGGGCTGTTATCAAAAAATATTTATTTTGCACTTGAATGTTCACTTTATACCCTCATTTATTTTATGGTCATTGAAAAAAGGAGGAAATGATGGCTGACTTGTCAAATGCAAAATGCCCATGTAGAGGCTGTGATCAAGTTGCTACAGATGAAAAATCTGTAGAAGAGTTATTTGGGATTCGAAATATGGGAGATGGAATCGTAAGAGTTCAATCATATTGTCGTAAGTGCAGAACATTACATTGTGAAGCAAGTAATCCTAAATGTAACTAATTGATCACCAAAGGTAGGATAAATGTAGTACCTACCTCATTTATGTTAGAGTGCGTATTTTTGGAGTTGGCTAAATGCCTCAAGTCTTTAGAATGGATGCTGTTGAATGGCTAAAATCTGTAGAAAGTTCAAGCATTGACTTATTTATCACTGACCCACCCTATGAGTCATTAGAAAAGCATAGAAAAATTGGAACAACTACAAGGCTTAAGGATAGTAAGTCTTCTAGTAATCAATGGTTTCAAATTTTTCCAAATGATCGATTTGAAGAGTTACTGTCTGAAATATATAGAGTTTTGAGGAAAAACTCTCACTTTTATCTATTTTGCGATCAGGAAACGATGTTTGTTGTTAAACCGATTGCAGAAAAAATAGGTTTTAAATTTTGGAAGCCTATCGTTTGGGATAAAGCAGCAATTGGTATGGGGTACCATTATCGAGCAAGATATGAATTCATACTATTCTTTGAGAAGGGAAAAAGAAAACTAAATGATCTAAGCATCCCAGATGTACTTGAGTTTAAAAGAGTTTGGAAAGGCTACCCTACAGAAAAACCATTACCATTGCTAGAAACACTAATACATCAAAGTTCATCAAAAGGGGAGGTTATTGCTGATTGCTTCTTTGGTTCGGGAACTACCCTTGTTGCTGCTGATAAATTGAATAGAACTTATTTAGGGTGCGATATTTCAGACAGTGCTCATGCCCACTTTTTACAAAGAATTAAACATCATCATGCATAGTCTTAAATAAACCTTATGGATAGGGGGGGAAATGTTATCACTGTTTCTAGGGGCAGGTTTTTCAAAATGGGCTTTTGATTTACCTCTTGTAAATGATCTTTTTGATTTCGATATAGAGCCCACCTCTGAATTAGAAATGCGAAGGTTATTACTAATAGAAAATGACTGGAAAGAGTGGAGAGCTAATAATCTCAACATTACACCTGAGAGGTTTGTCTATTGGTGTATGAATAAGTCTTCTCATCGTAAAAGCAGGATTATTTGGTATATAAGTCGAAGATTATCAGAACCATTTATGACCAAAATAAGGGGAGGGCTGACATCAGCAATGTTTGATGAGCGACGAATAAGGGAAAACCCAAGGATAGTAGAGCTCCGCTGTTTCTTTGAGCAATTGCTTAAGAAAGGCTTAACGAGTGTAATTACTTGCAATTACGATACTATTGTTGAGTGCATACTTGGTACGAAAAAGTTTAATTACGGTGTTCAAGGCGAGCAACTAGTTGGACGAGGCATAAACCCCCAGTTTCCATGGCAAAATGCTCACTTAAAAGTTATGGGTGAGTTGCCTTTAATAAAACTGCATGGGTCTTTATCTTGGGATGAAAATAAAAAATATACCAGTGGCAAGCTTGGGAAAGCAGGAAAAAGCTTCATTGTCCCACCTGCACCAGAAAAGTTAGCACCTGATGAATTGGCAGATGTATGGCAATTAGGAGCTGAGTTGTTAGTAGGTACAAGGTTTCTGATAGTCTTTGGATTTGCTTTTAACCCTTATGATGAAGCCCTATTAAACTTTTTGAAACAACATACTAAAAATGTAGAGAATGTACTCTTGGTTGATCCTTTTCCAAACTTTTCAGCAGCTAAAAAATTGTGGAGCAATTGTAATATTCGCTCCGTAGACCCACGAAATAATAACTTATTGGATTTAGCTTTAGATTAAAATGAAAAAAATCTATAAATACATGCCTATTAGAGAAATGCTGTTCCAACATCCTAGCTTACGTGGCAGTCAGAGGGGAGTTCTAAATGATCCTTTTGAATTAAATCCTGCACAAGAGTTATATGATCATTTAATAAAAAACAGCAATGATCACACTCGACTTTTTGAAAGGGCTGATGAGTTAAGTGCCAGAAACAGTTTAACTGACATCGGTGTAATTTCATTCACCGAGAATTACAATAACTTATTAATGTGGTCACATTATGCTGATGAGCATAAAGGTATGGTTGTAGAGTTTGATTATCAGAAGTTATCCAATTACTTTAATTCAAAACTTATCACAGATACATCAATTGGTAGAGTTCGTTACAACAGCGAGCGAACGCCAACTATTCACAGCGAAATAGATGTCTCAGATATTTTACTTTCAAAAGGTGATGACTGGATATACGAAAAAGAGCATAGAATACTTCCTAATCTTATTAATGCAGATTCAGTTATAGTTAAAAGTGAAATTTTTGAGCAATGCCATGACTTCTACGATGACTTATATATCAATCTGTTTCACGTAAAAGAGAAAAAGGATGGCTTAGTAAAATTTGAAGTGAATATTTTTGAATGTGAACGTTTGGATGCTAAAAGAAATGATGGTAGTTCCACCGATGATGATGAGGAAATGAGCTTTAGTCATAGTGAATCAGTTTTAAATGAGATTTATACAACTTTAGCTGTATTTCCATCCACAATTTTTTTATTCAATTTCCCTTTAGAAACCATCACTTCTATCTTTCTCGGGTGCCGTGTACCTGAGGATAGGGTCATTGAATTAAAGAAAATTATTTCGCAAGACATATGTGTGTATAAAGCTGAGTTAAATAAATCAAGATTTGCGTTAGATTTTAATTTATAAATCCTGTTCAACGCTTGTTGCCTCACGAGCCCGAATCATAAACACGCTTCGAGTCTGAGCCTTCAAACTTGGTGTAGCCTCAGCTGCTATACCAAGTTTCTCTAATTCATTAGCAAATTCTTCACGCCAAACTTGAGGCTGTCCCTTTTTGATATGCAGTCGTTTACCATCAAAGCCTAAGTTACGGACGGTTAAGTGAACGTGTGGACTGTCGGTATCAGTATGAAGTGCCATGACATAACGGTGGTTGTCTGCAAACTTCTTTTTGGCAAATGATCTAACCGCTTGTTTTACTGCTTTGGCTTCGGTGCCATTTGGCATCGAAAGTACAAGGTGGGTTGAGTGACGAGTGTTTCTGTTTGAATTTACTTTGGATGATTCTTTCCAGCTTTTAGCCAGTTCTTGAATAGCATTATGCTCAAGGTATGTGTGACCCAGTTCATCTTCTATTTCAATCTTTCCGTTGCGGCTGATGTAGTCGAAGTGTGATTGAGTATGACTGTTGCTATGGCAAAAGCCACTGACTTTCACCATGACTTGTGGTGGCTTTTGAGTTGAAGAATAAGTGCTTCGAATTCGGTTGGCTTTGGTCTTTACTCTATCAGAGAATAAAGCGTCAGATGAATTAGGATGCCAGCTCATCGTTTACCCCTTTCCAGCGCTTATGACCTTGTTGAATTAAGTCTTCAACTTTGGTGCTATGTTGATTAATTCTATCAACAAGTAGCTCAATCATTTCTGCTGTGATTTTATCGCTTTGACGAAATTCGATATTCAGTACTCTGGCGATTTGGTTAAGGTTGCGACCAATCGCAGCTAACTGGCGATTCGATTCTTTTAAGGCATCGGTTTCAGTAATAGACAATACGGGCTTGTTTCTGAGTTTCGACAATATTGCGGCTCGTACCCAATGACTTTGATTGAGATAACCTTCGTATTTGGCTTGCTCCTTGAGCATTTTTAATGTGTGCTCAGATAGACGAACCGTCACTTTATCTGATTTTGTTTCATTAAAGGGAATGGCAAGTTTGGCGATTGGCGAGGAACGGTTAATCAGCATTCTGAGCATATCCGATTGGCTGATCCCGCTGCTTTGACAGTACAAAAGCCAGTTCTCTTTTTCCTCATCTGTAAGTCGAGTTTTAACAACATGATTGCCCATATAAAACCCCTCTATTACATGGCTGTATCCTTGCTTTTTTATTTCATGTTTTTGGTTGAATATCCAGCAATTTTTAGGTGAGTAGGCGATTAAATTGGCTTTGGTACCAACGGGAGACGGAGTTGGTACTAAAGGCTGATTTTTTGCGAATCCTGCCATAGAAATTAAGAGAAAATTGGAGGGGCGAGGTGGTTGGTTTTCCCCTAGAACTGCGAAAGACAAATTACTCCAAATAAAGGCTAAAAGCACAATTACATCTAATTTCTCATTTATTACGTGGGCATTAGGGGCATCTTAATAACAGCTTAATAACTATAAAGATTTTGTTTAAAAGTTGAGGGGCATGAAATACATTAGTTTGGACACAGTGGGAACTGGAATAAGTTATGAAAGAAAAAATTTTCAAATGTTCACAAATGTTCATCCATACAAGTCCAAACTCGTCCAGTGCTAGTTATCGGTTTTATAGAAAGCTTGAGAAGATTATAGGAGTTAAATAACGCCTATAAGGAATCATTATGTCTATATTCACCGAAGAAAAAATTCTGCGCTTACCCGAGGTTAAATCCAGAACGGGAATTGCTCGAAGTACGATCTATAAATTGATAGACGCAGGTGATTTTCCACCACCAGTAGCACTTGGTGCTAGAGCTGTCGGTTGGCTTGAAAGTGACGTAAATGAATGGATCGCTTCACGTCGTGTTTATAGTCCGAAGTAGGAGACTTGCCTATGAGAGCCGTACCTCAACCTATCATCGAATTACCCAGCGACTTTTATTATGACGAAAATACAAAGTGGCTAATGCGTCAAGGATCAGATAATAACCCCGCCTACCGTGTCTGTTCTTGGTTGCAAGTTGAAGCCAGAACTCGTGATACAACAGGTTCAAATTATGGCTATTTACTGCATTGGGTCGATGATGATAATCGACCCAAACGTTGGGCTATGCCTGCGGAGTTACTTGCCAGTGATGGTAGCCAATACAGACGGATTTTGTTGATGAAAGGACTCAAGATAAGCAGTACCGTTAAAGCTCGTCAATCGCTTACTTATTTTATTCAAAGAATGGGAGAGTTGGTACAAAAACGAGTGTATAGCGTGCCGCACATAGGTTGGCACCAAAAGTCATTTGTGCATCCGCAACTGACATTCAAGCCGCAATTTTCAAAAGATGAATTTGTACTGCAAACCATGAGTGCAACAGTAGGAATGTCGAGGCAAGGGAGTAGCCAATCATGGAAGAATAATATTGGTAAATACTGCCAACACAACTCAATTTTAAATCTTGGAATTTGTGCAGCGTTAGCTTCTCCATTATTACGGCTGTGTTCAAGTGATGGTTTTGGTATTCATTTAACTGGTGATAGCAGTATCGGTAAAACAGCAGCTTTGTTTCCTGCGTTATCTGTTTGGGGGAGGCCATCCCAACTTTGTAACACTTGGCGTTCAACGGCTAATGGTTTAGAAGGTACTGCCCTGATGTTCAATGACTGCCTTTTAGCCTTAGATGAAATTGGTGAAATAGATCCCAGAGAAATCGGCAGCATTGCTTATATGTTGGCAAATGGTGAAGGAAAAAATCGACTTAAAGATTCCTGTGAAACTCGACGCCCCCCAAGATGGAAACTAGTATTTTTATCGACGGGCGAGGTAACACTAGAACACCTAATGGCAAGTGTAGGTAAGAACATTAAAGCGGGTCAGCAAGTCAGAGTTATCGATCTACAAGCCGATGCTGGTTTGGATATGGGGATTTTTGAAGAAACCTATGGGATGAAGCCAGCTGAGTTTGCCGATCACCTAAAACGGCAAAGTGAAGGCTGTTATGGTTTTATTTCTTATGAGTGGTTGAATGAATTGGTGAACCGTCAAAGTGAGGTGAGTCCATTTTGTCATGAGATAAGGAATCGCTTTCACTGTGATATACCAAAACATGCTGACGGGCAGGTTTTACGAGTCGCCAATAAATTCGCTTTGCTTGCCGCAGCTGGGAAATTGGCAATTAAATGGAATATCTTGGATTGGGAGGCAAACGCCTGTTTTTATGCGTGCCGTAAGCTATTTTTCAAATGGCTTGATGGACGAGGCGGGGCTAATTCTGGTGAAGAACTGCAAGCCATTGAGCGAGTTCGTAGTTTCATTCAGCAATATGGTACCAGCCGATTTATTACGTTAAAGCCCACTTGGAACAATGTTGTACAAAATTGCGTAGGAGTCATAGATAATCGCCACCAGTATTCAACAGAAGATGTTTATTGTTTTCATGGAGAAGGCTGGCGTGAGGTTTTAAAAGGTTTAGATTCCAAAAGAGCGGCGAGAGCGTTAGCAAATGCTGGGTACTTAATCTCAGATACCGACAAACTACAAAAGAAGATGAAACTACCTGATGGCTCAAGACCACGCTTGTATTGCGTGAAGAAAAGTATCCTAAATGAACATTGATAGCTGTTGTGGCGGTTTTTAGGGGCAAGGCGATTTTAAGTGCCCACTATAACCGATTGATAATTAAGGTTTGCCCACGATGACCCCATTGCCCACGGGAAATAGGGGGAGTGCGTTGAATGAAAGTGAATTTATGGACATGTTCTTTAAACTGTACAAGTAAAACAAGCTCGGCTATACTTGTTCCATAACTTGTACATGTGAGGTTGTTATGAGAATTGTATCTTTCACTGAAGCTCGTAATAGTTTGAAGTCAGTTTTAGATCATGTCGTAGAAGATGCTGATACGACGGTCATCACTCGAAGAGATTCAGAAGACGCTGTGGTTATGTCTCTAGATTACTACAATAGCTTAATGGAAACGGTTCATCTCTTACGTTCTCCTGAAAATGCGAACCATTTAAGTCGCTCAATTGCCCAGTATCAAGCAGGTAAAGTCACTTCAAGAGAGCTAATTGATGAGTAGTCGATTGCTTTCATGGACAGATGAAGCCTGGTCTGATTATTTATATTGGCAAAATCAAGATAAGAAGACGTTAAAGCGCATTAATAAATTAATTAATGATACTAAACGCTCTCCATTTGAAGGGATAGGAAAACCAGAACCTCTAAAAGAGAATCTATCTGGTTTCTGGTCTCGACGAATTGATGATACTAACCGTCTCGTTTATGCCATTGAAGATAGTGCTATTGTGATTATTTCTTGTCGATATCATTATTAATTCCATTTTGTAAATTATTTGACCTAAAAATAATAAAATCTTTGAAAGGAAGCGTATTGTGTTTTTACGAGTTCTACTTCTACTCCCTTTATTATTCATCACCGCATGTGCCAATCTGAATGTGTCTACTGATTACAGTATTAAGCCTGATTCGAAAAAAGGCTTGGTTGTTTTTTCATTTACAACCGAAGGTTTGCTGGATAACTATTTTTTAAAATATAGAGGCATTGATAACCCGAATGAGAATGCAATTGTGCTATGGACTATCTATGATACGTTTGATTGGCATGATTCTCCCGAAGGAAGGTTGGTTGTTGTTGAGTTGGACGAAGGCAGCTATGAATTTCATGAAATTAGATTAGGAGCAATCCATACATTAGAGAGGATGTCTATTCCGTTCAAAGCCAAAGCGGGAAAAGTAGTTTACATGGGAAATTTACATGTGAATTTTCAAGAGGAGCTAGTTTTTGTGAGTTCCTATGACGAAAGCAGCCGAGATTTAGAGCTATTATTTTCAAAGTACAAAAAACTCGATGAAAAAGATGTAATCAAAGACCGCTTCCTAATCAAGTGATATTTCACGTCATTGAATAATTGTAGATACTGTAAGTTATTTTACTGTAATAAAATTTACAGTATCTATGTTGTGGTTTAAGATTAGTAAAAGCCTCTCACTGGTCGATGCCCAATGCAAAAATTTTATAACCGTGAAAAAGAGTTAAAACTACTTCGAAAAATCTCACAAAACCTTACCACTCATAAAGGTCAGCTTAGCGTTATGGTGGGTAGAAGACGTGTTGGTAAAACTCGACTACTCAATGAAGCCTTTGCTGGACAAGATGTTAAGTACCTCTACTTTTTTATTAGCCGTAAAACAGAAAGCTCTCTCGTTAATGAGTTTGCCGCAATCATTCAAAATGAGCTTGGTGCTAAGTTCTTTCAGCCGCAAAGTTTAAAAGATATTTTTGAGTACTTGTTGGATTACGCAAAAACAAATCCAATCACTGTGATTGTTGATGAATTCCAAGATATTCAAAGAGTGAATCCAAGTTTGTTCTCAGATATTCAGAACTTATGGGACTCATCAAAGCAGTCTTCTATGATGCATTTGATCTGTTGTGGTTCTCTTTACAATATGATGACTCGGATCTTTAAAGGTAAGGATGAACCACTACTCAACAGAGATGATCGCTTCTTTAAAATTCAGCCTTTAAAGCCAACTTATATTCGCTCTGTAATAGAAGACCACGGTAAGTTTGATGCTGAAACCATGCTCAACTGGTGGTGTTTATCAGGCGGAATTCCTAAATACTTAGAATGGTTAGCGAATTTTGCGAGTGAAAACGACAACATATTTGAAGAGGTTATTTCAGATTTTTCACCCTTTATAAAAGAAGGGACGCATCGTCTAGTTGAAGACTTTGGCTCAGAACACCGTATTTACTTCGATATTCTTGGTGCTATTTCACAGGGAAACACCAGTCGCTCACAGATTGAAAACTATTTGGGTATTGGTGTCGGTGTGCATTTGGAAAAGTTAGAAGAAGATTTCGACTCTATTACAAAGATGCGTCCGATAACTTCAAAAGAAACGTCAAGGGATGTTCGATACTCGATATCAGATCCATTTTTAAAATTCTGGTTCCGCTTTATTCATGCTAATAAAAGCGCTGTCGAGATGGAGAACTACGCTTACATCAGACGACACATAGCCAGAGATTTTGAAACCTACTCAGGCTGGGAACTTGAATCTTTATTTGAGGCCATTTTAATGGAATCAAATCAGTTCGGTCGCATTGGCGGTTATTGGGATAGCAAAGGCAAAAATGAGATTGATATTGTCGCCATTAATGATCTTGATAAGAAAATACTCATTGTCGAAGTTAAACGAAACCAGCAAAAGTACAAAGAAGCCAAGCTTATTGAGAAATCTCATGATCTACTTAAAAAGTTAAAGCTGAAAAACTATGAGATTACCTACCGTGGCTTCTCACTAGATAACCTAATTGAAGTGATGGATGAGTTTGTAGGCTAGGAGGTGTATAGAAATTATTTTTGAGTCATAGAATGTTTGTCTATCACTAAGCATTTAGCTATCGTTGCAATACTATGTATAACAAATGGTAGAAATATGAAAACTGAAATGCTCAGCACTCGTATCGATCAGGAGACTAAATTAGCTTTTACTCACATCTGTGATGAGGTAGGTTTAAGTCCATCGCAAGCACTAAAGCTGTTTGCTAAAGCCGTGATCAACTATGGCGGAATCCCGTTCGAACTGCGCTCAAGAACTCCAAACGCTAAAACCCTTGAAGCCATTAAAGAGCTGGAAAGTGGAGAAGGTAATAAGGCTAATGACGTAAAGACAATGTTTGCCGAACTTGGAGTCAACGAGGCATAAAATGTATTGTATCAACTCGAATACTCAAGCCAGTTTAAGAAAGACTTTAAAAAGGTTGCTAAGCTTTCTATTCCTTACACAAACACCACCCTGTCACGGTGACAGAATTACGATTGAATAATGTTTAATTTACAACTAGTTCCTGCTCGTCACTCTCTAACTAGCCCATTTCTGGTTTGAGCATTAGTTGAATTTATGAGAAGTCAGAGTGGCTGATTACTACAACATCATAAAACTCTAATATGTTCTTGGAGTGTTAGATACTCACCCATTTTTTGGTTAAAGAATTTAAGCATTGATTGATAAACACTCTCATAAAATGTATCACAAAGCTTATTTTGTCTAGCTCGACAAATTCTTTTGCCGTTGTTAAAAAGTGAAACAGTGTATTTTTTATTTGAGCCACAGGCTTGGGGAGCGGGTGATAAGTGAATAGGAATGACTAATTTATTTTCTCTTCCTGAAGATAACGCCAATTTTTCAACAATAAGCTCGGAATCACCAACATTTATTACGTTGATTTTCAAGCCATCTACACTTTGGTAATAGGTTGCTTGTATAGGATTAATCGATTCTGTAGGAGTCATAATTACCTCAATGTGTGAAAATGTTCTGATTTAACCTCTCCATCACACTACTATTCTCATTCTGAATAAGAAGTAGTCTAAAAATAAGTCAACTCACTACCTTAAACCCTCTAAACCCTGTAACAGAAACACTGCCTTTAGAGGCATTTTCAATGTGGTTACTCCACCATTCCATCATTGGTCTTCTACGCTTGAGATATTTAGCATGATTGTAAGCATCTCTTACTTGATTATCATCCACGTGTGATAATGCCACCTCAATTAAATCACGATTAAAACCTTCTGAGTTTAACGTGGTACTGGCAAGTGATCTTAATCCATGACTGACTAAACGGTTAGCAAAGCCCATTCGTTTTAATGCCATATTGGCTGTTTGACTGTTACAGTGAGATTTTGGGTCGCGATCTGAAGGGAACACATATTCACGGTGACCGCTAATAGGATGCATCACTTGTAGAATCCTAATCATAGAGTCAGTTAAAGGGATAACATGCTCACGGCGGCGCTTCATCTTTTCAGCAGGAATTGTCCAAATTTTTTCTTCAAGATCAATCTCACTCCATTGAGTCATGGCGGTTTCAACTGGACGAGTCATTGTGTGCAATTGCCACTCAATTAAACATCGAGTGCTTCGCTTAATAGAAGCATTAGCAATTGTCATCATTAACTCAGGCAACTCTTCAGGTTTTAGAGTTAACATGTTTTCAGGTTTTGGCTTCTTAAAGCCAGCGTTAATGCCACTAAGTGGATTGGCAAAGATAAGCCCAGTATTTACGGCAAACACCATGATTTCATTGAGTCGCTGACAAAGGCGTTTGACTGTCTCTAAGTGACCAGCAGCCTCGATGGGCTTAAGTAGCTGGATCATGTTTGGTGCTGTAATGGTGGAAATTGGAATATTGCCAAATTTAGGGAAGACATATCGTTCTAATGAGCGCCAAACATCATCAGCGTAATTTTCAGAGACACTATGCTTTTTGATTTCGAACCACTGTTCGCTCACTCGTTTTAGGGTGTTATAAGCAAGGTCTTTCTCTATTTGTCTTTGTTGGTTTCGATGCTCTTTAGGATCGATACCGTGAGCTAAGATAGATCTGGCATCTATGGCTTGCTTTCTTGCCATAGCCAGAGTTACGCTGGGGTAGGCGCCAAGTCCCATATTGATCCGCTTTCTGGTGAGCGGATGAAGGTAGTTAAAGTTCCAAGACTTGGTACCCGTTGTTCGTATCCTGAGTTGTAATCCGTCACCATCACATAGCACTTTATCTTTGGACGAAGGTTTGACTCCCTTGATTTCCTTATCGGTGAGTCGAGTTACTTTGTTACCCATTTTCATCACCTTAGTAGAAACGTGTATTACAGAAATTACTCCTAGTTGTGAGTGAATACCACAAGGAATACTAAATTTAATGGTTGTAATAAAAACTAGGTGGAAGTTAATGGATGTTAATGGACGCTAACTGATTAAATTTATATTGATTTAGGCAATAAAAAAGACGTCCGAAGACGTCTTTGTTATTAAATTTTGTGGAGGCGGGGGGATTTGAACCCCCGTCCAGAAAGCCTACATTTTATTCTAGTAACCGTGTTATGGGCGTTATAGAGCATTTTCAATAACTTAAAATATCTATGTGTACCTTCAGAGACCGTCAGGTAGCGGCAGTGTGGACACTTTGTGGACACTCAACTTTCTCATTTTTAAGCATTGCTCATTAGTCTTGGTGAGAGACATGACTTGTTTTGACATTTGAACCTTTAAGGTACATCAACGAAATGATCGCTTCTTTCTGGAGCAATCATTCCAAGGCACCATTTACCTATAAAAGTTTTACGATTCCATAGGTTAGATTGTCTTTTAAACAACATGTCAGCTACAAAATTAGAAATTTCAATATCTGATTTATTTGGTTGTAAATCATTTTCTTTGATCGCATCGAAAAGTTCCTTTGCATATTTTTTGCGATTTCGAATATCTTGCTTCTTGGTTAGAACCGAGATTAACGGACTTAGTACTAGAGCCATTGATACGAATAGTATTAACATAAAACCAATCACAAGGAGAATGGAAACAACCATTGCTTGGCGATATATACTTTGCTGGTGAGGGCTATTATCAGAATCAAATTCTCGTATCCCTACACCTTTGGCAATAACCTTGACATCTGGCTTTTCTCTTCGGGTGTGGGTCTTTTAAATCGACACAGTTATCAACATCCGTATAACCTCTGTTTGGATTGCTTTTTGTGATATTCCCAATATTTTTCGAGATCACCACTCGACCTTAACGACCTTAGTTTTAATATGGCCTCTGCACCTTCTAGGCT
>NZ_ML014831.1 GCF_003675895.1 Parashewanella curva
CTATCTATGCGGACTCTTCATTGATAGAATTTTTGTTAGCATCCGAAGATGATAACTGGATGTTTCTATCTCTGCGAGTGTCCACACAGATTTGCTTGATACTTATTTTTAAAGAACATTGTGCTTTTATCTGCACACCGTTGAAGCATTCTCTTCAGCGGTTCAGGGCTGCGTATTCTACGCATTTCCCTGTGGTCGTCAACAATTTTTTTTAAAGTTTTTTTCGACCGTTTAAAAGTGAATCAATTTCGCTTTTAAACCCTAACTCGTTTTGCTTTGAAACTCTCGATAATCTCGCTTGTTTCGCCGCTGTGCCGTGTCAGTGGTGGCGCATTATAGGGAGCTTAGAATTTTGCGCAAGGGCTTTTTTGAAGTTTTTATTTTAACTGAGTCTTTTTCCCGCAACTTGGTTGTTTTTTAAGATTAACCCCACTTTTTTATTACTTTTTATCTATTTTTTCATGAAAAATCTCACACTTGCGTTTATTTTTTCTACAGATCTCTGGAGTGTTCATTAAATTTTCATTACCATATACGTGTTTCATATACTTATCGTTAATTTTAGAGATCTTTATATATGCAGAAGTCACTTCTCATTGCCTTAATAGTCACTGTTATTGGTGCCGTTGTGATCCACCAATTTGGTAGCGCTCTTCCAGCTTATGCTGCATTTATTCTAGGAGCTGTTATCGTAGCCACTGTATTAAGCATCATGCCTAATTCAGCTTCACCATCTTCTGACGCTAAATACGTCGGCCCAACTAAGACTCTTTATGTAGGCAATCTACCTTATCGTGTTCATGAAAATGAAGTTAAGGAATTATTTGCTAAATATGGCCCGGTTAATTCCGTTCGTTTAGTTCGAGATCGTAAAACAGGTCGTAGAAAAGGGTTTGGTTTTGTCGAAATGTCTGACACTGGTGCAGATAAAGCATTAGGTAAGCTTAATGATTACAGCTTCCAAGAACGTACACTAAAAGTACGTGAAGCTAGAAGCCAAGAATCATCAAGCGATAGAGAACAGTAATTCTATACCTACACCAATATTCAATCAGCCCAATAATTCCTTTATGGGGCTGATTTTTTTAAATCCTCTTTTTTCTAAGTTCACAGTTAAATTCTCATTTATCATCATAGTCGTATGCCAAGCTTGGGTAACCCCTTTGACAGTTTCACTTTTCATTTTTTGATTTAGTAAAGTTTTGACGCGATTCGCGATTGCTTCACCTGAATCTACCAAGGTAATTTTTTCACCCACGTATTGTTGTATTTCTTCTTTCAGTAGTGGAAAGTGGGTACACCCTAGTACTAAAACATCAATATCATTCAAGTGTACTTTGCTAAACACTGTTTCAATATCTGCACCCGCTACTGTTTTTGCTTCTAGTTTACGCTCAGCAATCTCTACCAACTCATTCACGGCAAATAAGCTTACTGTACATTTGCTGGCATATTGATTAATGAGACTCTGGATATATTCCCTAGCAATGGTACCTGGTGTTGCTAGTACGCCAATATGTTTGGTTTGCGACATAATAGCCGCAGGCTTAATTGCAGGAACAACACCAACGACGGGAATGTCCACATGTCGCCTAAGCTCATCTAAAATTAATGTACTCGCTGTATTACAGGCGATCACAATTAAATCAGGCTCAAGTTTTCTTACCACCGCAGTGATCAAGTCTACCGCCCCAGAAATTAATGTAGCTTCTGCTAACGTGCCATAAGGTAATCGCACATTATCAAAAAGATAATAATAGTTATGATCCGGTAACTGTTTTTGGATTTCACTTAGGATGCTAAGCCCGCCAACTCCGGAGTCAAATACTAATATGGACTGTGGCACTTTAACCTCATTTTATTCAATCGTGGACTTTATCGCCTAGTAGTATAATAATTTGCGCCCAATTTTACAGATGATGGTGAGCAACCTATGAATTTTGCCGCAATGGATCCTACGCAATACGATCAGCAGCTGGACAATAAGAAACAACGTTTACAGGCATTATTTGCTGAATTTGATGCACCTGAGCTTGAGGTCTTTGCTTCAGAACCTCGCCATTATCGTATGCGCGCTGAATTCAGAGTATGGCATGATGGCGACGACCTTTATTATTATATGTTTGATCAAGGGACAAAACAAAAGGTACGCTGCGACGAATTCTTGCCTGCTAGCAGCTTAATCAATGCATTGATGCCAAAACTAATGGATGCACTACGACCTAACCCTGCACTTCGTCATAAACTATTCCAAGTGGACTTTCTTTCAACGCTTAGTGGTGAAATTCTGGTTTCATTACTGTATCACCGCCAGCTAGATAGTGAATGGCAGCTAGAGATTCAACACTTAAAAGATAGACTGTCTGCTGAATTCAAAATTAACTTTATCGGCCGTGCTCGCAAACAAAAGATCTGTGTAGATACCGAGTTTGTTATCGAATCTTTGCCTATCAATGGCACCAACTTTATCTACAAACAAGTGGAAAACAGCTTTACGCAGCCAAATGCTAAGGTGGCTTGTCATATGCTGGAATGGGCATTGGATGTTACTAAAGCTTCAACAGGTGATTTACTTGAGCTTTATTGCGGCAATGGTAACTTTTCTATTGCTCTGGCACAAAACTTTGAACGCGTATTAGCAACAGAATTGGCTAAACCTTCCGTTGATGCGGCACAGTACAACATTAAAGAAAATAATATTGATAACCTCGATATTATCCGTATGTCAGCCGAAGACTTTAGTGATGCATTAGCGAAGAAGCGTCAATATAGACGCTTGAAAGATGTAGATTTAGATAGCTACAACTGTGATACCATTTTTGTCGATCCACCGCGTGCAGGTTTGGATGATAATACCTTATCTATGGTGCAAAACTACGAGCGAATCTTGTATATCTCTTGTAATCCATCTACCTTAGCCGGTAACTTAGCGACCTTGGCTAAAACCCATAAAATCACTCGATTTGCACTGTTTGATCAATTTCCATATACCGACCACATGGAAGCAGGGTTATTGTTAGAGCGCCGCTAATCCCCTTTGGGCGCTCGTTTTTCCATTTTATGTTGAATGGTGTGAGCGCCATGCGCGACAATTCTTAGTTGCAGAACTAATTGTTCTGCCAGCTTTTTTCGTTCACTTCGTTTCATATCTAACGCCGCCGCTCCCGCATTAAACACTAAAGTAACTAAAGCTTCAGCTTGTGCTCGTGCAAGCTCATAACTTCTTTGGGTAGTTTGCTCAGTATAATGGGCAAGCTCGGATATGAAGTGCTCGATTTCTCTGGCGACCGCAGCTCTAAATGGTGCTGATGTCCCTGAGCGTTCATGCAATAGAATACGAAAAACATTAGGGTTTGATTCAAGCACTTCCATAAAGGTTTCAACCGAGATTTGAATCACACTGCCCCCCTCTTCTGCACGTTGACGACCTTTACGCATCATCTGCCTTAATGCCAAGCCACCTTCATCAACCATGGTCAAACCTAGTTCATTCATGTCTTTGAAATGACGATAAAACGACGTGGGTGCGATATTGGCTTCCCTAGCGACTTCTCGAAGACTCAAGCTAGAAAAACTGCGTTCAGCACTGAGCTGATTAAAGGCTGCATCCACTAATGCGCGGCGCGTTTTTTCTTTTTGTTGTGCTCGGATCCCCATGTTCACCCTTGATAACTCTACTGAAATTGATTTGCAAATCTGCGGTCAGACACTAATGGAATCCCTGTTTTTTTGCAAGCGTATCCTAAAGCCGCAATGAACAAAGATTAACCACAACCCCTTTAATTAAAAGTTAAAATTCCAAGCCTTAAGAAATAACATCAAATGTTAGTTTTCAAAAGCAATCTGTTAATTGAGGTTTGCCATGGCAGCACCTGAGAGCACAACGAGATCATTGCCAATTGGCGGATGGGAACTATTAACGAATGATGGAGATGAATATAACTGGAAAACTTCTAATCAATCTACACATCTGGATAATGATGACGTTATTTTGCGCACTACAAAGCTTAACGAAAGCCTTGACCAATTATCCGAACATTGGGAACAATCTGAGTCGAAAGAAGTTGATTTGTCAGCACACACCCAATTAAAACGTTCTTTTTTAAGGCTAGAAGATTCTGGCGTTGAGCATCACTATGAGCTTTTGCTAAAGGGGATTTATGCTTCCCAATTAGCTGAATTACTCAATAATGATTCCATCCCTCAAGAAACGAAAACTGAATGCTTAATCTCAATAAGCCGACAAATTAAAGCCACAAACAATAAAGTGCCGGACCTTAGATGCCATATCGCGTATTTACGCTGTGCTAAACACGATTTAACCTCAGAATTCTTATTTTCAGAAACCCATACCATAGCCGCCATCAACCAGATTTTTATGGCTCAATTTCCATCTTTTGATAGGGCTAATCTACCCTCATGTATGGATCACTTCGGATTTCCGATTTCAGCATTAATTGACAAGCCTAAAACCCCATCCATTCTAACTGGAAATCAGCAATTCGTTTACCAACAATTAGTGACTATTTTTTACACGCCCTTCTATCTCTCGCGCCAATTTCGCCACCACCAAAACGCTGTGCTATCTGCTCTATTAGAAGATACTCTCCATAATAGTGATGTACCACCGTTATCACCATCCGATCAGTTAGCTATCGCCCTTTGCCATACAGATTTGCAAGATACTTTAACTTCTGCACTTCAAACCCTAGAGTCAGATCAAGCCTTGGTGACCCTCGATTCATTGTTTTTTGGCATTCAAACACCACAAAATCAAATCAACGAGCAGTTATGTGCATCTCTTAGTGCGAAGTTTATTCCTCAGGACGTGCCTTTGCCAATATTACTGCCTTTGTTAGATAGCGTTACTGAGCAAATCAAGGACTATGAAACAGTGAGGCAATGGGCAAGTTACCTTCACGATTATTTGATCAGTAGCCAACATAAGTGGCTCTGCCAATATTGCGCCACTAAATTATGTCAGATACTACAAGATTGTTATGCCGACGACAGCGCAGTTCCTTTTAAAGAGGTTGACGAGAGTCAAGAGTTAACCACGCTTATCGCTACACTTGAGAGTAAGATACTGCGCGAAAAAGAACTAACATGCGAGCGTAATATTCAACAAACAAGCACCCTATCCGAATTTCTTGAAGCGATAAAGGCTAACCATAAGTTAGATTTACCTATAAATAATCCGTATTATTCGCAAGCCATCATCGATCATCTGAGCACCTTATCTCCTCAGTGTGATTTCGAAACCTTAATAAAGGTTACAGGCTTACTTGATGAGCAACCACCTTCTCCCTCTTTACATGAGGCGTTCATAGACTATGTAAACAAGGTGCAGCCTCACCAAAAAGCGAAAATTCACTCAGCAACAAAGCTAATAAACTATCAACAGAATATTGCTCAGTTAACAGCATTAGCCTATTTTTCTGATGCAAAGCATGGACAGCAAAAGCCAACTTTCGAAAAAGATGCCATCAATCAACTTTCAGTCGATGAAGTAAACGAGCTTTCCTCTGAATGGCTTAGACAACATTATAACGATGCTGAGGGATTGCAAATTTTACTGGTAGTTTCTATTAAGCTATCTAGTCAAAGGTTACAAGATGAAGTGCTTACCTTGAGTGAATCAGCTTCTATTGTTTCATGGGCTGATGTAGTTACCAATATTGAAGATGATCATTGGTTTGCCATTACTTCTGAATACATCAAAGCGATTTCCAAAATAATGGACGAAAACGGTTCGTTTCTATTCCATGCCACCATCTCTGACTTAAGAGGAAATTTACTTACGTCATGGTTAAAATTGTACTTGTTGGATTTTAAACAAAGAGATTCTACAGGTAATACACCGTTGCACCATGCCTGTCTTTACGGCGATGAGGCAATCCTTTCCTTATTACTACAACCTAGTTTACATCGATTGCCCATGAATCAAATCAATCGAGATGGCGATACGGCTTTGCATATTGCTACCGAGAATAATAATGTTAGCTGCGTCCGCGTATTGTTAAACCATAAAGACACTCACCAAGGTGCTAAGAACTCTTTTACAGGAAAAACACCACTTCACTATGCCATAAAAGAACAAAGCCAAGCTCTCATCAATCTCCTTATTAATTACAACCCCAAATTGCTCGAAATCCAAGACAATGAAGGTTATTCCCCTATCGCATTGGTACTAAAATCGTATCCGAAGTTATTTGAAGTATTGATGGAGCATGATAAGTTCAACCCTGACGTTGCCGTAACTAGACAACTGTCGACAATTGCTTTTGCACTTGAATTAAAAAGAGATGACCTTTGTTGTCGCTTGCTACAACATTACCCAAAACTCCCACTCCAAGGACAACACTTACTTCATTTGGGTGTTAACTGCCCAAAAGCATTTTCATACTTATTGCGAAAACTACGTTCGGAAAAAGATCAGCTCAACGACGATGGCTGCGCTCCACTTCACTTAGCCTCAGCGGCAGGGGATTTGGAGGTGATAACAGAACTTTTAGAAGCAAATGCAAACCGACAAATGTTAACGAGAGATAATAAGAGTGCCTTGTTTTTCGCTTTAAATACAGCGGGCTCAATCAATGCACTTCGAGAACTGCTAGAACAAGGGGTGTTAATACAAACTCTTCATTTTTCCCCGCTCTCACTACTCAAACACGCCCACACCTTTGATAATGTTGAAGGGCTAGAGTACCTACTCGGAACATCATTGCTCAGCTCAAGGTTCGCTCAAGCTGCATTAACCGATGATAGCGACCTTAATCTATTCCATTGCGCAATTGGGAAAGATGCCCCAAATTGCATCAAATATCTAGCCAGTTCGCAACAATTTAATCACTTGAATATAGCCATCAGTAAAGGGGAACATGCGGGTCTTACTCCTCTGATGTTAGCTGCAAAACTGAATAAGGCGTATGCCGTAAATACCCTATGTGAGGTTTATCCAGAGGCTTATTTTACAACCAATAAACAAGGTTATTCTGCTGCACTTATTGCCGTTATTTATTCATCCACAGAAGCATTACAAACATTAATAGATGCTGATGAACAATGCCTAAGAGATAGATGTTTAGTCAAGGGGAGATTTTTTCGTTTAAACCCATTGCAGTTGGCAGCTCATTTAGATTTAGATGACGTCGTAACAACCATATTAGCCTGCGCACCCAATTCAATAACTTTCTTTCATGATAAGGGATTTAGCCTTGCACATATTGCCACTGAATCACGCGCTCATAAAGTACTTAAAATACTGCCGTCAGAATGGCTTGATTATGCAATAGTGAACAAACCTTATGAGGGTTATACCTGCTTACACCTAGCGGTTGAACTTTCATGTAAAAACAGTCACCACTTAGAGACGCTCGAATTACTGACCCAATTAGGCGCCACCATTGATAAAGCCACAACCAGAATCAACTATACCAATATGAGCGGTTGGAGATGGCAAACTGCTTCCACTCTATTAGCACCGATCACGCTTTGCGCCGTACTTGACAATCTTCTGGCCGCAAAAATATTAATACAAGCTGGCAGCAAGCCTCTTTTCCTGTTGAGTAAGAGCGATTGGGAACATTTCATCTTTGACTATGCTCGAAAATATGTCGATGAACGTTATCCTTTAGATAAAGCCAACAAAAAATTTTTACTGAGAACCATTGTCGGTGATTGACACAATAAAATCAGTGCAACTTCTTGACCCTTAAGCCATTGCAAGCTAAATTAGCGAACAGTTGTACGCTTAAACTTAAAAATTAAAAACTAATGAAAAAACCACCTCTGATTTGGCTTAACGTCATACTATTTGCATCAACCCTGCTTGCTGCCGTAATCTTAGTTCCTTGGCGTGGGATCACTCATGGATTTGACGGCTTCGAATGGCTAACATTTGTAATCTTATGTTTCTTCAGTGGCTTGTCGATCACAGCAGGCTACCACCGTCTTTGGTCACATAAAGCTTATAAAGCCCATGCTGTGATACGCTTCTTCTATGCTTTAGGTGGCGCACTTGCTCTACAAAATAGTGCCCTACATTGGTCATCAGATCATCGCATTCACCATAAGCATGTGGATAACAACGTCAAAGATCCTTACTCGGCTAAAATGGGTTTTTGGTATAGTCACATTGGTTGGATGCTGCGTGAATACCAAGCTCATCGTTATCATGACTACAACAATGCCAGAGACCTACAAAAAGACCGTATTGTGATGTGGCAGCATAAGCATTACCTATTGTTGACCATTTTGATGAACATTGGTTTGCCAGTATTTATAGGCTGGCTTAACGGCGATATTTTATCGATGTTCATACTTGCAGGCGTGCTTCGCCTAGTGATTGGTCATCACACCACATTCTTTATCAATTCGTTAGCCCATATTTGGGGTAAACAAACCTATACCGATAAAAACACCGCTCGTGATAATGGCTTTTTGGCTTTGTTTACTCACGGTGAGGGCTACCATAACTTCCATCATATTTTCGAAAATGACTATCGTAATGGTATTCAGTGGTGGGATTATGACCCAACTAAGTGGCTCATTCGCTTGTTAAGCTATCTAGGGCTTGCAAGTGATTTACGTAAAGTACCACAAGAGCGAATCGAAGCCGCAAAGTATCAAATGCAGCTATTAAACACCAAGCAAAAAGTGGGTCACTTGCCTGACGCGGACGAAATGTTGGCAAAGTTACAAGCAGAATTTGAACAACTTAAAACACACCTTGCTGAATACTATCAAGCCAAAAAAGCTGTCTTAGATGCTAAAAGAAAGCAGGTGTGTCACATAGAGCTTAAAGCACAAATGGAAATTTCAAAGATCCGTTTTAAACTGCAAAAACACAATTGGAAGATGTTAACTGCAAGCTACTAATTGCTTTATCATCAAACACTAAAGGCTCTTTAATGAGCCTTTTTTATTGTGTATTCTCTGTTATGATTGACTCACGTTTGTTCAATGGTTAATCAATATGTCATCAGAGCAGGTACGTCTTACCCAATACAGTCATGGCGCAGGTTGTGGCTGCAAGATTTCTCCAAACGTCTTATCTAAAATTCTCAACTCCCAACTACCCAGCTTTACCGATACAAATTTGATTGTAGGTAATGAAACTCGTGATGATGCTGCAGTATATAAACTCAATGATGAAACTGGCATTATCAGTACCACGGATTTTTTTATGCCCATCGTGGATGATCCGTTCACTTTTGGACGTATCGCCGCCACTAATGCCATTAGCGATATTTACGCTATGGGCGGTCAGCCCATCATGGCCATTGCAATTCTTGGCTGGCCACTGGATAAATTAGCGCCAGACATTGCCGCCAAAGTGATTGATGGCGGTCGTTATGCCTGCCAAGCCGCAGGTATAATGCTCGCTGGCGGACACAGTATTGATGCGCCAGAGCCGATATTTGGATTGGCGGTCACTGGGCAAGTTTCACTTAAACATCTTAAGCAAAACTCCACCGCACAAGCCAGCGATAAATTGTATCTCACCAAACCGATTGGCATCGGTATTCACACCACAGCACAAAAGAAAGGCTTGTTATCAATGCAAGATACCGATATTGCTATTGAAGCTATGTGTCAGCTGAATACGATTGGTAATCATATTGCAAAACTTTCAGGTGTTCATGCTATTACTGATGTGACAGGTTTTGGCTTAGGTGGACATTTAACGGAAATGTGTCTGGGCGCGAATTTATCGGCAACGCTACAATTTGATAAGATCCCTGTGCTTCCTCAAATCTGCAAGTATCTAGAGCTTGGTTGCATTCCCGGAGGTTGTGATCGTAACTTTGATAGCTATGGTCAACATCTATCAAAACTTTCTGAGCTTCAAAAAGCCATTTTATGCGACCCACAAACCAGCGGCGGGTTATTGATTGCGGTTTCTCCAAATGCAGAATCCGCTCTGCTAGACCTTTTTGAGCAACAACAACAATCTGCCACTTGTATTGGTGAAATGACATCAACCTCATCAAACACGCTTATTCAGCTAAAAGGAAATAACCAATAGTGGCCAATATTGTTCCTAAAACTGAATATCAGAATACATTTTTAGAAGATCGCCCTTTGATGGATGTTCGTGCCCCTGTTGAATTTCAAAAAGGCGCTTTTCCTCATGCCACCAGCTTACCGTTAATGATGGATGATGAGCGTGCTAAAGTCGGCACTTGCTATAAACAACATGGACAACAAGCGGCCATTGAATTAGGACATCAGTTAGTATCAGGAAAAGTTAAGCAGCAGCGTATTGAGGCTTGGGCTGAATACATTCAGCAAAATCCAGATGCCTATTTTTATTGTTTTCGTGGCGGGCTGCGCTCCCAAGTCACACTGCAATGGCTTAATGAAGCTAGTGTTGATGTGCCTTACATCGAAGGTGGCTATAAGGCCATGCGCCAGTTTTTGATTGAGATGATTGAACAAGCTTCTAAGAGGCCAATGTTGATATTGAGCGGCAGTACAGGGTGCGGCAAAACAGAGTTCTTATCACATAGAACAGAAGCCATTGATCTTGAGGGACTTGCCAACCACCGAGGTTCCAGCTTTGGTCGTAATATTACCCACCAGCCTACTCAGATTAATTTCGAAAATGCGTTAGCGGTGAAGTTGCTGAAACATCAGGCAAAAGACTTTCCATTTTTGCTGTTAGAGGATGAAAGCCACTTGATTGGTCGTAGCTCGATTCCACGTAACTTTTATCTTGCAATGCAGCAAGCGCCAATCATCGTACTAGAAGATTCTCATGAGCAAAGGTTACAGCGGTTACTTAATGAATACGTAATTGATATGCATGCAGGGTTTGTTGATCACTTAGGCTTAGAAAGTGGAACTGCAGCTTTTGAAGATTATCTGCTAACTAGCATCGATAAAATCAAAAAACGCTTAGGTGGAAAATCTCATGCTAACATTGTGAAATTGATAATAAATGCGCTAAATGCACAACAGAATCAAAATACGATGTCAGAACACTTGGCTTGGATTAATGTACTGTTAACGCAATACTACGATCCTATGTATGAGTATCAATTGAGTAAAAAAGCAAACAGAATATTATTAAAAGGCAGTAAAAAAAGCTTATCAGAGTGGATAGTAAAGAAAAGGTAGAGCATGAGACTATACCTTTTCTGGTTTTCCTCAGTGGCCTAATGTCCACAAATCCAATACTTTTTCTCTTAGTCCATTACGATCCACATTGTTACCATCAACCACTTCACCAATGCTCACTCCAATTCTCGACCAAAAACGCTTAGGGGGCGTTGTTAATGCATGCCCGCCTTTGTGGCTGAAGAATGATCCCCATAATCCAATTAACGCCATTGGCACCACAGGCACAGAATCACGCTCTAATATTTTATTGATACCCGGTCGAAACTCGCCGATTTCTCCATCAGGGGTTAAGCGCCCTTCTGGGAAAATACACACTAACTCTTCATTATTTAAAGCTTCATGAATTGACTCAAACGCCCTTTCATAAGTCTCACGACACTGTTTTGGCGAACAAATCGGGATAACACCGGCATGACGAAATAGATACTTAAGAACTGGCATTTCACTGATGCTTTTATCCATCACAAAACGGATCGGACGCGTGGACGCCCCCATTAATACTAAGGCATCCATATACGTCACATGATTACACACCATGATCGCCGCACCTTGAGTGGGAATGTGTTCTCGCCCAGTCACCTTAACCCGATACAAAATATGGCTCAGCACATAACTTAAAAACCGCATCGCAAATTCAGGTACTTGGGTGTAGATGTAAACTGCCACCAAAAAGTTAGCGATGGCCAGTAAGAAAAACAACTCAGGGATAGTCCAACCTATGATAGATAACACCACAATGCCTAATATCGCTGCACCTACCATAAACAAGGCATTGACGATGTTGTTGACTGCGATTGCTTGAGCACATTCTGAAGGCTTGGTACGAGTTTGAATAAAGGCGTATAACGGCACGATAAATAAACCACCACTAACACCTATCATGGCTAAATCAAACATCAGGCGGTAATGATGACTGGCTCCAATAAACTCACTGAAGTGATACACATATTGACTGTCTATTGGTGCAGGAGGAATGGCTCACAATAAGTCCATACCAAAGATGGTCAACCCTAATACCCCAAAAGGCAGTACACCTAGCTCTACATGTCCGTATGAAATGCGTTCACACAACCAAGAACCTAAGGCGATACCAACCGAAAACAAAGCCAACAATAATGACACCACCGTTGCATCGGCATATAAGTACATCTTGGCAAAGTTGGCAAACTGAGTGAGATAAGTGGCACCTAACAGCCAAAACCAACTGATGGCCAGCACCGCATTCCATATTGGCTTATCCGCTTTGACTTGTTTAAGTAATGGTAAGGTCCCAGCTAAAGGTCTAAACGGTACTTTTACGGGTTTATTCACGGGTGGCAATGCTGGGATACTGCAACTGCTTAGGTAACCCAGCACTGCAAACAGCACCACTGATGCCGAGGCGATAACCAAGCTATTATCTTGTGCTACGATAATTCCAGCACTCAAGGTACCAAGTAAAATGGCGATAAAAGTTCCCATTTCTACCCACGCATTACCTGACACCAGTTCATCGGCTTTGAGCGCCTGAGGAAGCAACGAGTATTTTACAGGTCCAAAGTACGCCGATTGCGTCCCCATCATAAACAGTAATAATAACAATAAGGTGCTGCTTCCCAGATACATTGCCACTGCGGCACACACCATGATACTTACTTCAAGTAATTTGAGCCTTTGGATCAACTTAGCTTTATCGACATTATCAGCAATCAGCCCTGCATGAGCTGAAAATAAGAAAAAGGGTAAAATGAACAGTCCAGCGGCGAGATTCACAAACAGGCTAATATCCATATTGGTTTCACCAAGTTGACTATAGGTGACCATTAATATCAAGGCATTTTTATAGATATTGTCATTAAGCGCCCCAAGACATTGGGTGATGAAGTAAGGGAAAAATTGCTTTGAAAAGAACATCTCAATCCTAGAGTTGTTGTTTGTTTTCTGAAATTAACAACCTCTGGTTCAAAGCTCAAGCATAAAATCAATACACACTATTTTTATATATCGTTTTTTATCAGTAACTTTTAGAAACTACAACTCTTTAGCGTATTGCCCAATCTTACTTTTCAGTAATTGTTGATGCTGTGCATCCAACCAAAGTAATAATTTTTGCAGATGAGATAATGCTATTTGGTCAACGCTTTTACTAAAATCAACTTTACTGACGGCTAATTCAACAATTTTATCCTGCATTTGTGCTGAATCCTGTGACTCACAGCCTTGTAAAAATCGTATCCTGTCTGCAGGGGATTTAAAGCAGCTCATTAAGGCCGTTAATGCATTTTGCTTAGTCCCATTATCCTGTTTTATTTGCGCCCATAACTGGTGTTTTTGACGTACTGACAAGTTAAGGAGCAGATTGTGCCTATCCGGAATATTTTTATCCATGATAAAATCTTTCCATATACTCCAATTGCCTTCGGTAATCTTGGCGTATTGCAATAAATTATGTAGATCATAATCGTACTCTTCACCTTGAGATTCGGTTACAGGCCCAACTCTGACACTACGAATCGGTAATTCAGGCTCCGTTAATCCCAATAATACAAACTGATGCACTTCATTAATATAAGCGGGCAGTATTTGCAGTTGTTTCCATACCGTTTGAGGTTTAACGTGTCTATAGATAGGTGATATCAGAGCAGCATGTGTGGTTAGTAACAATTTCAAGAACTCGTCATCTACCATTGCTCGAATACAAACTGGATCCTGCACCACCACTAATTGCTCTACGAAATTTGGCTGCCTCGCAGCATATTGTTCGACAAAGTACTTCACTACTCTTATCAGCGAATTTGGATCTATTTGATGCAAGGAAACGTAGTCAAAGGCATCAACTAAGATTTTGAGCACCATTTCTTGTGGATAATCCTCCAATAACTGAATTCGTGTTAATAAATCTACATAGTTACTACCGTTCAATGGTGCTCTAAGCAGATCATTAAACAACTCGATGGGTAATAGCGGTTTGGACTGAACGTTTGTTTGCTTCTTAGAATTAACATTGTCTGTAAAATAACGGATCAAGCGATGCTTTAAAACTAAAGGTAATTTATTTTTAAATTCTTCTCTGTCAGTATCATGCTGTTGAAATAATAATAGAGTTTTTGGCAAATTTTCAGCTGAGAGGTTCTCTGGCGATGTTAGTATTAACCCCATGAGTTGTTGATGTTTTGTAAGAGCTAAACCTTTACAGAACAATTGATATATTTGAGAGTGACTCAAGTGTTGAAGACTCGATACTATCGTCTGACAACAACCCGCTGAATCTAACTTGTAAACCTCATAGATAAAGGAAGAAAACCTTCTATATTCATCATCTGTCAAAGACTTATGAACATCTGACGAACGTAGTAGCACAGCCAGAGCATCACAATCTTCAACTAGCCTACGGGTATTGTTAATCAATGATGCATAATTACTTTTTAATAAGAGCCACAAAAAACTTTCCAAGTGCTGCTTTTTAATCGTCTCAGGCAGTGAACAAAACAGCCCTGTCACTTCCTGTGCATTTGTTTCAAGCTGCCCAATCAAAAACGAATACAACTCATGATAATCACCCCATTCTTCTGATATGTTAAGTGCTTTTATTTCATCAAAAAATTCAGGTGAAGGCTTCTCAAGCTGCTTTTTGTATGCCACTGTAATTAATGAAAGCCTATGTTTTATATATTGTTCTTCGCTCAAACAATTAATTAGCTTAATTACAGCAACGCTGGAGATGGTCTTTGAGCAGCGAGCCCGCTCAATAAGATTATTTTGATATTCTAAAGGCAACCACTTCATGATTTCAGGGCTAGGTTCAGCTTCAATTCGTACTATGCAGTAAAGACTATGCTGCACAATGGCTTGGTATATCTCTGCTGACAGATTGGCGTCCATATGCACTTTTATGGCGTCATAAACTTCTGGCTGTTTATATAAATACTCCGCAACATGTTTAATATGAGGAATAAATAAGACTTGTTCTGGTTTTGCAGCATTTCCTTTTGTATTAAAAACATGCATTTCTCTTCCAGGTTCTCGCTGAAGCAGTTTGAGTTCAGTCTCTTTAGATTTTGTACCCTCTTCGTCTCTACAAAAAAGAAATCGCTTAAAAACCTGATTTCTCTTTTCCTGACTCAAGGCGTTAAGCACTTCTAAAAAGCAGTCCATATCCTCATATAGACTCTTTGCGATAACTTCGACAGATAGCTCATTTTCCCCCTGATACGACAGCAAGCGACACTTTAGTTGCCTGCAATATTGTTGTTCTTTATGTTTAAGTGTGCTGGGGATTTTGGTGCTGAACCAGGATTTAGGCACTGTTGTCGTTAACGTTTGTGACTGAATTTCAGCTCTAAATTTAACCTTCTGTCCACTTGGAAAATGGGAGATAAAATCTCGTTGACCTTGATTCACCAAAGAAGATATATCGACTTGTGAAAAGTTTACCTGTAAATCGTTATTATCTATGTTTACTGAAGCCATAATAAATCCGTATAATCAATTAACTAGCTGAAGTGATTAATGGTAATAGTTAGTGCATACCGAAATGAGCTTTTACTCGCTTGGCGAGGTTTGAAATCTGCTTAAGCGTTTGTTGCTCTTGTTGAAGACCTAGGCTAGGTGTTTGCACTTGAAAACATTCTGCCGTTTTTTCGACCAACCATTTATCCGCAGCAGGAATCAATGCTTTGAGGCCTTTTATTGTCATAGACTGATGGTTTGAAGTTTGATTTCGAAATATTGGTATTTGAGGGGCATGAGTAGGAACTTGATATCCGCCATTTTTTTGGGCTTCATCAACACTATCAGCCAATGCTCTTGCCGCCGCTTTAGGGGCTGAATACGAACTCATCATAGCCAACTGATGAGAAATATGGTTCATATTGAACTCTTGATCCATCATGCAGACTTGATGCCGATGCTGGTGCGTTAGAGTAGTGATCTCTTTTTTAACATCAAGGTTATCAAGTTGTGCCTCTAACTTCGAGACTAACGCTTCAAGGTCAACATCCGTAAAAGTTATTGAGTGCTTTACCAGAAGCTCATCACCTAAAGGTTGCGCTTCCACTTTATCTTTTATCGAACCTAGCTCCACTTGAGCCTCCAACAATGAATCCGTAAAGTTAGAGATAGTTGATTGAGATTTTATAACTCAAGTTTCGGAGTTCAAACCCAACAATAAAAATCGTTTATCATGTTGATATTTAAAGAAAAGGTAAGGGTTTGCGTGTTATAATCTTGTTGCTTAGACAAAAACTAAAACACACAAACCCT
>NZ_ML014832.1 GCF_003675895.1 Parashewanella curva
CTGCGTTGTGAAGTTGCTGGGTAACGTAATATGCCTTAGTGGAGGCTTGAGCCGTATGCAGTGAAAGTTGCACGTACGGTTCTTAGGAGAGCGGCATCTGGTAACAGGTGTCGCTTATCCGACAAAACTGAGCTAGGAATTTTTTATAGCAACTTGTATACACTTTTTCAGCAAGCCTAAAATCTGCAAATCATCCTCATTTATCTAATGCAGGATTCGCAAAAAGATGGCATTTAGTACCAACTTTGCTGGCATTTGGTACTAAAGCCATTTTGGCCTCATTAAACGTCTATTTTAAATGTTTTTATCAGTACCTTTTACTTTTCACACCCTACAGCGTGTAAATCACCAATTATACGCTATAACAGGTAACCCCTAATTTACCTGTTGCAGCGTATAAAATCGGTGTTACACTCTAAAGCGTGTAAACTAAAAATGTCTACTTGAGGATAAATAGAGCGATGGGAACCAAAATTACTGATGCTAAGCAGTTAAGTGTTGAACTACGGAATATCCGTCGCTCAAAAAAGTTATCTCAAACCCAGATAAGTAAAAATGTTGGTATTCGACAAGATACCGTCTCTAAATTCGAACAATCCCCTGAATCGACTAAGCTAGAAACTTTTTTCAAACTACTAAGCGCCCTTGAGTTAGAAATTGAGGTGAAACCAAGAAATGCCAATAGCTCACATACTGCTGACTCTGCTTGGAGTGAGGAATGGTAATGGCAACACTGAATGTATATATGAATGGATTTTTAGTTGGCGAGTTTACCAAAAGCAATACAGGTGCTCATTCATTTAAATATCACAGCGACTGGTTAGAGCGTTCGGGAAGTAGACCTATCTCCTTATCTATGCCTCTAGCAAAAGAAGAATACAAAGGCGATGAAGTATACAACTTCTTTGACAACCTACTTCCCGACAATATCGAGATTAGAAACCGAATCGTAGCTCGTCATAATGCTTTATCTACACAACCTTTTGATCTATTAGCTAAGATTGGGCAGGACAGTGTTGGTGCATTGCAATTAGTGCCAAAAGAGCATCAAGCTTCTGACGTAAAGTCAATTGAATCAAAACCGCTTTCTAATGATGAATTGGTAAAGGTACTCAAAAGCTATCAATCCAAAATCCCATTAGGGATGGTGCCAGAAGAAGATGACTTTCGGATATCTATTGCTGGCGCCCAAGAAAAAACAGCATTACTAAATGTAGATGGGCAGTGGCATATCCCTCTAAAATCAACGCCAACGACACATATTATTAAACTCCCAATTGGAGAGATTCAAAGCCACTCCCATACCCTAGATATGTCTGACAGTGTTGAAAATGAATATCTGTGTATGTTAATTGCTAGGGAGTTCGGTTTAGCTGTACCTGACTGTTCGATATTAACGATTCAAGATACAAAAGCACTAGCCGTTGAACGCTTTGATAGAAAACTTTCAGCTGATTCAAGCTGGATAATGAGGCTACCACAAGAAGATTTTTGCCAAACGTTAAATATTGCATCTGCTAAAAAGTATGAAAGTCATGGTGGCCCTGGCATAAAAGAAATCATGAAAAAATTGATGGGTTCTAGAAATGCGGCTTCAGATCGATTCAACTTTATGAAGTCTCAAGTATTATTTTGGCTGTTAGCAGCCACTGATGGACACGCCAAAAATTTCTCATTATTTATTGAGTCTGATAGTCGATACCGATTAACTCCTTTCTACGACATCATGTCTATTTATCCTGTTCTTGGTGGCAAAGGGCTCAATATTCGCGACGCAAAATTAGCGATGGGACTAAAGGCAACGAAAGGAAAACAATACAAGCTCAATCAAATCCAAATTCGACATTTTTTCCGAACTGCAAAAGATGTAGGTTTTAGCATTGATGAAATGCATCAGTTACTCGTTGAAATCACAGAGTCTGTTGATGATGTAGTACAGAGAGTACGTAAGGCTTTGCCTGAAAACTTCCCAGAACATATTTCAAAATCAATCTTGAATGGGTTACAACATCAAAGTAAAAAACTAAACCTAGACTCAATTTCAACGTGCTTAGAAGAATTTAAGACTTAATATATGGTGGGTAAAACGGTGGGTATATCGGTTAAACGACATTAAAACCAACTATTAACATGTTGAAATAATACAGTTGTAAGACTTTATCCAACAAACAGATCCCGAACGTAGAGTAATTATCAACTACACCAAAGCCGCGATTAGCGGCTTTGGGTCATTAAATACAATTTCTTATTATATCTAGCACGCTGTTTTGGATCGTGTGTCCACTCAAGCACACTGTTCATAACTTTTCTGGCCGCTATCTTTTTATTCTGTTTTAAGTAAATTCGATACAAGCCTAGATAAGCGTCTTGTACATAAGGGGCTTTTTCGATGACTTTTTTAAAAAAACGGATAGCGTGCTGATCATTGCCCTGCTGTTGAGCATAATAAGCTTGCTCTAACCATGCATATGGATTGGGATCGTCTAGTTGAGTCAGTATTTTTTCATAGTCATTAACTTCATCATATCTCCCTTGTTCAACAAGTAACCCCATATAATTGGATAATACCCTTAGATTATCTTTATCCATTTCGAGCGCTATTAAATAAATTCGCTCTGCAGTTTGATGATCCCCTTTTCGATTATGCAATAGCGCCAGTAAATTAAGAGTTTCACTATACCTAGGGGCTTGCTGATAGGCTTTCATCGCATAAGCAAAAGCGTCGTCCACTCTATTATCAATAAGCGCATTACCAGCTAAGTTATTGTAGTATTTAGCAATAAACTCTTCTTGGCTTACCAAGCGCCCTGCATAATTGGTAACACTTGGAAAATAGTCGATAATCGAACTTGATCTCATCCACTTAAATTTCGGCGGAACTTCTCCCTCTTTGATTGGCGCATAGAGTCGGCTTTGAACATGGGTAGAAGAGGCAACCACACCGTTTTGTTTTTCAAATATTGGTGGTGTATTAACCTCAATATAATCCATCTCGATATTGACGAGCTTTGCCAAAGCCGTGGTCAACACTGCTAAACTCATGCAATTACCTTTATTTAAAGTTAATGCGGTTGAAGCATTGTAAGTTTCACCATAAAAAGTGAAATTGCTGAGCTTTTTTTCTAGGTATTCAGAAATGACTCTATCTGGACGGGTTCCCTCATTTAAAGCATGATGATAATAATCTAAAAAATCTTGCTGTTGAACGTGGGTTAAGGCTAAAACATCATGAAATGGGGGCAATGACTTACTAGGTTTAAATAAGCTGGAATTGAGCGTTATGGTAACTGGTGAGTCACCATCTGCACTCACATTTAGCGCAGGCTTAGGAGTATTGCTACAACCACTTGCGTATAACACAATAAGCACCATTAACAATGAGCCAATCATTCTTCCAAACATAGTAAGCTCCTCAATCCATTTGTTTCTAGGTTTAAGTTAGCACAATTAAAAAACATCTCTCTAGTTTGAATATTAACTGAACACCTTAAACTCTCTTTCCTATCTTCTGCGAGTCAGTAATAACATAAGGATCTTGTTACTTTTTTAATTCATTGATATGTCGCTAGAGCAGGTTACCATCAATGCTAATGATTCGGGCACGCCACCGATTGATACTCTTCAACAAGAGTTAGTCGAAGCTGTTCATCAACAAAACTTTAATGCGGTAAACTCGCTTTTTCTTATCCACCAAACCCTCACTGCAGATGTTATTTTCAATGATGAACCACTCATTTTTATCGCAGTAAAAGCTACTAAAATGCGGGTAGTAGAACTGCTGTTCAATCGATGTAACAACTTCAAATCAACAGACAAACAAAACAAAAACGTTTTGCATCATCTATTTAAAAATCCGAATTTTTATTCTGAAAATAATACCGACTTGCTCACTCTGGCTCTCGATAAAGGAGCTGATTTATTCCACGCCGATGACAATGACACCATTCCACTCACATCTATTTTGCATAGTCGTTGTGACCAACATCCAGACTTACGCAGAGCTGTTGTCCCTTATATCACTCCAATGCTGCTTGATAATGCACGTGAACAACACGAACCGTTATTAATTCACCTTGTTCTGAATGTTTCAGATTTTTCGGAAAAAGCCTACATTTGGCTGATTGATCAAGGTATCAACCCCGACGCTTATAGCCTTGAATTTGAAAGCATCACTGACATTTTAGGTCGAGAGCAAGATCAAGCATTTGCACAGATGATTTTGCAACTGTTTGAACATCAAAAACAGCATCCTAAATATCTTGATGAATATGAATGGATAGATGATTCTACAGAGACCACGCTTAATAAAAGCAAAATTACTCAATCGGCCACTTCGCTCAACCCATATGCTACAAGCCAAATTTATCTCGCGCCAACTAAATATACTCCTTATGAGGATGATCCCGAAAAAGAGCAAAAAATGCGTGAAGACGCCGATCCTAAGCAGTGGGATAAAATTTTTACACATCGCCCTTCTATTGACGATACACCATCTTTCTCACGCCCACTCTCTCGGCGTTATTCTCGTAGTACTGGTGATCTTCGGTTGAGCGGCAAAAAAGAGCATTCCATCTCTACTCCTGTGTTGACTCGTAAACCAAAGCTGAAAGCTAAAGATAAGCCACGTGTTAGCAAAGAGGTTCTAATGGTTCGGGCGCGGTTTACTGAGCTGATTAAAAAGCTAAGGCCACATCCACTTGAAGAAGATGAACTTGGATTACTGATAAATCGCGCCCCTATTGCTCAATCATATGTTCCTGGTGCAAACCTAGATACCAAACAGGTGCAATATATCCCTGTTCGATATAAGCCCAACAGCCGAAATACAAAAGTAACCAATAAACCCAAAGAAGAAGATCGACAACACAGACAAGAGTTTTTATTAAAAACGTCTGTATATCGGCGAGCCAGTATTTTAAAGCATCAAATCCGAAGAGCCTCCGTACTCAGCCTGTCTCCTCCTTCTCCAGACACACCTTTAAGCGAAAGTAGTGTCGATAGAAGAAGCAGTATTTTTTCATATTCTGGAGATTCAGTTGACCCTGTAAATCCTTTAATCATGCAACCTTTACTAACGAGAACTCTTTCGCTTGTAGATATTCAAGCAGAAGCTGTTTCTCCATTAGGAAAAACATTAGATAAAATCCATCAACTTGAAGACCATTTCAATGTTCTTGTTCCAGTTTTCAGACATACTTCTTATAAAAGACTCCACGAACCTTCTAAAGATGCCAGTTCAACACTAGAAATGATCCGCACCGCCGCTCAAGACTTAAAAGGAAGAGAGTATGTGAGTGGCCAATACAGTGACATAGTCAATAATCTCTCCATTCGATTTGAACAATATGACTTTGAACTGTGCGCAGGAGAACAAGCTGCGATTGCCTTTCACTCCTTAGAGTTAGTTGGGGAGATCCTCGCCTTTCGTGAAGCTTGGCGAGATATGATAAAACATGACGATGTTGCAGATTTTTTAAGAGCAAGCACCAATTCACTTGCTGCGGTAGCTGGCATAACTTCGATCGTAACTGAAGTGGCAGCTCACTTTACTAATGAACATGACTTTCATATTCTCGACATTGTTTCAAAATGCGCCACCAGCTTTAGTAATATTCAGACAGCACTCAGCCAACTATTTGAAATCCTTAAAAGACTAAAAGAATCTAACCTGATCGAAGATATTGAACATCGTAAATTCGACAGCGAATCAGTACCCTCTTATTTATCCAAAGGAGTTGCTTTTGCAAAAACGATGACTTTTAGTGCAAAAGCGTTAGCATCAGCAGCAAACAAAATCTTAGAAATAACGAAGCAAGCATCATCACTTTCTACCGCTATTCCAATTGTTGGGATTGTCGTTTCGGTAATGGATATTACTACACGAATTCTGGCCACAGGCCAACACATTCGTTGCTGTTGTGAAATGGCAGAAATCAAAGCTTGTCTCAAAATGGATTTTCCCGACTCTGAAGCCCTCAGCCAAGTCATTGATGAAAGGGGGAGAACGAATAGTGTTCAATTAAAATGGTTAGCGTTTAAAGCCAACCCAGAACATGACGACGTCATGCCTAGTGATGTGTTTAATGCGAAACGTTATTACCAAGTACGAGGTCTAAAACGCATCAATCAAAAAAGAGTTACTAGAGAGGTAATTGCTATTGCTGTTAATGTATTGCAAATCAGTAGTGATATTTTAAAACTGACAGGAGTGGCAAGTGAGGTTGGTCTAGGATTATCAGCAACCACAGCAACCTTAAAAACAGTGCAACTCACCACCAGAGCAGGTAAGCAACAGGTTCATAACTTACTTAAAGATGATAAGTCTCAACAAAGTAAACATGAAGCCCGTTGCTACCAAATTCAGGTATTTATCGAGCTAATCGAAGCGGTTGCTATTGGTTGTGACAAAAAACTAACAGAAGATGAGCTTTATCGCGCTCAACTCAATGAATTAAAACTATTATTTAAAGCCGCAGGCATGCGGCTTGATAAATTTCTAGATCCCAATCGAGAATTAAAAGATCGAATCCACGATCTTTATAAAGCCATTAAACAACGTGAAGGGTTGTCCTTCTAGCATCTATGAATTCATCGAAATAAGCTGACCTGCTTTAACGACTTGCAAACAAGGGTTCACGCCATAACTGTAACTTAGCTCAGCAGGGCTTTGAATATCCCACAAACAAAAATCCGCTTGTTTTCCTACTTCGATAGAACCCACTTTATCGTCAATACCTAATGCTTTCGCGGCATTGGTAGTTGTGCCTTTTAACGCTTCTTCTGGGGTCAGTTTAAATAAGGTGCACGCCATATTTAACATAAGAAGTGTTGAGCATAGTGGGGATGAACCGGGGTTAAAATCACTGGCTACTACCATAGGAACGTTATGTTTTCTTAATAGTTCGATTGGTGGTAATTGAGTCTCACGTAAAAAATAAAAGGCACCCGGCAGTACTGTCGCACAAGTGCCACTTTCGGCAATTGCTTTTACGCCAGACTCATCAAGGTATTCAATATGATCAACCGATAACGCCCCCAACTTCGCCGCCAGCTCAGAGCCACCTTGATTCGTCAGTTGTTCAGAATGAAGTTTGATCTTCAAACCATGCTGTTTGGCTGCTGTCAGCACTTTTTCGGTTTGCTCTAAATTAAATGCAATGGACTCACAAAACACGTCAACGGCATCTGCTAATTCTTGCTTGGCAACTTGTGGCAGCATGTCGTTGATAATGTAATCAACATACTCATCAGCACCATTTTCCTTATTTTTATACTCAGGTGGAATGGCGTGCGCGCCTAAAAACGTGGTCTGCACATCCACATGATGATGCTTACCGAGTTCTCGTGCTACCTTTAGCATTTTGGTTTCAGTATCTAAATCGAGTCCATAACCAGATTTAATTTCAACTGTGGTCACCCCTTCTTTAGCTAAGGCATTTAAGCGCTTACGACCAAGTTCGAACAACTCAGCTTCACTCGCCTGACGGGTGGCATTCACGGTTGAAATAATACCGCCACCTTGACGAGCAATTTCTTCATAACTCACACCGTTAAGGCGCTGTTCAAACTCATTCGCTCGACTACCCGCAAACACTAAGTGAGTATGGGCGTCAATCAAACTGGGAGTGATCCATTTGCCATGACCTTTATAAATCGGTGTGTCTAGGGCATCGAATTCCGGTAGTTCATCTTGTTTGCCTACCCAAGCAATCTTGCCATCTTTCACAGCTATCGCAGCTTGATGAATGGCACCATAAGGCTGCTCGTTATCAGCATTCATGGTAGCAATATTGACGTCTATCCAAAGTTGATCCCACTGCGGCATGACAAATCTCCCATTTTTATTGATTTTATGACTTGTATTTACTTGTATATACAAGCTAGTATTTTATACAAATCGAGCAAAATTGTAACTGTAATTGAAGTGGAAGCCCAATGGCACGAGCGAAGTTTTCAGAAATCAAACAGCACATACTTAATGCAATTGAAGATGGCAGTTGGGCTAGTGGCAGTAAATTACCATCAGAGAATCAGCTGGCTGAGGAATTTTGCTGTAGCCGAATGACCGCAAGACGAGCAGTCACAGAGCTTACAGAACAAGGCGTACTTGAACGCAGCCAAGGGCTCGGCACTTTTGTTGCTGGCGTCAATGCACAATCTTCGATGTTAGTGATCCGCAACATTGCGGATGAAATTCGTGAACGAGGCCATGAGTACTCTGTTCGGCAAATTGTACTGCGTAAAGAACCTGCATTACCCGAGGTCGCTGCTGCTTTAGAAATTGAAACAGGCAGCGAGGTCTACTACTCGATGTTGATCCACTTTGAACAGCAGAAGCCGCTGCAATTGGAATATCGATACATCAACCCGAAAATTGCACCCAATTATCTACAACAAGATTTTTTAACCATCACACCCCACGAGTATTTATCTCAAGCCGCACCACTGACAGAAGCACACCACAAGGTTCAAGCCATCATTGCGAATGACGTTCAAAAACAGCAACTAAAACTTGAAGACCAAACCGCGTGCTTACAAATTTTACGTCGAACGTGGTCCAGAAAGGGAGTAGTGAGTTTTGCCCGCTTGGTTCATCCAGGCAATCGCTTCCACCTCGGTGGACATTTAACATTTTAGTTTTAAGAAGAGGATGAATCATGCACACGACAACAGAAACGTACGTCCATGTACTAACGACCGTGACATCCTGTCACGGACGGTTGTCTTACCGCATGATTCACCCTCTAGCAGTATCTCAAAAACCCTGTTTTCAAATAAAAACATAACAATAACTAGAGGTAGACATCATGAATAAACGACACGATCCAACCCGAGTCATCAAAGCGCCACACGGGACAAAACTTAGCTGTAAAAGCTGGTTGACCGAAGCGCCAATGCGCATGTTAATGAACAACCTACACCCTGATGTAGCTGAGCGCCCAGAAGATTTAGTGGTTTACGGCGGTATTGGTCGTGCAGCTCGAGACTGGGAATGCTACGACAAGATCGTTGAAACCCTACAACGTCTTGAAGACGACCAAACGCTGTTAGTGCAATCAGGTAAACCTGTCGGCGTATTCCAAACTCACAAAGATGCACCTCGCGTATTGATCGCTAACTCTAACCTAGTCCCACATTGGGCGAACTGGGAGCACTTTAACGAGCTAGATAAAAAAGGCCTTGCCATGTACGGTCAAATGACCGCAGGTTCTTGGATCTACATTGGTACTCAAGGCATCGTTCAAGGCACTTATGAAACCTTTGTTGCCGTTGCGAAAAAACACTTTGACGGAAAAGCGCAAGGTCGTTGGATCTTAACCGGTGGTCTTGGTGGTATGGGTGGCGCTCAGCCTCTAGCCGGGACTATGGCAAGTTTCTCTGTTATCGCTTGTGAAGTAGACGAAACTCGCATCGATTTTCGTTTACGTACTCGCTATGTAGATAAAAAAGCCAAAACCTTAGATGAAGCGCTTGAAATGGTGAAGCAAGCTGATGCTGAAGGCAAGCCCGTATCTGTGGGCCTTCTGGCTAATGCCGCTGATGTATTTGCAGAACTGGTTGAGCGCAATATTACCCCTGATGTAGTGACCGACCAAACTTCTGCCCACGACCCATTAAACGGTTATTTACCCCAAGGCTGGACATTAGAAGATGCGGCTGATATGCGTCTAAAAGACGAAGCCGCAGTTGTAAAAGCAGCGAAAGAATCAATGGCTGTGCAAGTTAAAGCGATGCTAGAGCTGCAAAATCGCGGTGCAGCTACGCTAGATTACGGTAACAACATTCGTCAAATGGCATTAGAAGTAGGCGTTGAAAATGCCTTTGACTTCCCAGGTTTTGTTCCTGCTTACATTCGTCCATTGTTCTGTGAAGGTGTTGGACCATTCCGCTGGGCAGCACTGTCTGGCGACCCAGAAGATATCTACAAAACCGATGCCAAAGTCAAAGAATTGATCCCTGACGATCCACATTTGCACAACTGGCTGGATATGGCAAAAGAACGTATTGCGTTCCAAGGTCTGCCAGCACGTATTTGTTGGGTGGGTTTGAAAGATCGTGCTCGACTAGCCCTTGCCTTTAACGAAATGGTGAAAAACGGTGAATTATCTGCACCAGTGGTCATTGGTCGTGATCACTTAGATTCTGGCTCAGTGGCTAGCCCTAATCGTGAAACCGAATCTATGATGGATGGCTCGGACGCGGTATCGGATTGGCCACTATTGAATGCGCTACTTAACACTGCAAGCGGTGCGACTTGGGTTTCACTGCATCATGGTGGCGGTGTAGGCATGGGCTTTAGCCAACACTCAGGGGTTGTGATTGTGTGTGATGGAACCGATGATGCCGCTAAGCGCGTGGGTAGAGTATTGTGGAATGACCCAGCAACAGGCGTAATGCGTCATTCGGATGCCGGTTACGACATTGCGAAAAACTGCGCTAAAGAGCAAGGCCTTGACTTGCCAATGAACAAGTAAGGGAGACGGTTATAATGGAAAAGTTAGTATTAAAGCCAGGTAAATTGTCTCTTAAAACATTGCGCCACATCAGCCGTCACCCTGTTGAAATTGAACTATCACAAACCGCCGTTGATGCCATTGCCACCAGCGCCGATACGGTTCAGCAAGTACTTGATGAAGGTCGCACTGTTTACGGCATCAACACTGGTTTTGGTTTGCTTGCCAACACCAAAATTGCCGCTGAAGATTTAGAACTGCTGCAACGCTCAATCGTACTCTCTCATGCAGCGGGTACGGGTAAACTAATGAGCGATGCCACCGTTCGTTTAATGATGCTTCTTAAAGTGAACTCATTAAGCCGTGGCTTTTCAGGCATTCGTTTATGTGTGATTGAATATTTGATTGCCATGCTCAACGCTGAGGTGTATCCATGTGTACCCGAAAAAGGCTCTGTGGGTGCATCAGGTGACTTAGCACCACTATCGCATATGTGTCTGCCGATTATTGGCGAAGGTGAAGTGCGCTATCAAGGCGAAGTCATGCCAGCCAAAGACGGTTTAGCCAAAGCGGGTATCGAACCAATCACGCTTGCAGCAAAAGAAGGTTTGGCATTGCTTAATGGTACTCAAGCCTCTACTGCGTTAGCACTTGAAGGCTTGTTCCATGCAGAAGATTTGTTTGCTCAAGGCTCTGTCATTGGTGCCATGAGTGTTGAAGCGGCCATGGGCAGTCGCAGTCCATTTGATCCACGAATCCACGAAGTGCGTGGTCAAAAAGGACAAATTGATTCTGCCGCCATCTTCCGTGCTTTACTGACTGAAACCTCTGAAATTTGTGAAGATCACTTAAACTGTGAAAAGGTACAAGATCCGTACTCGTTACGTTGCCAACCACAGGTGTTAGGTGCGTGTTTAACTCAAATTCGTCAGGCGGCTGAAGTGTTAGAAACTGAAGCCAATGGCGTAACGGATAACCCACTGGTGTTCTTTGATAATGGCGACATTATCTCAGGTGGAAACTTCCACGCTGAGCCTGTGGCGATGGCAGCGGATAATCTAGCGATTGCGATTGCTGAAATGGGCTCTTTGTCTGAGCGTCGTATTGCACTACTGATTGATTCAAACCTTTCTAAACTGCCACCTTTCCTTGTGGAAAATGGCGGTGTGAATTCAGGTTTTATGATTGCTCAGGTAACGGCTGCGGCATTAGCCTCTGAAAACAAAACCTTTGCTCACCCAGGTTCGGTAGATAGCTTGCCAACCTCAGCCAACCAAGAAGATCATGTCTCAATGGCAACCTTTGCCGCGCGTCGTTTGCGTGATATGTCGGAAAACACCCGTGGCATTTTGGCGGTGGAATGGTTAGCGGCAGCACAAGGCTTGGATTTCCGTAAACCACTGCAGCCAAGTGCCCCAGTGGCTGAAGCGAAAGCGGTCTTGCGTAACAAAGTCGCTTACTACGATAAAGACCGTTACTTCGGCCCTGATATCGAAAATGCCACAGCTCTACTTGAGCAAGCGGCATTAAATTTTGAGGCTGCAACTAAGAAATTGTGTAGTTTCTAAATTTGCAGTGTCGTGGATTAAGCCAGTTCTGATGCTGGCTTTTTAACGCTTTTTAGCTTTCAACTTTATCAGTAGCTTTCGCTAGTTGCTGGGTAAAATATTCATCTACACAAAACTCACCAGCCCACTCTACCCGCTTTTCAGTATCTTTTGATGCGGACTTTTTAAAGCCATCTGATTGAGCTTTTATATGGCTTCTCATATCCTTACTGTCATCATCTGTCATGGACAGCGGCTGATTAATGATTTCAATCCCATCAAAGCTCATCACCACTTTTCCCTCATTTGGATGATCTTTAGGGTCGATAAATGTAAACGCAAATTTTGGCTTAAGTAGAGCAATTGAAGTCGCCATCAGGTGAACAAAACATTTTGCTCTAAGATCTAACGCTAACTCCTCTGCAAAAAGCCCTTCCACAAGTAGATTCGAATGCTCTTGATTCATATTTTCTACGTGAAATGAAGCCACTTCATTTTTTATTCCCGACAATGCTTTTACTCGATCTTCATCTTCTTGTTGCTTCCCAGCTGCCAAAGCTACTTGCGCCTTGTTGTGTTCATGGAGACGAGCTTGCACTTGGTCTTTCAAGGTTTCAAGCTTGCCAACCATCGTAACATCACGCTCAATAGCCTCTGGATGCTCTTGCTCAAATGTCTGAAATTGCATCTCACATACTCTTTCAAGCCCCTCTATATTGGCTTCCTCTAATAAATATTGAGTCATAAGTACAAATGCTCTCTCCATGGCTTGATCTTGAGCTGTATCAATATCCTGTAGGCATTGAATTTTTTGAGCTACCAGTTGATTCTCAACTACAGCCAATTGAACTGGCAACTGCTGACTTTCTTCAAGAGCTACCTCATACTGCAGCTTGAACTCAGCAAGCTGTTGAGTAACTTTATTTTCCAGCTCTTCCAATTTCTTAGTCGCCATCTTTTCACTAATGATTGACAGCTCCTCTTGTGCAGCTTGTTTAAGCTCTTGGAATCGCTTGCACCTATCTTCAGCCATGTTTTTAGCCGTTCGATAATTTGTATTAAGCTGGCCTGTAGCTTGCAAACAATGTTTATATCTATCGGAGAAATCGTTTAACAAACCTTCATGTTGCGCAACAAGTTGTTCGCCTTTTAATTCTCGAAGCGTTGCTCCTAAGATACGCATGTCGGCCTGAGCAGCAGTATAGTCAGTATCATATTCATCACTACTATCAGTAACGCCCTTAGATAGAACGGCAAACTGTTCTTTTAACTCTTCATTAGAATCAAGTACCGGTTGATGCGATTCACTAAAGGCCTTGAGTAATGCATCTCCCTCTGAAGCCAACTTATGCTGAGGAGTCTGAGCAATCTGCGTATCAAGTAGTGTATATGTCTCTTTAGCCGCTTTAAGCGCTTGTTGTGCATGTTCAATCTTGGTTGTTGTCTCAGCTTTTAGCTTCTCGAACTGCGCTTGAAGCTCAGAACCATCGACCAAAACACTACCATGCTCATTAGCAAAGGTATCAAGAAGTGTGCTTGCTGAGTCTATGTATTGTTGTTGGTTTAACCTTTGTAAATCCATGGTCAGCGTTCGTAAGCCACCTAGCGCAATCAAACGGTTAGTTTCAAACTCACTACAACTCGCTTCTATTTTTTGCTCCAACGTCTCTAACTTGGTTTTGAGAACAGTGAACTTATCAAGCATTTCTTGGTAGCTTTGCTTGAACTCGCTAAATTTGGCTTTACTCACATTTGCAAGCTCATGTAACTTCGTAACCAGTAACTGCTCTTCTAACACTGTCAGTTCTGATTCAGCTTGAGCTAGCAACTGTTGAGTTTGCAAGTTTCTGCTTGTCACTTGCGCCTTTAGATCTGCATACTTTTCATATACCTCTGAGCCATTCTCCAAAGCGACTTTGTGATCTTCAGAAAATTGTTCAAATAGTGCTTCAGCCTCATCCAGCGTTTGCTGTGACGACATTTGTTCAAGTTCAACACTTAACTTTTGGAATGCATTTTGTGCACTAACTCTTGCTGTTGAATACTGAACCGCTAACTCAGTATCCGATTTTAAGTTTGCTAACTTTTGTTTTAAACCCGCTCCGCAAGCTGAATCTAAATATGTTTTGAAACTCTCTTCAAAATAACCAATTGCTGCCATGCTGTGTCCTATATATTCTTGGTCCTGCATGCCATTTATCGTCTTTTGTAACTGACTAAACTGTTGAGTAACAAATGTCATGTAATGTTGATGCTGAACACGATTCACTTTGGTTGCTAATTGTTGGCACTGCTGGTGAGCGTAAGCGTCATTCTCAGAACTTTTAAGATTAAAATATCTCGTCGTATTACCAACTTTAAGCGTCACTGTAACAGATGAATCTTCACGATTACGAAATGAAACGAAAAAGGGGGTAGCACCGTTTGCAGTAGGTTGTGACATCTCGACAAGCTGCCCCATGACTGCAGTTGCATGAGTTACATCTCTTGTACTCTTAACCTCTTGAACTTGTTTAATAAAGTCGTCTAGCCCTTGATTTTTTACCTGACTGTTAGCTGCCAGCATCACACCATCAGCAATCTGCTCAGCTGATACATCGTCTGGCGGTACTGGCATATAACCTAGATCTACCCTACCTAATTTAATATTGAGCCATTTCGAATCAGCTAAACCATATTGAGCGAGTCCATCATGCGCCGTTCCATGAGGAAACAACTGAAAATGACTCTTAGCCTGATGAGGTAAAGCATCAAACAAGGAAATAAAGGCTTGTAAACGGTTAGAGGCCAGGGCGGAGGGATTAATCAATGTGTAAAAATGATAATTAACTTGTTCACGAGTCAATGAGCTGGACGTCTGTTGGTCATGCATCAACGAATAGAGTTGGTCTCTATCCAAGAAATACTGTACTGTTTTGTGATCATCATAAACCGCTTTACATTCAGCTTCATGTTTAAAATCACACAATGTACTATTGGATTCAGCCTCTTGGACATAAAGGCAAAGTGACCAAGTCTCATGCCCTTGAGAAAAATAAACCTTCAACTTTTCTCTATGTTCTATAGCCAAATTTTCTCTTAATTCAATAAAAGCATTTAAGCGTTCTGATGGTAGTAAGCCATTATTGGCAATAGTGTTTAAGTGCTCCAGCATTTGAGGAGTCGATAATGCAGCATCTGGCGAGCGCCATTTCTCAGTCAGCTTTTCCCGAACGGCCTTTTGATTAATTAGTGCTTGCTGGAAATCCTTAGTCATTCCCTCAATATTACCTGACGTGAGAGACTGTGCTTCCAAATCTAATTCTTGTTGATAGTGATGAATTGGAGAACGAGTACTTGCTAGCTGGGTGTCACTTGCCATTCGGGAACTCCTACTAACACATTTGCTACAAAGTTGAATGTGAAAAGAGAATAAAGTGAGACTGTTATAACTGATCTTATGCTGACGATGTATAACTATTAACCAAGCTTAACAATGTGTTCACTTATATTAGATTTTTTTAAAAAATCGAGTAGGAGGGAGCCTCACGGCTCCCGTCCTCTCACACCACCGTACAAGCGATGTCGCATACGGCGGTTCCAATTATACTGCTAACTTCTTGTACCCTTCTAACAACGAGTACAGTCCCAT
>NZ_ML014833.1 GCF_003675895.1 Parashewanella curva
CTTCTGTGCCATACGCAGTTACGTTTCGAGTTGCAGAAAGCAAAATATAACAGCTTCAACAGCGCTGAACTTGTTGTTCAGTGGGCATTTGCCAGATATTTTTGTTCAGTAGGCTGAATAGTTACAATTTTTCTAACTTCACCATCAACGCGGATCATAGGGGAAACACCCGCTGATAAGTGAAGATCGGAGGCTTTATGCTTGACACTAAAAGCCAATAATTCTGTAATTTCCATAATTAACGATACCTAAAACACTTAGTGAAAAATCACATTATGATAACAATAACTCAGAGATTGGCACAGACCCTAGACAGGATCAAACTTGCGGCTCAAAAATACCAGCGAGATCCAGCAACAGTCCAACTCTTAGCCGTGAGTAAAACCAAACCTATTTCAGATATTATTCTAGCGTATAAAGCTGGACAAAAGACATTTGGTGAGAATTATGTGCAAGAGGGCGTTGAGAAAGTCCAAGCGCTTTCTTCGCAATACCCTGATATTGAATGGCATTTTATTGGGTCGTTACAATCCAACAAAACCAAAGAGGTGGCGCAGCACTTTGACTGGATGCATACCTTAAGCCGAGAAAAAATCGCTAACAGATTGAATGAACAACGTCCGGAGGATAAAACGCCTTTGAATGTTTGTATTCAAGTAAATACAAGTGGTGAGGAAACCAAGTCAGGACTATTACTTGAACAAGTCGATGCTCTTGCTGATTTCATTCAACAGTGTAGTAACCTGAAACTTCGTGGACTGATGGCCATACCTAGCCGCAAAGATAACACTGAAAAACTAAATAAAGAGCTAATACTGCTCAGTGAAAAATTTAAACAATTGCAGCATAAATATCAAAATATAGACACATTATCTGTAGGGATGAGCCAAGATCTTGAACTAGCAGTTGAAAATGGCAGCACCATGGTACGTATTGGTAGCGCTATTTTTGGTGAGAGAGTTCAAACTAACTGACCAGAAGCCTGTATAAAATCGCTTTAACAAGTATAGGTTAGTTTTGTTGCTTCGAAGTAGGCTGCTTAGCTTTGAAAGCTGAATAGCTCTGCTCGAATCGATGAAACGTTCCGCTATGATTGAGATGCTTCTCTAACCCAAGCATAATTTCATTTTTTCCCTGTTCAAAATGTGTATGAAAATGTTTTTCAGAGGATAACTGTGGAATATAAACGAAAGAAAACTTAAAACCCTCATTCAATTTTTCACGTTTTATTCCCATCTTGATAGACTCTTTAGGCATACCATCAAATTCGATATAACCAGGGAAATTACAAACTCTTGTTTTACCAAGTTTACCTGCCATCAAAAATTCATAAAACTTCACGTGCACTTGGACTTCAACAAAAGAAGTGTGAAAAAAAGTCCTAGCCATTTTCAACAGCCCAGACATATCCCTTACTACAGAAAAATAGAAAAACTCTGTCATTGCTGGATCGGCAGTGACTTGTTCGACGACCAGCGGTTCAAAATCAGAATAATCATGACTATTACATTTTTGAAATCGACCTATGGCTTTATTGGCTAACTCGTTAGTATGATCTGGTACTTGTTTAACAGCCAAAACACAGTCTTTGGGGATCGGAAAATCTTGGTTGTCAGTCCGAACCAACCTTTCTTGTTCAGAAGTTGCCATTGATACAATACATTCTAAGGAAGTTGAAACTAATGACTCTAACCCACTACAAATAGACATTATATTTTCCCTTTACTACTTACAAAACCTGACAGGAATTGTACGGCTACCTTCTTAACATTGACTGAACGATTTAAATTCATAGAAACTAAGTGTTAACAAGTCATAATGTTTTTCACTGCCTAGTCTTATCAAGTAAGTAAAAATCAATCACTTTCGTCTATAAGAAACGCCAATTCTGAGGTAATATCAAGCCATAAAATTAAACTGAATTTTCTAGGTTTTTAAATGACAACAGCAAAGATTTGCTTTATTGGTTCAGGCAACATGACTCGCAGTATCGTGAGCGGCTTAGTTTCAAGTGGCTACTCCACTGAGCTTATCGAAACCACTAACCCAAGTTTGCCAAAACTTGAAGCTATGAAAGCAGATTTTGGCGTAAAAGTTTCTCAAGATAATGAACAAGCGGTAAAAAATTCCGATGTTGTTGTACTTGGTGTAAAACCACAATTAATGCAAAGTGTTTGTGAAGCCTTAAGCCATCTTGATTTAAGCAAAAAACTCATTATCACTATTGCAGCTGGTATTCCATGCCAGCGTTATCATGATTATTTTAAACAACAAATCAATCTCATTCGAACCATGCCTAACACACCCACTCAAATTGGTGTTGGAGTCACAGGTATTTATGCGCCTGCAGAAATTACTGACACACAAAAGCAATGTTGTGAATCTATTATGAAAACCGGTGGCGAAGTGGTTTGGGTTGATGAAGAGTCAGAACTGAACCAAGTGATTGCGCTTGCGGGAAGCTCCCCAGCTTACTTCTTCTTATTTATGGAAGCCATGATCGAAGCAGGCGAAAAAATGAGCTTACCTAAAGAGCAAGTCGGACTTATGGTGCAACAAGCTGCTTTAGGCGCTGCTGAAATGGTAAAACAAAATCCAAATCTTTCCGCCGCACAATTGAGACAAAATGTAACTTCAAAAGGTGGAACGACAGCAAAAGCGATTGAAACCTTCGAACAAGGTGGAATTAGAAGTTTAGTTGACAATGCAATGACTAATTGCATCAATCGTGCTGAAGAAATGGAAAAACTTTTCTAGAATATAGTTAGAAAAAATAAGGTAAGAACAAACTATGAATGCAATGGTATTTTTAATAACAACGGTTTTTCAACTCTATCTCAGCATAGTGATTTTACGGTTATGGCTACAATTTGTACGAGCTGATTTTTATAATCCGTTTTCTCAATTTATTGTAAAAGCGACCCACCCTATTGTGGCTCCAATCCGCAGGGTGATCCCTTCAATCGGAAGTTTTGATACAGCAACTTTTATCTTGGCGTTGATTGTCGTTACAGTAAAGATGACTTTATTGTCATTAATCGCTAATACACCTATTGATTTTTTAGCGATTTCGCTCTTTTCCCTAGTTTCAGTAATCAAGCATGCAGGCTTTTTACTGTTTTGGATGCTATTAATTCGTGCAATTTTAAGCTGGTTTAATCAAGGATATAACCCATTCGTAATGGTATTGGATCAATTAACAGAACCACTGTTAGCACCAATCCGCCGCATCATTCCACCAATGGGAGGCCTAGATTTTTCAGTACTGCTCGTCATCATTGCTTTACAATTCTTAAATATGCTTTTCTCTCAATACGTACCCTACTGGGCGTTCATCTAGCTTTTTTCATTATTGATTTTCCGGGAGCCATTGGCTCCCTTTTTTCTAATTGCATCAAAGGGTATACTCTCAATACTTAGTCTAATTGAGGTAGGCATTATGCTACGCAAACTTTGTGCTGTACTGTTATTTGCTGTCAGTTTTGTTGGAGTCGCTCATGCCGAGCAAAAAACGCGGGTTGGGAATTTTGATATTCACTACATTGCTTTCGGGAGCACTTTTTTAACGCCTTCCATTGCAAAAAGTTACGGGCTTAAGCGCAGTAACTACAACGGTATTGTAAATATCTCTGTACTAGATACTCGAAAAACGGGAAATCCCGCTGTTCCTGTTAAAATTTCAGGTATCGCTTCTAACCTTATGAGTTCACAAGTTAATTTAGACTTCAAAGAAATCAAAGATGGTAAAGCCATTTATTACATTGCCGAAATACCTTATCAAGATGACGGCACTATCAATTTCGATATTGATATCAGTAAAGGCAAAGAACTCAATACCAGCTTGAAATTCTCACAAAAATTTTATGTAAAATAAATCACTTGGGCTCTTTGACGCCATAGAGCCCAAAATCCCTCTGATATTTGATTTTTCTCAACGCTTCTTTTCTTTACTTATCTCACTTCATCAGTATGATCAGCTCACATTTTCTAAAGAGCACTCATTATGAAGACCATTGTTTTGGCTAGCGGTAACAAAGGCAAATTGGCTGAATTTGACCAATTATTTAATCAACATGGTGTTTCTATTATTCCTCAGAGCGACTTTGATGTACCCGAAGTAGCAGAAACAGGAACCACCTTTGTCGAGAACGCAATTATTAAAGCTCGACATGCGGCCAAGTATGCGAAAGGCGCGGTGATTGCGGATGATTCAGGAATTGAAGTCGATCGTCTTCAAGGTCAACCAGGAATATACTCCGCCCGTTACAGTGGAGAAGGCGCTTCTGCTGCAAGTAATAATGAAAAGCTACTTTCCGAAATGAACAGCGTTAGTCACCGCACAGCCAGATTCCAATGTGTACTTGTGTATATGCGTCATGAGTTAGACCCAACGCCAATCATCGCTCAAGCAAGCTGGGAAGGTGAGATTGCTCAATCCCTAAGTGGTGACGGCGGTCATGGTTACGACCCTTTGTTTATTCCTGAAGGATACAGTGAATCGGCCGCAAGCATGAGCGCTGATGCTAAAAATGCGGTTAGTCATAGAGGTAAAGCGTTACAACAATTGGTTGCTCTTCTTAAACAACATGGTGTGATTAACTAAGCTATGCTCACTTTACCTCCGCTTAGTTTATATGTGCATATACCATGGTGTGTTCAAAAGTGCCCATACTGCGATTTTAACTCTCATGGTCAAAAAGGTGAGTTACCCGAAGCTGAATATATTGATGCGCTTCTTGAGGACTTGTCTCAGGACTTAAAATACGTTCAAGATAGAAAGCTATACAGCATCTTTATCGGTGGTGGCACACCTTCGCTATTTTCAGCGGATGCCATAAAACGATTACTCGATGGTATTCAAGCTCAAATACCATTTGTAGATGATATTGAAATCACAATGGAAGCGAATCCTGGCACCTTAGAACACGATAGCTTTAAAGCTTATCGTCAGGCTGGCGTTACTCGTGTTTCCATCGGTATTCAAAGCTTTGCTAAGGATAAGCTTAATCTTTTAGGTCGAATCCATAATGACTGTGAAGCTGAGGTAGCGGCAAAATCGGCTCACGAGGCTAACTTCAATAGTTTCAATTTAGATTTAATGCATGGTCTGCCAAATCAAAGCTTCGATGAAGCCATGTTTGATATTGAGAAAGCCGCTAGCTTAAATCCTCCACATTTATCTTGGTATCAACTGACAATTGAACCTAATACTTTGTTCCATTCAAAGCCACCACAATTGCCGGAAGATGAAGCTCTCTGGCACATCTATGAACAAGGACAAAAAAAACTCGCCGAGCTTGGTTATCAGCAGTATGAGATTTCCGCTTATGCAAAAGAAGGCTATCAGTGCCGCCATAACCTCAATTACTGGCAGTTCGGTGATTATTTGGGGATTGGATGCGGTGCTCATGGTAAGGTAACTCTACCAAAAGAAGATAGCATTTTAAGAACAGTAAAGATTAAGCACCCTAAAGGTTACTTAGCAGCAGAAAACTACACGTCTGAAACAACCGCAGTAGAAAAAGATGACCGAGCATTAGAATATTTAATGAACCGATTTAGGCTGATATCTCCTATCCCTAAAACAGAATTTGAAGCCCGCACAGGTTTGCCTCATTCTGCCTTACAATCAGGTATGAATAAAGCTAAACAGCGGCAGTTAATTTCAGAAACGAATGAATATTGGCAATTAACCGCCAAAGGTCAGATGTTCGTAAATGATTTATTGTCTCAATTTTTAGATTGAGCTCATTTAAAAATCAAAAGCGACTTAATTAACGCTATACTAAATGTTCATAAATGGATTTATGGATATTCGCGCTATGGCTATCACTCAAGTTGATGCATTGGTACACGGAAGTCAGCAATTAGCTGAACATGTATCGCAACTCCTACAAGCTTCAAATCAAGCGATTAGCATCGCCGTAATTAATGAGGAAAAACTGGACTATCGAGTATGGGAGCAAGCATTAACAAATGCTCGTTCAGGCTCTATGGTTATCCAAATTCAAGGGTTAGTGACTAATGTTAAAGATGAACAAAATTACTTTAGAGCATCATTGGAGCTAAAGGACACCGAAGAGTATATCGATGCCATTCTCGCTAAAAAGGTATATGTGGTTACTTAGCTTTCTAAAATCACCGTAGCCACTGCATATCGTTTTTCATCAGCTATTGATAAATGAAGCGAGCAACCTGACATAGATTTAAACTCTTCTAACGCACCGTCACTAAATGTTAATTGTGGGGCACCATCTTCATTATTGCTCACATGAATGTGCTGAAAAGAAACACCACGACCAATACCTGTGCCTAACGCTTTTGCGGCAGCTTCTTTCGCTGCAAATCGTTTAGCAAGATAGCGTTGAGGTTGACTACTACTCTTATAAATATCCAGTTCTGTGGGCGTCAACACTCTTTGTGCTAGACGCTCACCTGCTTTGGTGTCATGTGACGGAATGCGGTCTATTTCAACGATATCCGTCCCGAGTCCGATAATGGGCATTATTCGCCTCTACGCCCTTCAACCATCAGCTGCTTCATATCTCGAACTGCTTTTTCAAGGCCATCAATAGCAGCACGAGCGATAATCGCATGACCGATATTCAGTTCGTACAATTCAGGGATTGCCGCTATTGGCTTCACATTGTGATAGTTCAATCCATGGCCAGCATTAACGATTAAGCCTTTTGAATGGGCATAAGTCGCCATTGTCTGGATACGCTGTAACTCTGCTTTTTCTTCGGTATCTGATTCAGCGTCAGCGTAGCAACCAGTATGCAACTCAATGTAAGGTGCGCCAGAAGCAACCGCAGCATCAATTTGAACCTCATCAGCATCTATAAACAAAGATACTTTAATGTCAGCCTCTGTTAGGCGTTTTACCGCATCGGTGATTTTATCAAGTTGACCCGCAACATCTAAACCACCTTCGGTAGTCAACTCTTCTCGCTTTTCAGGAACCAAGCAAACATAAGTCGGCTTAACTTCACAAGCGATTTTGATCATTTCTTCGGTAACCGCACACTCAAAGTTCATTCGAGTTTGCAATGTCTTAGCTAATAGATATATATCTCTATCTACAATATGACGACGATCTTCTCGTAGGTGAACTGTAATGCCTTCGGCTCCCGCATGCTCAGCTACAGCTGCTGCATGAACCGGATCAGGGAAATCCGTCCCTCTTGCATTTCGAATAGTGGCAATGTGATCGATGTTTACGCCTAATAAAATTCTGCTCATGGTTTCCTTTCTATGTTCAAACAACTTTATTAAGTATTTTATCGTTAAATGGCAATGAGATCAGTAGATGAGCAGCTTTCTCTTTAATAAATTAATGAGATTCATTTTTAGGGCGTGTTGATCTTTCGTGATTGTTTTTGCAGCGATAAATTGGTTATCTTATGCAAGGCGGAAATTGTGAGATGTGGTTCTTTCACATAAACAAACGATAACGCAGCAGCTTTCTGTTTCAAAAGAAGTACCAATTTACGCTGTCTTTGATGCTTTTGAGCACTTCCTGTTCGGTGTTGTGACCAGCTTACTTAGATTACTAAGCTTCACTGCTCACGCCTTGAAAAGAAATGTGCTCAAATAGCACAAAATTCAATCCTGAAAGTTCAACACGCCCTAGAGGCCGTTCCCAATTAAAGACTTTTTGATTTATTACTGCCTACAATTTGCAAAATCAAGGCACGAAGTTTGAAGTTTAGTGAACTAAACGCAGTAACGACAGCAGTGTATGTCGGTCAACGAAAGCTGAGTAACGCAGAGTTAGCAAATTTTAGGCGTAACCCGAAGGGCTGCGTTTCTTTTTTGTTTAAACTGCGTTGTCAAATGTTCGTGTGGAAACGAAGTAACGACAGTTGTGAATGTCGGTAATAACTACACTTCACATTTTCCGCCTTGTTTAACCTAAAAAATTAACAGCAGCCAATGCAATAACGACTGCTTTGTATGTCGGTCAATCAAAAATCTAATTGGGAACGGCCTCTAAACTATGGATTTATTTTGATTAATAAACCTTCTAATTTGGGGATGGACTGTTACTCTAAGTCAATTAACCCTACTTTATGTCGATATGAGCACCGAACTTAATAATTCAGCAATCCACCTCCCTCCAGTCACGACATTTTTTACTGATGAAAGTAATGAGGACTTGGAACAAAATTCGGATTTTTTTCAACCTGTTAAAATCCCCCAAGAAAACTCACAAAGTCTCTCTGCTTTTCTTGTATATCCGAACACCTTACCTAATGAGAACAATTCACTGAGACTATTTCACCAAAACTCAAGCCACGGTGCGCCGAACAGCGAGAATGCTCAATATTCATTTCAACATATTAATAAGTGGGCAAGTGAAGCTATTCAGATAGGGAGACTAACAGGTAGGTTTACAGAGCAAGCAAAGCCCCCCCCTGCTAATCATCAGAACAACAATGGCGTAAACAATTTTGAAATCTCAGATGATATGGATCTTTCAGGTAGTGAAGAACTAAATGCAGAAGAAGTGTTGGCACTGTATCAATTGTGCGGTGCGATGCAAGAGTGTCAGCAGCAAATAGATAGCATGGAGGATGATAGTTCCACTTTAATACAGCAGGTATTAGGCAGATTTCATTCTTCAGGTGATGAAACTGAACATGAAGAAACTCATGGCGAACAGCATCCTGGCTAGAGGCCTTTAGTTCATTTCGAAAACTTCTGCGCAAATAGTTTGCGGCTTACTAGAGGTTTATTACCCAAAAGAGGCTGCAAAATTTGCCGCATTAAATATTTTAAGTCTTTGTAATGTTGTTCTGTAATCGCATCATCTCTTAAAGCCATTAGAGATGCTCCAGAATAACTGTTGTTCATTCTAGTATTTAAGTAAGGACGAAAGCCTTCTTCTTCAAAAAACCGATAGAATATTTCTGCTTCCAACGGCTCACCAGTGCAGTCATACATCAAACTCGGCATAATGCCTAGCTCTTGTAATAGCTGGTGCTCAAACAGCCTTAAATGGATTTGGTCGAACTTTCTAGCTAACTCAATTAAGGTGTTGTGATAAATCTGAAACAGAGTATGCACGTCGTGATGCACGGAAAGCACTCTAACTAACAGCTCGTTTAGATACATTCCTGAATATAGCGATTCAGCTTGAAGTGGAATCGCGGGAGCAGCAGCTTCAACCTGAGTGAGATTCTTTAATGCGTTTTTACCTGAAAGGTTAAAAATAAGCGGTTGAAACGGTTGAATAATGGCTTTGTTGGAACGTTTACCACTGCCTACTCTGGCAACGGCATCTACTCTACCATGTCCATCTACCAGTAAGTTAACCAAAGCCTGAGCTTCTTTATAAGGTCGATGATGTAAGATATAGCCGCGTTCCATTTAGCTCCTTTATACGCCTCTGGTTAAACCAAATATGCTCTATATTTGAATTACAAAAAACTTAAATAAATACAGCGAGGAACAATAGCGTGATAAGGCAACCGTCCGTGACAGAATGTCACTGTCGTCAGCTCATAGACGTGCGGATCAGTTGGCATTCCACTATTGCTCCTTTCTTCAGACAAACTAATCCACTCTAAAGTAAATTACTCTTCACCATAACCAAGGCTACGAAGAGCCCGTTCATCATCTGCCCAACCTGATTTAACTTTAACCCACGTTTCTAAGAAGACTTTATTATCAAACAACTTTTCCATGTCTTTACGAGCTTCGGTAGAAATGGTGCGAATACGCTCACCTTTGTTGCCGATTACCATACGCTTTTGACCTTTACGCTCCACTAAGATCAAAGCGTTGATGTGATACACCCCGTTTTCCATCAAAGCAAATTGTTCGATTTCTACGGTAACATCGTAAGGAAGCTCATCACCCAAGAAGCGCATCAGCTTTTCACGAACGATTTCTGAAGCCATAAAGCGCTGGCTACGATCAGTGACATAGTCTTCAGGGAAGTAGAAAGGGCACTCTGGTAACTCTTCACTCGCCATGTCGATGATACGGTCAATATTAGTTCCATGCTTAGCGGAAATCGGTAGGATTTCATCAAAGTCTGCTTTAGAGGCTAATTGCTCAAGGCATGGGAACAAATCATACTTTTCTTTGATTTGATCAACCTTGTTAACAGCAAGCACTAATTTACGTTCAGGATCTTTGCCACCACGAGTCAGCTTTTGTAGCACCATATCATCGTCGGCAGTCCAATTCATACCATCAACAAGGAACACCACCATACAAACATCGGCTAATGAACTTGATGCTGCGCGGTTCATTAGACGGTTGATAGCACGCTTTTCTTCTATATGTAAGCCCGGAGTATCAACAAACACAATTTGTTTATTTTCTTCGGTATGAATTCCCATAATGCGATGACGAGTCGTCTGTGGCTTACGAGAAGTAATACTCACTTTTTGGCCAAGCAAACGATTCAATAATGTGGACTTACCCACGTTAGGGCGACCAACAATCGCAACCATTCCACAGTAGGTAACTTCGTATTCTTGCTCTGCAGAAGAAGGCTTACTAATTTGTGCCAGTAATTCATCTAAACTCGGTTCAGCTGATACGACATCTGGCTTATCTTGGTTTTGGCTCATTTCTTTATTATTTCCAACATTTGAGCTGCGGCTTGCTGTTCCGCCTTTCTTCGAGAGCCACCAACCCCAACAACAGGATTAACAACACCTTCAATTCGACACTCTACGGTAAAGGTTTGATCGTGCGCCTCACCTTTAATATCAACCACCTGATAATCGGGCAATGGTTTCTTATGCCCTTGCAAATACTCTTGCAATAGAGTTTTAGGGTCTTTTTGATTGATACCAGGCTTTATTTCTTGCAAGCGCTTTTCATACCAGCTCAGTAATAATTTACGGCAAGTTTCAAGATCCGAATCAAGATAAATCGCACCGATAATGGCTTCTACAGCATCAGCAAGTATCGATTCTCGGCGGAAACCTCCGCTTTTTAACTCACCTGGACCAAGTTTTAAGTAATCACCCAAATTAAATTCTTGAGCAATTACCGCCAACGTATCACCCCTTACCAAAGAAGCACGCATACGGCTTAAATCGCCTTCCGTTGCTTTTGGAAATTGATGATACAAGGCATCAGAAATAACGATAGATAAAATAGAGTCCCCTAAGAACTCTAATCTTTCATTATGCTTATGGGCGGCACTGCGATGTGTCAGTGCCTGAGAAAGTAAATCAGACTGTTCAAATTCATACCCTAAAGTACGAAGCAAACGCTCTCGATTATGCGAAGATCTCATACTACTTTAATCCGCCGACGCGATTGAAACGGACACCTGTTGGCACCCATTTTGGTAAAAAGTCTGCATCCGTGCGATCAAATTCGAAACTAATCCAAATAGCTACGGCTTTACCCACTAAATTAGCTTCTGGTACAAAGCCCCAAAAACGACTATCAAGGCTGTTGTCACGATTATCACCCATCATGAAATAATGCCCTTTAGGTACAATAAATTCATAAGGCTGAGTGTTTGGTTGTCTAAAATATGCTTGCAGCATTTCACCACGAGCAGGGTTAATCAAAATATCATGATCAACTTTGCCAAGGTGTTCGGTATATCTCAACATTGGGAAACCATCTTGGCTAAACTCACCACGATTAACTTCTGTGCGATCAACAATTTCTAAACCCGGACATTTGTTTTCACCGTCTTTACAAGCCGGTTGAATATAGAGATGCTTGTTACGGTAAACCACCCTATCTCCGGGAAGGCCGATAACTCGTTTGATATAGTCTATTTTGGGATTTTCCGGGTATTTAAATACCGCTATATCTCCTCGTTTCGGCTCACCAGTTTCAACAAGCTTAGAACGCCATACAGGGTCTTTAATACCATAAGAAAACTTTTCAACCAGAATAAAGTCACCAACCAATAAAGTTGGCATCATAGAGCCTGATGGAATTTGAAACGGTTCATATAAAAACGAACGCAACACAAGCACAAAAGCGATAACAGGAAAAATAGAATGAGCTGTTTCAACTACCACAGGCTCTTGAAGAATTTTTTCTTTCGCTTCATCAGTTAACGCTTTTTCTTGTTCAGCAATTGCTAATGCTTGCTTTCTTTTTGGGGCAAACATAAATGCATCTATTGCCCAAATTAATCCTGAGACTAAGGTAACGATAACAAGAATGATTGAAAAATAAGCTGCCATGTGGATTATTACTCCGGCTGTTAATTAATTCCGATGATTTAATGGATTGTTTTTATTAATAAAGGTTCAAGGTTAAGTGTAAGCGAATGCAACAAGAAACTAAACTAAACATGAAAGATAATCTGCTTGTTCAATTTCAAAGGTTGCCAAAACCTTAACTATCAACAAACCATCTAAGTATCAAAGCGCCCTAAGGGCGCTTCTATCATGTAGATTAATCGTTAAGCTTTAACACGGCTAAGAAAGCTTCTTGTGGAACTTCAACGTTACCCACTTGTTTCATTCGCTTCTTACCTTCTTTTTGCTTCTGCAGCAGTTTCTTCTTACGCGATACGTCACCACCATAACATTTTGCGGTAACGTCTTTACGCATCGCTTTAACGTTTGAACGAGCCACGATTTGGCTGCCAACCGCTGCTTGAATTGCAATATCAAACATCTGTCTTGGGATCAATTCTTTCATCTTTTCAACAAGGGCAATACCTTTGTGACGGATCAATGAACGGTGGATAATCAATGCTAATGCATCGACTCTATCGCCATTAATTAGTACGTCTAAGCGCACCATATCGGCAGGCTCAAAACGAACAAAGTTATATTCAAGAGATGCGTAACCACGACTGGTTGACTTCAAACGGTCAAAGAAGTCCATTACTACTTCCGCCATTGGAATGTCATAGGTAATCGCTACTTGATTACCGTGATAAACCATATTCTTCTGAACGCCACGTTTTTCGACACAAAGGGTGATAACGTTACCCAAATAATCTTTTGGTACCAGAATATTGGCTTCAACAATCGGCTCACGCATTTCTGCGATAGTGTTGATTGCAGGTAAGTCAGACGGGTTGTCTACATAAACCACATCGCCATTATTCTTTTCAACTTCATACACTACCGTTGGAGCCGTGGTGATCAAATCAAGATTATATTCACGCTCTAAACGTTCTTGAATGATCTCCATGTGAAGTAGGCCAAGGTAACCAATACGGAAACCAAAACCTAACGCTGATGAGTTTTCAGGTTCAAACTCCAAAGAAGCATCATTCAGACTTAGCTTATTCAATGCATCACGGAAATTTTCATACTCATCTGTAGAGATTGGGAACACACCCGCATAAACCTGAGGTGTTACCTTTTTAAAACCTGGTAGTGGCTCTTCTGCACCATGTTTTGCATGAGTTAGCGTATCACCTACTGGCGCACCGTGAATGTCTTTAAGACCCGCGATTACAAAGCCTACTTCGCCGGTTTTAAGCTCTGGCATATCGGTTTGTTTTGGCGTGAAGATACCAACGCGATCAGCTGTATGAGTCTGTCCTGTTGACATAACCTTGAACTTATCACCTTTCTTAAGCACACCATTTTTGATACGAACCAAAGACACTACGCCTAAGTAACTATCAAACCAAGAATCAATGATAAGCGCTTGTAATGGACCTTCTGGGTCACCTTCTGGCGCTGGGATTTCAGAGACGATTTCTTCTAAAACATCCTCAATACCGATACCCGTTTTCGCTGAACAACGAACCGCTTCCATCGCTTCAATACCAACGATGTCTTCAATTTCTTCAGCTACACGCTCTGGGTCGGCTTGTGGCAAGTCAATTTTATTAAGGATTGGAACAACATCCAAATCCATTTCTAACGCTGTATAACAGTTCGCAAGCGTCTGCGCTTCAACACCCTGACCCGCATCAACAACCAATAACGCACCTTCACACGCCGCAAGAGAACGAGAAACTTCGTATGAGAAATCCACGTGTCCAGGAGTATCAATAAAGTTAAGTTGGTAAGTTTCACCATCTTTAGCTTTGTAATTTAGGGTAACACTTTGCGCTTTAATCGTAATACCACGCTCACGCTCAATATCCATTGAGTCCAGAACCTGAGCGGCCATTTCGCGATCCGTTAAACCATCACAGTACTGGATAAGACGATCTGATAATGTAGATTTTCCGTGGTCGATATGGGCAATAATCGAAAAGTTTCTAATATTCTTCATTCTAATGCTGTATTTAATGCTAAGAAAATAATCGGTGTTACTTCAGGATGCTCGCCTAGGCTTTGAGACAAGGCGCATAATAAGCTGCATTTTGAAGTAACACTACAAAAGGCTGAATTGTACCTGATTGCGGCAAATATACCAATTAGGAGTTTGTCATAGGTAGGGCAAACGGGTCTAAATTAGACACTCAGTTTGCCCACGGTTAAAACCTTCATCAAATAATCTTCATCCCAGCCAGCTTTTAACCGTTTGCTTTTTATTCCAACTTTTGCTGTTTTCTCATTTT
>NZ_ML014834.1 GCF_003675895.1 Parashewanella curva
AAGGGTTTGTGTGTTTTAGTTTTTGTCTAAGCAACAAGATTATAACACGCAAACCCTTACCTTTTCTTTAAATATCAACATGATAAACGATTTTTATTGTTGGGTTTGAACTCCGAAACTTGAGTTAATAGTATGAGCCAAGAGGCAACGCTCAAAGAGTTACAATTTCAAAATGATATTCTTGAGCAGATGCAATCCAATGGCTGGTTGCTCGGTGAGTCAAACAAATACAATAAAGAGCTGGCTTTGTATCCTGATGATGTCATTGCTTTTGTAAAGGCATCACAACCTCAGCAATGGGATAAATTAGCGCAACACTTCCCTGCAACTGAGCGTAACCCTAATGCTACCGCTGACGCTCTGCTTAAGTCACTAGAGCAAGAGCTAAAAAGGGAAGGGACGCTATGGGTATTGCGTAATAAGCTCAATAATCGTGGTGCTAAATTTGACCTTTGTAGCTTTAAGCCAGATCACGATTTAAACCCATCGGCAACGGAACGTTACCAGCAAAACATTTTACGTGTTGTACCTGAGTTGGTTTATTCGCCCAATGGCTATGAAGGGCGTTTAGATTTAACCTTATTCGTGAACGGCATCCCTGTTGCTACCTGTGAGCTGAAGTCAGAGTTTAAGCAGTCGATTGATAATGCCAAAGTCCAATACATGAAGGACAGGCAGCCTAAAGATCCAAAAACTCGTAAACCAGAGCCACTACTGACTTTTAAACGTGGCGCATTGGTTCACTTTGCAGTAAGCCAATACAACGTTGCCATGACCACTCGTTTAGCGGGTAAAAAGACTTACTTTCTTCCGTTTGACCAAGGAACTGAAGAAGGTGGTAAAGGCAACGATATCCCTGCCGTATCAACAGACGGAAATGATACTTACGCAACGTCATACCTTTGGAATGAAATTTTCCAAAAAGATAATTTGCTGTTGATCCTTAGCCGTTATATTCACCTTGAAGTGAAAGATGAAGAGCAGTTAGATGGTTCGATAAAAGTTAAAGAAACCATAATCTTCCCTCGTTATCACCAGTGGGCCGTGGTATCTAAATTGCTTAGGACTGTGGATGTTGAAGGTACTGGTCATAAATATCTTATTCAGCACAGTGCAGGTTCAGGCAAATCTAACTCAATTGCTTGGTTGTCGCATCAATTGGCATCAATGCATTATTACGTTGATCATCCAGAGCTTGATAAACAAGCAGGAGACAAGGTTTTTGATTCAGTAATTGTAATCACTGACCGAACAGTACTTGATAACCAGTTACAAGATACGATTTATCAGTTTGACCACAACGAAGGTATGATTGCTCGTGTGAATCGAGAAGAAGCACAAGGCAGTAAATCTAGCCAATTAGCCAGCGAGCTAAAAGCAAGTACTTCTATCATCATTGTGACGATTCAGACCTTTCCTCACGTTTTAGAAGCGATCCGTAAAGACTCAACTCTCGCTGGTAGAAGTTATGCAGTAATAGCCGATGAAGCGCACTCTAGTCAAACAGGAACCACCGCACGAAAACTGCGTGAAGTGCTAATGGCAGAGCAGCTAGACGGTGATGAGGAATTAGACAGTGAAGACATGCTGCGCTTATCACTAGAAGCTCGTAAAGGCTCGAATAAGCTTAGTTACTTTGCTTTTACAGCAACACCAAAGGCGAAAACGATAGAGCTGTTTGGTCGCAGACCGAATACCGATGAACCTGCAAGTGATACCAATAAACCAGAACCATTTCATGTTTATTCTATGCGTCAGGCGATTGAAGAAGGCTTTATTCTTGATGTTCTGCAAAACTACACAAGTTATCGAGTTGCCTATCATCTAGCGCATAATAATCCTGAGTTTGACCAAGAGGTGGACAGTAAAAAAGCCGTTTCAAAAATGGCGAAATGGGTTCGCTTGCATCCGTATAACATTGCTCAAAAAGTAGAAACCATCATTGAACACTTCAATGAAAAGGTGAAGCATCTACTAGGTGGTGAAGCCAAAGCAATGGTTGTAACCAGTAGCCGATTAGAAGCGGTGCGTTACAAACTGGCTTTTGAAAAATACGTCAAAGAGAAAGGTTATAACAACGTTAATGCAATGGTGGCGTTTTCTGGTGAAGTGAATGATCCTGATTTACCCGATCAAGCTTTCACTGAAAATAATATGAACCCTAATTTACGTGGTCGTGATATGCGTAAGGCATTTGATACCACTGATTATCAGGTGATGTTGGTAGCGAATAAATTCCAAACAGGTTTTGATCAGCCAAAATTGGTGGCGATGTACGTTGATAAGCCATTAAAAAACGTTGAGTGCATTCAGACACTTTCACGATTAAACCGTACCTATAAAGGTAAAGATAAAACCTTCGTGCTTGATTTTGTAAATGATCCCGAAGAGGTTTTGAAAGAATTTAAGGTTTACTACGAAACGGCTGAACTGGCTGGAGTGTCTGATCCTAATATCGTTTACGAGCTAATGAAAAAGCTGGATAAAGTTGGCATTTACCAGTGGCGAGAAGTTGAAGCATTTGTTGAAACGTACAATGACAAACAAGCGAATCAAGCCAAGTTAGCGAATATTTGTAAACCTGCCGTTGAACGGTTCACCGTTCGCTATAAAGAAGCCTCTCAGGTACTCAAGTCGGCACAGGCTGAACTATTCAAGGCGAAAATTGAAAAGAACGATAAGAAGATTAAATTTGCAGAAAACAGTGTCAAACATGCTAAAGAAGCACGAGATGTTCTGGAAGTGTTTAAGAAGGACTTAATCTCTTTTTATCGTTACTATGAGTTCACTTCTCAGATAGTTAATTTTGATGACTATGAGCTAGAAAAACTCAGCATCTTCGCTAAGCATCTGTACCCATTATTGCGGCTTGATGTAGTAGAGGATGATATTGATCTATCTGAAGTGGTAATGACTCACTACCGATTGCACGAGCAGCGTGAAGCAGACTTGCAGTTAGGTAATAAAATCGGTGAAGAGAAAACACATTATCTTGCACCGACTAAAGAAGGTACTGGCGCAACACCTAAAGATCCAAAAACAGAAATGCTTAACGAGATCATCCAAAGAATGAACGATTTGTTTATTGAAGATGGTTTATCTGAGAATGATATGCTCAATTATGCCAATACCATTGCAGGTAAAATTTCTGAGAATGAAGTGGTGATGGATCAGCTTCGCAGCAACACCAAAGAGCAAGCTATGTTGGGACAGTTCCCTGAATCAATTAGTAATGCTGTTATCGAAAGTATGGATGTTCATAACGAAATAGCGATGAAACTCTTGTCTAATGAAGCCGTAGCCAAAGGCTTTGCAGGGTTGATGTTTGATGTGTTGATGAAAGGTTTGGGTAAGCAAGAAAATTTAGGTGGAAATTAAATTGACGAAACAAAGAATGGGATGGCAACCAGCACCAGCTAAGCCTTCAACCGCAACAAAAAATCAAATTGCAGATCAAGCAGAGCCATTGATCGCAGAGTTTAAGCGGAAGTGTGTATTACCAGAAAATGCCAATGCCCATTTTAACTACCTTGTTGATATCTATGGCCGTTGGCGTGGTAAATATTTTTACTTTTGCGGGAAATATCATTCTGCTAGCCCTATCGCCATTAGCCCTGAATTTGAAACCAAGTTTGCTCGGTTAGAGTACATGGGGGAGGATAGCTTCAATCTCGCTTATATGCGCCACACAGGTCAGTGGTTTGAACTGTTTCAAGAGCTAAGTCTTGATAAGTGCTTTAATGAGATAAAAAATTTACCTCATTTTATGCCTTGAGCCAAACTAGGAGTAATAGCAATGCAAGAAAGTATTCTTCATGAGTGTGAAGCTATGCCCAAAAGTGGTTGTTATATCGAAGGTTATCAATCATCAAGTGACACAAAAAGATCATGGCAGCTATGCGTCTACCGTGAAGCTACAGAAGATGATCTTGAAGAAAGTAATTATCTGGAAGATGTTGGTGATCAAGTTTGGCAAGCCACTCTTGAAATAAACCATTGTCCTTATTGTGGTGAGGAGTTGAGCGAAGCTAAAACACCATCAGAACAACCAGATTTTAGCTATCACGATTTTAGGAGCTGGTAGTTGCTCTAGTTGAGTGCAGATGATAATTTGTGCGAAGGTTTCGTCTTTAAATTCTGATATGACTGCTGAGTCAGAAGGGATTGGTGCATTGCATGAACGAGATTCTATCTTTCGTAAAAAAGCATAAGTTCATCAGTGTCGGATGCACCGTACAGCCGTGTTAATATTGGCTTATTATATAACGTTCAATGGGCTTGTTCCAAAACTATCTCACACACAGTCTGACTGGGGAAACTTTGGCTCATACTTTGGTGGCACAGCAGGCACACTGTTTGCGGTGCTGGCGTTTATCAGCCTGAGAGAGCAGATTGCATTACAAAAGAAATCGACAGAAAAAGAGTTGAAGGCCATTGCGCTTAACGCAGAAATAAGTCGAATGGAGAAAACTTTTTCCCATTATGACGTGCTGCTAAATGAAGCCATAATCTGTGTTCAAAGACCTAATCAACCTAAAATAAAACATATAGCAAACTTAATATACACCGCAAGGCTGCTTGAAGTTTTGGAAAAGCATTATATGTGGTTTGCCCATTTAATTAAGCAATCAACTAACGAGTTAGTTGAACACACCTCATATAATGAACATTTGTGGTACGCAAAGTTATCATGGAAGCGTTTTGAAAAGTATGCAGATTTTCTCTTTAGCAAAATAAGTGGTTTTGAGAACAAGTACGCATTAGAAACAAAAGAAGGTTATGAATTCTCGTTGTATACTCAGGCCTATCAGCAGTGGAAAAGAGAGTGGGATATTTTTGCCGATACTTTCGGAGGAAAAGCTGAAGAGTAAGTTGTAAATCTACTGTTTAGTTGTTTAGTGAAACCGGTTTAACTGTGTTGGATATCGTGCTTGAACTTTTGATTTCGTGTACCGCTTGAATCTCGGAACTCTATTTTTCTCAAACTTGGCGTAGCCTCAGCTGCTATGCCTTGTTTTTCCATCTCTTGAGCAAATCTTTCTCGCCATATCTGCGGCAACCCTTTTCGAACATGCAACCGCTTACCATCAAAACCAAGATTTTTTACGGTTAAGTGAACATGTGGGCTATCGGTATCGGTGTGGAGTGCCATAACGTATTGGTGATTGTGGGCGAAGGTCTTTTTGGCGAACTCTCTTACGGCTTTTTTCACGGCTACGGGTGTGGTGCCATCTGGCATGGATAGAACAATGTGAGTGCTGTGACGGGCATTCTTTTTGTTGCTATTGGTATCGGCTCCCCATTCTTTGGCTAATTGATGTAGGGCTGAAATATCTTGGTAGCTATTACCTTGTTCATCTTCTACTTCTAGTTGTCCGTTGCGGCTGATGTAGTCGAAGTGAGCTTGAATATGAGCGGCATTTTTGCAATGGCCGCTGATTTTGACCATAACTTCTGGTGGCTTACGGGTAAATCTCTTTGATGATTTGATGCGATTGGCTTTGTGCCAAACGTCATTATTGAGTAAACCAGATATTTGGTCATTCAGTAGTTGGCTCATGGTGGACACCCCAACGAGTACGGTTTTTATCCAACAGCTTATAAACTTTATCTTTATGCTTATCAATTCTATGACTGAGCATTTCAATCATTTCTTTGGTGATTTTGTCACTCTCTCTAAATTCAATATTCAGGACTTTGGCTATTTGATTGAGGTTGCGACCAATGGCTGATAATTGGCGGTTGGACTCTCTTAATACTTGCATTTCCTCTACTGATAAAATGGGTGAGCGGTGTAGCTTTGCTAAAATACATGCAGATGCCCAATTGGTTTGATTTACATAGCCCTCAGACTTTGCTCGTTGTGCCAGTAGTGACAGATTAAATGAAGAAAGTCTCACCGTGATCTTGTTGGTTTTGAGTTCACGAAAATCCCCTGCATTGGCAACTTCCTGTGAAGTTTGACGAAGAAGAGAGCGGATCAAGCATGATGCGGTTAACCCTTTACTGGAGCAGTAATGCTTGAGGCTAGACTTTTCGTTGTCACTGAGTAGGACTTCAATTCGAGCCATATCCAATTCTCCTTTGCCAAATTACAGCTCCCAATTTAGTACATCCTGTCATTATTTCGAATTTATTATTTGGAATAAGTAAGACCGATATGGGTATAAGAGGGGGGATGGAATGGCATACCCGTAAAATGCCAGCAAAATATACGGGTTTTGCCATCATTTTGCGAATCCTGCATTAGTTATTAAAGAAAGCCCGTATGAATTTGGGCTGCATTTTGCTGTTAGGGAAGATAAACCAGAAGAAATAGAAAAGTCGATAAAATGTCATTCTGAATAAATATTGAACCATCTGGCAAGTCGGTTTGCATTCAAGGGTTTAAACAATAATTATTTATGGTTGTATAAAAAACAACCGTAAAAGGTAATAACATGAATGATGAAACACCTCTGTTTGTTCCTACTCTCAATAAACAAGGCTATGCCGCACCCAATCTTGATCCATTTTCTATCAAATTCACGCAGTTTGCCGAAGGTCAGTTTCTAGAAATTGGTGCAGCCTTTGGTTATGCAACGCTTGAAGCATTAAAAAATGGTGCCTCGGTGACCGCAAATGATATGGATGCTCGACACTTAGATGAACTTGAAGCCAAAGCAGAATCAATCGGATTCACAAAACTTGAAACCATTACTGGAGAGTTTCCAAATCAACTAGATTTTGAAGAGAAACAGTTCAGTAAAATTTTGATCAGCCGTGTGCTCCATTTTTTTACAGGTGAAGATATTCAAGCAGCATTAACTCATGCGTATAACTGGCTGAAACCAGGAGGTGAGTTATACGTGGTATGCGAAACCACTTATTTGACTAATTGGCTTTCGTTCATTCCTGAGTATGAAAAGCGAAAAGCTAATGGTGTGGCTTTCCCTGGTGAAATTGATGACCCAAAACATTGGGAAAAAAGCTGGTCTGATAATTTACCTGAGTTTGTACATTGGTTGGATATCGAACCATTAAGACAACTCTTTGAGCAAGCAGGTTTTGAAGTCGTCGAGCTTGATTATATTAATCGTGCTGGGCAATTTCCTGAGAGCTTGTTACTTGATGGTCGAGAAAGTGTAGGCATTATTGGGAGGCGACCTGACAATGAAAATACACAAGAGCCTCTATAGTTCTTTAAAAAAACTCTACGACGAATACGTTCAAACAACTGAATTTGAATACCGTATCGTAGAAGTCAAAAAGAAACAGGGCGTCAAGTACGCCAAACTTAATCGAAAATACTCATATTACTGCATTGAGGTGGAAGCAGAATTAATCTTAACGCAGAAAAATTACTTATATAGCTTGTGTCCAGAGGATGTTCGTAATTTATCACTCTACTTCGCTTATGATCAGCAGCCAAAAGTTAAGTATGAATTATTGAGTATTCAATTCACCCCTGAAGCTGAGCAGCTCTTTATGCTCTGGGATCTTGTAAATGAGATGGAGTTAGTCAAAACGCGAGAAGAAAACATGGCCGATGACGAGATCTTGGATAGTTTTAAAGGCTCTCATTTACTTGAAATAGGTCGAATATGTGGGAAGAAAATGAATTAAAAACCAGTTGGGAGTTACCCAATGCGAAGTTGCTTGCACTGTTGGCAACATACATTGTTTTGTTGTGTCTTACCGTTTGCTTTGCAAACAATATTACTTCTATGATGGGGATGACGTTACCAGGGGGAATTTATGTCTTTCCTGTATCATTCATCATTTGTGATATTGTCAGTGAAGTGTATGGCTTTCCTATCGCCCGATTATTTATTTGGTTCGGGATGATATCAGAGCTAATTTTTGCCTTTCTATCTCAAGCGTTAATTGCGATACCTCACCCTGATACTTTTATACATGCTCAAGCTTATCATACCGTTTTTAGTCCTACTGTCCGGTATGTTTTTTCTGGCATGGTAGGCTTTTTTAGTGGCGAGTTTTTGAATGTCTACATTTTATCGAAATGGAAAATCAGGGTAAAAGGTCGTTATTTTGTGATCCGAAGTGTAATGACTACAGCTATTGGGCAGGCGGTATTGAGCATCGTGGTTGATTATTTGGCCTTTGCCGGAAAAATGCCAACATCTGAATTGATTTCAATGATGTATGCTGGTTGGAAGGTGAAAATGATCTACAGCTTGTTCTTTGTGTTGCCTGCTTGGTATATCGTCAGTTATATCAAGAAAACGGACAAGATTGATGTTTATGACGTCAACACTAACTTTAATCCATTTAGGTTTAAGTTGTCGTGATTTGAGTAATCAACACAAGTATTTGAAATGTCGTGTTAACATTTCCAAAACTCCTATTTTGATTATATAGCCCTATAGATCATAAGCTTGTATACTGGCTGTTAGCTGAACTGTACGACTAATACTCAATAGGAATAATGCCAAATGAAGCTCGAAACCTTGAACTTACAGAACTTTCGCTGTTATCAAGACCGACAATTTGTTTTTCATCCTAATGTTAATCTAGTTGTAGGACGTAATGCTGCAGGTAAGACGGCTTTGCTCGATGCTATATCTATAGCAATGGCGACGTGGTTAATTGGATTTAAGAAGAAAAAGCTGGACGGTAAAGCTATTTTACCTACTGATGCAACGTTAATTTACAGCAAGCAAGGTGAGGAAAGTATGTTTCCTCAATCTTGGCCTGTAAAGGTATCTGCTACAGGCGTTGTTGGTCAGAAACGTATTGAGTGGGAAAGAGCCAAGCACTCTGAAGCTGGAAATACACGTTATGGTAATGCAATAGAGCTAATAAATGCCGCTAAGTTATCTGATGAGCAGCAAGGTGGCGATATTATTTTCCCTATGATTGGGTATTACGGCACCATGCGGTTGTGGCAAGATCCAAGGGCAACTAAAGCCAAGCCAGATCTCGATAAATCCACTAAAGCATCCCGCTTAGACGGTTATAAACACAGTGTCGATCCCAGAATCGCAGTTAAAGAGCTGGTTAAATGGTTTGCTAAGCAAGCATGGCGAACATTCCAGCAAGGTAAAGAGCCAATAATGCTTAGCGTGGTTCGTGAAGCGGTATTGAAATGCATAGAAGGTGCAACCGAGCTAAGGTACGATGCAGACAGAGAGGAGTTATTGTTAACCATTGGCGATAATGATCCTCAGCCGTTCTCTATTCTCAGTGATGGTCAGCGCAGTTTGCTCGCACTTGTTGCTGATATGGCTCAAAAAGCAGCAACACTCAATTCTCACTTAGGCGAAGATGTTCTGAAAAAAACACCAGGCATTATTCTGATTGATGAGCTTGATTTGCATCTGCACCCGTTATGGCAACGACGAATTATTGAAGATTTAAGAAATACCTTTCCCGAAGTTCAGTTTGTTTTTACTACGCACTCACCTTTTTTAATACAATCTCTTCGAAGTGGTGAGGAATTATTGATGTTAGAAGGTATGGCTACAGCAGAACTTTCAAATAAAACTCTTGGTGATATTGCAGAGGGGATCATGAGTGCTGGGCAATCTGAAGTCAGTGATCGGTATGCTGAAATGAAAGGCGTTGCATTAACCTATTTACAAACTTTACAAGAAGCTGAAAAAGCGCCAGAAGATAAGTTGAATGACTATAAACAAAGACTAGCTGATTCAATTGCTCCTTACGCTGAAAATCCAGCTTATCAAGCATTTCTTGAAATGCATCGTATCGCGAAATTGGGGCAGTAGCTATGCGCCCAGTCAGTAAAGGGAAATCTCCTATAAATGGCGAGTTTAATCAGTATCAGGATGCAAAAACTGAGTTAGTGAGTCGTTTAGGTGGATACTGCAGTTACTGTGAACGTAAAGTCGTTACCTTATTAGCAGTGGAACACATTGAGCCTAAAGACTTGAAATCAGACTTGGAAAAAAGCTGGGATAACTTTTTATTAGCCTGTGCCAATTGTAATTCCTGTAAAAGTAAGAAGCCCGTAGAGCTTAAAGAAGTTTTACTACCAGATCGTGATAACACTTATGCTGCATTTACTTATCAGGATGATGGAGAAGTTAAGCCATCAGAACATATCACTCAAGTTCAAAAGCAGTTAGCTCTGAAAACCCTAAGCTTGGTCGGCTTGGATAAGCCGATCCAGGAATTTAAAGATTCAAATGACCAGCTAGTTTCTTTGGACAGGACGAGTCAACGTAAAGAGGTCATTGGTGAGGCTCAAGTAGCATTGGAGTTGCTTGCGAGGAATGCTAATGCAGATATGATGACTGCGATAGTCTACATGGCTAAAAATTCTGGCTATTTCAGTATTTGGATGAAGGTGTTTAATGAACACCCAGAAATGAAACTAAGGTTTATAGAGGTATTTAAAGGCACTAAAAATAGTGGCTGCTTCGATTTGAACAATGCTGAACCGATAACTCCAGCGCCCAACCCTGATAATCTAGAACATGGTGGCAAGGTTTAACAAGGTGATTTTAATATCTGGAAACGACTTGAACTACAGGCATTAAAACATCACTTGCTTTGATGTTATAGTTGCTTCCTTTACTGTCCACATAGTAGCCTTGGCTATCTAACCAGAGCAACTGAGTTGTCTCACCCATACATAAATAATATTGAAGCCTTTTAATTACTGATGACAGGTTAAAAATGATTATGTTGTTGTCCAAAATCATTGGTGGGTATTGGATATCAGTGGTTGCCAGCAAGCAGTAAGTCCGATTTGGCTCGTAATCTAACGGATCACTTCTTAACAGACTTGTCGTAAAACGCTGGTATACAGGAAGAGGCTTTGATTTAGCCTCAAATAAAACTTTTATTTGTGTATGTTCTATTAGTGGTACTGAATAACAGTTGTGTTCTGGGATGTACTTGGTTATCGGCAGACTAAAATCATCACCATCAAATAGATAACTGGTATCAACGCCAAATCTATCGGCAATAGTGAGCTTTTTGGCTTTAGGTGGCGCTTTGCGGGAAAATACCCAATTGGCTACAGTTGTCTTTTTTTCACCGCTGACCTTGATTACACAACTCACCTTGTTGATTATATCTGGGCACAACTCTTTGGCTATCGCTACAGCACGTTCAGCAAACAAACTCTTAATCACAATTGCTCTCTTTTTTACTCCTTATTTTTTTACAAGTTATCAAAAGACTGCTTACAAAATCCTGAATCTAATTCGTTTAAAGTTCATCATGAATTATTTTAGGTTGTTTTGTAGGTTCTAAGAAATGTTATTAACTCAACATTGATATTTAATATGCAAAATCAATCTTAATAATTCGTTTTAAATTCGTTTTGGATTAAATTAGGATGTTTCCTGTTGCATTAAAATAATTGTTATTTACTAAAACCTTGCTTCATGTACTTTTTGCTCATTCTGTCTGTTTGTTGATGTAGATATTGAACAGGAGGTTAGCTCATGTATCAGCCGTTTAGTCTTAGTAGAGATGCTCAAAGTGGGCAGCAGATGCTGCAATCTTGGTGCACCATATATCCGAAAATGGCTAACTACCTTGATGCATTAATTTCACAGTTCCCATTTATTGAATCTTCAATCACTCAGCTTTCAAACTTCGTCGGTGCTTATAGCAAAATTAATGATTATCCTATTTTTGATATTTGCATGTGTAAAGGCATACTGTGTGCCACTCATTACTTGAAATCCGCTCATATTGAGTTGGAACTATTTGAAAGTGGTGTAACTGCTGCGGCTTCTTCTTGTCTTAAAGGCATTTATATTGAAGACAAGTTCGGCTTCGAATGGAAGGCTATGGATGGAATACCGTTAACAACTTGGTTGGAAAGGAAGCCAGAGCGACTAAAGCAATTAAACTCTGGCACATTGATGATCGCAAATAAGGCCTGTGATCATACATGCGAACAACTTCAGCAACTACTTTTTTCAAAAATGTTTTTTAGCTCTAACTTCGTCGGTTAGCGAAAAAGGAATAATGTTTTTGAAAAGACCACAACAAGTAGTGATCACTTGCAATCAAAAGCGATTGCTGCACATAAACTGATTCTTGAAATGCTCTGCTTACTTTTAGTGACTATATGTCAGATAAATAAGTATGAAAAAATAGGCTGTTTAGGTTTCTGTCTCATTTTTGGACAATTCCGCGTTTGAACATACTTACAACATAATGAAAAACTAACTGTTTTTTACTTCGAATCTCTCTTTCGTAAGAGGTGATATTTGTGTCTGTATGCTTTCTTGTGTCTCCAAAGATTGCGGTCGATAATCAACTCCTAAGCTTCCAATGCTTAACGTTTCTTCATCTTGTGTTTTTGTGCAACAACAGCAAAAAAGCTCTTTGATTTTTTGGGTGATGGAATTGGGTTCTTTTGGCTTTTTGATGTAATACCCACTCACTGAATTTGGCAGCGTCCTTGCAGCCAAAGCTTCTGCATCAGGTTGTGATAAATGAGGAGCATCTAATTTGTGCGTCTCTGAAGAAAATTGGTTGTTAATCATCTCGAATAAACCTATTACAGCCCATAATAAGCGACCTAAGATTTTGTATCGGGTGACGCTTTTGCGGTTTACTCACCGCTATCATCGAACAATACATTCTCATTTTCTTTTGCCTAGATGACTATCTTTGTGACTGTGGCTTTGTGGCTGTTTGTTTTTTAGTAGAGCAGTAATGGCATCATCATTTTGCTCTTCTGCCAATTCTAATGGTGTTTTACCATTCGTTTTACGATTTATATCAGCATTGGCTTTCAGTAGCTGCTTAACAACCTCAGCTCGTTTATTCCAAACCGCAAGGTAAAGCGGAGTAAACTCATTTCGTGAAACGCTATTTACATTTGCATTTAAGCCAATAAGGTATTCAACGATATCACTTTTACCTGCTGCTGAAGCAATGTGCAGCAAGCTTACCCAGTCTCCTGTAGGGGCGTGTTGCAGTAATAACCGAACATTAAACTCTGAAGGCAATGATTTAATTAATCGTTGCAACTCACTGAGTTTTCCATTCGCGCAAGCTGATAACAAATCACTGGCATGTTTATTGGTCAGGCCTTTAATAGAGCGAACGACTTCTGTTTTTGCAGTCACTTCCGCTGCTGGCAAAGGTTCAACACCTGTGAAAGACTTATCCTCTTGCACTACAGGTTCTGAATAGGCTGTTGGTTTTACGTTAAGGTCATGCGCAGCTTGTCGCATTATTTCACCCACTTCTTCACTCGCTTTCCCTGCGGCATCTTCAGCGATTTTGCAAACTTCGCTTAACCCTTCTTCTAGTTGTTTTAACGAGATAGTAACGGTCTTCTGAGCAGGTTTAGTTTTCACAGCTGCGCCTTGCTGCTCTGAGCTTTGTTGGCTTTCAAATACCTCAGGATGAGTTTGTTTAGCAATATTAATTGCAACCCCTTCTATCACTTCCTTCGCTTGTTGTTCATTGATTTCAACCCCTCGTTCACGGAAGCGTTCAATCATTTCTGCAATGGCTTCACGTTTTACGTAACAAATGATTGCTCCTGTTGCGGCGAGAACAGTGATTGTGACCCCGCTAAGAACAACGACACCTGCTACGATGCCTCCGACGTTAACGGCCTCTGCCGTTGGTGGCACCTCTGAAGCAACGCTGGGTTTAACGGTTGGATTTGCCTTGATTGCTGTAGCAGATGGTGTGGGCAAACTCGTTGTTGGTAATGGAGGCAAAATTGGCTGACAATTTTTATCTAAGGCTTGGTTTGAACCTACGATAACTTTTTTTTCAAAGCTAAGCTCATTGAAAATATCATGTCCACTTAAATTGACTACTTTTGCATTATGGCACAGAGTTAGGTTTGGACTGGCTGTGTATTCATCAAGTACAACCACACTGGCACCGCTAGCGATTATTGTTGCCCCATCAGCTGCATTGCCAGTAAACAAGGCTCTCCCTCTATCTTGTACTTTTATATGCGAATTTGCCGCTGAGTTGTTTCTGAATTCTGCAGAACCGCCTTGACAGACTGTTACTTGAGAATTTGCTAGTGAATTGTGAATAGCTTGAAGCCCTAGGCCACCTGCATTCTGGACGTTAACGTTAGAAGAGTTCATAGAATTTGCTTCTGCAATGACACCAGAACCATTTGTGTTAATGATGGTGACGTTCGAGTCAGTCCCTGAACTTACAAAAAAATGGGCGCCAACCCCTCCTGAATTATTTGTTACAATTGTAGAGCCCTGAAGTGCCTCAGCACCTGCTCTAAAGCCAAATCCTCCAGAGTTTTTAGTAGGGCAAACGGGTCTAAATTAGACACTCAGTTTGCCCACGGTTAAAACCTTCATCAAATAATCTTCATCCCAGCCAGCTTTTAACCGTTTGCTTTTTATTCCAACTTTTGCTGTTTTCTCATTT
>NZ_ML014835.1 GCF_003675895.1 Parashewanella curva
GAGAAGTCCGAAGAGCCTCCCCTTTTCCCCGTAGGGTTTATGCGGTATTAGCCATCGTTTCCAATGGTTATCCCCCACAACTGGGCAAATTCCCAGGCATTACTCACCCGTCCGCCGCTTGACGCCGAGGTGCAAGCACCTCTCGTTTCCGCTCGACTTGCATGTGTTAGGCCTGCCGCCAGCGTTCAATCTGAGCCATGATCAAACTCTTCAATTAAAAGTTTAATTTTAAGTCCGCTCTTTTTACAGAAACAGACTGCTCAATGAATTCTGTCGTGATTAACTTAATTAAAAGCCAATCGTTTGCATGTCTGAAATCAGTCTTACCTAAGTAAGTTTGATTTCTATCTATGCGGACTCTTCATTGATAGAATTTTTGTTAGCACCCGAAGATGATAACTGGATGTTTCTATCTCTGTGAGTGTCCACACAGATTTGCTTGATACTTATTTTTAAAGAACATTGTGCTTTATTAGCACCCCGTCGAAGCATTCTCTTCAGCGGGTCAGGGCTGCGTATTCTACGCATTTTCCTGTGGTCGTCAACAACTTTTTTAAAGTTTTTTTCGACCGTTTAAAAAGTGACTTAATCGCTTTCTAAACCCTGACTTGCTAGCTGCTATAACATCGTCTGTTTCGCTGCTGTGCCGTGTCAGTGGTGGCGCATTATAGGGAGCTTAGAATTTTGCGCAACCCCTTTTTTTAGTTTTTTTGCTAAACGGCTTTCGCATGCCGATTTATTGTTCAGCTTAGGTATATATGCCGTTCGTCATAGAAACCTTAGAAGTAAGCATTTCACACTCTTTAAGGTATTCTTTCAATCCTTTAAAATCCCAAGTGTATGTTTCTTTACCTTTGTCTTGGATGGGTACGGCAAACTGATGTATCCCCTCATGAGTGAGTTGACGTGATTTGTGACCTTCAAGGGTTCTAAGCAGTTGTCTTTGCGTATTTATAGTACAAGGATAGTGTTCTTGAATATATTCCTCTTGTTCATCATGGCTTAGCTCGTGCTCTATTTGATATTTTGCAATCGGAGGTTTTGTAAACTGAGCATCTTTCCAAAATCTCAACGAATATTTGTTCACAAACACCACAAAAATAATGTTTTTGCTTTTTTGTCTTAAACTTTCCTCTATGCCTGAGACTATCACTGCTTTTTCATTTGGTTTGCTTACCAATAATGATTCTAGGTCTTCAATGATTAATAAGCTTTTCACCTGTTCAGTCGTTTCGCTCAAGGTCATTATTACTGATAAGTCACTTGCGCCTTCTTCTAATCTTTCATAGTGATAAAATCCTGATGCCCCCTCGACCAGATTTCGTAAAAATTGCTCCATACGGATAGCTTCACTTTTGTCTACTACAATGATTCCATTTCGCCCTCTAACCATTGTAATCGTTTCACACATCTTCTTTATTTGGCTTAATACTTTTTCTTCTGCATCGCTCATTCTGTAAGGCGGTAATTCTTCTTGATACTCTTTAGCTAGTTTTTCCTGATTTTGCTTGATTTTTTCTGGAGAAAATAATGCATCTATTAAGTCTCTTTCTTCCACACTAAAGGGGGCTGTAGCCGAACTATCTTTTTCTTGTGCATGTTGTTTTGCCAATTGAAATGCTTTATCCATATAGAAAACTACATCTTTTGCACACGCCCCTTTTGAGCACATCAATTTTGTAACATTTGCTAATTGCTTACTATCAACCTTAAGTTCGAACTTTTCTTTATTCTCTTCCGTTTTCTGCTTTATTATTTCAGCACATTGGTTTTCATTTGGATTAGACATCTTCAATTGCAATCCCATCCGCCCATTTCGCTTTAAACTTTTGGAAAATGCTGATAATTCACAGTTTGATGTCGCTATCACAACAACATTGAGGGAAAAGTATTCCTTGCCACCTTGACTACCTGGCTGAAATTGTTGAAGAAACCATCCATATGCAGCAGCTTGTTCGTTTGAGCGTCCTTTTTTTCCTTCTTTACCCAATAATAAATCCAGTTCATTAATGATATAACCGCGTCGAGGCCTTGAAAACGTTCTGTTTGATTTGTCTTTTAGCTTTTTTATTTCATTGTCATGACATAGTTCTTTAAAAAATTCTTCAAGGTTTTTTTTTGTTGCTTCTGGATCAGAGCCCAATAATTCGCTGCCTCCAATGCTTTGTATTTCAACAGGATTAATCCCAGCACCAATAAGCGCATTGTATGCTATTGATGATTTTCCATTACCAGGCAACCCATGAAGCAAAATAAAATTGTTCATGGCCGCTGTACCAAATGGCATGATCATTCCATCAATTAGCGATATTGCGATATCTTCTACTCCAACTAGCCCTTTACACAGTCTTGCTTTGGCTTTCTCTACTGAACAAGGCGGAATGTGTTTCCCTGAAATAATGGTTGTATCTTCAAAAATGATATTCAGTTTAGTCCTAGTAGTGTATGCATAAGCAGGCTCCTTTGTTGTATCTCCAGTACCTGTTATACTCTTTACTTCGCCAACGATGATGCAACTTTTCCACTCATCATCAACATCTAACCAAGTATAAAATTCCTTACCTACTTCCAATACAACTGTCGTTAGTTGCTCTTTGATCAGGCTCTCAATATGTTCTTTAGAATGTTGATGAGCATGGCGATGGATGTCGTGCCAAGTAAACACAATATCAACCGACTCGGCCATCGGTAATGGGTGAGAGGATGCCACCACATCATACGGATAATGTCTTTCTTCTGTTATGGCATTACACAGATAGAGGTAATCACGAATAATATCTATTTCTCCTGTTGCTCTAGCAAAATAATATCTTCGCTGACCACTTCCTAATGAGATCACCACCAGTCCCTGTTGCCGTACTTCTGGCTGATGCCCCATAAATAATGTATCAAAGTTACTTTTTTCCATCGCTAAATAGTTATGGCGAAGAGCATTATTGGCAATGACACTTTTATTTAATATAGGTTCACTTGGCTCCCATTGAGTCAAGCAATATTCAAATTGATTCTTAACTTCAGGCTTCAATACCACAGAAAATTCTTTGCCAGTGAATGTATAGTGCAATGGGGTTATTAAATTAGGGGCGTCAAGTATCGGATTTCTGACCAATAGTGCCTTATTCCCTTCAGCATCCTTTACATCTTTCTCTTTTGCATGTTTTTTTTCTGTTTTTTGTGGAACTTGCTCATCTATTTCCAGAATAGGAGGGTTCACCAGTGCTAACTTCTCAGGAGGAAATAACGGGGAAGCCGTAAAAACGACTCTTAATGTTCTGAATCTCTGTTGCAGCGGCACTTCTCTGTCTTTTTCGACTAACACATTAGCATCATAAATGACATCCAAGTGATACACTAAGCCTTCATGTATCGGCAACGTATGTAAGGCTTGAGTAATGGCGGTTATCATAGGTGAATGTTCATTATACTTTAGTGGCAATAATGACTCACACTCTTGGTCATTTTCTAATCTTATATGTATTCGAGCGCTTCCAACTGGAGTTTCGTTATCTGTAAACGGCTTTAGTATTAGTGTTGGTTGATTCAATACGTGAGCATAATCGGGATTGATAATGATTTGCCCATGATGTAATCCAGGATGAGATACAACCTGAACTAACGTATTATTAATGTACACATTTTGCGTACGAATTTTGCTGGAGGGGCTCTTTGTATTTCCAGTTCGTTCTAATAACAACATATCTTCTACGCTAATGATAGAAAGGAGTTTGTGTCTAGGATTGGCCCAAATTTCGTTTTCAACTGGCTGATAACGTATTTTTTTGACCTGAACTGCCGTTTCTACTCGCTTGTTTTCATGCAGCTGACTGCAATACAGAGCGACTTCACACTTAGCCTTGTCTGGGTTGTATAAACTCTGCTTTTCACCGCTATCATTTTCAACATTCAATACCTTTACAGTGACGACTCCCATATGGGCGACATCGTTATCGGATAAACAAACAACAAATTCTTTGCCCTCATACATTGGAACAATTGGCAGCTGCTTTTTTACTAATTCATCTATTTTTACGTTCTTCAGTGCCGCTTGGTTAGTAAAATCTGGATGCCATTTCAGCTCTAATTCTATGGCTGTTGAATAACTTAAGCTTTTAGTTACTGGAGTAATATTAAATCTTGCATCTTTAATATCTGTAGTCGGAGCGATTGCCATTGTTGGTTCTTGAACATTTTCATCATGAGCGGCATAAACATAAGACTCGCATCCTTTTGCGTCTGTGAGACTAACCAGTATGCTTCCTTGCTCTCTCTTTTGTTCTGATAACGAAAGCAATCGAGCGTAATCTTTGTGATTGAGCTTTAAGTAGTTGTCAGGGAGTGAAGCTTTTACCGCTATTTTACTCACTAGTGCATTAGCACTATGACTTTGAGGGTGAGAGTACTTAAAGTCCGTTTCTGATGTGGGCACAAGCAGCAAAGAGAGTTTTTGGGTATCTGCTACTACAATTTTTCTAAACGTGCCTTTATTTTTATCAGCTTTATAGATTGGGGTAACTTCAAATTCGATATCTAACAAAAGCTGCTCATGTCTTGGAGCAACTTTATTACCACTATCTCGGTAGCGATTGACATTATAGGGAACTTTTATTTTATAACTCTGCCCTTGCTGGACAGGAACACCTGCTAGCGCCTGTGAAATACATTGGCTTATTGCACTGACTTCATTCCAACATATAGGCATAAAGCGCTCATTTACTGACTGGCTGAGTTTAATGGCAACTAACGCCTCGGAGAAAACAGGATATTTCTCATGAAGTTTCGTTACTTTTACAGTGTTATCACTCGTTTCAATGCTAGGATTAACAACAATCTCGCCACGAGGCACATTAGAGTGAGGTACAACTTTATGTGCATTTCCATTTATCAGTACCAGTAAGCTCTTTGAAAACAGAGCCATTTGAGCAAAGTCTTCCATGTTCATAAATGAACACAATGCCGTTGAATTATCAATGCACCTCGGGATTATTTGTGGGCTAGCTTGAATTAATGCAAGCGTTTTAATCGGTAATAAAAAAGGCTGAGGGTTAACTTGACTTGTATGTACATTTTGCTTTAATTGCTGAAAATCAACCACAACACTTGGTGTTATTCCTTCGCTAAAACTCCAAGATCGTTTTATCCTTACTTCGTTAGGATGGGTAACATTGTTATCTAAAAGGCGTTCCGCCTGTATAATACTGTCTGATTTTGGACATTCTCTCTTAATTACCATTGACTTCCTCCCAAAAAGATTCCGTCAATGCTGACATTAAGCTTTTTTACACTCAAATCATAATTAACATTATTAAGTTTAAATTCAATTAGTTATGGTTATTGTTAACGTATTTTGTTTTTTGTTTAAAATTTGTATGGAGTTAATTTATGCTTAACCCTCTAAGAACTTACCAAGGTATTTCACCTGTTGTAGGTAACTCTGTTTATATCGATCCTTTGTCGGTTTTAGTTGGCGACATTCACTTAGATGACGATGTCAGTATTTGGCCTATGGTGGCAGCGCGGGGTGATGTGAACTCGATATGTATTGGCAAGCGTTCCAATATACAAGACGGAACAGTACTTCATGTAACCCATAAATCGGAATCTAACCCAGCAGGTTATCCGCTTACGATTGGCGATGATGTTACCGTTGGTCATAAAGCTATGCTTCACGGTTGCACTATTGGTGATCGCGTTCTAGTTGGGATGGGTAGCTTGATTTTGGATAACGCCACCATTTGTGATGACGTTATTATTGGTGCGGGCAGTTTAGTGCCGCCGGGAAAAACATTAGACAGTGGATTCTTGTATGTTGGCAGCCCCGTTAAACAGGTTCGTCCTCTTACTGACAAGGAACGTGAATTTTTGGCTTACTCTGCCGCCCATTATGTTCGCTTGAAGGACAATTATATAAATGAGAGTTATGGAAATTTGTAAATAAATCCATATAAAACAAAATAGTTAATTCAGAAAATGGGCCATTAGGTAAATAATTGACACATCCATTGTAGATGAAATCATTTCTTTTTAGGTCCATTTTTCAACTTTGACTTTGAATATTAAATTTATTACCTTTAGGTTCAAACATTTAATCGTTGATATTCGCTCGTTACACTATTGTTACAGCTACTTTTCACCATATAATATATTCCGTATGCCGCACAGCCTAAGGGGGCACCAAGATACCCCCCGATAAATGCACCTGTAAGACCGTAAAATGCAACGCCTACTCCACCTCCTGTAACACCACCAACTGCTCCTCCTGTTACCATGCCGAAAAAAACACCAACTACACCGCAAGCAATGCCACTGGCACAAAAATCATCTACTTTTTCTTTAATTTGATAGTCGTGTCTATTAAATTCAACATATTTATCATTATTTATATCATCTGAATGAGAATGATTTTGTCCACAAGCTTGTGAGTAGGTCGGAGGTGCACCAAGTATACTTTGATATCCCCCTGTCGATTGTGTGATTGCTTCTACCTTGCTCATAAATAAGTCACCATTAAGTTGTTTAAAAAACGTTAAGATAATTGAAACTATTTATAATCACTAATCAACATTCATTTATATCAGACCGGTAGCTGAATAACTTTTGATATATAGCTTAGGTATTTGTTGGGTTATTAAGTTCAATATCTTTTGATAAACAATTATTCATGAAGTATAAATCCGGCAGACTTGTTTAGTTTTGCAACAACAGGTTAGAAAATATAAGTTATGAAAATAATACAACTCCTTGTTCATCCATGGCTTCTTTTTCGATAAGCTCTTCGAAAATATTTTCAAGATCGAAGCGTTTGTGTTCAGCTAACTCAAGGGCTTCTTTCTCGGTCGTGATACTTAATTGATATATCTCATTCAGCTTACTAAGGGTAATTTTGCATGGGATCAGCATTCCTTGTAGCTGTGCCTTTAAGGTAACAGCCTGTTCTTGCTCCGCCCACTCGATATCATCGATAAAAATAATACTTTGGTTCATAACTACTCCAAAACTGTACATTCAAGTACATTTACCATGTTATTTCAACAAGTTATTACCAATTCATTGCTCTTACTATTACTTTCCTAAACATCAATTTATATTGCTGAATACACTTTTGTGTACATGTTTGTACATAAAAACTCGAAAAGTGAGGTTTGAATATGGCATTAAGTGACACGTGGTTAAGAAAAGTAAATGGCAAACCCAGAGACAGAGTGCTTGAAAAGTCTGATCGAGATGGCATGGGCGTTCGCATATCTACAAAAAGTAAAGTCAAATTTCAATTTCGGTATCGCTATATAGGCAAAGCTTGTCGAATTGATCTTGGTTCTTATCCCGCTACTACTTTAAAAGAAGCTAGAGAGCTAACTCTTAGCTATCGGAAAAAACTAGAAAACGGATTAAACCCTAAGCAAGTAAAACAAGATAAAATTCAAAAAAACAGAGAAGCAATTACAGTCGATAAGTTATTTTACCTTTGGTATGAAGCTTACTGCAAAAATAACATTAAACATCCAGAAAACTTCAGAAGATGTTATGAAATTCATGTTTCATCTACCCTTGGTGATCAAATATTTAATTACGTCACTCTTTTTGAGTGGCTTACGTTGTTTGAGCAATTAGCTCGTAAATATACTACTGCTACCACTCATTCACTTGCTATTGTTAAGTCCATGACCAAGTGGGGGTATAAAAGACAGCTCATTCAGAATAAAGATCCACTCGATATTAGCCCTAAACATGATTTGAAGATGAAAAGTAATGCTAGAGATAGGATCTTAACTGATAACGAACTCAAGCTCTTCTTTTCAGGACTTCAAAATTCACGTTCAAATGTGCAAATCAAAATTTTGCTTCAATTATTACTTCACTTTGCATGTCGAGGAGCTGAATTAAGATTTGCTAAAAAGTCCCACTTTGATCTTAAAAATAAAGTTTGGGTAGTTCCCCCTGAAAATCACAAAATCGGCCATCTGACCAATAAGTCGATCAAACGAGCAATCATAGATGAGGCAATACCGCTATTGGAGTTTGCTTTTTCACTAACAGATAGTGAATATGCATTCTCACTTGGTGAAAGACCTATTTCCAAAAGTACATTAGCTATTCAGCCTTCATTTATAAGGAAGGTCTGTAATAGATTAGGCACACCAATGGAGCATTGGACGATCCATGACTTAAGACGCACAGCAAGAACTAGACTTTCAAAACTTACAAGTTCAAATATTGCTGAAAAAATCTTAGGGCATACGCTACCAGGAATCCAAGGTGTTTATGACCAATATGATTACCTTGAGGAACAACAAATCGCTTACAAGGCTTGGTGGAAAGAAGTAGATAAAATTGTGGGTTATAAAGCCACTAATTTGTAGTGGTGTTATACAACTTTTTCTTTGATGTACTTTTGACGACGATGTTCAAACGTTAAATTTGTAAGTCGCCAGAAATACAAACTCAATACTGTGAATTGCTACCTTTACTGCTTTTCTCACGCTGCAATCGAGTTCTTTATCATAGTTGCCATAACTCACTTCTGGACAAAAGCTTCACAGAAATTCTGTTTTTTAATCATTGCAAAGCATTATTTAATAAAGTTCGGGTTAAATGGCAAACCCTCGAATTGTTCGGTAAATATACAGTCACATATGATAAATTGTATTAATAAAGTTACAAAATTGGATTTTTAGTTATTAATAGTTCAAATTATTTCTTAATTAGGTTATCAGTTGCTAATTAACCGATAGACCTATTACCTCACATTAATAACGCTAATCCTCTGAGTTCATTGTATTCAGCCCCTTTAACCTAAAGAGTAATAAACCGTGACAGTACAAGCCACACATTCTCCTAACACAGCCATTATTAATCGTCAGGAACATCACGAAACCGAAGAACCAATACACAATTTTAATATTGGAGTTCCCACCAAACTTTTTACGGGAGTATTATTTGGTGCTTCGGTTCTTGCAATGAGCAATCCTATGAGTTTTGGGGTTACATTAGCGGGAGGGTCAGCAATCGCTATTACAAGTAAGCTTGTTAGTTTTTTTTAACCAGAAGTCTGACGGCTCAGAGGGTATCCATTACGATACAGCAGCCATGATTGCTTCTGGGATAATCTCAATAGGCGTTCCCAATGTATCAATCTTGCAAGCTGTTAAGATTGCCTGTGCAGGTCTTATTGCTACAAAGGTTTCCCAAGATATACAGGCTTAATTCAGCCAATCTTTACTCGCCAGAGTTTAGGCTGCACCTTTGGTCGAGTACTTTATGTCACACACAACTCTCTTGAAACTGTAACTCTTGTAGCTAAATTTTGTTCATAAAAAATGAAAAGTATCATGCTAGATTCCTCTGAAACGCCTTTCCAGAGGAAAATCGAAGTACTTTATATCCAGAACTAAGTACGTTATTGGACACAAAAACGATTTTGCCTTTACCAAAACCACTTACTTTTAGCTTTAGGCGCTTCAGAAACACTTGCTTCTGATTGAGGCTTCTCTAGCAGATGGATGATATCTGCATTACCTTGCTCTTTGGCTAGTTCAAGTGGTGTTTTATCATCAGATTCAATACTTTTATCTGCTTTGGCACAGAGTAACTGTTTCACTACTTTTACATGACCACTCCAAACAGCTAGGAAAAGCGGTGTATGTCCTTTTACTGATTTGATGTTTGCATCAGCTTGCTGTTTCAGTAAATAATCAACAATCTCGGTTTGACCTGTTGAGCAGGCCACATGAAGTAGTGTAATTGAATCCTTTGCAATTTCATTTTCAATTAACAGATTAACATCAAAATCGTATGGTAATTCTCTAATCAGCAATTTCAATTGGTCGAGACTTCCACTGGCGCAAGCATCAAACATCGCTTGGGTATATTGTTTAGTTAGCTGAGGAGGAACGGTGATAGCTTTAGCTATTGATTTGCTGCTCGTTTGTGGTAAAGGTGCTGTACTAGATAAGGGTTTGGCTGCATGACCATTTTCTCTCGACGGTTGTATATCTTGCAATTCAACATCGTTTGTTTGTGATTCTTTAATTTCTGGCTGCTGTTGCTCTGACTCTGGTTGTGGTGGCCGTTCTAAATCATATTTAGCTTTGATTGCATCTTTATTTTTGCAAACTGCAATTGTTGTAACGATAGCCGCAGTAGCGGCACAACCTACAACGGCAACGCCACCGACAACACCACCTGCGATTGCGCCGCCATTAATACCACTTTCAGGTTCAGCGTTTAACGTTGGTTCTGGTGTCGTTTCTGGCTGTCCTGTGCTTGGTTTTGGTAATGGTGGTTTTGTCATTTGTGGCAGCTTTGCCGTGGAGTCTGGATTTGGTAAAGGTGGTTGTGTAGGTGGAACATTGGGTAACGGTGGTTGAGTATTAGATGGATTTGGTTGTGGTTGTGGTGGTAAACACCAAGGGGTTGAATTAGCGCAAAAAGATAAAGGGAAATCTGATCTATCACCAAGTATAGAACAAAAGTTATAGTTATCTTCATTGCAATTTTTTGTTATTCTAATACCAAAATAATCTGAATCTAAACATTTTACTTGTTCTAAACAATCGTTATTTAAAGAATATAAATCAGAATTTTTTTCATTTGGAATAACAAATTTACATTTTTCATCTTTATCTATATTAGTTGCATATGCTCTATAATCTAACCTTTCTAAAGTTTCACCTATTTCTATTCCGTTATATGTTTTTATGGTTAAGTTTGAGCATTCGACTAATGGTAAGCCGCTAGGGGTATGCTGTGGCTCAGCACATGTAGAACTATGAATTACATTTGTTATTGTTGTTGGTTGCAATACGGGTACAGGTTCAGGTTTGGTAGGCGGTTTACAAAATGGCAAACCTGAATTACTGCCACAAAAATTACTCGTTAAAGTTTGAAGATTAGGATCGCCACAACTAACAGGGTTTTGATTACATGAAGCAGTTTTTCTTATCCCATAATATTGACCGTCTGAACATTCAACTTGTTCAAAACAATCATTATCGGTAAACGTCCATACCCGTTCTACTCCTGATAAAAATTTTTGATAGCTAATCTTGCATAATGTTGTATTTGCCCCTTTTGTTCTGAACGCTTTGTTATCCATTGAAATCGGCGGAAAACCAGCACCATCAAAAGTTTGTTCTGGAAAATCAAAACATTCAGCTTGAGGATAAGTTGCTGTCGGAGTTATAACAATCGTTTCGTTAAAACTTGTATAATTACAAAGTGGATTAGGTTCTTGTTGCGCTTGTCTTGCGTGTCTGTGTTTCGGTATAGGTCGAGGGACGGGCGCACTGGTAAACAAGTCATTAATTGATTCAACGGCTTTACCAGATAAATAACCCGTAGCAAAGCGGCTAACTAACTTTGTCCCTGAATACGTCCAGCTATCAGGCTTAATACCTAAATCATTGGCTAAATCATCGTGTAACTTGTCAGTAGCTCTAATTGCTAAAAAGCCAGCAAGGGCTATTTCTGCGGTGATTAATACGGGTGAACCTTTGGCTATGGAAAATGCACCAAAGGCAATCATAGCGGCTGCATCGTAAGGAATGCCCTCAACTCCGTCTGACTTCTGATTGAAAAAACCGATCAGTTTAGCGGTGATAGATATTGCCGTTCCTCCCGCTAAAACAGCCCCTAGGGTAACGGGATTACTGGCTATGGCTGCAAATGCGCCACCGATTAAAACACCTGTAAACATTTTTGTAGGTGTACCAATATTAAATCGACAGATAGATTGTTCTGGTTGTTGCCAAGGCTGTCTATTTACGTCTGTTGTAGTGGTCGTAATGGTACCCATAACTAACACCCTTATGCCTACGGTTATAGAATCTGTGCTACTCGTTTCTGCACTGGAGTGTTGTTCGTACAATTGGTTTACTAATCTTTCAATACATACGAAGCCAGCAAGAACATTTGGATAGCTCATTCCTTTCTGATCGGTTTTCATAATTAATTGAATTAGAGCAGTAAATATATTCAACTGGTCAATAAATAATCTACCTTTATTAAGCAGAATTAATCGAAATATTCAAACTTAAATGTATAAACTATATTTTTTTTGAAATAACTAGAGTTTGATAGTGAAGATTTCCAGAGGTTTCTTGGCAAAGAAGATACTCAATGTTAGAGTTAAAACACTAACGCGTTTCGGGGCATTTTCGAGTCAGGCTACGTTCTGATCTGACTCGTCAATGGACATTTTTGAGTTTGCCAGCGATCACCACTGGCACATCAATTGGTGATATCAATAGGTTTCCGCATGGTTCTATTTTCAAACACAAACCCGATGAATATATCTGGTTAATGTTTTAGGAAATGAATGAAAATCATTTAGATCGTTTTCTATTCCTTGCTCAATCAGTTTATTCGCCATTTTTAAAATAACTTGACCTTGTAACCAGTGTGCTTTTGTATTTTGTGGCTCATTTGTTGTTTCATATAAGAACGCTTCTAAACATTGATTGAAATTGACTACATCTAAGTTTCTGCGATTCTTTGGATTTTTTGATAACTCCTGACACCATGCCTTTAGAATTTTCATGAGGACTGAAGTTCGAACCGATCCGGCTAGTGCCAGTTTAAGTTTTGTTGACGCACTGACTTTATGTACATTATCTGCTCTCTTTATTATTCGCGCGGAAGTAGGTGATTTGCTAGAGGCTACTCTTTTCACAACAATATCTTCAGGAGGAGTTAGCTTTCGCCAATTAAACGAATTTTCAGAGATCGGTTCTAAACGGTTCGCACAATAATAAGATCTGCTCCAATCCAAGCTTAGCGCTCGATATTGCATAGAAGGTTCGGTTTTATCTAGTGATTCTTTTTGCGAGGTAGCATAAAGCCATCTGTATAACCTGGGATCGTGAAAGAAAAGCTTTTTACAGGTCGTTGAATGCCGCTGTTTATCAATGGTTTTTATGTTATTACCCATAAAATCATCAAATTCACACAGCCGATTCCAATCATTTTCATCAGGAAGCAAGACTCTAATAGCGCAATTATAATCACTGACATTTAATAGTGATTCCATTTCAAATAGGATGCTACGAGCAATTACTGCATCATAAGATGGAGAGGCTATGGGTATTTCATAAAATGTCCGTTGACGGGCAGGCTGACGTTTAATTTTCTGAGAACCTTCTTGAAGAGTATAGCGATGATTAAATCCATTGTTTTGTAGACTCGGGGGAATTGACATGAGCATCTCTATTGTATTCGGTAGATTAGGTTCTAGAGGTTAGCGTACTTTTTAAGATTGATAGAAGAAATAGACCGTAACTGAATAAAGTTTACAAACATTTACTTCCAACCAATATGAGGGATAACTGGATTATCCAGATAGAATATGAATCTTTGAAAATGGAACAATTAACCATAATCTAGTCTGTGTAGAGTGGATACAAAAGTAAGTGGAATCATGTCCTGTGAAGGTTTGGGGCATTTTCGAGTCAGGCTACGTTCTGATCTGACTTGTCAATGGACAAAAATGTGCCAGCCGATTCTATCTGCACAGGTTTAAACAAAAACAAGTCCCGTTATCAATTAACAGCAAAGCTACTTCTCTTTTAGTTTTAATCAGCCCGATATTAGTATCATGTTTGATTGGGTCCAATCAGCCATGTGCTCTCTTATCATTTTCTAAAAGCGAGTTTTCTGACTCGACATAACTACGTTTAAATAATGTTATTAAATACTTTAAGCTACATCAATTGTAATCCTTCACCAGCGTAGTATTGACTAATCGCTGGTGAGGTTAAACACGTCTGGATAGGGTTTTCTTTCTGTTACTGCTGTAACAATCTCCGATATGACATCAAGTGCCGATAGGCCACGCTTTTTACAAGTCTCAACCACAGACAATACTCTAGAACGGAACTTATCTCCTTGGTCTGAGCTTGTTCCAAAGCAGTTTTTACGCATGATTACCGTACCTCTAATGCAGCGCTCAGCTTCATTATTGGTAAGTGGTGTCCCTTGGTAATTAACAAAGACCCATAACCCTGTT
>NZ_ML014836.1 GCF_003675895.1 Parashewanella curva
TGCTTTAGGAGCATAGAAGGTGCTGAAAACTTCTGTGCCATACGCAGTTACGTTTCGAGTTGCAGAAAGCAAAATATAACAGCTTCAACAGCGCTGAACTTGTTGTTCAGTGGGCATTTGCCAGATAATTTTGTTCAGTAGGCTGAATAGTTACCTTTTATCTTGCCAAAAAGGGTTATCACAATTCAAAGTTGCAGCAATAGAGGCACCACAAGCTGGTTCGGTTAAAATACGATGCTCATCCAGCAGAGTTTTACAACCAATGATGGCTTCCAAGTCAGTGACTGTATGAGGAGTGATGGGATATTGCTGAGTATATTTGAAAGCTTGAGTCGCAACTTGGGTTGCACCGAGTGAGGTTGCGATACTGGTAATATTGTTTATATCAACCTGCTCTCCAGCCTGACAAGCTTGAGTCAATGAGTCGGCACCATTAGTCTCAACGGCTAAAATAGGCGTGTTGGCCGCATTATTCCTTTTTAATCCTTCCACAACTCCGCATAATAAACCGCCCCCTCCAACAGAAAGCACAACAGCATCAGGTACTTGCCCTGCATCGAACACTTCATCAATGATTGTGGCGTGACCTTGCCAAATTTCAGGTGCATCAAACGGATGAATATATCGAATGTGATCAGAACAGGTTTGAATTGCGCTAGTATGTGCTTCCGCCCAGTTGCAGCCTTTTACTATGACGGTAGCCCCTTCGGCTTGAATTAAATCTATTGCTCGTTGTTTGGTGGTTTTAGGAACATAAACCGTTACAGGTATATTTAGTTGTCGCCCACAGTAGGCAACAGCTAGACCTGCATTACCACCAGAAGATGAAACAAAGCCTTTAGCTCCTTGCTTTGCATATTGCTGACAAATAAACCCAATACCTCTGGTTTTAAAAGAACCACTGGGTTGCATTGCATCCATTTTAAGCCAAACGTTTGCATTAAGCTTTTGCCCAAGTGACAATGATTGGATTAGTGGAGTGTTGATATGCAGAAGCTTTGTCATTGTAGGTTATGCTTCTTCTTGTTGTTGCTCAGGAACTTCTAATGGCCAGCCACCTAAGGCTTTCCACTTATTAACGATGTGGCAAAATAGTTCAGCAGTACGCTCAGTATCATACAAGGCTGAGTGAGCCTCTTTATTGTCAAAATCAATACCTGCATTTTCGCAAGCTTTAGCTAACACGGTATGACCTAAAGCTAAACCAGATAATGAAGCGGTATCAAAAGTAGCAAAAGGGTGAAAGGGTGAGCGTTTAATTTTGTTACGCTCGATAGCTTGGCTAACAAACCCATGATCAAATGCAGCATTGTGAGCCACAATAATAGAACGATGACACTCTGATGCCTTTTGCGCTTTCTTTACTTCTTTGACGATTTCTTTAAAGGCATCTTTTTCGTCTATAGCACCGCGAAGTGGGTTAGTTGGGTCAATTCCATTAAATTCAATGGCTGCTGGTTCAATGTTCGCACCCTCGAAAGGTTCAATATGGTAATGCAAGGTTTTATCAAGAACTAATTCACCCGAATCATCCATTTTTAACAGAGTAACGGCGATTTCGAGTAGGGCATCGGTTTTAGCATTAAAGCCCGCCGTTTCGACATCTATCACCACAGGAAAGAAGCCACGAAATCTATGTTTTAATTTATTTGGGTCGAAAGTTTCACTCATGTATTAACTCTGTAAGTATTTTTTTATCATCTATTGAAAGATTATCCTTGATTGGCGTCTCTGTGTCATTCATATCGGTACGGATTTTTTACTAAAGAAGATAAATTTTGAGCCGATAACATCAATGTAAATAGAAAAAGAGATTTAACTATGTGGCGAAAATTAACCATTGCTGGATTATTACTAGTACCGTTAACTTCAATGGCACAATTGCGTCATTTCGTAGCTAATTTGGATGAATCTCAATGGCGCGTAACTCAAAATAGTCCCATTGAGTGCCGATTGGAGCATCAGATCCCATTATATGGGAACGCCGTTTTTTCTAGTTACGCCTCTAAGAAAATCAACCTCGATTTTGAACTTGCCATGTGGCAAAAGCCAGAAAAGGTCACTAAAGCTCGATTAGTCAGTCGTGCTCCTCAATGGCGTCCTGGCAGGCCTGATATAGCTATTACTGAAATTACTTATCAAAGATATTTTAATGGTGAAGTTCCAAAGCCAGCGGCATGGTCGATGCTGAATGAATTAGCAAAAGGCATGCAGCCAACGTTTTACTATACCGATTGGTTTCGAGCTGAGCAGCAAGTAGCGGTAGGTTTGTCTGCTGCGAACTTTAGAAGAATGTACAACCAATTTAGACAATGTTTATCAAATTTATTGCCGTACTCTTTTGATGATATCGCATTTACAGTTTTGAACTTTAAATCAGGTGGTAAAGAGTTAACCGCTTATTCCTTGAAGCAAATGCAACGAGTTCAAGAATATCTTTCTTACGATCCTGAAGTTGAATTAGTTTTGGTCGATGCTTATACAGACAGCTATGGTTCAAGAAATGTTAACAAGCGAGTCTCGAATGAACGTGCTAATCAGATCAAAAAGTATCTGATGGAGCATGGTATTCAACAAAACCGTATTTTAACAACAGGTCATGGTGAAACTAAGCATCTGGTTGCAAATGATACTATTAGGGGAAGACAGCAAAACAGACGTGTTGTAATCCAGATAAGCAAAGGAGCATAAGCTCAAGTCAATTTCTTTCAGTGACTCTTGTGCAAGGAGTCACGATCGTTCTGGTATATCGGCAGCTTAGAGCTTTTCGAGTATGCTGCTCAATACTACCTCATTCCTACCAACAATAACTCAATTTTAGGCAAAAAAAAGCCCACTTAATTTAAGCGGGCAAAATGCACAATACAATCAACAAATAAAAGGTAGGAAGTCAACCTTAAGAACCAGGGAGTTCAACCGTGTTTTCACACCATTGATAATGTTCTTGTTTTCTCAACTGAACGAATCAGCACTTCCGGAAAACGAGGTCATTTTAGGCATAGTGTAGTAAATTAACAAGTAAGTTATTTTGGCTTTTATCATTAGAAAAACTAATATCACCATATGTTATCGTTAAGGAGTAAAAGCTCTTTATTCAACGCTTATTCATGGTTTTGAGTATTTTTGATGATTTTATTCATGTACTATGATTAATCTGTCATTATAAATGTTAATGTTTTGTGGGGTGTGTTATGGTCAGTTTTTCGGTGTCTATGCTTAAAATAATACAAAAAAATTAATTGTTTGTTTTTAGTCATAATTACGTTTACATAAGGTTACTATTTAAGTGATTTTTTCAGATTGATTGTCACACTAATTTAACCAAAGTTAATATTGCTTAGTTTCCTTCAAGCTAATTCATTAAATTTTACTCTTCAACAAGCTAAAATCGCTGCATTTAGATTCACAATTGTTGCAACTATGCGTTATAGTTGATGTTTGGAATTTTAGAAGCGTTAGTTAAAATCATTTATGTTTTGTTGGCCGATTTCTGTGTACTACGAAGATACCGACGCCGGTGGTGTAGTCTATCATTCAAATTATCTTAAGTTTTTCGAACGCGCTAGGACGGAATGGCTTAAACATATTGGGGTGCAGCAAACCCAATTGTTACAAAATGATATTGCATTCGTAGTGAAGCATTGTGAAATTGATTTTAAAATTGCAGCTAAATTTGAACAAAATCTCACAGTGGTGTCTAAGATTACTGACAATCGAAAAACTTCACTGACTTTTCATCAATCTCTCATCGATAATGACGGAAATTGTTATTGTGAAGCTAAGGTCGTAGTTGTGTGTGTCAGGTTAACTAAAATGAGACCAGCTGCGGTGCCACAATTTATTTTGCAGGAGTTAATAAGTGCAAGCTGATATTTCTTTTTTGGGGCTATTTTTAGAAGCCAGCCTTCTCGTTAAACTTGTAATGCTGACTTTATTAGCATTATCAGTACTGTCTTGGGCTGTTATTTTTCAGCGTCGTAAACTTATTTCAGCTGCACGTAGCCAATCTTTTCAGTTCGAAGACCGGTTCTGGTCAGGTGTTGATCTAAATAAACTTTACCAAGAATTAGCTGCTCGAAAAGAAAGCGTACACGGAATGGGTAGTTTATTCGTATCTGGGTTTAAAGAGTACTCGCGATTAAGTCAATTGAACGGTAATGTGCCAGAGGCTGTAATGGATGGCACTGGTAGAGCGATGCGCGTAACTCTGTCCCGTGAAATTGATGGACTTGAGTCAAACCTATCACTGTTGGCTACGATAGGCTCAACTAGCCCTTATATCGGATTGTTTGGTACGGTTTGGGGTATTATGAATTCGTTTATTGCTCTTGGTGCAGTTGAAAACGCTACTTTAGCAATGGTTGCTCCGGGTATTGCAGAAGCGCTTATCGCCACCGCAATGGGCCTATTTGCGGCTATTCCCGCTGTAATCGCTTATAACCGTTTTAGTACACATGTAGAAAAACTTGAAACGTCTTATATTAATTTTATGGAAGAGTTTTCTAATATTCTGCATCGTCAAGCTTATGCTAAGAAGGAGCAAGCTTGATGCAAGTGTATCAACGCAAACGCCGACGCCCAGTAGCAGAAATCAATGTAGTTCCATACATTGATGTAATGTTGGTGTTATTGATTATTTTTATGGTAACCGCTCCAATTGTGACCCAAGGCGTCAAAGTCGACCTACCTTCGGCGCAGTCAGAGCCATTGCCAGCAGAAGGGAAACCACCTTTAGTTGCATCAATCGACTCGGTAGGGGATTACTTTCTAAATGATGGTGATGGTCCTTCAAGTAAACCCAAAACCTTAGAGCAAATTAGTATTGAAGTCGCTGCCATTATACAGCTTGAGCCTGAGCGTCCTGTTGTCGTTAAAGCGGATAGGAATATACCGTATGATCGAGTTATCCAATTGATGGTGAGTTTACAAGCCGCAGGAGTGCCTTCTGTTGGATTGATGACTGAGTCGCCGGAGGAAAATTAGATGCAACAAAACTCTAATTTTTCTGTTCCTCTACTCATATCACTTATTATTCATGTTGGCGCGATAGCTGCTTTAGCAGTTAGTGTCGATTTTGATAAAAAACCGCCAGCGATGCCACAAGCTTCATCAGAGCCCAAACTTAAAGCTGTAGTGGTTGATTCAAAAGCTGTTGCACAAAAAGTGGCTGAAATCCGCAAGCAAAAGGCAGATGCAGCTAAAAAAGAGAGAGACCGCCAAGCGGAATTGCAGCGCAAATTGGATGCTGCACGTAAAGCTCGACAAAAAGAGCAGGATAGAATTAAAAAGCTTGAGCAACAGCGTAAACAAAAACAAGCAGAAGCCGCTAAGGCCTCTGCGGCTGCTCGTGCTGCTAAATTAAAAGAACAGCAAGAAAAACAAAAAGCGGCAGCTGCAGAAAAAGTGAGAAAGCAGAAAGAACTTGAGCAACGAGCTGCAGAAAAAGCAGCGAAGGCAGCCGCAATTAAGCGCAGAAAAGAAGAATTAGCTGCACAAAAAGCGGCTGAAGAACGTAAACGTAAAGAGGAAGAAGCTCGAAAGAAACGTGAAGCTGAAGCTGCGCGTAAAAAGCAAGAAGATGATTTAGCAAAAGCCTTGCAAGCGGAGCAAGCCGCTTTGAGTAAAACGCGTAGTCGTCAGGTGTTGAGTGAAGTTTCAAAATATAAAGCACTTATCACTCAAACTATTCAACGTAACTTGGTTGTGGATCCCTCGATGAACGGTAAAACCTGCCGAGTTAATATTCGTTTAGCCAAAGATGGTTTTGTAATTTCCAGTAAAACGATTGGTGGTGATAGTGTTGTCTGTCGAGCAACTAAGGCTGCCATCAATAAAGCTGGAAGGTTACCAGTTTCACCTGATGCGAATGTTTACGAACAAATGAAAAATATTAACTTAGAAGTATCACCTGAGTTCAATTGAGGAGTCTTATGAGAACCTTTGGGAAGTGGCTATTTGTTGTTGCCATTTTAATTACTAGTCCAGCTAGAGCTGCACTTGATATCGTTATCACAGAAGGTGTTGATGCCGCACGTCCTATTGCCATAATGCCATTTGTTTGGGAAGGGCAAGGGCAGATGCCACAGCAACTCTCAGAAGTCGTCATGTCTGATTTAAAGAGAAGTGGCACATTTTCACCGTTGAATGTCTTGTCATTACCTCAACAAGGGCTTTCTGATGTAGCAGATTTCAAAGGCCGTGATTGGTCTGGAGTTGACTCTGAAGCATTGCTAGTTGGTCATGTAAAACCTTATGGAAATGATCAGTACCAAGTTAAGTTTCAATTGATTGATTTGATCAAGTCACAGTTGCCTCAGCAAGGAGCTACCCCTTCACCTCAGAGTCTGCTACTTGATCAAAGTGAAGTATTGATTTCTGCTTCTCAGTTCAGATCGTATGCACATATGATCAGTAATCGAGTTTATGAAAAGCTGACAGGTATTAAAGGTGCTTTCTTAACTCGAATCGCTTACATCGTTGTAGATCGCAGCCAAGATAAACCATATCACCTAATGATTGCTGATTATGATGGCTACAACGAGACTATGTTGGTTAAATCAGATGAGCCTTTAATGTCTCCAGTTTGGTCACCGAATGGAAGAAAGTTGGCGTATGTGACATTTGAAAATAGGAAGTCGCAAATTGTCATTCAAGATATTTTTACTCAACAACGTCAAGTTGTTACTAATTACCCGGGAATCAACGGTGCCCCAGCCTGGTCACCTGACGGTAAAACGTTAGCTATTACGCTTTCGAAAGATGGTCAACCTGACATTTATTTACTTGATATTGCAACGAAACACTTGCGAAGATTAACAAATCATTATTCAATTGATACAGAGCCTTCTTGGTTTCCAGATGGTAAATCTATTGTTTTCACCTCAGAACGTGGCGGGCGTCCTCAAATTTACCAAATGAATATACAATCTGGTAAAGTAAGACGTTTAACTTTTGATGGTGAGTGGAATTTAGGTGGCTCTGTAACACCTGATGGTAAAGCGATTGTATTTGTAAATAGAACAAATAACCGTTTTCATATTGCAAGAATGGATTTAGATACTCGATTTTTGCAAATTTTAACCTCAACGACATTAGACGAATCGCCAAGTATTGCGCCTAATGGTACTATGGTTATATATGGTACAGTGTACCAAGGAAAGCAAGTATTAGCCGCCGTTTCTATGGATGGTCGCTTTAAAGCAAGATTGCCAGCTGGTCAGGGGGAAGTGAAGTCTCCGTCCTGGTCACCATTTTTATAAATAAACTTTGAAAAGGAACAGATAATGGATCTGAATAAGTTGTTAAAAGCTATGTTAGTAGCGCTTCCTGTATTAGCAATCAGTGCTTGTAGCTCTACTTCAACAGAGTCTACTCAGGGTAATGGTTCAAACGGTACAGAAGTTAGCAATGGTGGTGTTGAAACTGGCAGTGCAACCGTGATCAAAACTCCAGAAGAAATCAGAGCAGAAAAAGAAGCTGAATTACGTAAAGACAACGTTATTTACTTCGACTTCGACAACAGTCAAATTAAAGCTGCTTTCGCAGAAAACCTTCGTGCACACGGTAACTACCTACTTGAGCACCCAAATGTAAAAGTAATGATCGAAGGTCACACTGATGAGCGCGGTACTCCAGAGTACAACATCGCACTTGGTGAGCGTCGTGCTAAAGCCGTACAGAAGTTCCTACAAAACATGGGTGTACAGGCGAGTCAAATGACAGTTGTTAGTTATGGTGAAGAAAAGCCTGCTAACCCAGGTCACACTGAAGCAGCATTTGCACAAAACCGTCGTGCAGTTCTAGTTTACTAAAAGACTTTTGTTTTCGTCACTCCTGTGAGAGTTGAAGTCTAGTGACTTTTATAGTGAAAAAGGCTCTGGATACTTGATTAGGTATGACAAGATGTACAAAAGTTTACTCTTCAGTTAATGGAGTGACAGAATGAAAAAAACCGTCTTAGCCACGGTAGTTTTCCTTGGAGTGGGCGCAGCGCAAGCTGCGCCCACTCCAGTAGTGGATCTCGCTGGTGGTTCTCAAAATGATAGAGTCTCTCGTCTTGAGCGAATAATCAAAGCCAAACAGCAGGCTGAATTTGAGCTTCAGCAACGCGTAGATACTCTGCAACAAGAAGTACAAGATTTACGAGGTTTGAATGAGCAGCAAGCCTATCAAATTGAGCAAATTTTACAGCGTCAGCGCCAGTTGTTTGATGAATTAGCTAAAGTGCAATCACAGCCAGTGCAATTACCTGTATCAGATAAAGCTAATACAGAGGTTGCAGATGCTGCATCAACAACAGGTAGTTTGTCTGAAACTGATAGTTATCAGCGTGCCGTTAATTTGGTTCTGAAAGAACGAAAGTACGACGCTGCTATTCCTGCCTTTAAAGACTTTATCAAAAAATACCCTAACTCTAATTTCTCAGATAATGCTAATTATTGGTTAGGCCAGCTTCAGTTTAATAAAGGTGACTTAAAAAGTGCCAAAGTTGCATTTCAAACTGTAGTGAATAAGTTTGAAAAGTCAGGTAAGCGAGCAGATAGCCTTATCAAGCTTGGTAAAATTGCTGAGAAGCAAAATGATAAAAAGTTAGCTAAACGATATTACCAACGAGTTTTGAATGAGTATCCACAAAGTTCAGAAGCTCGAATTGCTAAGCAAAATATCGCTGCCTTATAAAAACTGAGCGATAAATCACTAAATTTTGGGCGCTTAGGCTGTTTTTCAGCCAAACGAAAAAAAATCGTGTTCTTGCACTTGCATGAGAAATGGAAAACGGTATTATAGGCGCCCTCAGCACGGCACGGTCGGGTTGAGATAAGAGTGGGTCGTTAGCTCAGTCGGTAGAGCAGTTGGCTTTTAACCAATTGGTCGAAGGTTCGAATCCTTCACGACCCACCACTTCTTAATCTTTTATTTAAGAGCGGGAAGTAAAACATAAACAATTCGATGGGTCGTTAGCTCAGTCGGTAGAGCAGTTGGCTTTTAACCAATTGGTCGAAGGTTCGAATCCTTCACGACCCACCACTTCTTAAACTCTTTCAGTTAAGAGCAGGAAGTAAAACATAAACAATTTGATGGGTCGTTAGCTCAGTCGGTAGAGCAGTTGGCTTTTAACCAATTGGTCGAAGGTTCGAATCCTTCACGACCCACCACTTCTTAAACTCTTTCAGTTAAGAGCAGGAAGTAAAACATAAACAATTTGATGGGTCGTTAGCTCAGTCGGTAGAGCAGTTGGCTTTTAACCAATTGGTCGAAGGTTCGAATCCTTCACGACCCACCACTTCTTAAACTCTTTTATTTAAGAGCGGGAAGTAAAACATGAACAATTTGATGGGTCGTTAGCTCAGTCGGTAGAGCAGTTGGCTTTTAACCAATTGGTCGAAGGTTCGAATCCTTCACGACCCACCATTTCTTCCATTAAGAAGTATAAAAATCAAATGGGTCGTTAGCTCAGTCGGTAGAGCAGTTGGCTTTTAACCAATTGGTCGAAGGTTCGAATCCTTCACGACCCACCACTTCTTTAGATTATCAAGTAAATCAATCACCAGATAAGTCGTTAGCTCAGTCACTTTCTCATAAAAAGAGTGCAGTTGGCTTTTAACCAATTAATCTATTCTTCGAAGGTTCGAATCCTTCACGACCCACCACTTCTTAGATTCTCAAGTAAATCAATCACCAGATAAGTCGTTAGCTCAGTCGCTTTCTCATAAAAAGAGTGCAGTTGGCTTTTAACCAATTAATCTACTCTTCGAAGGTTCGGATCCTTTGTGACCCAATCGCCCACTAAAGCATTACTCATTAAATGTTTCTTACGATTATGTTCCCTGTTTTAACTAGGCCAATTTATGCATCTATACAAGCTACAGGGCAATGGGTGCAAGTGGGGCTCATTTAAAAATGTCATTACTGAATCTCGAAATTCAGGAATAATCAATTTTTGTATTTCTTCGTAATACACGAGTTCATGTTCTTTTTTATAACCCTCAGACCAAGTGAAGTAACGATTTGCTTTAATTATCCCTGCGATTTTAGGAGACACGCATTGAAGTATCGTTTGGAGAGCTAAGTAATCATCAATATCTAAATGTTTTCTTAATTGCTCTTGATTTGGCTTTGTCATCAAAGCATTTGGTACTAAATGTTTTGGCTTGAAACTACGAGTGGGGTGACAAATAAGAATATTATTTTCGGTAGAGTGCTTTGATTTTACCGCGTCAGGTTCAGGTTCACACAAAGAAGTATCGTCTAGAGGGGCAGCTAAAAAAATAAGTGAATGGGATATGTCAGCTAGCTTAACGGTAGTTAAAGGTGGTTGAAATTCACCATTATCGGTTGTGCAAACGATTAATGAACGGCTAGAAATATTTCCTAGGGCTATATTTTTATCATGTAAAGCTTCCAAATCGCGTAAGAAACATTTGAATATAACTATTGAACCACAACTTTCTCCTCTTGATACATAACGTTTAAACAATGATAAGGGCATGTCCTCTACTTTGTAGTACATTGCGTGACGCGAAAGTATAACTGCAGTGACAATTGATGGGTATATACTCAGCTCACACAACAAAAGCTGAAACATTTTATTGTTACTTATACCATGAGACTTTTGCCTGTCGAACTCCGTTGGTTTTTCTTCCACAATTACACCTAGGTTTGTGGGTGTAAACTCCAGAGGTACTTTTGTAAGTAGGCATGATGAAAGGCGAGTCTCTCTATTTTTATCAGATACAGCAATTAATTTAAACGCTGATATCGCAGCAAGCAGTTCTTGTTTAGTTCTTCCTACATGATTACAAAACGCAGTTTCATATCTATATATTTCTGTTTCTCTTGTTTTGATTCCTTTTTCCCACTCAGTAAAGGCTTTATTGTCTTTTTTTTGTAAAATAAACTGACTTTGATTGAATTTGTCAGCGTCACAATTGTCACACTTTTCTTCACTTGCTACTGATGGATTTAAATAGAAAGTAGTATCTTGGAATCGGACTTTTGCATAGCCTGAAAAATTGGGTGTAGGGTGGCGAGCTTGTAATAGGTGGAACCAAAAACCGTCTAATATTATTCTTTTTGAATGACAAAGCTCACTACTTTTTGGTGCTTTCAATATATATTGTCTAACGCAGAAGTTCTTTTTCCACTCAAGTACCGCGCTGTCTAATCGAGAATCTTTATAATCAAAGACTTGCCCGAAGTAGCTTGTGGTAACAGGGGATATTTTACCGCCAGATGATTGCTTATACAGTGGGGCTTCTAAAGCTATGAGATAAACTTTCAATCCCGATGGTGTGCTCAGATGTAAGCTAAGTTGGTTTGAATCAGAAAGTATAAGAGCGCTTGCTCCATCAAGAAGTGTTTGGTGAATATCATTAGAGGTTTGGATGGTTGTCATGGCTCTCCCTTGTTCGACCTAAAAACATCAGTTTAACGCTCAATAAGTCAATATCTATCTGAATTAGCTACAACTTCATCATTTTCATCAATCACCGAATGGGTGAAGCACTCTACGCTCACAAGCTTGCAAAAATGTCCGCTAGCAGCGTTGTAACTTTTGCAAGTAGAGCAACTGCTTGCTGCAAGCTACGCCTTGCTAGCAATCAATTTTTCTACGCTTGAGAACGTAGCCAACTGATGTTTTTAGGTTCAAAAATTGAATTCGCATAGTACCTTCATATTGTTTTTTTCTAAATTTCAGGTGGTTCTGAGCTATTTCTTATTTGAATAAGTAGCAGCATGTGTAAAGATAAGGGAAAAGTAGATAGCTTAAAATAATATGCTGCAATATTGAGGTTTCTAAGGGGAGATAATTATGAGAAAAATTTTTTTAGTTCTCGTGTGTTTGTCACAATTTGCCTGCAATGCTGATTTGGCTTCAAATCCCAATTCAAATTCAAATATTCAAGTTTATATCAATGATGGATCTAAGCAATGTGTTGGCGGAGGCTTAAGGGTTAAGCAAACGGCCGAAAAATTGTCGAAAGATGGAGTAAAAGTAATTTCATCAAGTTGTGGCTTGATTAACGGTATGATGGTCATTGCTCAATGTGGGGCATCAACACTCAACATTAACGTTCATACCATAGCCGAATCGGATTTAAATAAAGCCTTACAACTTGGTTTTAAACCATTAGCAGATTTGAAGGATGGAATGATAACAACAGATTGCCCTGCACAAAAACCAATTAAAGGAGCAGAGGCATCATTTTAATAAAGATTGATGCCTTATAAGCTCGGTTTTAAGCTAATTTTTCTTGGCGGGTACGACTTGCTTTGGCTAGCTTTTGGAGCAATAGCTTTGTATCCTCCCAATGTAAGCAAGCGTCGGTAATACTTTTTCCGTATACAAGGGGGTGATCAGGAATGACTTTCTGATTTCCTTCTTCAATAAAGCTTTCAGCCATAATTCCTGCAATTGCCTTGCTACCACTTTCTAGTTGGGCAATGATGTCATCGGCAACATCTAGCTGCTTTTTATGCTGTTTTTGGCTATTTCCGTGGCTAAAATCAATGACCATACGTTGGAATAAACCAACATCTTCTAAGCCTTGCCTTGCTTTTTCAATGTCTTCAGCAAAATAGTTTGGCTTCTCGCCACCACGTAAAATGATATGACCGTATGGATTACCAGAGGTTCTTAGTACCGCCATTGCACCATCTTTATCTGGTGAGTAGAAAATATGTGGCACTTGCGCTGCACGGACAGCATCTACAGCAATTTGGATACTGCCGTTTGTACCGTTTTTGAAACCAACAGGACAAGAAAGAGCAGAAGCCATTTCCCTATGAATTTGGCTCTCAGTTGTGCGAGCACCAATGGCTCCCCAAGTGATCAAGTCAGCAATGTACTGACCATTTACCATGTCTAAAAACTCAGTGGCAATTGGTAGGTTTAGCTCTGTAATTTGTTGTAATAGGTGACGAGCTTTTCTTAACCCTTTATTTGGACTAAAGCTACCATCTAAATCCGGATCTGAGATCAGTCCTTTCCAGCCAACAATAGTGCGCGGTTTTTCAAAATAGACTCGCATTACGATGCAAAGATCTTGTTTTAACTCATGATGTAGAACTGCAAGTCGTTTTGCATAGTCCAAAGCCGCATCGGTATCATGAATCGAGCATGGACCGACAATCACTAATAAGCGTTGATCTTTTCCTTCAATAATGGCTTCTACTTCTTTACGTTGTTGAAGCAAGTACTCAGCTGCATGAGTCGTTAGCGGATACTCTGATGCTAACTGTGCAGGTGAAATAACCTTACAAAGTAATGAGGTTCGTAATTCGTCGGTTTTGATGGTCATTAATAATCCACTTGAAAAAACAGCTTAATAGCAAAACTTAGCGAATTATATCTAAACAAAGAATTAAGCACAGCGAAAATTTTAATAAAACTGGGATAGATGAAGAAATATTGATGCACTCGAAAAATTGAACGATTAAGTTTTCATATTAAAGCAATACAAATTTGAGCCGGTTTAGTCAGTATGAATTTAACAATATATTTATTGCATATTCCCGCCTAACGTGATCAAGAATTCCTGCCCATCGTGATCACTATTTCTTGCCTAACTGTGATCAAGTATTCTTGTTTTGTCGTGAACGATTTTTAGCCACTTCAGGAATTACCGATCAC
>NZ_ML014837.1 GCF_003675895.1 Parashewanella curva
GACTAAATATTTGGTCAGCATGACATACTGGGAAGATCGGTCAAATGATCATTGAGGATCAAGTAAAATGGTGACTCAACCGTTGCTATTTTAAGCAGATTGAGTCAGATGGGCTGAATAGTTACCTTTCTTTTAGCTCTTTTGTAATACTTTCCATCCATCCATCAATCTGGATATTTGTGAGATCAATTATTCATTTAACTTATACCAATCCGCATTCAATAGTGATCGCTCAGCAAGAGATAAAAGCTTTCAGTACAAGGCGCAAATTCGCAGTACTATATTCCCTACGGCCGTCATAAAAAGCTGACGTTCAACGCACTATGCGCTTTTGTCAGGATAATTCAAGAAGTTGCAACACTGTAATGAAAGCTTTTAGCCTTGCCCTTCGGGAGCTTACCAGCGGTCAAACTACTTCTCCTAATTGGATTGACGTAGCAATGAAATAACGACAGTTTTGTATGTCGGTAATAACTATGCCTTCACCAATTACGCTTGTATTTTGACCGCTAATAGAGCTCTGAGTCGTTCACATTTGAATGCGGATTGGTATTAATTGCAACCACGTTTTGCTGGAATGTTTCAAATGTGGCAGCATAAGACTGTAACAGTATAACTAGTTAATTTGGTTGAGTTAATAATAAAAAGATATAAAAGGAATTAATATGTCAACAAGTTCAAGCTGGACAATGCGTGCACTTGATAAGGTTGAAAAGGTAGGTAACAAACTACCCGACCCAGCTATTATCTTTGCATTCTGTCTATTTGTTGTGTGGGCATTATCAGCCCTACTTTCTCAATTTACTTTCGATACAATCGACCCTAGAAATGGGCAAGCGGTGGTGGTAAACAACCTATTGACGGGTGATAGCCTTTCTGACTTTCTATCTAGAATGGTGACTATCTTCACAGGGTTTGCACCTTTAGGTGTAGTGTTGGTTGCTATGTTGGGGGTTGGTGTAGCTGAACATTCAGGATTTATTAGTGCAGGCTTGAAGCGGATGCTAGATCGCACACCTAAGCAACTGCTTACCCCAATGGTGGTATTGGTTGCTATTGTAAGTCATACCGCAACGGATGCTGGATATGTACTGGTTATCCCACTTGCTGGTGTTATTTTCTATGCTATGGGGCGTCATCCATTAGCCGGTATTGCTGCAGCATTTGCGGGTGTAAGTGGTGGTTTTTGTGCTAACTTTATTCCGTCAGCCATTGACCCATTATTGCAAAGCTTTACTCAAAGTGCGGCGCAATTAATTGATCCTGAAATCCAGATAAACCCATTGAATAACTGGTTTTTTAACTCAGCTTCTACTTTACTGATTGTTTCTATAGGTTGGTACTTAACCGATAAAGTCATTGAGCCACGTCTCAAAGAGGTAGAAGTCGATGGCAATCCAAATGAAATTCCACGTTTTGATGAACTTGATGAAAAACAATCTCGAGCATTGAAGTACGCAAGCTTAATCATGCTCGTAGGTATTGTTGCTTTGGTATTTATTTTATTACCCAGTGATTCACCGATGCGCGATGAAAATGGTCAGTTAACCTCCTTTTCCGCACCGATAATGCAATCTATCGTGCCTTTGATTTTCTTACTCTTTTTATTACCGGGTATTGTATATGGCTATATGTCGGGCACTTTTAAAAATAGCAAAGACATGATTGATACCATGACAAAAGCCATGCAAGGCATGAGTTACTATATTGTGATGGCATTCTTCTGTGCACTGTTTATTGATGCTTTCGGTAAATCGAACTTAGGAGCTTTGCTCGCTATTGAAGGGGCTGAGTTATTAAAAGCATTACAATTGCCTAGTATGGTGACCATTGTAGGGATAATTTTCCTGACGGCTTTCGTTAACTTATTCGTTGGTTCATCGTCTGCGAAGTGGGCATTATTGGGGCCGATTTTTGTTCCAATGTTAATGCAGTTAAATATCTCTCCAGATTTAACTCAAGCAGCATATCGACTGGGTGATTCTTCTTCGAACATCATCACTCCATTGATGCCATACTTTCCACTGGTGGTTGTGTATTGTCAGCGGTATGTTAAATCAACAGGTATTGGTACCTTGCTGTCAATCATGCTCCCATACTCAATTGCCATCTTACTACTATGGACTGTATTCTTGCTCATCTACTGGAGCTTAGGTCTTCCTTTAGGTATTCAAGCGAGTTATTTTTATCCAGCTGGATAATCACATTGAGCGTTGAAAATCAGCGGTCATAATGGCCGCTTTTTTATGGGGCTGGAGCTTATAGCCGTGAACCACCAATAGTAAGCGGTTGTAAGTTTACAAAAAACGAAAGAAAAAACGGACTTAGACGGTTTAATTAAGCGATTATCTTTGTATAAAAACAAGCAACCTTATCGTGAGGTGCTTGAAATTCCATAACTTGAATGAGAGGCGGGAGATACTATGAAAAAATGGCTAGGATTATTGCTGTTAAGTGCTTCAATGAGCTTAACCTCTGTAGCCAGTGCGGCTCCTCATAACGGTAAAGTGAGAGAGTTTTCCAATGGTACAATGCAGATGTGGGATGCAAGTAGCCAAAAGTGGTTAGGCGTGGAATCGTTTTGGCTGAAATATGCAAAACAAAATGGCGGCCTGACTTGGGGGATGACTGACACTTACCCAGAATATAGTAAGGTTAAAGAGTTTGATAAGATCCTTATTAAAACGGACAAAGGCAACTGCTTAATGGAGTTTTTTCATCGTCGTTGGCGACGTGCTCAAGACGTACGCCGTTGGGATGAAAAAGTGAATCAATTTGGTGGCTGCCCTTATGTGTTTGACTAGGGCTATTCTTGCTCACCTTTAATCAGCTTATTTCTCTTTTCTAGCAATTTTTGAATTAGCGGTGTGAGAATGATTTCCATCGCTAATAACATTTTTCCGCCTGGTACCACTATGGTATCCGCTCGTGACATAAATGAGCCTTGCAGCATTTGTAAATAATAAGGGAAGTTCGTATTTTCCATTCCGTAGAAGTGTATCACTACAAAGCTTTCATCAAGGCTTGGGATGTTTTTAGCTATGAAAGGATTTGAGGTGTCTACGGTTGGAACACGCTGAAAGTTAATATGAGTGCGAGAAAATTGTGGGGTGATGTGATTGACGTAATCGTCCATACTACGAGTGATGGAATCCATCACTTTTTCTCGACTATGGCCTCTGTCATTGGTGTCGCGAACGATTTTTTGTATCCACTCAAGGTTAACGATGGGCACCATACCTATCAATAAATCTACATGCTTAACTACATTGACGTCTTTGGTTATCACTCCACCGTGTAACCCTTCATAATAAAGCATATCGGTATTGTCAGGCAGAGAACGCCATGGAGTGAAAGTGCCGGGCATTTGGTTAAAAGGTACAGCTTCATCAAAAGTATGGAGATAGTCTCGAGTTTCCCCTTGACCGATTGAGCTGTATTGAGCAAAACATTGTTCAAGTCGGGCAAAATCATTGGCTTCGGGGCCAAAGTAGCTGATGTTTTTATTTTCTTCTTGTGCTTTACGGATCATGACTTCCATTTCGGCACGAGTGTAGCGATGGAAGCTGTCGCCTTCAATAAAGGCGGCATTGATATTGAGTTGACTAAAAATCTGGGTAAAAGCTTCTGTACTTGTAGTGGTTCCGGCTCCTGAGGAGCCTGTTACCGCAATGATAGGATGTTTAGCAGACATAGTGTCACCCGACTGTTCACTTAACGTTTACTTATTATCTTAGTCATAAGCACACGTTAAGGTTTAATTGTTATTTGATCCTTATGACGAATAGCAAAACTTTCGTCATCTTCGCTGTATTCAACTAATAATAGCCCTTGTTTTAGCTGCTGACGGCATTGAATGATCGCTTGATTAAGCTGCTGCTCTCCAGTGTGTTCAAACCCTCCATCTTCAACTTGGGTGAGAAGGTGTTCTTTTATCAAGTTATCTAGGGTTTCACTGGGTAAACTTAATAATGATTGATAAGGTATCAGCATAGTTTATCCTAAAATGGCTTTTAATAATAATGCCTTAGTGTGAAAGTAAAAAACCGATAATCTTTGGTTCTAAATAATAACTCGGGTTTAACAGGTTTCCACCATTTATGAATCCCACATGTCCGCCGTGTTGAGCTAATTCATATTGAACAAAGTCAGATAGGTGTTCCGCGGTAGGGATCACTTCATCTGTCATAAACGGATCATCTTTGGCATGAAGGATCAAAGTAGGAACGCTGATAGTGGCTAAATAAGGTAATCCACTTGCTCTAAGGTAGTAATCATCGACACCTTTAAATCCATGAAGCGGTGCGGTGACTTTGTCATCAAATTCGTAAAAGCTGTTAAGAGATGGAGCTCGTTCTTTGGTTACCGGCATTTTATCTTTGAATGCAGGCGTTTCAATCTTTTTGATAAGCTTGCTTTGGAGCTGTTTGATTAAATGGCTTTGGTAAATTCTTGAAAACCCTTTTTCTAATCGTTTGGCACAAGCACTGAGTTTTAAGGGAGCTGAAACAACAATCGCACGTTCAATTAAGCTTTGTTGCTGCTGTTCCCCTAAGTATTTCGCTAACATGTTACCACCCAAGCTATAGCCAACCGCAAATAAGGGCGAGTCCGGAAACTGCGCTTTTAAGTTGGTGAACATGTGAGAAATATCTACAGTATCACCGCTGTGGTAGCTTCTTGGTAAGACGTTTTGTTCTCCAGAGCAGCTTCGGTGATGATGGACTACGGCCGCTAATCCAGATTGCTGGCAGCTGTTGAGTATACGTCTAACATAGTGGGAGTCACTACTGCCCTCCAAACCGTGTAATATCACTACAATCGGCTGATTTTTTTGTGGCGTGCCAAGCCAATCTAAATCTATAAAATCACCATCGTTAAGTGTGAGACGTTCCCGTTGAAGTGGCGGTAGTTTCACCTTGGTCAAAACAGGTAATATGGTTTGAACATGAGGGCTTCTTGCCCAACGAGGAGGGCGAAATTTAGACATTGTGATTGGCAACTGAAGTCTTCCTTTGGGCGTTAATTCCAGTGTATATCAGAAGTAGACAGAGAATAGATTTGTAAAAAATTAGCGAGGTTAGAACCCGTTCCACTGCCTTGAATAGTGCGCATCGTGTTTGTGATGAGTCGCTGAGTTTTGCGTTCCATGGTGAGTTCTAAATCGAGCATTTTATGGTATTCAGCTTCATCAACCATTGATTTGGCAAGCTTTCTTAATTTTCTGTAAGGGATAACAATTTTGCGTTCCCACGCTGAAATGTTATCGATGAGGGTTTGGAAATCTTGCTGACTCAAACAATACCCAGTATTAGAATCTAAATACTGGGCTAAAAGTAGGAGATTAACGTTTAGTCCAGCGGTATCTTGCAGCTCTAAGCAAACGGATTGCTGCTTGAAGTAGAATTGATCGCACCATGGCCATGCTTCGTCGTGCTTCCATACCATTTTTTTATTCCTTAACTCTTTATCCATTAATGGCTAGCTTCAATTTCTTCGATTTGCTCTTGAAGTTCAAGCCACTCCATTTCGCTATTTTCTAACGTTTGGGTGAGTTCGGTTCGCTCATTGAGTATAGAAGTAAGTTTATCTTTATTGTCGTCCTCGTAAAGGCTCATATCACCAAGAATTTCTTCAATTTCTGCTAAACGTGAACTGGCTCTCTCTTGTTGCTTTTCCAGTTTCGTTTGTTGCTTCTTTAATGGCGATAAGCGATTTCTCATTTCCGCTTCACGACGCTTACGCTCTTTTTTATCTTCTGTTGCAGCATTGTTGGAAGCTGGCGTATTGGCTTTTTGTGAGGTTAATAACCATTGGTGATAATCCGCTAAGTCGCCATTGAATGGTTGTACTTGTTGGTTGTCCACTAAATAATAATCATCACAGGTCAAGCGTAATAAGTGCCTATCGTGCGATACAATAACCATCGCGCCTTCAAAACCTTGTAAAGCAACCGTTAGCGCATGACGCATTTCTAAATCAAGGTGGTTGGTGGGTTCATCTAACAATAATAAATTTGGACGTTGCCATACTAACAAGGCCAGTACTAAGCGTGCTTTCTCACCACCTGAAAACGGACGGACAGGATCAAGAGCCATATCGCCATGGAAACCAAACCCACCAAGGAAGTTTCTTAAATCTAGCTCTTTGGCATCAGGGGATAAGCGTTGCAGGTGCATTAATGGGCTGTCATCTAATGACAAAAATTCAATTTGATGCTGAGCAAAGTAGCCAATTTTAAGACCGCTATTGGTTTGGTATTTACCCGACATAGGATCGAGTTCGCCAGACAGCAACTTGATCAAAGTGGATTTACCTGCACCATTTCGACCTAGTAAGCCGATACGCGCACCGGGAACCAGATTGAGTTTGACTGATTTTAGAATTATGGTTTCATCGTAGCCCACTTGTACTTGTTCCATCATCACTAATGGATTCGGCAAGCTTTCTGGCTCACGGAAGGCCATTGAAAATTGACTGTCAGCGTGGGATGGCAATAATTCTGTCATTCGCTCTAAGGCTTTTAATCGGCTTTGTGCTTGTTTGGCTTTACTGGCTTTATAGCGAAAACGGTCAACAAATTTTTGCATATGCGCCCGTTCTTTTTGTTGTTTCTCAAACGCAATTTGCTGTTGAGCCATACGTTCGGCACGAACACGTTCAAAGCTGGTGTAATTGCCAGAATAGAAATTAAGTTTTTGATGTTCGACATGGACGACTTCGTCGACGATTTCATCAATAAAGTCACGGTCATGGCTAATAAGTATTAATGTACCTTGATAACTCTTTATCCAAGATTCCAACCAATAGGTGGTATCTAAATCCAAGTGGTTGGTTGGCTCATCGAGTAACAATAAATCTGAGCGACACAATAGCGCTTGGGCTAGGTTAAGGCGCATGCGCCAACCACCGGAAAATTGCTTTACACTATGAGAATGCTTGTCTTGGCTAAAACCAAGACCAGCCAATAATGAGCCTGCTCTGGCTTTGATACTGTAGCCACCAATAGCTTCGAGTTTGCCATGAATATCGGCAATTTTATGACCATCGTCTTTAGCTTGGGCTTGCTCTAATTCAGCCTCTAATTGGCGATACTCTTGATCACCATCAAGAACATATTCTAAAGCGCTTTTTTCAAGTGCAGGGGTTTCTTGGGCTACTGAGGCAATTTGCCAACCTGTTGGTAAAGAAAAATCACCTTTATCTAGGCTCAGCTTGCCTTGAATAAGTGCCAGTAAAGAAGATTTTCCTGTGCCATTGGCACCAACGAGTCCAACTTTGTGGCCGGGATAGATGGTTAAAGATGCCTCATCGAGTAAGGTTTTGCTGCCACGAATAAGCTGTGCTTGGGATATGGAAATCATCGAATCTACAGAAAAATCATAAAAAGGGGATTCTAGCAGATATAGGCTTATAGCCAAATCAATATAAAATGACTCTGAGAATGTCATTTGATATTGACTAAGCAATCTGACTCACATTGAACATTAATTTAGCGTAAAATAGTTAAAAGCCGTAAATCGTTACCATGGAAACCATGACTAAAATAAAAAAACGCTTCGTTGCTGGTGCTAAATGTCCGAAATGCCATACTCAGGATAGTATTGTGTTGTTTAAAGAAAATAACATTGAAACGGTTGAATGTGTTGAGTGTGATTATCGTGAACAACAAACGGAGCAAAAAGTACAAAAGCAGACCTCAGGGCAAGTGATTGGCGTGTTTAAGCCTGATTAATCAAGCTTTAAACCTGTTGTCATTCAATTGTCATTAATAAAAGGCTCAATAGTCACTATACTTTTGATGATGAAATGACATAGGTTTGGAGTCAGTGCATGCCATTAGCGACACCTTTGCAACCACAATCAGGTAATCAATTATCCTCCCTTGAGCTATCTCAGCTAGCCGAACATAAAGCGATTAAATACACCCAAGAGCTGATCCGTAAGCGATCGGTAACCCCTGAAGACGCAGGTTGCCAAACTTGGCTTCAAGAGAAACTTGAGGCGCTCGGTTTTACTGTTGAACGTTTTCAAGATCATGATGTGTCGAATTTAATTGCTGAGCGAAAAGGGCAGTCAGATACCCGCTTTGCTTTTGCTGGGCATACGGATGTTGTGCCAGCATCAGAACCCCACTTATGGCAAGTTCCACCTTTTGATGCTGAAATTGTTGATGAAACCTTAATTGGTCGTGGTGCGGTAGATATGAAGTCGGCCTTAGCCGTGATGATGGCGGCGATGGAAGATGTATTGGCAGAAGGTTATCAACCTAAAACATGCTGGCAATGGTTGATCACCAGTGATGAAGAAGGTGAAGCTGAATATGGTACTCGTACCATAGTGGAAAAGTTATTAGGCCGACAAGCTATGCCGGAATACTGCTTAGTGGGAGAGCCAACCAGCGACAACATCAGTGGTGATGTAATTAAAATTGGTCGTCGTGGTGCGATTTCAGGCAAGATGGTGGTACGAGGCAAGCAAGGTCATGTGGCGTATGCTGGGCACAGTCGTAATGCCATTCATTTAGCTTCCGTCATCATTAATGCATTAGAAGAGATGGTCTGGGATAAAGGCAGTGATGATTTCCCGGGTACCAGTCTACAAGTGACTTATGTGAATTCAGGGGATTTTACTGACAATATTGTGCCTGGCCGCTGTGAAATTTGCTTTAACGTTCGATATAGTCATCGATATACTCTGGCTCAAATCGAGCAAAAGATAATGGATTGTTTGCAGAAACTTCCGATTTCTAATAAATCGCTTAAACAACTCGAGATAGAGTGGGAGCGTCACTGCTTGCCTTATTTTACTAAAAATGAACAAGCATCAAGCCTAATTGCTATGGCGGAGCGAGCAGTGCATAGAGTAACTTCGTGTTATCCAAGATTATCGACGTCAGGCGGTACTTCAGATGGTCGCTTTATCGCATCAGAACATTGCCAAGTATTAGAGTTAGGCTTGCCTAATCGAACCATTCATCAAGTTAATGAGCGTGCAAAGCTGCAGGATATTTATCAGTTGTATCTGATTTATGTCAGCTTGTTAAAGCAGTTTTGATACAACACATACCTGAGTCAACGTTTTTTAAATGTATTTTGAGCATGTTGGGAATATACTTTTTCGACTTTTTTTTCAGTTTGCTTACATGACTCAATCAGTTTATTTAGCCTAGTTGGTATTGCGTCATCAGCAGATTCGTCGCTTAAATTCATAGTATGTGTTAATTTTAGAAGCATTTTTTGGACTTCGGCTAGTGCTGTTTGCTGTCTTTGCGGTAGTTCGAAAAGGGCTGATAGAAAAATCTCGATAGCTTCAGGTAACAAGTCCGCTGATGCATTTATCCAATCGATATCAACTTTTACGTCACAACTCCACAGCTGTGATGACAATGTTTTCAACTGATTTTGATAACTACGTACCTGAGCTGGTTCTAATTTGACTGGCTCAATCCAAGGCGAATACCTAACGTGTTCATGTAAATAGAGAGCTAAACATTGGCTAAGCCTTAAAACTTCTTCGGAAGCAAGTTTCATAAAGCGACTACCTAACTCCGGTTCGTCGTGCAAAAGTTGAGCTGTTTTTTTTGTGTGTGTTTGCCAGACTTTAAATTTTTCATTAACTACTGCTGATGCTCCAGCTTTAAATGGATCGTCTGCTGTCGCAGATGATGGAGCAATATCATGGAAAGTGATTTCGTTATCTACCTGTTTCAGCAAGTAAGCTTTTTCAATAATTGGATCATCAAGCCGCTTACCAGACTGATCAAAAGTTTCATGCCTCACTTTAAAGGTGATCACTGCCTCAGAAGTATCTTTGAATTTATTGAATGCTGGTTTCAGTTGATCTGATCTCATACTGCCTACAAACTCATCACCTGGTTTACTTGCCCAATAGGCGTCAACAGAAACTGAAGAATCTTGTACTAGAGACATCACTCTTTACCCAATTAAATTCACTTTGATTAAAGTATAACGATGTCACATGAAATTAAGTTGCTGAATAGATTAAGACTTATTTACTGTGATTCAGTACTTAGCAGTGGTCATTTTCTTTTGATAATCAATTTTATTAACAGTAAGTTATCTGCAGACTTTTTTATCTAATCTAGATTTAAGAACTAAACGTATTGTCATAAGAAATGAACAACCCTTTACTGTAGGGTGTCATTCTGTATTGTGTATTTGACAGTTTGCTCTCGCATCTCAGTATTTAGCTGTGAAAAATTCATTTATGAATAATTTAAAGATAAATTGCTTTTAAAAATAGTTAATTATCGTAAATTCATTTTTGTTTTTGTTGGTTTTTTAAACTTCAAAATAGGCGTATGATGAGCAAAATCTAACATCTGCTGATGTTTCTTTTCCAATACAGATTGGTATTTAGGAACAGGAGTTATCAATGATCCTTGATGAAGTTGTCGAGCTTTCTCGTTGGCAGTTTGCCATGACTGCTATGTATCACTTTCTGTTTGTCCCTTTGACATTAGGGCTTTCATTTATCTTAGCCATTATGGAATCTTTGTACGTGATGACGGATAAAACCGTCTATCGTGACATGACCAAATTTTGGGGTAAGTTATTTGGAATTAACTTTGCGTTAGGGGTAACAACAGGGATTGCCATGGAGTTCCAGTTCGGAACCAACTGGTCCTATTATTCTCACTATGTTGGCGATATTTTTGGTGCTCCGTTAGCGCTAGAAGGTCTTATGGCGTTCTTTTTAGAGTCAACCTTTGTGGGTATGTTCTTTTTTGGCTGGGAGCGCTTTAGTAAACGTCAACACTTAGCTGCCACATGGCTAATGGCTTTGGGTACAAATTTATCCGCTTTGTGGATTTTGATTGCCAATGGTTGGATGCAAAATCCTGTCGGTTCAGTATTCAATTTTGAAACCATGCGAATGGAAATGACTAACTTCGCAGAAGTGATTTTCAATCCTGTAGCTCAAGTTAAGTTTGTCCATACCGTTGCAGCTGGTTATGTCACAGGCGCTATGTTTGTTCTCGCTATTAGTTCTTATTACATTTTGAAAAAACGTGACTTACCTTTTGCTCGTCGCTCATTTGCGATTGCGGCCAGTTTTGGTATGGCGTCGATTTTGTCTGTGATTGTGTTAGGGGATGAGTCTGGCTACAAAGTGGGTGAGGTACAAAGAGTCAAACTTGCGGCTATTGAATCTGAGTGGCACACAGACACCCCACCTGCGGATTTCACTGTGGTTGGTATTCCTAACCAAGAGAAACAAGAAACCGACTATGCGGTTAAGATCCCTTATCTCATGGGGATCATTGCCACTCGGAGTATTTCTGAAGAAGTGACTGGGTTGAAAGATCTCATGAAAGAACATGAGCACCGAATTCGAGTGGGCATGAAAGCATACGGATTGTTAGAAAAAATCCGTAATGGTGACCGCTCAGAAGAAACCTTAAAAGCCTTTAATGAAGTGAAAGGTGATTTAGGTTATGGCCTTTTACTTAAACGCTTTACTGATAAAGTCACTGATGCAACAGAGGCGCAAATTCAAGCCGCGACAAGGGACAGTATTCCTCAAGTAGCCCCTATTTTCTGGAGTTTCCGCTTAATGGTCGGGCTTGGCGTTATCATGTTATTTGTGTTTGCCGCGGCATTTTGGCAGAGCACAAAACATAAAATTGCTGAAAGAAAATGGGTCTTGAAAGCCGCACTATACAGTCTGCCATTGCCTTGGATTGCTATTGAAGCAGGGTGGTTTGTCGCTGAATATGGTCGTCAACCATGGACGATTTCTGGCATCTTACCGACCCACATGTCGGCATCATCCCTCAACCCTAGTGATATTTGGTTCAGTATTATCAGCATTACTGTTTTCTACACCATACTGCTGGTGGTTGAAGTGTTCTTGATGCGTAAGTTTATTTTGAAAGGACCAAGCAGTTTGAAAACAGGCCGATACCACTTTGAAACCCAAGAAAGCTAGAGCAGGAGAAGAATTATGTTTGATTATGAACTACTACGCCTGATCTGGTGGGTGTTAATCGGTGTGCTATTCATAGGCTTTGCCGTAACCGATGGCTTTGATATGGGAGTTGGAGCCTTGCTCACAATCATAGGCCACGATGATACCGAAAGACGAGTGATGATTAATACCGTGGCGCCTCATTGGGATGGAAATCAAGTGTGGTTAATCACAGGTGCAGGGGCATTATTCGCTGCTTGGCCTATGGTTTACGCCGTTGCATTTTCGGGATTTTACATTGCAATGATGTTGGTGCTGTTTGCCTTATATCTTCGCCCTGTGGGATTTGATTATCGCTCTAAGATTGAAGATCCTCGTTGGCGTTCAGTTTGGGATTGGGCTCTGTTTGTGGGCGGTTTTGTTCCACCGCTTATTATTGGCGTCGCCTTTGGTAATTTGTTGCAAGGTGTTCCTTTTACCTTTGATGAATATCTACGTGCAACTTATCACGGTAGCTTTTGGGATTTACTCAATCCATTTGGAATTTTGGCAGGAGTTGTGTGTGTCAGTATGTTTGTCACTCAAGGGGCAACATGGCTACAAATGAAAACGGATAGTCACCTTAGAAACAAAGCTGAAATGGCTGCGCTAGTCAGCTCGGTTGTGTTTTTAGTGGCATTTGCAGGCGCTGGCTGGTGGTTACTAAATGGTTTTGATGGTTACGTAGTTAAAGCCGGGTTATCGCCAGAAGGCGTATCCGATCCTCGTTTAAAGCAAGTGGCTGTCGAAGCAGGAGCGTGGCTTAACAATTATGAGTTGTACCCATTTACAAAAGTATTTCCAATTTTAGGCTTAATTTTGCCACTACTTACTATGGCATTCAGTAAAATGAATCGAAGTGGATTTGCTTTCTTGTTTAGCTCATTAACAGTGGCTATGGTGATTTTAACGTGCGGTTCGGCCATGTTTCCGTTTGTTATGCCATCATCACTCATACCAAATTACAGTCTAACTATGTGGGATGCCACCGCTAGCCAGATGACCTTAACCATTATGACATTGGCGGCGGCTGTGATGGTTCCAATAGTATTGGGATATACCATTTGGACTTATTTCAAAATGTTTGGCCGTATTACTCGAACTGATATTGAACAAAAATCAACGTCTTTATATTGATGATCGAAAGGAGAAGCTTATGTGGTATTTCAGTTGGATTCTAGGCGTATTATTAGCCTGTGCCTTTGGGATCATCAATGCACTATGGCTAGAGAACACAGAAAATATGGATCGTGAAACGGACGATGATTAAATAAAGTTACCATAAATACTTCTTGATATATTTGAAGTCGATAGCCCCTTTGTTTCAGCAAAGGGGCTTTTTTACAAAAATTTACGTTAGTGAATACTATATACAAAATAAAACATATGTTATAACTTGTTCGCTTTATCACGTTAGCGTGGTGGTTTGCTTGTAGCTCTGACGGAAATAACTTCAAAAAATAAAGTTATAACTCAAGTTTCGGAGTTCATTTTTAGCTAAAATCATGGGAACTTTTCAGTTGAAATAGCCTCTTGGCGTAATGTAAAAGTATCCATTTGCATGACTTGATTAAAAAACTTGGTTACTTCTT
>NZ_ML014838.1 GCF_003675895.1 Parashewanella curva
GTTTGTCTGTGATCTTTTAGCTATGGCTCAGTGATCTATTTGCCATAATTGTTGTGATCTTTGTGTCTTGATTAGCCGTGAGTGATTATTGTTAAGTGTTAGGAAATATCAGTGCGAAATGACGGATCTGCTGTTTCGAATTGGGATTTGTCGGGTAAATGAATGCTGTCAGTTGCAGGGCTGTAGTAAGCATTGTCATGTTGATCGTGGTGAATGGCGACACCAACATTATTCAGAATTCTCTCTGCTCGTTCGTGGCGTTGCCAATCGGGTTCTGTTTTGATTTCCAGCTCGGGTAAACCTTCGATTTGAGCAGCATTGAACACCACTGCACTGAATACTCTTGGCTTTTCTAGTTTGACGGTTTCCTTTAGTGGTTTGCCATCAGCACCTATGATCTTTTTGCCGTTGTTGTCGGTTTTATCTACCTTGTCGAACAGCTTCCAATATTGGACTATGGTGCCGTGTTGCCCTTTCATCACCTTGGCATCTAAGCTATTGGCTTGTTTAAAAGTCATCCACCTTGGATCTTGTCTGCCTTGCATGGCTAACCAGATTGCATTGGAACCTTTATATTTAGTGCCACTGACTGGATTGTGAGGCATTCTTGGCTCGCCCGGTTTCCATGGTAATTGCCACGGTGCTGTCCCTTGTTTTAATTGCTCAATAAGCTTGTTGGCGATTTGTTCATGGTACGGGACTTTGTTCTTTTGATTCGTTGGCATGGCTTACTCCTTATCGGGTGTATCGATTTCTACAGCTTCCCATGCGTCTTTTTCGGTTAGCGCATCTTCCTCACATGCACCCAGTTCTTCGGCTTCAGCTGCCGTGACTTCCACAATACTTTGTGGTGTGTTGAGCAGAGTTAATTTTTCATCGAGCTTAGTGTTCAAGTTGCTGTTCATAGTGCGCCTCCTTTTTTGGTGCAAAGCGTGACTTAGTTATTGAGTTTTGTGGAGTAAATCTCTGCTTAAATCGCTCTAGTGCTGATTGTGGGTTGGCTTGTGTTGTTGCTTGCTGTTTGAGTGGTGAAGTATTTGGTTGAGTTTGATTCTTTACCGTTTGAGTTTGTTGACGAGCTTGAGCCTGTTGGGATGGTTTGCTATTTATACTCCCTCCTTGCTGTGCCAAGCGTTGATAATCCAAGGGTTGTGGTTTATAGCCTGTGACGTCTATACCTTTGATTTTGGCTTGTAACCAAGCTTCACGTTTGAAATTTTGACTGCCTCTGAGCTTGGTTTGTTGCCAGCCTCGATGCTCGGCAATCGCCAATAAATCCATAATGATTTTGCTGTGCTCAAGCCGTGTTTGTAGCTTGTTGCCTTTGTCGATAAAGGCAAGTGCTGCTGAATTTCGATGAGGAAAATAGCCTTTACCATTGACAGTCACATAACGTAAATACAGATGTTTAGGCATAGGCATTTTGTGAGTTTTGGGTGCATCTTGCGTGTCGTCTTTTTCAGTTTTTGCTTGTGTCTTTGGTTCTGCCACTGAGCTTGGATTGCTAGGTGATTCAGCTTGATCTGTTTCATGGGATGAAGTGTATTGCTTTGCTTTTTCAGGGGGCACTTTCTCTGGAATAATGCTGTTAAGCCTTGGCAAGATCCGCTCTGACATTTGATACTTTAGCTCAGGCCAACAACTTTCAATATAGCCTTCGATTTGCTTTTTCACTCGAACCACGCTGCTGCTCATGTGTAGATCATTAAAGTCGGTTAAGCCATGTTGAATTTGCTCTGTGGAAAACTTAGGCGTGAGCCAGTGCCCACCGACTAAGTTGGCTGACTCTCTGGCTTTTTGTATGCCTTTATTGATTTGATTTTTATGGTCATTGTCGGCAAGGAATAGATGTTTGGCATTGGGGTAGGCAGCACTGATCTTTTCAGCGACTTTGGGCATATTGCCTGCATCGACCGTCATCACTACACTGCGCCCTGTGGCTTCGGCAATACTCGCTGCTGTTGAATAACCTTCAGCGTAGAGAATAGGTTCATCGGCATTGAGTGGTCTATCGCCGACTACAAAGAAGTGTCCTGATTTTTGCGCGCCTTTTTTAAGACATTTAAAACCATTGGGGCTAATGCGCTGCAAGCTGTGAATGTTTTGCTCCGTGTCATACAAAGGAATAACTAAGCGTCCTTTTTTATCCTTACACACGCCCGGATACGCCTGCACCAGTTTGCGCTGAAGATACTCTTGCCCTCTTGGTAAGGGCAATAACCGATACAGCTGTGCGCAGCGTTTGGCGTGATGTTGTTGCTTTTGATTAAGGCTTTGCTCTCGTTGATAGCGAATATTGGCCATGTGGGCTTTTTGATGAAGCCTTGCGGTTGGATTGGCTTGTTCAAAGCTAGCATGCCATTTTTGTGGCTCGCTATGATTGCGGTGGTCTTGATACCAACCCACGGGATGGCCATCATTAAACACGGCATAGACACCACTTTTTTGACCTCTTTTATCGTCCTGTGTCGCCACTCGATGAATTTGACCGTCCATAGTTGGAGGTTCCTTGAGTAAAAAGCCTGCGGTTTCCAGCACATTGTTAAATTCAAGCAAGGGGTCGGTATCGCTGTGCTGTTTCATCATATTGGGATCGGGCAACCAAGGTTCTACTTTACGTTTCTCGGTTCCAGCTTTGGCATACCACAAGCCTTGTTCGCCATCAAAACTAATGCCTGCAACTCCATTGTTGAGCCTGCCAATTTCTCGTTGGGCTTGTGCTCTATCGTCATAACCTACGGCCAAATAGGTTTTGTGCTTCAATTGCTCGTTACTCATAATGCTCATCTCCCACTACGTTTTTGAAATCGGTTACTAAATCATTCATTGCACCCTGTTCAGATTTGGGTTCTGCTTGGCTCGGCTGCTCTGCAACACTATTGTCTGGTTCAGATTGTTCGACATTGGCTGGATCGCCATCATCAGCGCAGCGAATTTGGCTTATGGTAATTGAGTGCTGTTTGGGCGTGACTTTAGGAATGCTTGGTGTTGCGAAGTGTTCTTTATTTGGATGATTACCACGAATACTTAGCTGTTTGTCTTGATACCAACGCAGTTTTTGGCATTTCACTGGAAGGCAGTTTTCAAGGAGTAAAATGGCGTTATCAGCCCCCATTTGCATTAGCTCTTGGGGCAGCATTAAGGCTCTTCCGTGGTCGCTGACATTTTCACTTTTACCACCTTTGCCTGATAACTGGCGGCTGCGACTGCGGTTGTTGATGGTGGATGTGCCAAGGCTGTCTGAAATTTCTCTGGCCACTTTTGGGTTTTTCGGCGCAAATACGATTTGTAGCGCATGGTTATCCATTAAGGTTTCAGCGCCATCGTGACCGTAGATTTCTCTTAGCTGTGCTGGCGATTGAATAATGGTAAGCAGTCGCAAGCCATAACCCGCTACATAACTGATGCCTTTGCTTAAAATGCTGACTTTGCCGATAGCAGCGAATTCGTCCATGAGCAGTAACACTTGGTATTTGAGTAGTGGGTTTTGCTCTGGTAGTTCTCTAGTGTTGAGGTCAATCAGTTGTTGAAAGAACAAATTAATGAGTGGCGATAAGCGACTTAAATCATCAGGGGTGACGCCCACATAAATCGACATTTTTTGTTGGCGTATTTGGCGTAAATCAAAGTCATTAGCTGCGGTAACCGCATCTATCACAGGGTTGTAAAACAGCTCTAAAGCGGAGGTAAAGCTTTTACGCACAGAGCCACGGGTACGCTCTGGTGTGTCTAGGTATTCCTTTAGGGCTAAAAGGCATTGGCTCGATAAACTGACGTTTGAATCTAATCTTAATTCTAATTGCTGAGCCAGATATTCATCGCCTTGAGTCAGTAATCTTAATACTTCACCCATAGTTACGGGCAAAGGTGGCGATTCAATTAAGTACAAGACTAACCCCAACCATAAAGACCGAGCTGATGCCTGCCAAACTGGGGCTTCGTTATCGATATTGGGAAACAGCATTTGGCCGATTTTTTGAATATCGTTGATCCGAAAACTGGGGTCATTAGAAATGTAATGCAGTGGATTCCAACGATGGCTTTGATAGTTTCTAGGAGCAAGGTTAAGCAAAAAGCATTGCTGACCGTGGGTATTACGAAAGCCTGAGCTGATGTGCCAATTCTCTTGTTTAATATCCAACACGACAACTGAATCTTTCCAGCTGAGTAAGTTGGGAATGACCACGCCTACACCTTTACCGCTGCGAGTTGGTGCTGACATTAATACATGCTGCTGACCTGAAAATTGTAGATATTGCTCTGACAATCCAAAGCGTTTTTTGCCAACGACGATGCCGGACTTAGCTAGTAATCCTGCTTGCTTGAGCTGTTTGGTATCGGCAAATTTAGCGTCGCCATACAGTGACTGCTTTTTTGTTTTCAGCTTCTTGGCGATAAAAGCGATAACAGGTGCAAAGCCAATGGTAACAGATAGAATGAGGTAAAACTGAGTAATGCGTTGGTGGCCGTAGTAGTAAGCGTATTTGAAGATAGTTAACGGACTGGAATGTTTGACGTCGAGATTGGCGAACCACAAGAACAAAGCACTACTGAGCCACAAGCTTGCGATTAACACGCCAATGATGCTTGATGATATTAACCCGCCGCGTTTACTCATCATGCCTCCGTGTTCTTTGGATTAAAGTACACGTCACTGACAAAACGTCTGCCGTTTACGACTTGCAACTGCACAATCACATCGACGCACAAATTCAAAAGTTGCTTGATGTCCTCTCTGGATAATGACGAACCTGCTTGGCTTTCTTTTAGCAGTAACATTAACTGTTCTAATGCCAATTTGGGGCTACCTGCGTGCATGGTGGTGATGCTCCCCGGATGACCTGAATTGATATTGCGCAGAAAGTAAAAAGCTTCATCGCCACGAATAAGCTCTGCGACAAATACTCTGTCAGGCTTCATCCGTAAGCTGGCTTCTAACAGCTGCTTTTGAGTGATATTGGCAATGCCTTGATTACCAGCGGAATAGAACAAACTGACGGTATTAGAATGGGTGTTATACAGTTGCAGCTCATCGACATTCTCAATGGAAATCAATCGCTCTGAGTCTGGGGCTTGTTGAAGTAAGGAACGCAAAAACGTTGTTTTTCCTGAGCCAGTTGCACCAGAGACGATGATGTTCTTTCTAAGCTGAATGGCGAGTTTCAAAAAGGCGGCCATGTCACCTTGTTGTTTGAGATCAATCAGCTGTTGTTCGCTTTGATGTTGGTTATCGACTTCAATATGTTGAGCACTGAAATAGCCTTGCAGTTGATAATCATCCAAGCTGAACACCACACTCGATGGTTTACGGATAGTGAGACTGATTTTGCCGATTAAGGTCACAGGTGGAATGGCGATTTGGACTCGCTCACCATGAGGCAAGGTGGCTGATAAAATCGGATGTGCCGCATCCAATTTCTGCCCTGAATAGGTCGCAATCAATTTACTTAAGCGTTGGCAGTATTCCAACGAAATAGTATTGGATTTATGTTTATTCCAACCTTTATTGGATTCTGTTAAGACCTGCTTGGGCTGATTAATTACAATTTCAGTGATGCCGGGCTGCATTAGGTAAGCATCCAGCAATTTCAAATGCTCCTGCAAAGCCAAAGAGCGACAATCTTCAATGTTGATATCAGAACTAGGGCTTTGATTAGTGGCTAAGTTTAAGCTCATAGACACTCCTAAAATCTAAGTCTCTGGCCACAAACACATTGATGTGTTCCCCTTGGTTTTTATATAACGTTGGTTTGATATGAATCGAATCTTGCAAAGCAATGGAGGCTAAATCTTTGGTGCCGCCGATAGTGTCTCCGAATTGGATCTTATTGTTATTTCCTTTAGATTTATTGGCGTAATACTTACCGATGTCACCGACCAAACTGAGTAGCATGGCACTGCCGAACCGTTTACCAAAATGACCATCAACATAGCCACTGTGACCACTACGACCAAGACTGTCGGTTCCCAGTGAAGCCAAATCCAAAATCACGCCAGTTGGGGTTTCGATGCGATCCCACAACACAAATATTCGAGCCTGCCCTTGCTCTAATCCGGCTTGGTACTCACCAACAATATGACTGCCTTTTTCGAGCAGAAGCACTTTGCCATTGGTGGAGTAGATATCACGGCTTAACTGGCAACGGGTCATACCTGTAACATCACTGCTGATGACTGTTTCTAAAATGCAGTCAAGAAATGCGCCTTTGGTGATAAACAAGTTAGGGTCGATGATTTGACTGGCAATACTGCCTTGAATTTTGGTGGCTTGCAGTTGTTGATTAAGAGAATGGCTATTGGGTTGTGTTTGGTTTAAATCTGGTAGAAATTCTTGTTGCTGAGTATTACTCTGAACCGATTGTTGTGAGGTGTTATTGAGTACCAATAAACCATCCAACTGTTTACGCTGCTGTGGCGTGAGTGTTTTTTTATGGCCGCTTAAACGAGCTAGGTGACCAAACTGCGGTGAGTTAGGTTCGTCCAATTGCCCTGTATGAATAATTGAGCTTTTATCTGCGGTTGGTGTTGTCGCTTTAGTGGGGTTTGAGTGCTTATCTGGCTCAGGTGGCGCACCCAAATGATCGGCAATGGTGTAATGATGGTGGATTGAATCAGTGTCTGATTGGGCATGGCTAAAACCGCCATTGATGGCCACTAACAGCACAATCATTAATCCAGCAATGATAATCATAACGGCTTTGGTCAGCCATGAGTTGTTTTGCACTCGACTGCCTAGCTCTGGAACGGGGTTATTGGAAAGCTCTGGTTCTTGGTTGGTGTGTTGTTCAGCCATGCGAACCTCCATGTCTTTTAGCAGTACGCTTCACTTGTGGGATTTGTGTCTTTTGATAACTTGCAGGCTTTTCTGCATCAAAGGATTGGTTAAACAAGCACAAGACTAATTGGCCTTGTCGCAGCACTAATCTTCTAACTAATAGCCTGATCACTATGGTGTTCGGAAAGTCAGGATTGATATGACTATTCACCAAGCTTTCGCTGTTATCACTATTGACGGTATACACCGCAGGCAAGTCTTGTTTTTGGCTGAACTTGAGATAAGTAAAGCGGCCATCATCGAAAACTGTAGTAGGCAATAAGGCTTTATCGCCTTTATAGAAATAGTTTTGGTTATTCACCTGTGGCGTGGTCTGAATATCAAGTTGATCATTAAGTAACTGCTGTTGATTGTGTTGGTGTAGCTGGGTTTTCAGATCATCAGGATAGATAAAATCCACCGCAAACATCATATTGCGGCTTGTGGCTTGGTTAGTGTTTTTCAGCAGTGACGCATTCAGTTCAAATTGGTACACATGGCGATTGGTGAGCACCGTCATATTAGTGGTGGCTTGCTGGGCTTTAGGTTTGATGAAGATGTGGTTATCAACGGGTGTGACACTCCATGCGCCGCTGTCGCCCATGGCAATTTGTTTGATGGATTCACCACTGGCAAAGGCAATATCGGTCGCAAAACCATAATGGCCGACTAACTTTACTACTTGTTGCGGATTGAAGTTGATATGGCGTACTCGTTTATCGAAATGACCCATATGAGGGGTTTCAAGAGCCAATGAAGTAAGAGATGTCAGCATTAACGCCATGCCTGTGAAGACAGGCATCCAGCGACTTTTATCTATATTGAGACTTAAAGGCACTAGGCACCTGCCTTCGCAGGTGCGACGGAGAAGATCCAGCAAATAACACACCTTAATCCCCTCCCGTTGCTTGATCATTGCGATAACTCAACACTTGAAAACCAAGCGGGTTCAGTTGTCTGTTAGCAACTGACATAGGGGCATTACGAAAGGCGAAAGTAATAGTCGCAACCCAATGGGTTAGAGGGTGATCTTCTCCGATTTGTTTAACTCGCTTGGTATAACGGACTAATGCCGTTGTGGTTTGCTCACCATTATTCTTGTCGTGCCCAATAAAACTGATGACATTCACTTTGACCAACACTTGTGCTGATTGGCCATAAAGATTAATTGGCGCATTTGAGTTAGATTTAGGATCAGTTTGTAAGCCGTAATCTTGTTGAACGTTTTCATCTGACATAAGACCGATTAGCTTTCGGTCATAACTTCGTGTTTGCCACTGGTAGCCTTCTCGATGACGTAGATATTGAGCTAAGAAATATTTATCCAACACTTCTTGAGCTTTTTGTTTCACCTGTCCCTTGTTGGCTAAGGTCGATACCACATCCACAAAGCCTGTGTTGTTATCCACTCGAATCACAAAAGGTTCGATGGATTTCAGCGGCATTAAGATAATGAGGCTGATAGCCAAAAGCGCGGCAAGTAGAGCCAGTAATAAACAGCATTTCCAAGCACGTTGCTCCGATTGTTTGATTTTGACATTCAGTTCAGCATCCCAACCTCTGGCCTCAGCAAAGTATTTCTGAAGTAGCTGCTTATCAGTAAGTTGTTGCTCAAGTTCAGCCATGACTAACCTCAATAGGTTTGATAATAATAGGCTGAGTGTTCACAGGTTTTAGCCCTTTACCATCATCTTTACAGTGCGGTGGTTTAGGCATACTTGAGCAGTGAGTGAGCAATAGAATGAAACACAAAGATAGGACTTTTTTCATTGTTCACTTTCTCCTGAAATGCTGTTGCCACCAAAACGTTGTTGATAAGCCCGATACCCTGAACCAACAGGCTTTATTGGTGCAGATAAGGCTTGACCTGTGTAATTCAAATCTCGCCTTAAAGTGCGGTATTGATGGCGTAAGGTGGTAGGACGCATAGCATGAAGACTGTTAGATATCGCACCATGAGCGGCAATGGCTACACCGCCACCAAGGGCTGAAGCCATTGCTGGAATTTGCTTCATCACTAAAATGCACAGTCCCATCACTATGCACAGCATGGAGCTGTCGCTGAGGGTTGTTAAAGCCGCATGGTTGTGAGAGATTTGTGCAAGATATTTAGAGGCTACCGAAGTCATCAGCTGTCCTGACGATACGCCCAGCAGCAAGATAAAACCGAAGTTAAGTACCATGCCCAGCCAGCTTTCAAAAAAGCGTTGCGTGGCTTGGAACAGAAGCAGAACAAAGAAGGCCGGACCGATGGCCAACAGCACACTGACCATGACTTTGCTGAGTAAAATAAAGAACGCCACTAATAAGGTCAGACAACCACCGATGGTTAATATGCCCATCGCCAGAATGTACATGCCGAAGTTACCGTTCATCACTCCACCTTGTCGCCACGCATTATCGGCAAGGATGAGAATTTGACCGAACAGGTGATCTAATAGTTGCGCGGCATTTTGGGTTTTGGTGCCAGAAACAACTGCCGCTAAAAACTGTGGCGTTTCACTCAAAAAACGCACTACGGTTTGATTGTAATGACCAACGGTTAATCCCAAGGTCAGGATAAAACCAATTCGAATGATGCGAAAAAATCCCTCTTGTAATGGCTCCTGACTGCGACCAAACATCATTGAGTAGCCCCAAATCACCACCCATAAAATCATCATACTGGTAAATACAGGGATCAGGTATTGGATCAGCCTTGCAGAGCCTTGTTGCACATAATTGTGCAGAGCTTGATCAACCAAGCTGAAAATACTGCGATACAGATTACTGGTAGCCGCCATCTTGATTACTCTTTGGGATGAGCCATATCAGCAGGTAGCGGCATTGGATCGCCTGCCACAATGTCATTTGCCGCTTGTTGAGCATTGATACACTCAGGATGATTGCGATACTTAGCCGGATTGTTGCTGCATTGAGTTAAGGTTTGCATCAAGATTTTCTGATGCTGTTTATACCAAGCCACATCATGAGCTTGGCTTTGTTGGCTATGGTGGTTGTTCATTTTTGAACAGCCTGTCATGACACAAAACAGGCTTGAAATTAATAGAATATTGATAAGTTTCATGCAGATTCCTCATTGTAGATTTAATGGGTTCTGCCATCCGTGGTGGGTTAGTTCCAATTCACATTAATCGGGTGTAATTCACCAGCCGACTCAATAGCCATTTGAGTGATACGCTGCTGTGCTAAAGCGTCATTGGCTTGAGCTTGGGCTTTCATTAGCTGCAATTTGGCTTGCTCATTCGCAAGCATGACGTTCTCGGCTTGAATTCGGGCTTGTAGGTCTTGAATGTCTTTTTGTTTTGGTGCTTGAGTGATCTTGTTGATAAGTCTGGCTAATTGGTCATATCTCACTTGAGTTTCTTGTAGCGACAATTGGGTTTGTCCTAACCAACGGCCACGATAGCGATTGATGTCATCAAACAAACTGGCACTATCACCTCCTAACTTTAGCCATTCACTGTTGTGTAAACCTTGTTGTTTGAGAGTAAGGTTGGGATCGACCTTAACAGCCACATCATAAACGGAATCAATGGCATCGCTCATTCCTGTGATACCGTTGATACTACTGAGTTGACGTTTAGCGGTATCAAGCTGCTGTTTTAAGGTGTCGATTTGTTCTAATAAATGACGTATTTCAATGATTTTTTGATGCAGGTTAGCAATATCAATCACAGGGAAAGCGAGACAAGGTAATGGCAGTGATAACGTTACCAACAGCAATAATCGTTTCATACTTCACCTCGCTGATCATGCAAGGCATTGAAGTATTCAGGGAGCCAATCTTTGGGATCACTGCCAGCCGTTTCCACAATCTGGTACATCAAATTCACTTTATCTGTAGTACCAGAAATCACTGAAAGCTCATCATCAAAGCCATTTAAGTCTAATTTAGCAACGACACTTTCATGACCTTGTTTGATAATGAATTGACGGGAATTAGGTTGTAGCTCAGTGCTAACAAGCTCAAACTCACGTTCTGTAAGATGTAAGCCATCCATATAATCATCACGTCGAGCTTTAGGATTGGGCATTAAAATCAAGGTGGCGCATTGTTCTATCAAAGTGTGAGCAATGGGAGAATTCAGAACATCTCTAACGGATTGAGTGCCATACACCATAATGCCGTTTTGTTTACGAATGACCTTTTGCTTGTTTTGGGCTAAATCTTCAAAGTATTCATCAGCCAATAGCTTCCAGAATTCATCCATAAAGATTTGCAGCTTGCGCCCGTCTATCAACTTTTCGATGCGATAAAACAGATACATCACAATGGGTGTGCGGATTTCTTCAATATCTAAAAACTCTGTGACATCAAAGCCAAACAAAGTTTGATTGGAAATAGTCAGCTCATCGATTTCATTATCTAAAACCCAGGATAGATCACCACCACGACACCACTTTTGTAGTCTTGAGCTACAACCATTTGGGTCTACTGGGTCAAGAAATTCCAAACAGCGACTTAAACGGCGTTGCGGCTTAGGCAAACTCATTACGCCTTTTACCGCATCCGATAAGTCTTGTTGATGTTGATGAGATAACTCACCACCGCAAAGCTTGGAAATCAAAGCGGTGATAAACAGTATATTGTCGGCTGTGGGTTCAAGCTGAAAGGGATTAAAACCAGTGGGCTTACCCATTTGCAGTGGTAGATATAACCCTTGAGTAGCACGAACATAGATCTCTAAACCACGGTCTTTATCAAAGATTATTTGGGTTGGCTGATACTTCTTACTTTGAGAAATCAAAAAGCCTTGTAGCACTGTTTTACCAGAGCCAGAAGCACCGATGATTAAGGTGTTACCTAAAGCGTGATGCTCATCCTTGAGCAAGTCTTCCTTATCTTCACGACTTTCAGGAACTAGGACTTGGTTTAACCGCTGCTCTTGTGGATGAGAGTGGGGTTCATGAAAGTTGAAGTAGTATGGCGCACCAGACGCCGTTTGCAATACAGTAACCGCATCGCCCCACTGGTTGCCGTTTAATTGACCTGATGGATTGTTATGAAAACTGCAAAACCCAGCAAAGTTACGAGAAGATATTCGAGCCGGGCGAGGACGATAGCGACTGTTGGCTGGTAGCTGCGAGTAAAATGCTGACTGAATCGATAAATCATCTCTGGTGAGAATAATGGCTTGATCGGCTAGCTCAGATTTTAGTGCTGACAGGTGCTTATCAAGAGCTTCAGTTGTGTCACTCAATACGGTTAACACCAGATGATGTTCACCATAAACCATGCGCCCAGCGGTTAAATCATCTAACCCAATATCAATGGCATCCACTTGAGAATGAGCAAAATCCCCTGTAGCTGTCAGCCTTTTTTGTTGGCGCAATAAAATCTCAGTAGCCACTGGTTTCGATAAAAACTGAAAGCTTTGAGTTAATACCAACTCAAAGGGTGCTGATAAAAGGGCATTAAGCAAACCCGCTTCGGTGTGTTCAGGGTACTCCTTAATACTTAAACACGCGCCCAAACGGGTTTGCGTAATGCCTTTTAGGGCAAAAGTGTTATCAGAAAAAAGTGGTCTGACTCTGGGTAATGACTTTGAAATATCTTGGGTTTTGATGGCTCTTGGTTGCCACTCGCCATTTGTCAGGTAATCTAAAAGCGTAAGTAACTCGCTGTAGAAAACTTTCCCTTTTACTTTGCCTTTATTGATAACGTCTTTGGTGTAGATCCCTAACCGTTGAGGCTGATAGCTGTCCAATGATGATAAAACTGTGCTAACGACTTCATTTAATGCTGATATGGCTTGTTTTTGCTCGGCAAGTACCTGTTCTACTGTGGTTGATTTTATCTTTAACTTCGATTGAAGTGGCGCATTAGTATCACGGTAGATCACTGTTAGATATAGCTCATTGACCATCAGCTGGCTTTGGCAAATTTTGTCGATATATTTCTGATTTAGCTGCTTATCAAACTCCGAATTAAACTCGCCCTTAGGAACAACTTTAGATTCACGACGAATAAGATGTGTCCATAAACACATATGAGGACTTGCGATATTTCGTAGCATCAAATTGAATTGCTCTTTCCAGAGGTTTACTTGCTCAGGATCAGCCGACTCATGCGCCACACCTTGCAACTTGATGATCTGCAAATAATCACCGCTATGGGTTTTAATCGTGTGCTCATCCACATGCGCTTGATAAGGAATAAACTCATCAACAGAGTTTTCTCGCTGCCACTCCTTAGTGATCTTTTCGATGGCTATTGCACTCATAACATGCGCTCCTTATCGCGAGTATTAACAACAGGACTGGCACTGGCATAACCCAAGCATCGCCAGCATACAGATTTAGCTTTGGTGTACACCCAGAGCTTGAGCAAACGGAACATCATAGGATCACGTAAACACAGTGAATACATGAATGCATGCAAAGGGATATACAGCAATAAAACGAAAGGATTTTTAGTGGCTATCATCAATACAGTGACGACTGATGCAGCAATGATAATACCATCCAAAGTCACGCCCCATTTCATTGCAGGGCGAGTGACAGCCACAAATAAATGGTCACGAAAATCAGTAGAGGACATAATGATTATCCGGTTCATCAGGAAAATGAAGATCTAGCTTCGTGACTTGCTTTTACCTTTAGCTCAAAGAACTCCCAATCTCTGTAACCATAAGCCATTTTAACAATTGTCTTAAGTCTGTTGTTAACACCTTCAACT
>NZ_ML014839.1 GCF_003675895.1 Parashewanella curva
AGGTGAATCTATGCGAAAACTGGATCAATCCGGACACTTGTAGTAAAAATTAGGTTAAGAGAAATCTGGGATCACGACTGTCCGGATGATCCCGAAACCGCTGTCCGGAATGACCGAAATTCGCAATTTAAGAAATTTTCGATAACTTTTGAGTGCGTTCAGTAATGATTTAGATACTGTAACACTGCGTTTTTTGCCGCCTTTACTTTTCGGTATGTAAAACAGCCAAATACCAGTTTGTTGGTTTTGTCTAAATTGTCCCATTACTGGAGAATATCCAGCGCGCGCTGAGACTTCTGATATACGTAAATAGCAGCTATATAATAGTTGTATTAAAAATTGATGCCGCTGATAGATATTTGGGTTCTCATTAGCCAATTTTTGAACTGTTGAAATTACATATGACCATTGTAATTCGGTAAAAATTGGTAATTTTTCATCTGAAGATTCCATTTTATAGCTTTTGTTTTTACCAAATCGACTATGGTTAAGCCAGATTTGAGCGACATTTCGCTCACAGTATTCTTCTGTGATCAGATAGTTGTAAAACGCAGATAAAATGGCAATTTTGGTTTTAAGAGCATTGTCGCTCAATGTGTATGGTATTGGGCTGCCATTGGCTTTTTTACCTATAAATGGCCTCCAATTTGGGTTTGGCTGGCGTAGCTCATCTTTACCTGTAAATTGAGCCACATTGAAATATCCGATCAGTGCTTCTGGTGGATTCTGGCAATAATTAATGTACTTAGCCATATCTTTACGGGTCATCTGTATCGGAGATAGTTTTGCTATATCAAAACACCAATGAAAAAACGTGGTGATTTCACTCCTATACGCTTTGTAGTTATTTTCGCAATGCTTTTCTTCACAAAGCCAATCTGCAGCATGTTCTAGTAATAAACTGGCGTCTTCTACAGATGAAAGACTAACGTTTGTGATGTATTGATTAACAACAGGATTCCCTTCAAGTATGTATTCTGGCTTGTCGAATATCGGAATTACAGGTGGAAGTAGTTTCATTTGTTTTCTTATATGAATTGCCGATAACGGTGATTATCGGCATTAAGCTAATTGAAGTTGTCAGCTTGAGTTAAGGTTTTGTGAGCTGTTACACAGATTTAAACTTTGTCATTTTTGTTCGATTTTTAAAACAATAATGCTACTTTTGCTTGTTATCCGCTAAGAAATCAAAGTGAGTGTTGATTTGTTGACCTTGGTATTCAGCACTAATAAATAGGCGCCATACCATATAACCACTAGCACATGAACCGAGCATAAACTGGCTATCATAGGTGTTTGATTCGGTTTGAGATAAGACTACAGGAATGATGCCCATAAACATATCCCTCCCCTCTAAGCGGGCTTTTACATTTATGACTGTTTTATCGACAGTCAGACGAAAATGTAAATCTTGTTCACTTGGCACCTCTTCAGGACTAATTTTTATTGTAAAATTAACACCTTTCGTTGATTTTGTGCACGAATTGTCTAAAAAACTGCATAAAGTAGGATCTGAACTCCCTTTTTCTACATTTTTCGTGTCTTTTTGACCGCAACCAATTAATCCTAAGCTTATGATTAATGGTAATAAAATTTTTGAAATTGTCATATCGCCCACTGCAAATTGTCCTTTATTAGTTTTCGCTCACATTCTGGTCGCAAACATGATCCAGATCAATTTTGATAACAAGTCATAGGTATCTTTTTGACGGTGCCTTTAGTAAAATACCACTGCTTTGCAAACCTTTATAACTGTTGTGCAAGCAATGCAGCAATGCCCTTTCGTTTTTTTGAATATAAAACAATCGATTTGGCATTAATTTAACCAGGTATAGCTTTGCTCTACCTAAAACTATAAGTAAAAGTAATAAGCAGTGGAAGCAATATGATGAACCATTCCCAGCCTACAGGCGCTGATTACAATTACACCGTTGTCCGCCAATTTGCCTTAACCACTGTTTTGTGGGGTATTGTTGGTATGGCAGTCGGTGTTCTTATTGCAGCTCAGTTGATCTGGCCTGCATTGAACTTCGATACTCCATGGCTAACGTACAGTCGTCTTAGACCTCTGCACACTAACGCCGTGATTTTCGCGTTCGGTACTTCAGCCCTTTTTGCTACGTCCTACTATGTAGTTCAACGTACCTGTCAAACTCGTTTGTTCGCTCCTAAATTAGCAGCGTTTACATTCTGGGGTTGGCAAGCAATCATTCTTTCTGCAGCAATATCATTACCTCTAGGTTTCACTAGTGGTAAAGAATATGCTGAACTTGAGTGGCCAATTGATATCGCAATCACCGTTGTTTGGGTGGCTTATGCGGTTGTATTCTTTGGTACCATAATTAAACGAACCACGTCACATATTTATGTTGCGAACTGGTTCTTCGGTGCTTTCATTATTACCGTTGCCGTGTTGCACATTGTTAACTCTATGGCTATCCCAGTTAGTGCGATGAAATCGTACTCTATCTATGCTGGTGCTGTAGATGCGATGGTTCAATGGTGGTATGGTCACAACGCGGTAGGTTTCCTACTGACGGCTGGTTTCTTGGGTATGATGTACTACTTCGTTCCTAAGCAAGCTGAGCGTCCAGTATATTCTTATCGTCTATCTATTGTTCACTTCTGGGCTCTTATCGCTCTTTATATTTGGGCTGGTCCTCACCACTTGCACTACACTGCCCTACCTGACTGGACTCAGTCTTTAGGTATGGTGATGTCATTGATCTTATTTGCTCCTTCTTGGGGTGGTATGATTAACGGTATCATGACGCTTTCTGGTGCATGGCACAAACTACGTACTGACCCAATTCTACGTTTCTTGATTGTATCTCTGTCTTTCTACGGTATGTCTACCTTCGAAGGTCCAATGATGTCTATCAAGACTGTGAACGCGCTATCTCACTACACTGACTGGACTGTTGGACACGTTCACTCTGGTGCTCTTGGTTGGGTTGCTATGGTTTCTATTGGTTCTCTATACCACTTGATTCCAGTTCTATTTAACCAAGGTCGTATGTATAGCAATAACCTTGTTAACGTTCACTTCTGGTTAGCGACTATCGGTACTGTTCTTTACATCGTATCTATGTGGATTTCTGGTGTAATGCAAGGTCTGATGTGGCGTGCTGTTAACTCTGACGGTACTCTAACTTACAGCTTTGTTGAAAGTATCGAGGCTTCGTACCCATTCTACTTCGTTCGCTTCTTAGGCGGTGCATTCTTCTTGTTCGGTATGTTCTTAATGGCATACAACGTTATCAAGACTGTTAAAGCCCCTGAAGGTTCGTTAAAGAAAGTTGAAGCATAAGGAGCAGAAACGATGAAATTTAATCACGAGTTTATTGAAAAGAACATCGGTCTGCTTGGTATCTTTACCGTTATCGCTATTAGTTTCGGTGGCTTGGTTCAAATCACTCCATTGATTTTCCAAAAAGATACTACAGTTCCAGTTGAGGGCTTACGTCCTTATACTGCTTTAGAACTTGAAGGCCGTGATATCTACATCCGTGAAGGTTGTTATAACTGTCACAGTCAGATGATTCGTCCACTTCGTGCAGAAACTGAACGTTATGGACACTACTCTGTTGCTGGTGAATCTGTATGGGATCATCCATTCCAGTGGGGTTCTAAGCGTACAGGTCCTGATCTAGCCCGTGTTGGCGGTCGTTACAGTGACAAATGGCATGAAGTGCATTTGATTGACCCACGTGCTGTGGTACCTCAATCAAATATGCCTGGATTCCCATGGTTAATGGACAACAAGCTTGATGGCAAGTTGACTGCTGACAAGATGGAAATCTTCCGTAACTTCGGAGTGCCATACACAGATGAAGATATTAAAGGTGCAAAAGCTGCAGTTGAAGGTAAAACTGAAATGCAGGCACTGATTGCATATCTACAGTCATTGGGGCACGCCCTTAAATAAGGAGGCAATATATGGATTACGGCACATTACAAGGCATTTTGACAATCATTGTAATGATCGTCTTTATCGGTATATTCGCTTGGGCTTATAGCTCGCGTCAGAAGAAGAAATTTGATGAGGCGGCTAACCTTGTGTTTTCAGATGAGGAAAACTCTAACGAGAAGGACTCTACTAAGGAAAACAATAAGGACTCAGGAGAGCAAAAATAATGTTAATGAGTAGCTTCTGGAGTGTTTGGATCACAGTTATTACATTATTTGTAATTGCAGCCTGCTTTATTTTGCTGCAACTGTGTAACAAAAACCACACAGATGTCGAAGAAGGAAAGTCCATGGGGCACTCTTTCGATGGCATCGAAGAACTAAACAATCCACTACCTAAGTGGTGGAAATATATGTACCTAATCACCATTGTGTTTGGTCTAGCTTACCTAGCTCTATATCCAGGGCTTGGAAACTGGAAAGGCCTGCTACAGTGGAACAGTTCTAACCAAAGTGTTGGTTATGAAAAAGGTATTAAAGAAGACTCTAAAGCGGCAACTGAACTTGCTGCTAAAGAAGGTCGTTACGTTCAGTATGACGCTGAAATGAAAAAGGCTGATGAAACTTATGGCCCTATCTTCGCTGCATACTTGAAAACACCACTTGAAGAGTTGGTTAAAGATAAAGAAGCGTTAAACGTTGGTAAGCGTCTATTCGTACAAAACTGTGCTCAGTGTCACGGTTCTGACGCTCGCGGCGGTAAAGGCTTCCCTAATCTAACTGATAACTCTTGGTTATACGGTGGTGATTTAGCGACTATTAAAACTTCTATCATGAACGGTCGTAACGGTATGATGCCTCCTAAAGGTGGTCTACCAATTCAAGATAGTGAGTTGAAAGCGTTAACTGAATACATCTTTACCCTAAATGGTCGTGAAGGTGACAAAGAGCTTGCTGCGCAAGGTCATGCATCATTCATGAAGGGCTGTTTTGCTTGTCACGGTATGGACGGTTCTGGTAATAAATTCATGGGTGCTCCAAACCTTAAGGATAAAGCTTGGGTTTATGGTGGTACTCGTAAGGCAATTCTTGAAAGTATCAAGAATGGTCGTAGTGGTGTAATGCCTGCTTGGAAAGACATTCTAGGCGAGGAAAAAGTCCACGTTATTACTGCATACGTTTACAGCTTGTCACATCAAGCTAAGAAGTAACGTTGAAAAGGCCTCGATTTCGGGGCCTTTTTTAAATCCTTTTACAAATTAGACTACAGATTAAATACCAAAGAAGACAAAATTATGAGAGTATTTTTTGGTATTTAATCTCCCCTACTCTAGGGGCTGTTGTATAAAGCACTCAATTGATGTGCTTTGAATTTTTAGTTATGAGTGCAAAAATGGAAACACCTACAGCTTGGTACAAGCAATTTTGGCCTTGGTTTTTAATTATTTTGCCACTAACTGTGGTTGCAGCAAGCATTGCAACTTTGGTTATTGCCGCGAAATACTCTGATACTGTTGTGGTTGATGATTACTACAAAAAAGGTAAAGGCATTAACCAAGATAAGAAGAGAGAGCAAAAAGCGCGAGCAATGGGATTGCAGTTCTCAATTCAAGTCCATAATAATGAAATTCTTATCCAACAACATGGTGGCACACCTTATAAGGCCGCGTTAGCTGTAGAATTTTACCATCCAACAATTAAAGAAAGAGACTTTGATGTACTTGCATCTGCCGATGGAAACTCAGTTTACCGCATAGATTCAAAGCAGCCTCTAAATGGCGATTGGATTGTTCAAGTGGAAGGTTTTGATAAATCTTGGCGTTTAAAGAAACGCATTACTTTAAAAGATGGCACAGAAAGCTGGTTAAACTAGCGTGAATCACTATGAGCCAAGATAAACAATGTTATCACTGCGGGGAATCTGTCCCCGCTTCTGTTGTTCTGACAACCGTAATTAATGAGCAAGCTCAACCTATGTGTTGTATTGGTTGTCAGGCTGTTTCCCAAGCCATCATGGATGCTGGACTGAAAAACTATTATAAATTCCGTACTGAACCAGGAACGAAGCAGTCTGAACTTGTTCCAGACGAGCTTAATAGCTTTAGTGCTTATGATTTAGATGAAGTCCAAAAGGATTTTGTACATTCCGATACTGCTGACATTCAAACGGTTTCACTTTCAATTGATGGTATCACCTGCGCAGCTTGTGCTTGGCTGATTGAGCATAAATTAAAGCAGCTAAAAGGCCTGCAGAAAGTCATGGTTAATTCAACAACGCAGCGCGCACTTATTTCTTGGGACAAAAATCAACTCAAGCTAAGTGAGATATTACAGCAAATCAGTGCCATAGGTTATGTTGCAGCTCCTTACCAAGTTGATGAACAAGAGGCAAAAGCCAAAAAATCCAGTAAGCAATTTTTATTAAGACTTGGTCTTGCTGGTTTTTCTACCATGCAAGTGATGATGTTTGCCCTTGCTCTGTATACTGGTTACTTTACTGACTTAGATACCGAATTTCGTGATTACTTCCGATGGGTAAGTATGATCTTTGCTGCGCCAGTAGCACTCTACTCTGCTCAACCATTCTATTTTAGTGCGGTTCGCTCTTTGCTTTCGGGCCGAATCAATATGGATGTGCCTGTTTCTATAGCTATTGGCGGCGCCTTTATAGCAAGCTGTTTTGCTACGTACCACGGTGTGGGAGAAGTTTATTTTGAATCCGTTTCAATGTTTACCTTCTTCTTATTATTGGGTCGGTACTTTGAACAAAAAGCAAAACAAAAGGCCTCAGTTAGCTCAAGTAACTTACATAAATTAGTGCCTCTTACTGCCACGCTAGTTGTAGAAAGTGACTATAAAGAAGTCGCAGCGAAGCAATTAAAGATTGGCGACGTAATTTTAGTGAAGCCCGGCGAAGTTATCGCAGCTGATGGCATTATCGCTGAGGGGAAGTCTAGCTTAAACGAGTCCATGCTCACAGGGGAACATTTACCATTAACCAAGTCAAAAGATCAGCAAGTATTTGCTGGTACTATTAACGTTGAGCAGCCCGTTAAAGTTAGAGTTAATGCCATTGGAAATGAGCAATTTGTATCTGAAATCATTCGCTTACAAGAGCTTGCATCTAATAATCGCCCTTCCATTGCCTTGATTGTTGATAAACTTTCGCGCTATTTTTCTGCTGCAGTTCTTTCTTTAAGCCTCATCACTTACCTTGTTTGGCATTTCTTTATTTCTCCTGAAGATGCATTCTGGGTAACACTATCTGTACTTGTCGCAACCTGTCCTTGTGCTCTTGCATTGGCTACACCTACTGCTGTTACTTGTGCTACGGCCATGTTTACTAAGCTTGGCATTATTACGCGTAAATCTGGAGTTTTTGAAACGCTCCCAAAAATTAAGCACGTAGTCTTTGATAAGACCGGCACCCTTACCTATGGTCGGTTACAAATATCAGATGTAAAAATCTATTCAAAATGTCTGAATAAACAAACTGTTCTTAAGATTATAGCTGCGTTAGAACAAGGTTCTGAGCACCCTATTGCTAAGGTATTTAGAGAATATTTGGATACCTGTAATTTTGCCATTAGCGATGTAGAGCATCATGTGGGTAAAGGGATCAGTGGAGTAATAAACAGTGAAAATTATTTTGTAGGCAAGGCGCATGCATCTAAAAACAGCGCATCTACAGAGCAAACTATTTCATTATTAAAAGAAGATGAATTAGTTGCTGAAGTGACCCTATCTGATGAAATTCGTAACGATGCTCTCTCAAGTATTCAACAGATGCAAAAGCTTAATCTTCATTTGGCTATTGCCAGTGGAGATCAATCAGGTCATGTTCAAGCTGTAGCTTCTAAATTAGGTATAAATGATGTTCATTTTGATCTAACGCCAAGCGATAAACTTGACCTTGTTAAAAGGCTGCAAGCTGAAAAACATAAAGTGGTTATGTTTGGTGATGGCATTAACGATGCTCCGGTTTTATCTGGTGCCGATTTATCTGTAGCTATGGGTAGTGGTACTGCGATTGCTAAGAACAGTGCAGATTTAATTTTACTCGGAGATAAATTAACGAGATTTGTAGATGCGATTAATGTCGCCACCAGAACCACAAAAATCATCAAACAGAACCTTATGTGGGCATTAGGTTACAACTTAGTTGTCCTTCCATTAGCAATGAGTGGTAATATTGCCCCCTATGTTGCAGCAATTGGTATGTCAGCGAGTTCTCTAATTGTGGTAAGTAACAGTTTAAGACTTTTGAAGGATGCAAAATGAGTATCATCTATGTACTAATCCCTATTGCAATGATTTTTGTTGCGATCGCTGTTGCTGTATTTTTTTGGGCTGTAAAGTCAGAACAGTTTGATGATTTAGACAGACAGGGTTCCTCAATATTATTTGAAGAGGACGAAAGCCAAAATTCAAACGGCAAAAACGACAAACCTCATGACTGATTACGATTTCGTCGCTGCTTTTGTTGTAGGCTTAATGGGAGCGGCTCACTGTTTCGGTATGTGCGGTGGATTAATGGCTGCTCTTTCTAGCAATACTCCACAAAAAATTCAAGTCGGTGAAAATCTTCTATTAAAACAATTGAAATTGTTATTTAGTTATAACATTGGCCGTGTCTTGAGTTACACTACGGCAGGAGTAATATTAGGTGGCGCAGCAGCTAGTCTTAAAGGGCTGTTCTCAATTGATCACTACTTGATTATTCTGAGAATTTTTGCTGGAATAATGATGCTCGTTACGGGTTTATATCTATCTTCGATTTGGCAAGGTCTAACAAAGATAGAAAAAATAGGAAATTATTTTTGGCAATATTTAAAGCCAATTGCAACAAAGTTGCTTCCTATTAAGACGGTTCCAAAAGCCCTAATCGCAGGAATAGTTTGGGGCTGGCTACCATGTGGGTTAGTATATTCTACACTGACATGGTCAGTTGCCAGTGGTTCAGCCATAAAAGGTGGGCTAATTATGTTTGCCTTTGGCCTAGGAACCATGCCTGCGCTGTTAAGTATCGGGGTTGCATCCAGAACCATTTCCAGTTGGGTGCAAAAAAGAAAAGTTAGGTTGTTAAGCGGGTTGTTAGTTGCAAGCTTTGGTGTTCATACACTTTGGATTGCATTTAATCAGCTTTAATCACTATCTACCTAATATGCATATTATTAAAATGTAATCCCTACCATTACATTTATAGTGTTACGTTTACATAACTATTAAAAGATTATAGAGAAGTGTTGGAACAGCCATGGCTATAGAACTGAAGAAAAATCAAAAAGCTCACGTTGGTTGCACCATTCATTGCCATGATTGCAGCATGAGTGAATTATGCATCCCAGTCGCGCTTAATAGCAATGAGCTAGATCAACTAGATAGCATTATTGAAAGAAAAAAACCTATCCAAAAAGGCGAGCAGGTTTTTAAATCTGGTGATGAACTTAAGTGTTTGTATGCCATTCGTTCAGGTACTATCAAAAGCTTTACTATTACAGAGCAAGGTGAAGAGCAAATTACTGGCTTTCATCTTCCTGGTGATGTTATCGGTTTTGACGGAATCAACCAAAATCAACACCAAAGTTTTGCGCAGGCTCTGGAAACATCTATGGTCTGTGAAATCCCCTACACGACTCTTGATGACCTTACCGCTAAAATGCCTAAGCTGCGTCAACAGATCCTAAAGTTAATGAGCAGCGAAATCATGAATGATCAAGATATGATTCTATTGCTTAGTAAAAAGAGTGCGGACGAAAAGCTTGCGGCTTTCATCAGTACACTTGCCAATCGTTTTGGCAGTCGTGGCTTCTCGCAAAAAGAGTTTCGCTTGACTATGACTCGAACGGATATTGGTAACTACCTTGGTTTAACCGTTGAGACTATTAGTCGTATTTTAGGTCGTTTCCAAAAATCAGGTTTGATTGAAGTTAATGGAAAATACATCACTATTTTAAATTTCGATGAACTAAGAAAAATGGCGGGTACTGCTAGAATTGTTTAAATAAGATATTTTTGATTTAAGACAATAAGTTACCCTCTATTTAAGCGACAATATCATTAGGGCGCGCCCTAGCGAAATGATTTGTCGCTTAACTTTAATAATCTATTTGATATGGAGGGAATAATGCAAAAATTTAAAAATTTACTTGTTGTCATCGACCCTACCTCAGAGCATCAAATTGCGCTTGAACGTGCAATTGAACTCAGCCAGAAAAATAATTCAAAAATGACAATCTTTCATTCGGTGTTTGATTTGTCGTATGAAATGACCTCTATTCTTTCCATTGAAGAGCGTGATGCAATGCGCAATGGTGTGCTGGACCAACGTCGTGCTTGGTTGGATGATCTTGTTGAATCATACTCGACCGATGGAATTGAAATTTCAAAGCGAGTCATTTGGCATAACCGCCCTTTTGAAAGCATTATCGAACTCGCTATCGAAGAAGATTTCGATGTGATTATTAAAGGCACGCATGAACACGATAAATTAAAATCGGTCATCTTTACTCCTACAGATTGGCATTTAATGCGTAAAGCACCAGAACCTGTACTCCTTGTTAAAGCAAAAAATTGGTTTAGTGGTGGAAAGATACTATGTGCAATTAATTTAGAAGAAGATGATAATCACCGCCATTTATCGCACTCTATTATTGAACATGCTCAATTTATAGCGAAACAATTTAACGGCGAAGTGCATCTCGTCAACGCCTACCCCGGTACGCCTGTTAATATTGCTATTGAGTTACCTGACTTTGACATGATTAATTATAATGAGTCGATGCGTGAGCAGCATCATAATGAGCTCATTAAAGTCGCCGAACAATTCAATATCGCAAAAGAGCATTGCCATGTGCTAGAGGGTTTACCTGAGGATGTTATTCCAGAGTTAACTGAGGAACTTAGCGCTGAATTAGTAATACTTGGTACGATAGGAAGAACCGGTATTTCAGCAGCTTTGATTGGCAATACTGCAGAGCACGTTATCGATAATATTAATTGTGACTTGCTTACTCTAAAGCCAGATGGATTTGTTTCGCCAATATCACCAAAATAAATTAATAAAGTGACTCCTACACTTTACCAACAATAGCTTTACTGGAATAATACGCGCCTTATGTTAAGCAAGGCGCGTTTTTTATGTCACAAGAATCACAATCAATGACTGAATTATCAAAGAAGCAACAAACACGACAAAATAAACTTCAAAAAAAGTTACGTCGTGAAGTCGGTAGTGCTATTGCTGATTACAATATGATTGAAGATGGTGATCGCGTCATGTGCTGCTTGTCTGGTGGTAAAGACAGTTATGCAATGCTTGATATTTTGCTTAATTTACAGCAGCGTGCTCCAATTAACTTTGAAATTGTTGCGGTAAATTTAGATCAAAAGCAACCAGGCTTTCCAGAAGATATTTTACCTGCATACCTTGATAGCTTAGGCATTGCCTATCATATTCTTGAAAAAGATACTTATTCTATCGTTAAAGAAAAAATCCCTGAAGGTAAAACGACTTGTTCGTTATGTTCACGCTTAAGACGTGGAACCTTGTATGGTTTTGCTCAACACATTGGTGCTACAAAAATTGCTCTTGGTCATCATCGTGATGATATTATCGAAACACTATTTTTAAATATGTTTTACGGTGGCAAGATGAAAGCTATGCCTCCCAAATTATTATCAGATGATAGAGCTAATGTAGTTATACGCCCTCTTGCATACTGCCGTGAAAAAGACATTGCTGAATATGCAGAGCTAAAGAATTTTCCAATTATTCCATGCAACTTATGCGGCTCACAAGAAAACTTGAAACGCCAAGCTGTCAAAGATATGCTCAAACAGTGGGATAAACAGCATCCTGGTCGTATTGAAACTATATATACTGCAATGCAAAACACTGCACCGTCTCAAGGCGTTGATAGAGAACAGTTTGATTTTGTTTCTTTAAAACGTGATCCTAATGCTAAGAACACAGGTTCAGTTTCCGAAGCTGATCTTCCAGCTTTTGACTTTACAGATGTGAGTAATAGCGGACATATTAATTTAGATATGACTCAGCGCATCGATGTAGTTAATACGTTTAAACCATAATTTTTTCACATAATGCCCGATTTTTTCGGGCATTACTTATTATACGTGGCCAACATTCTTAAATCTTTGTGACCTGTTCGCGATTGTATTTTCATAATGCCCACATTATCAATTCCTAATTGAGTAACAATCCCACTTCTTGCACTATGAGCTCCGAATTGGTGTGGGTCTATACCTGCTCTTTTAAGATATTTTTTTAATATCCGATTTACATCAGGCGCACTGATTGACGGGAATTCAGTTTTACCATTTTTCTTAAGACTTAAGCCATTAGTTGAAAGACTTCTAAATATTGGTCCCGATGTTAACCCACTAATTTTCAACCAATCTTTAACGTATTGATAAGGCGAAAAATCTTCATCATTAGGAAGTATTTTAGTTTCAGCTTTTCCTGCTTGATTAGCCTTTGTAAAACGTAAAGTAACAACTAAAGCATCATCTCTGTAATATAAACTATCAGTTGTCAGTTTTACTATTTCACTTCTTCGAAATCCCCCTGCTCTAAGCAAAGTAATTAATGCTAGATCTCGAGCTTTTAACAATTGACGAGGTTCTTGTTTAATTGTGTTTATCAGTCGCTCTAGTTCTGAGTTCAGTAGCGGTTTTTTTTCATCGTACATCAAATTACGATAATGATTACGCCTAAATCCTTCTAACGATTTGATTATTTCAGGGTGCGTAGTTGGAGAGCTAAATCCATGTTCAATATGAAAATGACGAATCGCAGCAACGCGAATGCCTATTGCACTGTTACTCAATTGTCTAGCTGATGATTCACCGTTGAATGTTCCAATATGATAACGAGTCATCTCTTGACCGAGGTAAGCAAGAACAACTTCTGGAATTGCTGGTAAAGGAGCAAAACCATGGAGGTCGCAAAATTCAGTAAAGCTCTTCCATGCAGATGAGTAGGATTTAATCGTGTTTTCTGCACGACGAAAACTTGTTGCGCAGAAGCTTTTTTTGCATTTTCTAACAGTGCCGTTGGCTGTTTGTTCAGTTGAAGATCCGAATGTTTATTATTGTCGGAATTTTTAACAGTTTTGGGTAAAAATTTCTGCATTTATGTACTCACCCAATATTATGATCGATAATTGCAGTTATAGTATATAAATATAGATCAACGATCAAACGCTATATAAAATGGTTTAACCACTGTTTTAATTTGATTGAGATTTAGGGTTAAGTTACCTAATAAGTATTTAGCGAGCTAATTATTTTGTAACTATTCAGCCTACTGAACAAAAATATCTGGCAAATGCCCACTGAACAACAAGTTCAGCGCTGTTGAAGCTGTTATATTTTGCTTTCTGCAACTCGAAACGTAACTGCGTATGGCACAGA